>NZ_JALKAR010000002.1:43071-512341 GCF_023015725.1 Loktanella sp. F6476L | reverse complement strand
AATATATCAATGGCTTCTACAATCCGCGCCGCCGACACTCAGCACTGGGCTGGAAAAGCCCCGTCGCTTTCGAACGGAAAGCGGCATAAACGAGCACTTGGGGCGGCACGAAAGCGCGACAGGTCCAATGAGCATAGGATCGATCGGCGGAGCAGGTCTGCGCCGTGACGACCGCGACTCTTCAAGGAACTCGCGAAGATAGTCTGAAAGACTGAGCCCATGGGATCGCGCCTTGGCACCCCACCGTTCCCGTTCCTTCTGAGAGCATTTCACGTGCAGCGACAGGCCACGAGGTTCTCGTATTTTAGCTTTGCTCATTGATCGCCTCCATTGCAGTACATCTGGCGACTTGAAATTGGGTTGGGGTTGAGGGGAAGGGGCGCAGCATCCCTTCCCTCACAAGTTGCGGTGGCGTAGCCACAAGCGTAACCTTGCTCCTATTCACTGCTGGCAGATATGGGTAGCTCATAATGCCCCGCCTTTCTGCATCAGAGAACTTGTCAGCTCACCAATTATGCTATCCAGAATCGCAATCTGTCTGGCCTCCTTTCGAGCTAATTCTGTGAAAGAAGCAGCCGCGTTATCGACCCCATATTCTCCATTTCGTTGCGAATTTCGGTCAGCCACAATCAAGCAAAGCGCAGTTTTCGCTTCGCCAATTCGCGTGCACATTTCTCCCCACAACCGACTGGAAATGCCTAGTTCATGGGCAAGATCATGTGTCGCTCGAGTGATCGACAGCCAGTTCGGAGGGGCACCACAGGCATACAGATCAATGTATTCGCCAAGTTTAGTTCCCGCTAACAACCGAGCATGAGCAGGACTGGTGTTCAGCCTACCATTCCCTGACGGCCTTGCAGCAATACGAGTTATGTTTTTCTTTTCTTTGTTCGTAATGAGTCGGACATTTTTGTCTGACCCGACGGACACTCCTGGCTGACCGCTGACTGTCGAAAAATCAGCAAGCACAGCTTCCAGCGCCTCGGCGATCTTTTTCATTTTGTCGATGTCATTCAGTTCGGTTGGGCGACGTCGTGGCAAAATACTGGTCGCTGCGACATCGGCCTCGTCATTTTCGAGCTCGCGTATCTGTTTAAAGAGATCCTGAATTTGCTCGCGCAGTCGTTTGTGATTTTCATCGGCTTGCATTTGGCGGCTTACCAGAAACCGAATATAATCCGTTTGTTCAATGAGCGGAGCAAGGTTGATGCCTGCCGCCCGCTTGATTACGCCGTCTGAGCGCTCACCAGAACGGCTTTTGCGTTCAGGGTAAGTGCGCTTGATCAGATCGGCGTCAACGAGTTCAGCCTCGATTCTCCCGATTTGGCGCTTCGATAAACGAAAGACGGTTCCTAGCCGCTCCAGCGAATGCCAGATAGCGCAAATCCTGCCTTGCTGGAAATCAGACGGCTGGCAGTTATCAATCACGAATTCGAGATACTTAAGTGCGCCGCTCGACAGGCCGAGCGCGATTTTTGCCTGCTGTAGCAGCAATTTCAATCGGTAAGGTGTAATGTCGGCGGGAAGGCCCTTGTGCGTTAGCCGAACACTCATGCCGTACCGCCTGACAGCAACTTGCCATGTTGATTGTCACTTGATTTCTCGGCGTAGTTCTGGATAATTTCCTTTGTAAAGCTGGACGCTTTTGTTTTTGAATTGATCCTGGCTTCGGTTGCCGCCGAGCCGGGATTTTTCTTTTCATGGCATCGGTAGAATTTTCTAGTCGTTGGAACGGACTGTACGGGTTTTGTACCGGTGTTCTTTACATGTTCCCGTACAGAAGCTGCAAAATCCTGCATGATCTTGCTAAGCGGATAAGCGAAGAGGGCGCAATGCCCTGTATTTATTGGCAGGTTTGGTGACCCCGGCAGGATTCGAACCTGCAACCTGCCCCTTAGGAGGGGGCTGCTCTATCCAGTTGAGCCACGGGGCCTTGCTGTGATCCTTGCCGCGCTTTTCATGGATGGTCAACGGGGAACCACGTTTGGTGACCTATCCCTTGGACAAGCCCACTGAGAATGTCTAACAAGGGATAACGATACTATCAGGATCACACCGTGAACCCACCACCACGCCGCCCGCTTACCCTTCGTGATGTGTCTGAGGCCTCTGGCGTCAGTGAAATGACTGTTAGTCGCGTTCTGCGCAATAAAGGGGACGTGAGTGCTGCGACCCGAACAAAAGTTCAGGATGCTGCGAAGCGTTTGGGGTACGTGCCCAACAAGATCGCCGGATCTTTGGCATCGAGCCGTGTTAATCTGATCGCCGTTGTTATCCCGTCGCTTAGCAACATGGTTTTTCCAGAAGTGCTGTCTGGCATTTCGGAACGGTTGGAAAGCACAGGTCTGCAACCCGTTGTCGGCGTCACGGACTACCTTGTTGAAAAAGAAGAACAAGTTCTGTTTGAAATGCTGAGCTGGCGTCCGTCTGGTGTGATTATCGCGGGCCTGGAGCATTCCGAAGCGTCAGAAGCGATGTTGCGCCAAGCTGGCATTCCGGTTGTTGAGATTATGGACGTTGATGGTGTTCCAATCGACGCCTGTGTCGGGATTTCGCACCGTCGTGCCGGTCGGATGATGGCAGAACAGATCATTGGTGCCGGTTACGAACGCATCGGTTTCATGGGAACCAAAATGCCGCGAGATCACCGTGCGCGTAAACGTTTCGAAGGTTTTACGCGGACGCTGGCCAAAGCCGGTATCGAGATTGCGGATCAGGATTTCTATTCGGGTGGTTCTGCCTTGGCAAAGGGTCGCGAGATGACCCAGGCCATGTTGGAGCGCACCCCTGACGTCGATTTTCTATATTTTTCGAACGACATGATCGGGGCTGGTGGTCTGCTTTATCTTCTGGAGAAGGGGATCGACGTGCCGGGCCAGATTGGTCTTGCTGGGTTTAACGGCGTGGAATTGCTGGATGGCTTGCCCAAGCAGTTGGCGACGATGGATGCCTGCCGGAAAGAGATTGGTCAGACCGCGGCCGAAATGATTGCAAAGCACTACGCAGATGGTCCTGACAGCTATGAACGGCGGGTCGAGCTGGAACCAAAGCTGGCGCTGGGTCAAACCCTGCTGCGCCGTTAAGGTTTCGCCAGAAGTACCGTCGTTGCAAAGAACATCGCCTGTGATACGGCTGATGTAACGTGGCTTTCGTTGTAAGGTTTCGATATGAGGAATGCGGGTTCTGGCCTGTTGCCTGTCAAAAGCCGTTCTGGGAAAGCCGTGATGAAAATGACAGGTACCCCGCCAAATTCTTTCATCAGATCATGCGTCGCATCAATGCCAGACGACCCGTCTGCCAGCTGAATATCCGCAAGAATGAGATCCGGCTTCGTCTTTTTGCCAAGCTTGACGGCCTCTTCTCGTGTGCGCCCTACGCCAGTCACACGGTGGCCTGCGAGTTCCACGATCCGCGAAAGGTCTGATGCAATAATGGGTTCATCTTCGATGATCAGGATGAGCCCTTCGGACAACCGTTTCATGTCTGACTTGGCTCGCGCGATCAACGAGTGAACCGTTTCGATATCTGTATCGAGGATAATGCTGACCTGTTGCGAGGTGAATTCTTCGATGGTGCTCAACAGAAGGGCTTCGCGAGAATCGGGTGCAAGATCGGCGAGCCGTTTTTGCGCGTGCGCGTGGTCGCCTTGATCGATTGCCGATGGGGCAGTCGCCATCGCGGTCCATTGCTGGTGAAAAATCCTAAAGACAGCCACACGCAGCGGTGTATCAGCTATTAGTGCTGTCCGGTCGTTGAGTATTCTTTGAAGAGTTTCATAAGCCAGATCATCGCCGCTGGCCTGTGCCCCTGTAAGTGCGCGTGCATATCTGCGGAGGTAGGGTAATTCTATGGTAAGTTGGTCCGCAAGATCGTGCATAGTTCGACATCCGTTTATTCTTTAGTAGCTGGTAGGGAACAAAGTTAGCTGCAACGTTGTTGAGTTTGTACAGAGTAATGCCATTCCCTATGAGAAAGCCAGTAAATCATGTCAGAGGATGACCACGACCCATTACGGGGTGACGTCGATGCCCTGATAGATCAAAACTTGAAACTTATGTACCAAGAGCTTTTGAAAGAGAGCCTCCCGGACCGTTTTCAAGACCTTCTCGCCGTTATTCGGGCAGAGGATCAGTTGAACGCGAAAAAGGATGGTGACGCATGAGCGACACATATCGCGATGAGCTGATCAGCCATTTACCGGCGTTGCGCGCGTTTGCAATCAGTTTAACACGGTCCAGATCAGCAGCGGATGACGCCGTGCAAGACGCGGTTCTGAAGGCGCTGGTGAATTTCGACAAATATGAACCCGGAACGAATATGCGGGCTTGGCTGTTCACCATTTTGCGAAACACATATTATTCGTCTCGACGGAAATACCACCGTGAAGCCAGCGATCCTGATGGTTTGTTGACAGCCGGTTTGGCGGTGAAACCGGATCATGATGGTCGCCTGCAGTACAATGATTTCATGAAAGCGTTCAGCCAGCTTCCTGATGACCAACGCGAAGTGCTTATTCTGGTCGGGGCGTCCGGATTTTCCTATATCGAAGTGGCTGAAATGACGGGTGTGGCATTGGGCACCGTGAAAAGTCGTGTGAACCGTGCCCGTGCGCGCATTGCCGAGATTTTGGAATTGGGCGACGGCCCGATAGAATTGACCGATAAATCAACGATTGCAGTCGTTTCACGAAGCCTTTGAAACGCATGGTTTTTCGACCGTCAGATGCTCTGGTTGATCGTTACGGGCGACCGGTGGTCATTGCTGCGGTGTTGTTTGTCGTGGCCCTATTCGCGACCTTCTATGTGGGCGCAACGCACCGGCAGGATAACGCGATTGCCTTCGCGAAAGTGCATAGCTTGCTCGTTGCAACGACGTTTGAAACAGAACGCGGAGACTTCAATGCGGTCAGCGAAGCGGGGCGGGGCGACGGTCTATTGCACCTCGGACTGTATGGTCGTGATGGCGAATGGATCAGTGGCGATACGTTCGAATTTGATCTTGATGGCGTTGTTGTTGCGCCGACCGTCCTGTCAGAAAGGCCGACCATCGTGATCGGGGTGCCTGTTGCTGACGACATCGTAATTGCGGAGTGGGATCAAACGCTGATCTTACCGCAAACCTGGCGTTTGGATCGTTATGCGTTTCTGGGTATCGCGAGTTTGCTTGCGATTTTCACGGGTTGTGCAGTTTGGCATGATCGATCTGCGCGTCAGACCAAGCAGTTGCGCCGTCGGATGAGCCGGTTCTTGCAGACCGGTGAACATCAGCCTCAAACATCGACCACCCACATGTCACCCGACCTTGCGCGGTTATATGCAGCTTTTGACAAAATGGCTGAAAGCAGCGTTGCTGATGTTGAAAAAGCTAAACAGTCGACTGCCGAAAAATACGTTTTGATCCGCGAAGTGCATCATCGCGTGAAGAACAATCTTCAAATGATGTCGTCGATCCTAAGCATGCATCTTCGCGATACAAAGAACCCTGAAATGATCAGCGTTCTTCGGCGAATACAAGATCGGGTGATTAGCTTGGCTACGGTCCATGCTGATTTGTATCAATCCAGCACGGCGGGGGCGGTGCCAGTCGCACCTTTGCTGAATGAAATCGTGGATCGTGTCGAACAAGTTGCCCGATCACTTGGCCAATCCCTAACCATTTCGCGCGAAATTTCCGAGGCAAGTTTACTGCCCGATCAAGCGGTTCCGCTGTCATTGCTGACGGCTGAAGCATTGAATATCGCTTTGAAGGACGTCGTGCCAACAGGCCAAGTTCCTGAAGTTTTGCTGTTGTCGTTCCGCGCTGGCAACCGATGTGTGCTGTCAGTGGAAATCCGAGATCGAAACCTAAAAGAAGCCACGCCCGCGAGCATCGGCCAGCAATTACTGGAAGCGTTTGCGACGCAATTGCATGCAGATTTTACGCGTACCCGCGACGCTGACCTTCTGCGGTTTACTTTCAGTTTTGAAGTTGTCGCTTAAAGGCGGTCTCTTAAGCTGTAGTAGATCATCGCCGCGGCGAGCAGTGGCGCGCGCAGGCGTGATCCACCAGGGAATGCTGTTGTGGGAACCGATGCCATGAGGTCAAATTTTTCGGCCTGCCCTGCGATTGCATCAGCTGCGAGTTTTCCGCTTAGGGTCGCCATGGCAACGCCATGCCCCGAATATCCGCTGGCCGTGAGCACATTGCCAGCCAGTCGGGCAAAGTGGGGCATTCTGTTCATCGTGATCCCAAGGGTGCCGCCCCAAGCATAGTCTATTTTTACGTTCTTTAGTTGGGGAAAAATTTCAGACATCGGTTTGCGGACAGTTGCCGCAATGTCTTTGGGGAAGCGGTAACCGTAGCTTTCGCCGCCGCCGAACAGCATGCGATTGTCATCGGACAAGCGGAAATAATTGATAACAAATTTACTGTCCGCGACGGCGTGATTATACCGGATCAGGTTTTTGGCTGTATGATCATCAAGCGGTTCTGTCGCGGCGATGAAGTTGTTGATCGGCATGACCTTTTTGGCGACCTTGCCATCTAAAGCGCCAAGGTATCCGTTACAGCCAAGCACCACATAGGACGCTGAGATATCAGCATGTTCTGTCGTGATTTTAGCAGGCGTTCCACGCGACAAGTTGTTTACTTTGCTGTTTTCGAAAATGCGCACGCCCGCTGATTGCGCCGCCCGCGCAAGGCCAAGTGCATACCGCAACGGGTGAATGTGGCCGCTACCCATATCCAATGTGCCACCGTGATATGCTGGCGATCCGACGTGATCGTGCATCGCGTTGCGATCCAGTGTCGTGACCTGCGTGTAGCCGTAAACGCGTTCCAGATGTGCTGCATATGCGTGGTAATCGGGCACAAAACGGGCGCGATGGGCTGCTTCGATGACGCCGTCATGGAACGGTACATCCATGTCGTGTTGTTTGATCAGGTCTTTGACGAGTTGAACGGAGTCGAGCGATAGGTCCCACAGCGCTTTCGCGGGGCCCATACCAACCATTTTTTCCACGCTGTCCATTTCGACGCGCTGACCGGTCGCGACCTGACCGCCATTGCGTCCCGATGCGCCGAAACCTACGCGCTGTGCCTCTAGTAGGACGACATCGTATCCCTTTTCCGCCAGATGCAACGCCGCAGACAAACCCGTGTAGCCGCCGCCAACGACGCATACATCGCAAGTGATCGCGCCCTTTGCCGTCGCGAAGGGCGGAAGTTGAGGCGCGGTCGCGGCGTAGTAGGATGCGGGATATGCGCCCTGCGTATCGTTGGCTGTGAGCAGATCGAGCGTCACGCTGTCATGTGCCCTTCAGATTTCGCCCAAGCGTATGTTTCATCCAGCGACTGCACCGCGCGATCGATCAAAGTGTCGATTTCGTCTTTCTTGATTACAAGCGGCGGCGAAATAATCATGCGGTCTCCCACATGACGCATCACGAGCCCGTTTTCAAAGCAACGAGTCCGGCAATAATACCCCATCGCACCGGGTGTTTTGAACGCAGCACGGCTTTCTTTATGCGGTGTCATGGCGACCGAAGCCATCATCCCCTTGATGGATGCTTGGCCAATCAGCGGGTGGTCGGTCAGCGCTTCCCATTTCTCTTTTAAATACGGCGCCGTTTCATCGCGCACGGTTTCAACGATACGTTCCTCTTCCAAGATACGCAGGTTTTCCAATGCAACGGCCGCAGACACAGGATGGCCTGAATAAGTGTATCCGTGGTTAAAATCGCCAGCATTGTTGATCACATCGGCGACTTCATCACAGACCAATGATCCGCCAATCGGCGCATATCCGGACGAGAGACCCTTGGCGATTGTCATGATATGCGGCTTGATGTTGTAGGTTGTGGACCCGAACCATTCGCCGGTGCGTCCAAAACCGCAGATTACTTCATCCGCGATCAATAGGATGTCATGCGCGTCACAAATGCGCTGAATTTCAGGCCAGTAGGTTTCAGGTGGAACGATCACGCCGCCTGCACCCTGCACGGGTTCCGCGATGAACGCCGCGATTTTGTCTTCGCCGTAGTGGGCAATTGCGGCCTCGAGCTGGCGTGCACGTTTAAGGCCAAATTCTTCTGGCGACATATCACCACCTTCGGCCCACCAGTTCGGCTGATCGATGTGATGCACGTCGGGAATCGGCAGTCCGCCCTGTTGGTGCATCGGAATCATGCCACCAAGGCTTGCGCCGCCCAAGGTCGAACCGTGGTAGCCGTTCTTGCGGCTGATGATGATCTTTTTCTCTGGCTGGCCTTTTGCAGACCAGTAATGGCGCACCATCCGGATGTTCGTGTCGTTGGCTTCGGACCCCGAACCTGCGTAAAACACATTGTTGAACCCGTCAGGTGCAAGTTCGGCCAGCTTCGCAGACAGGGCGATCACAGGCACATGTGTCGTCATAAAGAACGTGTTGTAATAGGGCAGTTCACGCATCTGGCGCGATGCGGCTTCGGCCAGTTCATCACGTCCATAGCCGATATTCACGCACCAGAGGCCAGCCATCGCATCAAGTAATGTTTTACCTTCACTGTCTGTCAGCGTGACACCTTTTGCAGAGGTAATGACCCGTGCACCTGCGGCAGCCAGTTCTGCGCCGGCGGTAAATGGATGCATGTGATGGGCTGCATCAAGTGCCTGCAATTCGGCAGTCGGCATATGGTTTGAGATCTTATTCATCAGATGCATCCTATTTGGGCTGGGACATGCCACCTTGCGTTGTGCCGCAGTCCGAATGCGGAGCCGCAAGACCTGTTTGTATTGCAATGGCTGAATGAAATTGATCATATCAACCATACGAGAGCAAGAGACTCTCAAAGCCATCGACGGGAGATACCGATGAAAAAGATTGCTTTGCTGCTGGCCACGACGACTTTTGCCAGTGCGGCATTTGCCGAAGAAGTCCGGGTCTACAATTGGTCCGACTACATCGACGAAGAGCTGCTTACCAAGTTTGAAGAAGAAACAGGTATCGACCTGATCTATGACGTTTTTGACAGCAACGAAGTGCTTGAAACGAAAATGCTGGCGGGATCGTCCGGTTACGATGTCGTGGTGCCGTCCGGGACGTTCTTACAACGCCAGATTTCTGCGGGTGCGTTTCAAGAATTGGACGCAGACCAACTGTCCAACGCAGGCAATCTTTGGGACGTGATTAAGGATCGTACCGCGCAGTATGATCCGAATAATGCCTATTCCATCAACTATATGTGGGGCACGACGGGCCTTGGTGTAAACGTTGGCAAGGTACAAGAAATTCTCGGTGAAGATGCACCGATCAATTCGCTCGATCTGGTGTTTAATCCTGAGAACATGGAAAAGTTGGCGGCCTGCGGTGTTCATTTTCTAGATGCGCCGGCCGAGATGATCCCGGCTGCATTGAACTACATCGGCGAAGATCCTGATAGCCAAGATCCTGATGTGATTGCCAAGACAGAAGATGTCCTGATGGCCGTGCGTCCGCATATTCAAAAGTTCCATTCGTCCGAATACATTAACGCGTTGGCGAACGGGGATATCTGTGTTGCATTCGGTTGGTCCGGTGATGTTTTGCAGGCACGGGATCGCGCATGGGAAGCCGACAATGGTGTCGAAATCGCCTACAACGCCCCCGTGGAAGGCGCTTTGATGTGGTTTGACCAGATGGCTATTCCAGCGGACGCACCGAACCCTGAAGCGGCGCATAAGTTCTTGAATTTCATCATGGATGCTCAGAACATGGCCGATGCGTCTAACTATGTTTATTACGCAAACGGCAATTTGGCGTCGCAAGAATTGCTGGTTGAGGACGTGATTGGTGACACCGCGATCTACCCAGATGCCGCGACGCTTGAAAATCTGTATACGACCACGCCGTATGACGCGCGCGTCCAGCGGTCTGTGACCCGTTTGTGGACGAAAGTGAAGTCTGGGACATAGCGCCAGCACAATGACAAAACGCGCACCGGATAGACCGGTGCGCGTGCGTTTCTTCAACATGTGAGACCCTAACATGGCGCAATCGCCGCAAGATGTTTTTGCCCCTTGGGAGGATGCCTCAGAAAAACCGCTGATCCGGTTTCGCAATGTGACGAAGAGATTTGGCGATTTTACTGCCATCGATGATCTGACGCTCGACATCTATGCAAAGGAATTCTTTGCACTTCTTGGCCCTTCAGGCTGCGGGAAGACGACCTTGATGCGGATGTTGGCCGGGTTTGAAAAACCGACGACGGGTTCGATTGAATTGGACGGGAAAGACATTGCGAATGTGCCGCCGAACCAACGCGCGGTGAACATGATGTTCCAGTCCTACGCGCTATTTCCGCATTTGACGGTGTATGACAACATCGCTTTTGGCTTGAAACGATCAGATATGGATCGCGCCGATATTCCTGCGCGGGTTGATGAAATGCTGCGCCTGACCCGCTTGCAAAAATTCGCGAAACGGAAACCTCATCAAATATCGGGGGGACAGCGGCAACGCGTTGCTTTGGCCAGATCGCTAGCGAAGGCCCCAAAATTGTTGCTGCTTGACGAACCGCTAGGCGCACTTGATAAGAAGCTGCGCCATGAAACCCAGTTTGAACTGATGGATATTCAGGAGAAAACTGAAACGACGTTTGTTATCGTCACGCACGACCAAGAAGAGGCGATGACCGTTGCGTCCCGCGTTGCGGTGATGGACGCCGGCGTGATCGTGCAGGTCGCAACCCCTGATCGGATTTATGAAACGCCAAATTCTGTGTATGTCGCTGATTTCATTGGTGAAGTGAATTTGATCGAAGGCCGTGCGATGGTTGCTGATGGGGTTGCCACGATTTCTTGGGCGGAAGGGCAGAAGCCGATTTCTGCGAAAACTGACCTGATTGGTGATGTCCGCTGCACCTATGCGATACGTCCCGAAAAGATCGCGATTTTACGCGATGAACCGCAGGATCGCCCTAACAAGGTGCAAGGCGCTGTGTTGGACATCGCCTATCTCGGCAATATTTCGACTTACCATGTTGAATTGCCGAATGGACAAATTATCAAAGCGCAAACCGCCAACGACCGGCGGATCGCGCGGCGCAGCTTTACGTGGGAAGACCGCGTTTGGCTTGCTTGGACCGACACCGCTGGTGTCGTGTTGACCGCGTAGGATGCGCCGCTTCATCCTCATTGCGGTTCCATATGTATGGTTGCTTGCGTTGTTCTTTGTGCCGTTCCTTATCGTGCTGCGCATCAGTTTTTCTTACTACGAACTGTCTATTCCCCCTTATGGTCCGCAGCTTGATATTGCTGCTGGGTGGGCAGGCATTAAGGCATTTTTTGCTGAACTGAACTGGGACAATTACGCCTTTCTGACCGGGGATGACCTGTATTGGAAAGCCTATCTATCCAGTTTGAAGATTGCGTTAATCGCCACATTCTTCACGCTTTTGGTTGGGTTTCCAATCGCTTACGGAATGGCCAAAGCTGCCGAAGAGTGGCGTCCGACCTTGATGATGTTGATTATTTTGCCGTTCTGGACATCGTTCCTGATCAGGGTCTACGCGTGGATCGGCATCCTTGGAACGGAAGGATATCTTAACCAGCTGCTGCTAGGTCTCGGAATCATTGATACGCCTTTGACGATCCTGAACACCAGCGTCGCCGTCTATATCGGGATCGTCTACACCTATCTGCCGTTCATGGTGCTGCCGATCTACGCCGCGTTGGAAAAGATGGACGACAGCCTGCTTGAAGCGGCGGAAGACCTTGGCTGCACCCGCACCCAAGCATTTTGGCTTGTGACGGCACCCCTCGCAAAGTCGGGCGTCATTGCTGGTTGCTTTCTCGTGTTCATTCCCGCGCTGGGCGAATTTGTCATCCCATCGCTGCTAGGTGGTTCAGACACACTGATGATAGGTAAGGTCTTGTGGGAAGAATTCTTTTCGAACCGTGACTGGCCGGTGGCATCGACGGTCGCGGTCATACTGTTGCTGATCTTGATCATCCCAATCATCCTGTTCCAGCGCAATGAGCAGAAGCAGCGGGAGCTGGACGGATGAGGCGCTTTAGCTGGTTCAATGCGACGTCGCTGACGTTGGGATTCGCGTTTCTCTATCTGCCGATGATCATCCTCGTGATCTACAGCTTCAATGAAAGCCGTTTGGTCACGGTATGGGCCGGATTTTCTGCAAAATGGTATGCCGAACTACTTCAAAACGATGCGTTTCTTGACGCGGCTTGGGTGACCGTCAAGGTGGGTTTCTGGTCATCAACGCTGGCCACTGTTCTTGGTGCGATGGCGGCATATGTCATGGTCCGTGGTGGCCGTTTCTTCGGGCGCACATTGTTTTCTGGCATGGTCTATGCGCCATTGGTTATGCCCGAAGTGATCACAGGACTTTCACTGCTACTTTTCTTTATTGCCATAGACTTAGATCGTGGCGTTTTGACGATTGTCTTGGCCCATACAACGTTTTCGATGTGTTATGTATCGGTCGTGGTATCATCGCGTTTGATCAGTTTTGATAAGTCACTGGAAGAGGCGGCGCTTGATCTTGGTTGCACTCCATTCGATGCGTTTCGATCCGTGACATTGCCGATTATCGCACCGTCCGTGATCGCGGGTTGGCTGCTGGCGTTTACCTTGTCGCTTGATGATTTAGTGATTGCATCTTTTGCGTCGGGTCCATCGTCTACGACGTTGCCAATCAAAATCTTTTCGGCGGTGCGGTTGGGTGTGACGCCTGAAATTAACGCACTATCAACAATCATGATCGGGATTGTCACAGGGGGTGTGATATGTGCATCTTTGGTCATGAAACGGAATGTTGCGCGGGCCAGAGCGGACGAAGCCCGCGCGGAGATGAACAGTTAGGCGAGCATCAACTAGCCCCTGTTGATCGACCATTAGGTTCAACGCCGCCTTCCGTGAGGTGCCGCTGACAAGAGGATATCAGCATGATCGAGAAACGTGATTTTTACATTAATGGCGCATGGGTTGCGCCGGCAATTGCGGCTGATCTGGCCGTCATTGACCCATCGACTGAACAGCAATGTGCCGTCATTTCTGTTGGTTCTCAGTCGGATACCGACGACGCTGTTGCAGCCGCAAAGGCTGCATTCCCTGCATGGTCTGCGACCCCTTTAGAAGAACGTCTTGCCGCATTGGAACGGCTTGAGGTGATCTATAAGGCGAAAAAGACAGAGATGTCGGAGGCGATGTCGCTGGAAATGGGGGCACCGAAGTCGCTGTCCGAGTCGTCTCAGTGGGGCGCAGGTGCTTGGCACATCAAGGAAGCAATCCGTGCGGCGCGCGCGTATGAGTTTGAACGCAAGAGCGGCGATGATTGGATTTACCACGAACCGATCGGCGTCGCCGCTTTGATTACGCCGTGGAACTGGCCCATGAACCAAGTCACGCTGAAGGTGATACCGGCGCTGGCTGTTGGGTGCACTGTTGTGCTGAAGCCGTCAGAGATTGCGCCGCTGTCTTCGATCCTTCTGGCCGAAATGATTGATGAAGCGGGTTTCCCCGTTGGCGTCTTTAACATGGTGAACGGCGACGGTGCCGGTGTCGGTTCGCAGCTGTCGGTGCATCCTGACGTTGATATGGTCAGCTTTACAGGATCAACGCGTGCGGGTGCTTTGATCACAAAGGCCGCTGCGGATAGCGTCAAACGTGTCAGTCTTGAGCTGGGCGGTAAGGGGGCAAATGTCATTTTCGCGGATGCCGATGAAAAGGCTGTTGCGCGTGGTGTTCGCCACTGTTTCCAAAACACGGGCCAGTCATGCAACGCGCCGACCCGTATGTTGGTTGAAGAAAGCATTTACGATCAAGTTGTCGAAACGGCCAAAGGGCTGGCTGAAAAGCAAGAAGTCGGGATCGCGCAAAAAGACGGTCGACACATCGGCCCATTGGTCAGCGATGTTCATTGGCACAAAGTGCAGGGTCTGATCCAAGATGGAATTGATGAAGGCGCGCGCCTTGTTGCTGGTGGCACAGGGCGTCCTGACGGCATGGACGTTGGTTATTTTGTGAAGCCCACGATTTTTGCCGACGTGAACAATGATATGAAGATCGCGCGCGAAGAAGTTTTTGGCCCGGTATTGGTGATAATTCCATTCAAGGACGAAGCCGACGCGTTGGCAATCGCAAATGATACGCCATACGGTTTGGGAAACTATGTACAGACCCAAGACCCTGAAAAGGCTAAGAGAATGGCGCGGGGGATGCGGTCGGGAATGGTCGAAGTTAACGGCAATTTCTTAGGCGGCGTGACCCCGTTTGGCGGGTATAAGCAGTCCGGAAACGGGCGCGAAGGATCTGTTTGGGGGCTTGGGGAATATCTCGAAGTGAAAGCTGTCGCAGGCATTTCTTAACTGGTTGACCTTATGGTGGTCGGGCGTAGGTTGGCACAGTTTTCAAAACTGAGGTGCACCATGTCCGACCATATCGATCCTGTGAAACTCGACCGGCTTGCCGAAGTCGCTGTGCGTACAGGTGTAAATCTTCAGAAGGGCCAGGATCTGGTAATCACGGCCCCGATGTCTGCATTGCCGCTGGTTCAGCGCATCGCCGTGCATGCCTATAAGGCAGGCGCTGGCGTTGTGATGCCGTTCTTTAGCGACGATGCAGTTACCTTGGCGCGTTATGAAAACGCCGACGATAGCAGTTTCGACCATGCGCCTGCGTGGTTCTACGAAGGTCTTGCCGCTGCATTTAAAGGTGGCGCCGCGCGTATGGCGATTACAGGCGATGATCCGATGCTGCTGGCTGATCAAGACCCAAGCAAAGTGGCGCGGCTGTCAAAAGCCACTTCAATCGCGGCAAAACCGGCGATGAACCCGATTGTGGGTTTTGAGGTGAACTGGAATATTGTCGCCTATCCAGGTGCCGCTTGGGCGGCGCGCGTCTTTCCAGATCTGACTGTGGAGGAAGCGCAAGGTAAGCTGATGGATGCGATTTACGATGCGTCTCGTTTGGACGGCGACGATCCGGTTGCGAATTGGGCAGATCACACAGCCGAACTGAAGAAGCGTGTGAAATGGCTGAACGATCAAAAATTTGACGCCCTGCATTACACCGGTCCGGGCACTGACCTGCAACTTGGCCTCGCTGAAGGTCATATTTGGAAGGGTGGGGCATCGCCTGCATTGAATGGTGTTGTGTGTCAGCCGAACATCCCGACTGAGGAAGTGTTTACGTGTCCGCATGCCTATAAGGTTGACGGTACGGTGTCCGCGACCAAGCCGCTTGCACACCAAGGTAACGTTATTGAAGATATTTCCGTCCGTTTTGAGGCAGGCAAAATCGTAGAAGCGACGGCGTCGAAAGGGCAAGATCAGCTTCGCGCATTACTCGCGACTGACGATGGGGCCAGCCGCATTGGCGAGGTTGCTTTGGTTCCGCACTCCAGCCCGATTTCGCAGTCCGGCGTGCTGTTTTTCAATACGTTGTTTGACGAAAATGCATCGTGCCACATTGCGCTTGGCCAATGCTATGCAGACACGATCGAAGGCGGATCTGAATTGGCACCCGAAGAGTTGCAACAAAAGGGCGGCAACCAAAGTCTGATCCACGTCGATTGGATGATGGGGTCGGACGCCGTTGATATCGATGGTGTGACGCTATCTGGCGAAAAAATACCCGTGATGCGCAAAGGCGAATGGGCGTTCTAAGTCGTTAATAAATAAAGAAAAGGCCCGCGCTGTGCGGGCCTTTTTGATTTAGAAATCCAGATTTTCGACGCTTAGGGCGTTATTCTGAATGAACTCGCGTCGTGGTTCCACCACGTCACCCATCAGCTTGGTAAACAGGTCATCTGCGTCGGCCAGATCTTCGACTTTTACTTGCAAAAGCGTCCGCGCATCCGGATCAAGTGTGGTTTCCCAAAGTTGGTCTGGGTTCATTTCTCCCAATCCCTTATAGCGCTGATAAGACAGACCTTTTTCGCCTTCTTCAAGAATAGCTTTCAACAGATCAAGCGGTCCATAGATCGCTTGCGACCTGTCTTTGCGGACCAGTGTTGCAGGCAGGTTGTAGACGTCTTGCAATGATTTGGTGAAGGACCCAGTGCGACGTGCTTCGCCCGAACGCAGCATTGTACCATCCAGTGTGCGAACCTCTTCCACGCCGCGCAAAATGCGGGCCAAACGCATGCCTTTGTCCTGGGTGATCCGACCGGCCCAACCACGTTCCCATTCCAATGCGATGAGGTCGAGGCGTTTGGCCACGCGGTCCGCGGTACCCTGCAAATCGCTGTCGACAACACCGGGTACAAACGCGCCTGCGATGGCGGCCTGTTCAAGGATGTGACGCGGGTAATGCGTTGGAAACGCGTCTAAAACCCGCTTGAGTTGACGTGCTTCGTCGACAACGCGTTTCAGGTCCGCGCCAAGAATCTCCTCGCCGTTTCCTTGCCGTAAGATCGCACCATCGATGCCCTGTTCGATCAGGTAATCTTCCATTTCGGTTTGATCTTTGAGGTAAACTTCAGACTTACCGCGCGACACTTTGTAGAGCGGGGGCTGCGCGATGTAGAGGTAGCCGCCTTCAATCAGTTCCGGCATTTGACGGAAGAAGAATGTCAGCAACAGCGTCCGGATGTGCGCCCCGTCGACGTCCGCATCGGTCATGATGACGACCTTGTGGTAGCGCAGTTTATCTATGTTGAACTCGTCACGGCCGATGCCCGTTCCGAGCGCCATAACGAGGTTACCAATTTCCTGACTGCCGAGCATTCGGTCAAAACGGGCGCGTTCGACGTTCAGGATTTTACCTTTAAGCGGTAGGATGGCTTGCGTTTGACGGTCACGACCCGTTTGGGCGGACCCGCCAGCGGAGTCACCCTCCACCAAGAAGACTTCGGTTTTGGATGGGTCTTTTTCAGAGCAATCCTTGAGCTTACCCGCTAAGAAATTGACATCCATCGGATTTTTGCGCCGCGTCAGTTCGCGGGCCTTGCGGGCCGCTTCACGCGCCAATGCTGCCTCGACGATCTTTCCAACGATTTGCTTGGCTACGTTAGGATTTTCTTCAAACCATTCTGACAGTTTTTCCCCAACGAGGGATTCTACCGCTGGCCGCACCTCGGAGGACACGAGTTTATCTTTGGTTTGAGAGGAGAATTTAGGATCAGGTACTTTGACAGACAACACGCATGTAAGGCCTTCACGGGCATCGTCCCCGGTGAAGCTAACCTTTTCCTTCTTCGCGATACCTGATGACTGCGCGTAGGCGTTGATTGTCCGCGTCAGCGCGCCACGGAAGCCCGCCATGTGCGTGCCGCCATCGCGTTGTGGAATGTTGTTTGTGAATGGCAGGACCATTTCGTTGTAGCTATCGTTCCACCACATCGCGACTTCTACGCCGATGTCGTCCTTTTCGCCGACGACATAGATGGGTTCTTCCATGACCGCTGTTTTTGAGCGGTCGAGGTATTTCACAAACTCTTTTACGCCACCGTCGTAGTACAAATTCGCTTCAAGAGGTTCCGCAGGACGTTCGTCTTTCAAAATGATACGCACGCCAGAGTTTAGGAATGCCAGCTCGCGCAAGCGTTTTTCGAGCGTATCAAACGAATAGTCGAGGTTTGAGAACGTGTCAGTCGAAGCAAGGAAACGAACCTCTGTCCCTTTGCGGCCGTTTGCTGGGCCCACAACTTCGAGCGATTTTGTGGTCACGGATTCTTCGAAACGGCAGTAATGTTCTTTGTCGTCACGCCAAATGCGCAGTTCCAGCCAATTGGACAGCGCGTTTACAACTGAAATACCCACGCCGTGCAGACCGCCGGACACCTTGTAGGAGTTGCTGTCAAATTTACCACCGGCATGCAGCTGGGTCATGATGACTTCGGCCGCTGAAATGCCTTCTTCCTTATGCATATCGACGGGGATGCCGCGGCCATTATCACCGACGGAAACAGAGTTATCGGCGTGGATCGTGACGCTAACGTGGTCGGCGTGCCCTGCCAACGCTTCGTCAATTCCGTTGTCCACGGCTTCGTAGACCATGTGGTGCAAACCAGACCCATCGTCGGTGTCACCAATGTACATGCCTGGCCGTTTGCGAACCGCATCTAAGCCCTTGAGAACCTTGATGGAATCGGCGCCGTATTCAGCGTTGTTCGGCTGGTCGTCAGACATATATATTATCCCGTGTATTTACCCCCAAAATATATGCTTTTTCGGGGGCAATGTCACGCGTTTGCCGCTACATTTTGTGTCATGCGAAAGGGATAATCAGACCGACGCCAATCAGCAAAAGACCAGCGATGATGTTAGTCCGTTTCAGGGCTGTTGGCGACGTCAAAAGCGCGCGGGCTTTGCCGATGAACAGAGCCAAAGTCAGGTTGCCGATTAGTGGTACGATAAAGGACAGGGTGCAGATTGCTGCGATGTCATAGCCCGTCACCGCTGTCAGATCAAAGAACCCGGGCAGCATACCCATATAGAATAAAACCGCCTTTGGGTTTCCCAAGATAACGGCGAGCCCAGCGATAAATCCAGCCCACATACCGGGTTTTGTGAGACGGCTATCACTTGCAATGGTCTTGTCCGCGTGCCGAATAAGCAGCACACCCATGGCGATAAACATGACGCATGCGACCCAACTGATCGCTTGGAGTATTCCGCCATACAGGGAAATAAGCCAAGTCAGTCCAAAGATCGCGACAAGGGGCCAAAGGACGTCGCCGATTACCACACCAAGGGCGAGTGGCCACGCCCCGTTAAAACCGCCAGATAGCGTGCGTGCGATCAGTGCGACCCAAACAGGACCGGGCGTTAGGAATAGAACAAACAAGGCACCTGCGTAAAGCAGCAGGTCGGCTGGGGAAAGCGTCATGCAGTTGGTGCCTCGTCCGGTAAAGTTTGAATGCCGTCGTCATCAAGTTTCCAGAACGGGTTAAACGCAACTTCCCACGGATGACCGTCCGGATCAGCGTAATAGCCTGAATAGCCGCCCCAAAAGACCTGTTCAGGTGCTTTAAGTGCAGTTGCCCCGGCGGCCAGCGCATGCGCATAGGCTTCGTCAACTTCGGCTTCGTTGCGGAAATTTTGTGCAAGAGTCATCGCGCCTGTGCCGAGCTTTGCTTCTGGTCGCCCTTGATCTTCAGCGAGCGGTTCGATCCCGAATAGCCCCAGAACTGCACCATGTAACTGATAGAAAATCACCTGACCTGGTACTTCGTCTTTGGGTGTCCAGCCAAGGTCCCCGTAGAATTTCCGCGAAACTGCGAGATCTGCGACGCCAAGCGTGATGAGGCTGACCCGCTGTACCGGAAGTTTTGTCATGGTGCGTCCCTTTGTGTGACTGTTGATGCGCCAGTGTCGTCTCCGACTTCGATGAATTGCGCACGGTGGCCCAGTTCGCCGAATAATTCTGGCCCCGTGCCAGTCATCCAAGCTTGCGCGCCCAATGTGCAGATTTCATCATAAAGTGCCGCGCGACGACCGGCGTCAAGGTGCGCTGCGACCTCATCAAGCAACAAGATGGGCGGTGCGCCGAAATCCCGTGTCAGTGCCCGCCCATTCGCCAAAATGAGCGAAATCAGCAGCGCTTTTTGTTCACCTGTTGAACAGTCTTTCGCTAGGACGCCTTTTTCCGCATAGGTCGCACCCAGATCAGAGCGGTGTGGACCATGCAGCGCGCGTCCCGCGGCCAAATCACGCGGTCGGTTCTGGGCGAAAGCATCGACAAGCGCGGCTGGATCCCCCGGCGTTTCGCAACCGCCGTCAGGATTAGTAAGCGACAGATCCGCAGTCGGGAACGCGGTCGTGGCGTTGGCCTGTGCGGTGTTTAATTCATTGATCGTGTTTGTTCGGTTTGTGTGGATCACGGCGCCCGCTTCGGCCATCTGCCGTTCAAGGGCGACGTACCAATGCGGGTCGCGCACCATGTCCTTTAACAGCCGGTTGCGTTCGCGCATGGCCTTTTCATAGGACAGCACAGCTTCGGCGTGGGACGGTGTGAAGCTAAGCGTAGCACGATCCAGAAAACGCCTGCGTCCTTCGGCCCCTTCTATCCAGAGACGATCCATCGACGGCACCAGCCACAAGATGCGTGCGATCCGACCTAGGGCGGTCTGGGGTGATGTCTTTTCATCAATCCGCACTTGGCGCGATTGCGTGGGTTCGGCGAAAGTGCTGATTTCGTGTGTCTGGTTCAGCGATTGCAGGACTGCCGTGATTTTCCAGCCAAGCGACTCAGGCCTACGGATTAGATCGTCCATGCCTGCCCGCCGCAGACCCCGACCAGGGGACAGCATCGAAACGGCTTCGATCAGATTGGTCTTTCCAGCCCCGTTTGCGCCGTAGATGGCCACAGGTCGCGCGTCGACCTCCAGTACCGCACGGCGGTGCGACCGGAAATGGGACAACGTGAGTTCAGAGAGCGCGAGCATCGCTGAACCTTACGTGCAGATGATGGCTTGGCAAGGTGTCCGCGTCACACGCGCATTGGCATAACGACGTAAATCGCAGTGGTGTCATTGCCTTCGCGCATCAACGTTGGATCGCCTGATGAGTTGAACATGAACACCGCGTTTTCACGGTCGACTTGGCTCGCAATTTCGAGCAAGTATTTGGCGTTAAAGCCAATTTCGAGCCGTTCGTCGCCATATGCCACAGCCAGTTCTTCTTCGGCTGCACCGCTGTCTGGTGCATTGACGGACAGAACAAGACGGTCTTCATCGAGCGATAGTTTCACAGCGCGTGACCGTTCAGAAGACACGGTTGCCACACGATCGACGGCCTTTGCGAATTCTGCTGCATCGACTTCGAGTTTGCGTGTGTTTCCTGTCGGAATAACACGCGTGTAATCTGGGAAGGTGCCGTCGATGACCTTCGAGGTCAGCGTGATCGTAGGTGTCGCGAACCGGATCTTAGTTTCAGATACGGACACGGCGATCTGCATGTCGTCGTCGTCAAGCAGCTTGCGCAATTCGCCAACGGTTTTGCGGGGTACGATGACCCCAGCCATGTCTGCCGCACCTTCAGGCAATTCCGCGTCGATCCGCGCAAGGCGGTGGCCGTCGGTTGCAACGCAGCGCAGCACCTTACCGCCGTCCGCGTCGGACACGTGCATGTAGACACCGTTTAGGTAGTAGCGTGTTTCTTCGGTCGAAATCGCGAACTTGGCTTTGTCGAAAAGACGGCGCAGCGTCGGCGCAGGGGCCGAGAAATTCGCGGCGTATTCGGATGATGCCATGACGGGAAAATCTTCTTTTGGCAGTGTCGCCAAAGAGAAATTCGACCGACCTGCTTCAATCGTCAAACGGCCAGATGCGCCATCTTCGGTCAGCGTGACCAAGGCACCGTCAGGCAATTTGCGTACGATCTCGTTCAGCGTGACGGCGGCAACCGTGGTCGCGCCAGCGCGTTCGACCTTGGCAGGTGCTTTGTCGACAACTTCGATATCAAGATCGGTCGCGCGGAACATCACATCATCGCCATTGGCTTCGATCAAGACGTTCGCAAGGATCGGAATCGTGTTGCGTCGTTCAACGACGGATTGTGCTTGTGCCACGGCCTTCAGCAATGCCGCCCGTTCAATACTGAATTTCATGTCCCATGCTCCGCAATTAGGCGTGCTTTGTGCCGCCGGGAGTTGAAAACTATCCTATATCCCAGCAGGCTCAAGCGTTTTGTTGGACTGTTGCCGCGTTGAGGGGCAGCGTCAAGGCGTGGGCGGCTTATTCCGACAAAGCGCGACGTAGAAGTTCCACATCATCAGCCATTTGACTGTCGGTTGCTTGCAATTCTTCGATCTTTTTCACGCCGTGCATAACGGTTGTATGATCGCGACCACCAAAACGACGCCCGATTTCTGGCAAGGACCGGCTTGTCATGGTTTTCGCAAGATACATCGCGATTTGCCGCGGACGTGCCAAGGTGCGCACCCGCTTTGGCCCGATCATATCAGACAGGCGGATGTTGTAGTGCTCAGATACCTTGCGCTGGATTTCTTCGACCGTGACCTTGCGATCAGATGCTTTCAGAACATCAGCCAAGCAGTCTTGGGTCAGCTCAAGGTTGATTTCGCGACCGACCAGCGATGCGAATGCGAATAGGCGGGTCAAAGCGCCTTCCAGCACGCGCACGTTTGTGCTGATCCGGTGAGCAAGGAATTCGAGAACGCCGTCGGCCATTTCGATGCCTTGATACATCGGCGCGTATGCTTCGGCTTTGGCCTGAAGGACACCAAGACGCAGTTCATAGTCGGTCGGGTGTAGGTCAACGACAAGACCACATTGCAGGCGGGATTTTATCCGCTCTTCTAGGTCCTTAATTTCGCCCGGAGCACGGTCAGCAGATATGATGATCTGTTTGCCAGCGTCGACGAGCGCGTTGAACGTGTGGAAGAATTCTTCTTGCGTGCTGTCTTTGCCTGCAAGAAACTGAACGTCGTCGACCATCAGAATGTCGACAGAGCGGAACAAATCCTTAAAATCCATCATTTTGCGATCACGCAGGGCCGTAATGAAACGATACATGAACTGTTCGGCGGACAGGTACAGAACGTTCAGATGCGGCTGCTGACTGCGCAGTTCATGTGCGATAGCGTGCATCAAGTGCGTTTTGCCAAGGCCAACGCCACCATAAAGGAACAGTGGATTAAAGCTGACGGGGCCACCTTCGGCGACACGACGAGCGGCGGCATGGGCAAGTTCGTTTGGCTTGCCGACAACGAATGTGTCGAACGTAAACCGTTTATCAAGACCGGCAGTGGATGCTTCGGCACGTGGTGCTGCTGATGGCGTGCGGACGTCTTTTGTGACAGCTGCTGCGCGACGTTCGCCGCCAACCGCAAAACTAAGGCGGTCGATGCTTTGATCTGCTTCGCGCATCTTATGCAGAATCAGATCAGAGAAATTTTGTTTGACGTAGTTACCGATAAAAGTCGTCGGCGCGTTTAAGGTTACGACGCCACCATTCAGCCCGCCGAACTCTAATGGTTCGATCCAATTGGAATAGCTGTTTGCGCCAAGAACCTCTTCTAAAGTTCCAAGTACACGTGCCCACGTATCGTTCGTCATTTAATTCGGTGTCCCACTGTCTTTTGTCGTCACGAGCCCCCACAGCCCGCGTTTATTACTCTTTAGACAAGCGTTTCCGGAGCGGCTGCCATCGAGCAGCCGTCGCAAACAACTTGCATTCTGCGGTGAAATCTTTGAAGCGCCAGGCAGCGCAGGATTCACGAACAGTACATTCTTGAAGACAGACAACTTCCACCGCACAAGCGGCTTCACATCGACACAAACCTGACCTCGGTGCTTAGTTTGCCCTAAGCATCGTTTCTTGGCTGCATGAGAAAGGCCCTTGTTACGATTGGCAGTTTTGGCGCTGCAACAAAGACGGGTTTCTCTCATGTCCCCCCGTGCGACCCGAGTCGCATGCACAAGTTACCAATCCACACATGGCCATTTCAACAGAACAACGGTCTTGACTCTAAGTGGACCCGAAAAGAATCTATGACGCCCCGCGAAGGCCTTTGGAATTGCTGGATTTGCACGTTCAAATAGAAAAGGCGCGCCGATACGGGCGCGCCTTTGATAAGCTCTTGCTGGTGACATTTCGACAACGATTCTATCGTCGCCGATGTCTGGCTGATTTAGCCGAGCGCCTTCACACGGGAAGACAAGCGGGACATTTTGCGTGCCACTGTGTTCTTGTGGAAAACGCCTTTTGTCACGCCACGCATCAGTTCTGGCTGTGCAATTTTCAGTGCTGCTTGTGCTGCTGCTTTGTCGCCGGATGCGATTGCTTCTTCAACTTTGCGCAGCTCTGTGCGGATGCGTGAACGGCGCATTTTGTTGATTGCGAAACGTGCTTCGTTCTGACGGGCGCGTTTTTTTGCCTGTGGTGAATTCGCCATGATGCGTACCTTTGTCTAAGCCCTATGATCGGGCAATTGAATATCGTCTGCGCAATCAGCCCGACCGGGTTTTAGAACCGGCTGATTCTGGCCAAAGCGGGCCTCACACGCATTTCTGAAGCGGCGTATAGGCATATTTCCCTCGGAAAGGAACCCCTAAACGCCGCTTGAGTTCTTACTTGTCGCGGAACTGTGCTTCGCGCTTTTCTTGGAAGGCGGCCATCCCTTCGGATTGGTCTTCTGTCGCGAACAAGGACTGGAAAAGCCGACGTTCGTAGTTAACGCCTTCGGCCAGTGTCGTTTCGTAGGACCGGTTGACGGCGTCTTTTGCGGCAATGGTCGCGATCTGCGATTTTTCAGTGATCTTGACGGCTGCTGCCCGTGCTTCATCCAGCAGCTTTTTGGCAGGCACAACACGGCTGACAAGGCCTGAACGTTCAGCTTCTTCGGCGTCCATGAAACGCCCTGTCAGGTGCATATCCATTGCTTTGGATTTACCTACGAACCGTGTCAGGCGCTGCGTCCCACCGATACCGGCGATGACGCCAAGGTTAATTTCGGGCTGGCCGAATTTGGCGTTATCAGCGGCAATGATAAAATCGCACATCATAGCAAGTTCACAACCACCACCCAGAGCGTAGCCCGCAACAGCGGCAATGATTGGTTTGCGTGTATTGTTGAAACGCGTGGCTTCTGGCGTGAAGAAATTTTGCATGAACATGTCAACGAAGGACTGATCTGCCATTTCAGTGATGTCAGCGCCTGCTGCGAACGCTTTGGGCGATCCTGTGATGATGATGCACCGCACCTTGTCGCTCTTGTCCGCGTCTTCCAAAGCTGAGCAAACCTCGCCCAGCAGTTTCTGATTCAACGCGTTCAGCGCATCTGGGCGGTCCAGCGTGATGGTGGCGACGTAATCTGTCACATCAACGTTGATCGTCTCATAAGCCATGCAAAGCAGTCCAAGTTGTTTCTCAGACCCCTGTTGTTGGCGAAACTTTCACAGCGGATCAAGCTATCTTTGGCATTGCGGACAAAAGAAACTTGAGCGTCCCGATTGCACGATTCGCGCAATGTGTTTGGTACAACCAGGGTTTACGCAGCGTTCACTTTCGCGGTCATATACTTGAAAACCATGCTGAAAATAGCCCAATTCCCCGTCTGCCTGCCTGTAGTCTTTCAACGATGATCCGCCTGCTGCGATGGCTTCTTCCAGCACTGCACGAATAATGGGCACGAGTCCCGCCACCCGCATTGCCGCGATTTGTCCGGCTTTGCGTTTAGGGTGAATGCCTGCGCGAAACAGCACTTCGCAGACATAAATATTACCAAGGCCAGAGACGATTCTTTGGTCCAAAAGCGCAGATTTGATCGGCGTATTTCGATTGCTGAGGCGCTCGACAAGATACGAATCGTTAAAACCGTTGCTGAGTGGTTCGGGGCCTAGGTCGCGGATTAGCCAATGATCGTCTTGTGCGTCGGTTTGCATCAAATCCATCGCACCAAAGCGGCGTGCGTCGTTGAATGTGATCCGTACGCCGCTATCCAAATGCAGAACAACATGGTCATGTTTGGCTGGGGCAGGGTGTTCGTGATGGAAATCACCGACAGTATGCCCTGAAATCAGCATGCGCCCAGACATGCCGAGGTGGATCAGCAAGCTTTCCTGACTGTCCAAATCGACGAGGATGTACTTCGATCGTCGGCGCAGGCCGAGCACCCGCCGACCCGTCAGTCGTTCGGACATGTTTTCAGGGAAAGGCCAGCGCAAATCAGGCCTGTTCACATCGGCTTGCGCGATCACGGCACCTTCCATCACAGGAGCCAAACCGCGACGGACTGTCTCGACCTCTGGTAATTCCGGCATGGCGTGCTTTCCTTATGGTGTGCGGACGTTGTATGCCGCGAGTGGCGTCCTATACTTGGGGCGAAGAATAGAGGACGGCAAGCCCATGACAGACGACAAAACCACGCATTTTGGGTTCGAAACTGTTCGTGAAGAAGAAAAAGCAGGGCGTGTGCAAGGCGTGTTTTCTTCGGTCGCGTCAAAATATGATGTGATGAACGATGTTATGTCGGTCGGTATCCACCGTATTTGGAAAGATGCGATGATGGATTGGCTTGCCCCACGTCCCGGTCAAAAGCTGCTCGATGTTGCCGGTGGTACTGGCGACATTTCGTTCCGTTTTCTAAAACGCGCGGGTTCCGGCCATGCGACAGTGCTTGATCTGACTGAACCTATGTTGGTCGAAGGCCGCAAGCGCGCCGAGGCCGATAATATGTCGGACAGCCTGGATTGGGTTGTTGGTGACGCGATGGCGTTGCCGTTCGAAGACAATACGTTTGATGTTTACACAATCTCTTTTGGCATCCGGAACGTGACCCGCCCGCAAGAAGCGCTGAATGAAGCGTTCCGCGTTTTGCGCCCCGGTGGCCGGTTGATGGTGCTGGAGTTTTCGCAGTTGCCGAACCCGATGATGCAGGCTGCCTATGACGCCTATTCGTTCAATGTGATCCCCAAAATGGGCAAGCTGATTGCGAACGATAGTGAGAGTTATCAATACCTTGTCGAATCTATTCGTAATTTTCCTGATCAAGAAACCTTCTTGGGCATGGTGCGCGCTGCCGGGTTCGAAAATGCGAAATATCGTAACATGACGCTTGGCGTGGCGGCGCTGCATTCCGGATGGAAGCTCTAGATGCGTGGTCCACACAATATTATTCGTTTGATCCGAACTGGCGCTACTTTTGAGCGTACAGGCGCAATGAAGGTTGTGCTTGAAGCACTCGATGCGCCGCCGTTGGTGAAAGGGGTGTTTCGGACGATTGTTTGGCCGTTTCAATGGCTTGGGTACAAAGGTGACGTGAACGTCCCGCCTGTCCCGCGGGCATTGACGGCGCTGGGGCCAGCTTACATCAAATTCGGGCAGATCCTGTCGACGCGTCCTGACGTTGTCGGTAATGACATGGCAATCCAGTTGCGTGTCTTGCAAGACAAATTGCCGCCGTTTTCGATGAAAGAGGCGAAAGACGAAATCGAACGGGAACTTGGCCAAACAGTGGATCAGCTGTTTTCGACGTTCTCTGAACCAGTGGCTGCTGCATCTTTGGCGCAGGTTCACAAAGCCCACTTGGCCGAAACCGGAGACGCGGTGGCGATCAAGGTTCTACGGCCGGGGATCGAAAAAGCATTCCGCAAAGACATCGACGCATTCTATTTTGCGGCCAAAACCATCGAAATATTGTCGCCATCGTCGCGGCGTCTGCGTCCAATGGAGGTGATTACGCACTTTGAAGGCGTCGTGCTGGGCGAGCTTGATTTGCGTTTGGAATCCTCAGCCGCGTCGGAATTCGCCGACAACACGGCCGAAGACGCTGGTTTTTCTGTCCCTCGTGTTCGGTGGCATCTATCCGGACGGCGCGTCATGACGCTTGATTGGGCCGAAGGCGTGAACGCGGGTGACAATGATGGGATCGACGCCGCTGGTCATAGTCGCGAACAACTTGCGACTCGGGTGTTACAGATGTTCCTGAACCACGCGTTGCGGGACGGCTATTTCCACGGCGACATGCATCAGGGAAACCTGAAAATTGGAGCGAACGGCGATATCATCGCATATGATTTCGGAATCATGGGGCGTATCGATGAATACACGCGCCGCGTCTACGCCGAAATTCTGTACGGGTTTATTCGTCGTGATTACAAACGTGTGGCGGAAGTCCATTTTGAGGCGGGATATGTGCCAGCCAATCGGGACGTTGATGAATTCGCCCGTGCCCTGCGTGCGGTGGGCGAACCCATCTTTGGCATGGATGCGACCAGAATTTCGATGGCGCGGCTTTTGTCGTATCTTTTCGAAGTGACGGAACGCTTCGGAATGGAGACGCGGACCGAACTGATCCACTTACAGCGCACAATGGTTGTGGTGGAAGGCGTCGCGCGATCCATGAACCCGAAGATGAACATCTGGGAAGATGCGCGTCCGATTGTCGAGGCGTACATCAAAGACAGCATCGGTCCAAAAGCTGTTCTGCAGGATTTGATGAAAACCGCAGTAGTCTTGTCTCGGTACGGTTCACGGTTGCCTGCAATGGCCGAAGCGGCGGTTATCCGGCAATCCAATCCGGATCACGTACCGGAACCAAGTCGCCGTCGCGCCTCTATCGGGTACTTCCTTGCAGGGGTTGGCGGGACGGCGTTCATTGGTTGGATACTGCAAACGATCTAAGTATTTGCTGCGCGGATGGCAGACACGTCACTTGCCGGCACGGTTGACCCGCCTTCGAAAACGACAAGCGTATCGCCTGCAGGCGTTTTTTGTACTTCCCGAACGGTGGCATAGACGGCGGCTTGTGTTGTTTCGACTAAGGTGTCGCCATCGAAGCTTTCGATGTCGAAGCTGTATAGTCCCGACGCGAACGGAACACCGTTTGCGTCCACGCCGGCCCATTCAATGGGTTCGTCGGACGTTGGTTGGGTGAAGCGTGCAACTTCAAAGCCTGTCGCGTCTTTAACAACGACATCCATTTCCGTTGCGCTATCTGCAGGCGAAGGAAACAGCGTCACAGGCGCCCCGCTAAATTGAACTGCCGTGGCTGCGCGCGCCTCTTTGCCAACCCAATCAGCCATTTGTGCGATACCTGACAAGCCCAACTGAGCCTTCAAATCCTTTAGGATATCGTTGGTTTGGACCTGTTGTTCCACGTTCGAAAATGTGGCGAGCTGAACAGCATAGTCTGAAGAATCGACGGGATTGAGAGGATCTTGATTTTGCATTTGCACAGTCAGCATTTTCAAAAAAGTTTCAAAATCTGAACTGATTTCACTCGCAGACTCGGTCGGTGGTGTGATGACGTTTTGAGCTGCAGTACTGGTTTGGGTGTTTGTTATTTCCATTCTGTCCTCATAGGCGTAGGTCGAGACGCTCGTCAGGCGCGCTATCGATATGACGTTGTTCCGGTTGAGCTAAGCCGGTTGGTTCGACCTTACTCGGTCCATCTGCTTCAACTCGATCTCTAAAATTGTCTTGGCCGGGACCGTCGCCGCTGAACTCGAAGGTCATCGATTCATACCCCAAGGCTCGGAATTCTTGGGCGAGCTCTGTGATGTGTCGGCGCATAATTTCCGCCGTTTCTGGGCGTTCTGCCAGAATAGTCATTGCCATAACGCCATCCGCATTGCGCAATGACATCCGGACAGGGCCCAATTCTTCTGGGTTCAGGCGAATCGTTGTTGATCCGTCGTTTTGTTTTGTAATTTGGGCGGCGAGCTGCTGTGCAATGCTTTTTGCCTCGTAATAATTCAAGTTTTGGATTACCTGAGCTTGTGGTGGTGACGAGACATGTTGCCGTGATCCAGTCTCGGCTAATCCAAATGGTTCGATTGCTGCAGGCATAAACTGCGGCCCATCACCATCGCCCAAAAGGATTGGCGATTGATTGGTTCTGGAATTTGGGTTTCCGGTAATTCCGATTTTGACTGGTGTGTCCGATACGCTCACGCGCTGGAGCGTCGCGCTGCGTTGGTTTATCTCTGCCAATTGTTTATCGGGACCAGGCTTTTCCGGTTCTTGGGCGTATTTAGAGAGGTGCTTGTCGGAGGTATTTTCAGTAACCATTCGAATCGGCGCGACCGTATCTTTTTGCGTATCGGTCTTCGTCTGAGATTGGTGAGGCTCTGGCCCCGCTGGTCGTGCCTTTGCGGTTTCGATGCGCTGTAACGCATTGGGTTGGGTCGGATGGATATTGGGGCGCACACTTTTGCCATCTTCGTTCGGGACTGGCTTTTGTTGAAGCGTTTCTGTGGTGCTAATTTTTTGATTTTCTTGTATGGACGCAGCGATGCGTCGCTCTGCGGCGCTGGTCGGATTTGCAGGATAGTCGCTTCCCTTGATTTTCTCATCATGCTTCTGACTGAACGTAGCCGGTTCTTTGATATTCTTGGGCTGCGGTACGCCAGTATCAGCGTGAGCTGCCTTGGAAATCGGCTGATTGGTGGAGTGTTGCTGTTGCGTCGGTAGTATTTCCGCTAATTCTTTCAGATTAAATGGTGTGGTCGAGGTCGGTTCACTTAATTTGTTAACGATTTCGTGGGAGACCGGAACATCGCTTGGAGGTCGCTGAGACAAAATATTTCTGTGATCGGATGCCATCGGATGTTTAGGCTTATTGTCAGCCATAATTTGTTCAAAGTTGACCGAAGCGATTGAAGAATCGCCTTCCACGTCAATTGAAACGATAACAGCCGCTCTCGTTGCGCTATCCGTCAGAAGTTTAGTGTTTGCAATATCTGTCATCGGTTCTCCGACACTTGGTCGCCTCTTCATTGCAGCAGTTGATTACTAAATCTTTACCGAAATGGCGAATATTCACCTGAAATGATGGAGAATCGAATGTTGATTAATGATACTCAAATTTCGCATAGCGGAAGCCCACCAATGAACGATAATCGTCAATTAAATGATCTTCGAGACATAGTCGTAAAGCTTGAAGCTACATTTATTTCTGAAATGTTGAAGTCCGCAGGTGTTGGGGATTCTCGAGGCGATTTTGGCGGTGGAGCAGGTGAAGAGCAATTCGGTTCATTTTTACGAGATGCGCAGGCGCTTGAGCTGGCAAAAAGTGGGGGGTTGGGGTTGTCTGAGACGCTATTTGAAGTAATGAAGGGACGCTTTGATGACCTCAAATCAGATTGATGAACTGCTTGGGCTTCTTGAAAAAGAGAGGCAGGCCGCGCTTACAGTTGATCTCGACGGGCTGGCGGATTTTGCGAAGCAGAAGGAATTGCAAATCTCCCAATTGGATATTTCAGTTCTAAATAGCGAGAATTCTGAAAAGGTAGGGAGTGAGCTGCGCCGAAACCAAGCCATCCTTGCTGCAATGATCAAGGGTGTTCAGTCCGCTCGTAGTCATCTGAAGCAGAGTTGTGTGAGTCCGGAGGAAGTGAATATCTATAATAAATCTGGATCGCTTCAGGTTGTACACGAACCGCAAATGCGAAATTCCAAAAAATTCTGACTTTTATTCAATTTTGACCGAATGTATTTTTGATCGTTAATTACTTGTTCAAGATAGTGTTGGCATAAGAGCTGCAATCCAGAACGGACAATCCGCGAAATGCGAATTGTAAATCGTCAGAACGGCGTAGTTAGCCGATCCGATAGGGTCGAAATCCTAAATCATGCGCAAAAGGCGCAAACAAAGGGCCCAAAAATATGTCCAGTATTTTGACTAACAATAGCGCGATGGTGGCACTTCAAACACTGAAGTCAGTCAATAGCAATCTAGCTGATACTCAATCTGCGATTTCCACAGGTAAATCCGTAGCGAGTGCGAAAGACAACTCGGCCGTATGGGCGATTTCCAAAGTAATGGAATCCGACGTCAAAGGTTTCAAAGCGATATCCGAAAGCCTGTCGCTTGGGCAATCTACTGTTGCGGTGGCCCGCAACGGTGCGGAAAAAATCACAGACTTGCTGAACGATATTAAAGGTAAGGTGATTTCCGCTAACGAAGAAAACTTCGACGGTGACAAACTCCAGGCGGATCTTGCTTCGCTTCGCGATCAGATTACTTCGATCACAGGCGCTGCCCAATTCAATGGTCTAAACTTGCTAGGCAACAAGGACGGTGGCACCGATTTGGCGACGTCCTTGGCCAAAGTTGGCAGTTCGGAAGTGAATGTCTTGTCCTCGCTGGATCGGTCAGCAGATGGCAGCGTTGCATCCTCAACGATCACTGCGCAAAAAGCTGACCTGGGGACGCAAGCCCTAACACTCGGGACAGGAACGGATATCGCGGCGACCGCAATGGTCGTTTCCGGTGCTGCAGCCGTAAGCGGTGGCACGGCAACAATCACAATTGCCGGCGATACCGCGGCATCCCGCGGTGGTAACGCCGTACTTGCGGGTGATAGCTACCAACTGACAGCGGCCTCATTGGGGACGAGCGAGGATGTTGAGTACGTAGCGCGCGATGGTGATACCTTGACGGACATCGCCAAGGCACTGGAAGCGCGTGCCTCTTTCCAAGCTAAGTCTGACGGCCTGGATATTGAATTCTCTCGTTCTGGTGCGACACTGACGCTGACGAATAACAGCACGACCGCAGTAACGGCCGTTGGTGCTGTAACGTCGGCTGGTACAGCTGGCGGCGGGCTTGAATTGCTAGATAAGGTCGATGTTTCAACGTTGGATGGCGCCAAGGCTTCACTCGCTGCTTTCGAAAGCCTCGTCCAGACTTCTATCGATGCGGCTGCTCAGTTTGGTTCGACCGAAGGTCGTATTGAAATCCAAAGTGAATTCGTTTCGTCGCTTTCAGACAGCTTGAAGTCGGGTATTGGCGCTCTCGTCGATGCGAATATGGAGGAGACGTCAGCTCGCTTGCAGGCGCTGCAGGTTCAGCAACAGCTTGCGGTTCAATCGTTGTCAATTGCGAACCAGGCTCCTCAGTCCATTCTGTCACTATTCAGATAAACGCATGGTACGGGGAGGGGCGATTTGTCGCCCCTCCCTTTCATTAGTCGGAAACGGTAGCGCCGTTTGCCGCTTCGTTTCGTATCGGAAGGACCTACCGTGAACGCAGTTGAACTTGCTCGGCAGGCTTATGCCCCCACCAACAATCCATTGAAGTCTGAGCGTAGTATTGAAGCGCAGGTCATCGGAAAAATTACCGCCAAGCTCCGCTTAGCTGCGGTTCGTCGTGAAAGTGATTTCCCCGCATTTGTTGATGCACTCAGTAAGAATAGGAAGCTGTGGAATTTGCTAGCCACTGATGTTGCAGGTGTGAAGAACGATTTAACACCTACGCTAAGAGCTCAAATTTACTACCTTGCGGAGTTTACAGATTTACACACCGCGAAGGTACTGAGAGGTAATGCAACTGCTGACGCCCTTGTCGAGATCAATACTTCGATTATGCGCGGGTTGAACATTGGGCAGGGCAACTAGATGTCCGGGCTGGTATTAAAACTTAACCCTAAGGAACGTGTTTTGGTGAACGGCGCGGTCATCGAGAATGGCGATAGACGCAGTCGACTGTCAATTCTAACCCCGAATGCAAATATATTGCGCCTTCGTGACGCGCTACGGCCGGATGAAGTTAACACACCTGTTCGAAGGGTATGTTATGTCGCGCAGCTCATTTTGTCTGGTGACGCCTCGGTGGACGAGGCGAAAATACAAATTCTTAACGGCATAGAACAACTTAGCCAGGCTCTGAGAGACCCTGATAGTCGGGAGCAACTATCTGCGGCCACAGATGCAATCAGAAAAAATGATTTTTATCGGGGATTGAAGGCCTTGCGCACGTTGCTTCCAAGGGAAGAACGGTTGCTTGCGGTGCATCCGCAATGACTTTTCAACCTATCGTTCCAACGAGCGGTTACGCAGGATGGTTATTCCTAGAACGTACTTTGGAGCAGCAACAGGAAACATTTGATGAAAGTTTCCCTGTTAAAAGAGCCACTGACTATTTTAGAGAAAATATATCTGATGTCCAAACAGCGGAACAGTTAGTTAATGACCGCGAATTACTTTCAGTTGCTTTGGGCGCATTCGGACTATCCGATGATCTTGACAATAAGTACTTTATTCAAAAAATATTGGAAGACGGTACAATTGACGATGGTGCGCTAGCAAACAAGTTATCGGACAGTCGATATGCCGAATTTTCGAGGGCGTTTGGTTTTGGCGACTTTTCAATTCCGCTGACGGCGACTTCTGTTGTTTCCGACAGTATTATTGACAGGTATCAGCGGCAATCTTTTGAGGCCGCTGTTGGAGAACAGGATAACCAGCTCCGATTGGTTCTTAATGTGGATAAGGCGATCGATGATGTAACATCTTCGGCTAGTTCGACCGACGCGCAGTGGTTTTCGTTACTAGGCAATGCGCCCCTACGTGAGGTAGTTCAAACTGCTTTAGGTCTGCCAAGCGAAATAGCGAGCGTAGATATTGATCAACAACTTGAGACATTTAAAGATCGCGCTGAATCCATATTCGGAACAGATGATGTAAATGAGTTCAACTCGGACGAGCTTCAGGAAAAAATGATACGCTTGTTCTTAATCCGATCGTCAGTCAGTGCCGGTGCCGGAATATCAAGCGGAAGTATTGCGCTGACCCTGCTGGGCAACCAATAAACGATACCTTCAAGGCGTGATGTTGGGTATCGTGCGGTTCAATGCGTCGAAATGTTGGGAAACCCCTCGGTTGTCCCGAACCGCCAGATAAGTTTCGAGGCCTTCATGGTACTCAATCGCTTCATCGACCTTTTTGTCTGAGCCCTTCACGTAGAGTCCAGCTTGTATCATTAGTTCAGCGTTCTTGTAGTTACTCATGTGTTCTCGCGCCCTTGCGATCAGGGCATTTTCATGCCGTTCCGCAGCCGCGGGCAGGGATCTAGAGACGGACCGCAGTACGTCAATCGCTGGGAAACGTCCTTTTTCTGCTATTTCTCGCTCCATCACAACGTGACCATCTAAAATCCCTCGTAAGATATCGGCAATAGGTTCTTCCATGTCGGATCCGGCGACCAATACAGAGAAAATAGCTGTAATATCTCCAGACGTTTCTGTTCCGGGCCCCGCTCTTTCGCACAGATTTGCGACTATCGGGACCATTGATGTGGGGAAGCCTCTTAATGAAGTTGGTTCTCCGGCAGCAACGGCAATTTCTCGATGTGCTTCGCAAAACCGGGTCACTGAATCGGCAAACAGCACTACATGCATTCCCTTGTCTCTGAAGTGTTCAGCAACGGCCATTGCAGAAAGGGCGCAGCGGTACCGCAACTGAGGTGCCCTATCAGAGGTCGCAGCGACGACGATTGCGCGTTTCATCCCCTCGGGCCCAAGAACATTCTCGAGAAAGTGTACAAGTTCTCGCCCGCGTTCGCCTATGAGCGCGATGACAATCAGATCAGCAGAAATACTTCTGGCGAGATCCGCGATCAACGTCGATTTACCGACACCGGAACCTGCAAAAAGGCCGATCCTTTGTCCTCTGACTAAAGGCAAGAAGGTGTTAAAAACCGCGAGCGACGTTTCTAATCGTTTGCCCATTTGCCGTCGGGCATGTGCCGGTGGTGGAGCACGACGTAAAGATGCAATTTGCGTGCCCTGTACGAGCGGCAGCCCATCCAGAGGGTGACCGTCTGGATCGATGACCCTTCCGATCCAGCTGTCGTCAGGCGCGAAACGGACGGGTTGATTGAGTTGCACACGGTCGCCCAATTTGACGCCTTCTAAGTCATCGTCGACGAGAACGTGAACTTTGCCGTTGGTCATGCGGATGATTTCGCCATTTACGCGCCGTTCCCCCGACAATATCGAAATCGGATCGCCAAGCCCCGCAAGTTGCGAAAGTCCGGAAACTTGAACCGCTGATCCGCTAATTTCTGCAATTCTTCCAATGGGATGCGTTGGCGTCAGCGTCTGAATGGCGTGAGCGACGTTGTCGAGAAATGTATTGTTCATCGTGATCCTTTGGATTTGAGACAACTTCTTTTTAAGGAATCACCGTTAAAGCTTCGTTGAAGTCACACGAGGGAGAACCCCGATGTATCAAAATCTAGACTTATTTCAGACATCCGGCGCAATGGCGCGACATGCCGGAAGCCGTCAGGCCGTCGTCGCACAAAACATTGCTAATGCAGACACGCCGGGATTTCGCGCATTGCAGGTCCCGTCATTTTCGGAAGCTGTCAAAAACAGCGGCGTCGGCGCGATGAAGATGACGCGATCCAATCATTTGCACGGCGACACTAAAGCGGCGGTGGTCGCAAGAGTGATAGAGTCCGCTGCGGAACCTGCACCCAACGGAAACTCTGTTTCGATCGAAGATGAAATGCTCCACTCTGTTGAAGTCACACGAGAGCATTCACGCGCGCTCGCTATTTATCGCCACGGCCTAACCGTCATCCGTGCAACGTTAGGGCGCTAGATAATGGCGTATGACTTTTCAGAAGCGATGTCCGTCGCATCAAGTGGCATGAAAGCGCAGGCGAGTCGTTTGCGCCATGTTTCCGAAAACATCGCGAATACCGATACGCCCGGATATCGCCGAAAAACGGTATCGTTCGAAGAGACGTTGCGCGGGCCTGATCAAGGAACTGTCGAAATTGGCAACGTCCGCCTCGACCAAAGCAACCTCAATCGCGTTTTTGACCCCAACCATCATTTGGCAGATGAGAATGGCTTTTACGATGGATCAAATGTGAATCTGCTCATTGAAATTGCAGATGCCCGTGAAGCGCAACGCAGCTACGAGGCGAACCTCAAAATGTTCGACCAAGTTCGACAAATGTCGACGTCACTCATGGATTTGCTCAGAAGATAAGGAATAGTCAGAATGGATATTCGAAACACAATCGCCGCTCAGAATTATGCTGCGACCAAAGCCGTTACAGGCGCTGACCCCGCTGCGGCAGGAGGCGTAGTTTTCGACACAGCAAAGGACTTCATCTCTACGCTGCAACAAAGCGAAGCGACGGCGGTCTCTGCGATGACAACCGGTGCGGACCCCCATTCGTTGGTACAGGCCTTGGCGCAGACGGAACTTGCCGTTCAATCTGTCGTGGCCGTGAGGGACAAGGTTGTTGAGGCATATCAAGAACTGCTGCGGATGCCGATCTGATGATGTCCGAAGCCCTGTTTTATGACACGTTGAGAGCTGGCCTTTGGACTGCCTTTGTCGTGTCAATTCCGATTTTGACAGTTGCGTTGACGGTCGGGCTTGTCATTGGCCTGTTCCAAGCGCTGACGTCAATTCAAGAAATGACGCTGACCTTTGTGCCGAAACTTGGCGCAATCGTAGCGGTCTTTTGGGGGACGATGGGGTTCATGTCAGAAACACTTGTTAGCTTTTTTCAGGCGACTTTGATGCCCGTCATAATCGGAGGTTAGTGATGGATAATGCGACCTATGCTGCGCTTACCCGCCAGTCGGGATTGGCGAATGAATTGCGTGTCGTTGCCAATAATATCGCGAACGCGTCTACGACAGGTTTTCGTGCGGAAGGCGTAGTCTTTTCCGAATACGTCAACGTACTCAGCAATGATCACGACTCCCTATCGATGGCGAGCGCGCGCGTTCGTGAAACCAACGACGCGCAAGGGCTATTGAAACAGAGCAATGCGACATTTGATTTGGCTATCGAAGGCGAAGGTTTTTTTCTCGTCCAGACACCGGCTGGTGAACGTCTGACTCGTGCTGGTCATTTTACACCCAATGCGAACGGCGACTTGGTGGATGCTGATGGCTTTCCGGTGCTGGATGCTGGCGGTGCGCCAGTGTTTGTTCCAACCGGTGCTGGCCCGGTCGGCATCGGGGCGGACGGGGTTATCAGCGCGGGTGGTCAGCTGGTTGGGCAGATTGGTGTTGTCGTGCCTACGAATCCACTTGGTTTGATCCGCGAAGGCGGCACACGTTTCGAGGCCCCGGACGGGTTTGATCCCGCACAAGAGGCGCGAGTTGTTCAGGGGTTTCTTGAAGGATCAAATGTGAATCCCACGCAGGAAATCGCGCGGATGATTGAAGTGCAACGCGCCTACGAGTTGGGCCAAAGTTTCTTGGACAAAGAAGACGAGCGTATCCGCGCCGTCATGCAGGCGTTAGGTCGCTAAAGGAGTATTAAGATGCGAGCACTACAAATTGCGGCTGCTGGTATGGCGGCTCAACAAACTCGGGTTGAAGTGATTTCAAACAACCTCGCGAACATGAATACGACTGGCTACAACGCGCGGCGTGCGGAGTTTGCTGACCTTCATTATCAACAGGTTGCCCGACCCGGGACGATAAACGCGACGGACGGAACTGTTCTGCCGACAGGTATTCAAATGGGTTTGGGGGTGCGACCAACAGCCGTTTCGATGATCTTGGCGCAAGGTACTGTCGCACAAACCGGCGGGGATCTAGATGTTGCGATCGAGGGGCGCGGATATCTTGAGGTCACGCTCCCGAATGGGACAGCCGCATATACGCGTGACGGCGGTCTGAAACGCACAGGTGATGGGCTGATTGTGACAACGGATGGTTATCCGGTTGTCCCCAATATTACGATTCCGCAAGAGGCCCAGTCGATTTCGATCAATGCCGATGGTGAAGTTTACGCATTCTTCAATGATCGTGTCGAACCGGAACAATTAGGCCAGTTGAATCTCGCTGGGTTCACAAATCCTAAAGGTCTTGAAGCCATCGGGTCTAACAATTTCTTAGAAAGCCCAGCATCTGGTCCCCCGACCATTTCCGCGCCGGGTGTCGATGGTCTTGGCACTTTCCGGCAAGGCTACGTTGAAGAAAGCTCGGTCGATCCAGTTAAAGAAGTGACCGACTTGATTGAGGCCCAGCGGGGGTACGAGCTGAACTCTAAGGTCATATCTGCAGCCGACCAGATGCTTGGCGCAACGGTGCAGATCCGATGATTAGAATGTTGGTCTGTCTCATCTTTAATGCTTCTATTGCCAGTGCAGATGTCTTGGTTGCTACTCGTGTAATCCCTGCAAATGCGGTTATTTCGGCCGATGATATACAATTGCGAGATGTTTCCGCGCCTAGCGGCATCCAAGACCCCAATCTGGTCATCGGAATGGAGGCGCGCAAAGCGCTATTCGCGGGGCGCCCGATATTGACTTCAGATATAGGCGTCCCGGCGGTTGTTGAGCGCAACCAACTGGTTCAGCTTGTTTTTCGTCGTAGTGGGTTGGTCATTAGGACCGACGGCCGTGCGATGGGGCGGGCGGGCCCCGGAGATATTGTACGTGTCATGAACCTCGCGTCGCGCTCTCTAGTAACCGCAAAAGTCGATGCAGAGGGTGTTGCTCATGTTTTGCAATAAAATTCCAATTTTGCACGCCCTTGCCACATTTTTTCTCTTCGCGGCATGTTCATCCACACCAATCGCAAGCGCCCCACCACTTACCAACCCAAACGCAACGCAAGAACGTTCGGCGTTTGCAGCGTTTCCAAGCCCGAACCGACTTCCTCCGGCTGCCATGCGAAATGTAACGTCGGCATCGCTCTGGTCTAGGGAAAGAGGTTCGCTGCTGGGTGATCGACGGGCTGTCGAAGCCGGTGACATTTTGACGGTGGTCATTGAGATCGACGAAAGTGCCGAAATTTCAAATGCATCTGACCGCGCGAGATCTGCCTCGCAAGATTTGGGGATTCCACAACTTTTTGGCCTTCCGCAGCGCATCGATAATGCAGCTCCTGAAGGAGCCTCGTTGGCTAGTGCCGTGTCGGTGAATTCGCAGAGTTCGTCAAACGGCAACGGAAGCGTAAGCCGAAATGAAAAGTTAGAGCTGAGAGTCGCTGCTGCGGTCGTGGATGTCTTGCCGAATGGTGTATTGAGCATCGTTGGCAATCAAGAAGTGCGTGTGAATTTTGAATTACGAGAGCTTCTAGTGACGGGGTTCGTACGTCCAGCTGACATCACACGTCAAAATGAAATCACATATGACAAGATTGCCTCAGCGCGCATTTCCTACGGAGGAAGAGGGCAGATTACCGACGTGCAACAACCGCGCTATGGTCAGCAGGCACTAGAAGCTATTCTACCGTTTTAAGAGGTACTCATGAAACTGTTTTTGATACCACTCGTTTGCTTGGTTTTGGGCGTAGGCGGCGGAGTTGGGGCCGGAATCTTTCTATTGCCGGACCCCGAACCTGAACCCGCAATAGCATCAACAGACGAAAGCGCGGATAGTGTCGAAGAGCCGGCGGTAGAAAGTCCAGCTGATGTGAGTTTAGAAGTATCGGGCGTCGAATATATTGACCTAACCAACCAATTTATTGTGCCGTTGCTGATCGATGGTAAAGTCAGCGCCATTGTCGTTTTGGCAATTGGCCTAGAGGTAGTGGAAGGGACGATGCAGGAGGTCATGCTTGGTGAGCCAAAGTTGCGCGCTGCTTTCCTGCAAACACTTTTCAATCATGCCAACAATGGTGGATTTGATGGAAATTTCACCGCATTTTCCACTATGCAAACTTTGCGTCGGGAATTGTTACTTGTCGCCCAATCCATCTCAGGAAGTCGGGTATCAGACGTTCTGATTTTGGACGTTGTTCGTCAGGTGCCTTAATCTAAAAGCTCTTAAACAACATAAGCCTTGTATTAATTATCTTTCGCAATGGACTTGATTGCAAGGTACCGACCGTAGGACTTACTCAGTCGGTTTCGGGCGATTTCCTCTTGTCCTGTAAGGGTGAAACGTTCCATGTTAATTGTTGCCTGCGTGCGATCAATCCAACGCCCCCAGTGGAAGCTTTGGTTCTGGATCGTCGAGCTTGTCGAAGATTGCACGCCAAGGTGACGGCTATCATCTAGCCGACTGTTCATGTCCTGTAGGTCCTGGCACCGTTGAATGGTCAAACTTAACTTGTTTTGGTCGCTAAGATACTGAAGCCTAGAGATTTCCAGAATTTTTCTTAAGTTCTTGCTCATAATCATAATCTAATAATATTTAACGGATTGCGCGAAACGAATGGCGGCAGCGACGGCCTGATAGAAGTCAACGGGCACCTCGTCGCCGATTTGCGCGATGGTTGAAAGGTGTCGAGCTGTCGGAATATCGATGTGAACTGGAACGCCTGCGGACTCTGCAACTTGTTTGATCTTTAACGCGATTTCATCGATACCCTTCGCTACCACAATTGGTGCGTTTGATTTCGTTGGATTCCATTCAAGGGCAACAGCGTAATGTGTCGGGTTGACGATTACCACATCAGCGTTAGGAACATCATGTATCATTCTGTTGGTTGCAATGTCCAAAGCCCGTTGTCGACGCAAACTTTTGAAGTGAGGATCCCCTTCTGCATCGCGATGTTCGTCTTTGAGCTCCTGAAAGCTCATCATGTTCTTCTTCGTAAATTGAGAAACCTGCCAAACGTAATCAATTGCAGCGATTGCGGACGCAATCATACCTGTCGCAATTAGCAACATAAGCGCTTTGTTGAAGATGAAGTTTATGCCTGCCCGGTCGCCTAGTCGCGACAAGTTTGAGATGTGATCTATTAAAGGTAAAATCAATGCGGTAAGTGCCGCTGAAAATAGAACCAGTTTAATGAAGCTTTTTAGGAACTCAAAAATTCCGTTCGCACCAAACTTTTTCTTAAAGCCAGCAATAGGTGAAATACGATCAAGCTTCGGTGCGATGTTTGACGCCACGAAGATGGCTGACCTTTGAACGGCTATCATAAGAACAATGACGATCAGTGGCCCCAGTATAAATGGCGCATTTCTTGATAGAACGCTCAGAATCTTCTCTTTAATCACGCTGTGATTGGACGATTGCGTTGCATTTATTTGTTCTAGCAAGGCCGGGGAAAAAAACGTACTGAGCGTGGCTGTTGTTTCCTGCATGATAGTTGCGCCAAAAATGAAGAGCACCAAGATCATCGACAGATAAGTTAGCGCGACACCAACCTCTTGCGATCTAGGGATTTCACCTTTCTTCCGCGCGTCGTCCAGCTTTTTCTGCGTTGGTTGGTGCGACTTTTCGTGTGAGTCCTCCATTCACTGGAAGCCCGAAATCGCAGCGATAGCGTATGCGCTTTCAAGCCATGTTTCCAGCATTGGACGCGCGGAAATGACCAATAGGCCGATGGAAGCAGCGATGATGCCTGGCGCACCAACAAAGCTTACTAATAACTGAGGCATGGCGCGGTTTATTGCGCCTAAGGTCATGTTATAAAAAAGTGATAGTGCCATGAACGGCAACGCAAGTTGGAACGCCAACGCATAACATTCGGATACTGCTTGGACCAAGATGTTGAGCGCATTGCCGGCATCCGGACGTACATTTGCCGGATGCCACATGTACGATTGCAGGAAAAAAGCTGCTAGCTTATCAAGAAATCCAGATAGCATTAAGACAGCGATGCCGGAAATGGTCAGAATATTGCTAACGGTTGATTGTGCCTCGTTCGATACGGATCCGCCAAAAATTTGAGCGATTGAGCTGGATTGAGCGATAATCGTGCCGGCAATTTGGAGCGAAAATACACTCATCCTGATCGTTAAGCCAATAAGGAGCCCCTTAACCGCCTCGCTCAGGATGATTTCTGCGACCCCGGCGTTGCTAGGCATGCTTGCGGCAAAGTCAGTGAGGGCAAGTGGCGCGATAGTTATGCTTAGCATCATCGTAAAACCGAGCTTGTACTGGGTGGGTACATAGGATGCGGAAACACCAGGTAACAGGAAGACGATCGCCGAAATTCGAGCGAAAATGGCTAGCAAGTTCATCGCGCCAGCTTCGTCCATAAGTTCGAAGATGAACGATAGATCGATCACGGATGGATTACTCCAACCAGATTTAACGATACGTTTTGATCGATCTCATCATAAGAAAGCACCGGGTTGGAAATGCCTTTGGCCGAGAGAATACTGCTGATAAATTTTCGCCGCTTGCTTGTCGTTACAATTGCGGTCTGCGTCGTCGAATCACTTGCGGCCCCAATTGTTTCTGATGTTTTGTCCAACAGTTCTTGTAGTAGAGGAGGTGGAAGAGCGATTTCACCTCTTTGGTTCGCGTCCGCATTAATTTGATACGTGGCAAAAATCTTTTCCCACTCCTGGGCCAATTGAACCACATTGAGGTGGTCATTGTCGTCCTTTATCTTGTCCAGAATTTGGAAGCCTAAGCGGCTTCTGACGTGTTCATAAATGCTATCCCAATTTTTGCTAAATTGTTGGCCCTCTGCAATGGCTTCGATGATTAGCTGAAGGTTCTTAATGGATATGTTTTCGTCCAATAGCGAACGTGTGGTTCCGTGGAGTAACTCCAATGAAACTTTTTCAGGGATCATAGTGTCTAAAAACTTCTTATTTGCTGCAGCTCTACGTTCGTCCGCGATGACCGTCATCTCGTGTAGCCGTTCTTGGAGGGCGGACATGCTCAAAATTTTGGAGAAATTCTTTTTAAGAATTTCTAACAGGTGGGTCGCCAATATTTCTGCGGGTCGAACAACGGTTAAGCCATTTAGAGTCGCCTCTTCTGCGCTTGCTGGTTCCACCCATATCGCGGGTGCGTTAAAGACAGGTTCAGTCACCTCTTCACCAACGATTGGCAATCCATAGGAATTGGATGTTAATACCATTTGAAGATCGGGCCTCAATTGATATCGACCGTGCGGCACACCCAGCAAGTTGATAACGTATTCACCTTCCGGTAACATAGGATTATCGGTCAGGTGAACTTCCGGTAACAGAATCCCATATTCACGAGCGACATGTTTTCGTATGTTTGCTATTCTCATGTCCAGGCCAGTTATGTGATCCAAGGCCATTGGCGTGAGGTCATTTGCGAAATCGATGTGAATTTCATCGGTTTCTAAAAGGTTTGAAATGGATTGCTTGGGAGCTTCTGGCACAGGTGCTGTCTGGTCATTGGATATTTGCTCATTCTCTTCACGTTTACTTTTTAAGCGTGACGCGCCCGCCAAACCGAGGACGATGGCACCAGCCAGAAATGGGACGAAAGGCAGGCCGGGAATAAGTGCGAAAAAGCCAAGTAGGACAGCGACCGAGATCAGCGCGGCAGGATGTTTTCCAAGTTGCTCAAGTACCGTCGTATCGGTCGCGCCAGTCGCGCCACCGCGGGCGAGCAGCAGCGCGGAAGCGATCGAGATAAGCACGGCGGGTATCTGTGAAACGAGACCATCACCAACGGTTAGGATCGAGTAAGTCGCAAACCCGTCAGCGAGAGACATTTGATGACCAAAGACGCCAATCGCGAGGCCGACAAAGAGGTTCAAAGCGGTGATCAAAAGACCCGCAATTGCATCGCCTTTTACAAATTTTGACGCGCCATCGAGGGATCCGAAAAACGTTGTTTCGGCCTGTTCGGTCTCGCGCCGTTCTTTGGCTTGCTCATGAGTAATTGCGCCGGATGCAAGGTCGCTGTCGATAGCCATCTGTTTCCCGGGCATGGCGTCCAGTGCAAATCGTGCGCCGACCTCAGCCATCCGTGTGGCGCCTTTGTTGATAACCAAGAAATTGACCATCAACAAAACGCAAAATACGACCAGACCCAGCGCGATGTTCCCTCCCATTACGAACATCGCAAATCCTTCGATGACATTTCCGGCGGCGGAAGTTCCTGTATGGCCATTGCCGATGATCAATTTTGTCGAAGCGATATTGAGAGACAGCCTGAGAATGAGCGAACCAAGCAAGATGGTTGGGAACGCTGAAAAATCTAACGGTCGCTGTATGAAAAGTGTTACGGTAAACATGAGAATTGCGAGCGCGAAAGAGGCGGCCAATCCCACGTCTAATGCCCATGACGGCACTGGAAGAACCATGATGCAAATGACGCCCATCAAGACAAAGGCAAGTGCTATTGTGGAGTTTGATGAGTTTTTGGACATCATGAACCTATTGCTACGAATAAGGAAATGCGACTAGCGGTCAATTGAGGAGAGTTGGCTCAGAATTGATGATCGAAGAGCTTGTGTATCATCGAGGAGTTCGCGAATTTCCGTACTGTTTAGTGTTGAAAAGCTTTCCGGCGAAGGTGGATCTAGTGCTGCATCAAGGTCGAGTTCGATCGGTTCATCAGCTTGCTCCCTCTCTCCTGCGGCGGGTTGATAGCTTACTTCACGTTGGTCGAGTATCTGAAATTCAACCATACGGTCCGATAGCAATTCTAAAGTGTCTTCGGTTAGCGGCCAGTCATCGCGAAGGAAGAAGGCCGCTAGGAAATCAGTATCGTTCGCATTTTGGGAAATTTCGGCAAATACCCTGTTGGCAATGCCGTCTACAGACCTGTCCTGAGACGGCTCGTGTTGAAATTCTTCCAGCTTACGGATGGCACCGGAGTAGTTTTTAGAATTTAGTAGCGAAACAATTTCTGCTTCTAATAACTCAAACCATAGTGGTGTACCTTGGTGTTCGAAACGAATGGCCTCTGAAATGCCCGTTGCATTGTGATGACCGTTAAATGCAAGAATATCTAACATCACCTCTGGTTGATCTCTATTTGCGATCTTGATTTCGGAAGTAGGGATGCTCTGGAGTGCAGAGTCAGTTTTTTCAACGCTGGCTTCAGTGGCAACATCGGAGAATGAGAGGATTTCAGCGGCAGAAGAGTATTCGTTATTCCTGATGAGCATCTCATGAAGGCGTGCAGTGACCTGCTGCCTTAGCCATCTAGGTAGCGCTTTAAAATATAGGAGAACTAGATCGCTCTTTATGTCATTTTCTGACGCGCCCTTCATGCTCAATGCATACCATAAGTAATTCGAATTTTCGCATCGCTGCATTCGCTGCCAATAATCGGACGTATCAATGTGGTCTTGTAGAAGTCTTGCGATCTGCTTGAGTAATTCCACTTCTTCAGTCTTGGTGCTAACTTGATCTAGGATTTGAGACGCCTCAATTTCTAGACCGAGTTCCAGGTATTGAAGTGCAAGGGAAACCATCCTTTCATCATTTGGATTTCCCGTCTCAGAAAAGACTAGTTTCCGTGTCGCGATCAGGGTCTCGAAGCCTATTTCCTCTACTGTTGAACCAAAAAGTTCTGCTGACCTAAAGGCATTGCAGGCTGTATCGGGGGTGATCGGATTTAAACCCTGCGCGTCACTACTCGTTGTGTCGATGCCGATGTTCAGTGACAAAATTGAGGTTTGGATGTCGTTTGCAGTGGCATTGGTAGGCTCTCTGTCACCATCACTTTTCTGGTGCAATTCGATACGACCCGACGTTGCCGCAGTTGATAGTTCGCGAGCAAGAAAATCAGGTATATAAACGCTATCAGGTTCCTGAATGAGGGGCGCTTCGACTTGGTTAACTTCGTAATTTGGGGTAGCCCCAACCAGAAGATCTCTCCACCATGCACCATTTGGAATGTCTCCATTTGACGTAGCTTTTTCAACAATCATCTCGGGGAACACATTGAGAATATCAATTATCAAGAAAACATCTTGGTACACGTATACATCTATACGACAATCACACTCGAAACTAACCTCAATTTGATTCCGGCGCTCACGGTCAATAAGCTTCGCGTAGATCTCCCCAGCGCCTATTGCGTCCGGATTCTTCTGTTCAAAGCGAAATCCCTCTGGAAGCTCAATTATTGATTTTCCCTGTTCTTGCTGAATTTTCCAATCTGTTCCACGTGGTATGGTTGCGACAAAACGTGGAAAATCTGATTGATCTCCCGATATGACCGGAACAACCTCTGAGTAAGCACTGCTTGCAGTCAGAAGTAGAGCGACCGTTGCCCACCTAGTCATTAGGACGCTTCTTTTTTGAGAGATTTCAATGCTTCTTCGAGATCGGTAAAGGACGGACGGAAGTGCGAAGGAGTATTCTGGCGCCCGACTTCAATGCAAATATTTGGCGCATGGCGGTGAAGATTTGCGACCAGTACCTCACGGATTAACCGATAGAAGTGGGCATCTTCCTCGATGACCGCACCAACGCGAAGTGCAAATGGGCCTACTAAGCCATAGGCTAAAAAAACACCTAGAAATGTACCGACAAGTGCCCCACCGATCAATTTCCCGAGGACTTCTGGAGGTTGATCAATTGAGCCCATTGTTTTGATGATTCCCAAAACAGCAGCGACAATTCCTAGGGCAGGTAGCCCGTCAGCGATGCTCTGTAATGCATGTGTCGAATGCATATTGTGATGGTGGGTCGCATCGATGCGTTTTTCCAAGACCTCTTCGACCTGATGAGGATCGTCGTAATTCATTGACCCTGACCGAAGGGTATCGCAGATCAGGCCAATAGCTTCTTTGTCAGCTGCGATCTTTGGATACCGTTCAAAAATTTCCGAACTGGTCGGATCTTCAATATGCGCTTCAAGTTCAACTGGGTTTGCCCTTGCGATGCGAAGCAGCTCAAATAGAAGGCAAAGAAGATCGCGGTAGTCGCTTGTTTTCCAGGTTGGACCTTTGAAAACTTTTCCGACATCTTTCGCTGTATGCTTAATGCCAGCTGTATCGTTGCTGATGACAAACGCACCAACTGCTGCCCCCACAATCATTATCATCTCGAATGGCAGGGATTTGAGGATAATGCCCATTTTACCACCTGCGAGGAGATAACCGCCGAACACCATTACGAAAATGATGACAATGCCAACTAGTCCTATCATAAGATTCTCACATTATTACAGTTATGGGCAGTCATTCAAAATTGAACGCATTAGCATTTCGGCCTGCAAGCATGACGCTAATGGTGTGCGCATTTTCCGGTTCTAGTTCCGTCATTACGGCCGCCGCGGCTTCGGCTTGCATTAGCCCGAGGAAACCAGCAGCAAAGCCGGGTGCCATTTCTGAAAACAAGGCGGCAGTATCTTTTGGCTTCATGTTTTCGTAAACTGTCGCTAATCGCGCCAAATCATTTTCGGCAGCTGTGTCTGCTAGTGCTAAGGTGCTAGCGAGTTTTTGCTCAATGATTGTGAGTTCTGATATTTTTTCGGAAATACGTAGTTCCGATTGGCTTAGATCATCCTTTAGTATTCTTAATTCTGCTTCGCGTTCCAATAAATCCGCTTCACGAACTTCGAAGGCAGCGAGAATTGTTTCAATCGCTTCGCTGTTAAATGGAATACCGATGATCTCGGTTGTGCTAGATGATGCAGCTAAATTGGAAATATCTGCGTCTTGAGCAAATGCAAAAAACTGCTGTTCCGAGGAGCGAACGATTCCGGATACTATTAGTATTGTTGCGAGTGCGCCAAGCGAACTACTATAGTGCTTTTTTCGATTTAGAATGCTCATTCGTCGCTCGCAGGTTGCGGTTCGCGCCGTGCGAAGAATGGATTTGACGCTTGTTGATGCTTCTCCGCCGATGGCAAACTGTGAAGCGATGCAACAAGTAATTCTAAATGCTTGGCGGCTTCTTCCGCCCTCTGACTGCCTGCGTTTAATCGCCGAACTGATTGATTTCCATTCTCTTGTGCCCGGCGTAACGATAGGTTCAGTTCACTAATTTGGACCGACATCGTTTTTATTGCTTTTCCGATGTCGCTTTCAAGGCTTGTGAACCGGCGCAACCTTCGTGATAGGATCATGCAATAAATGGCAACGCCAAATGCGCCTGCAGACAATAGTATATCTGATATGAAGGCCATTCTGGCGCCCCCTAATTAAGTACAAATTCCATTACCAGTAAGTCATTGACGCGGTTTTCGCCGGCAACGATTCTGACGCGGTGCAACATCTGCGAGCGAATTTTGATCAGCGCAGCTGGTGCTTCGATATCTTCTACTTCTAAAGCTCTTAAATAACCGTTTAAGATGTCGATAATTCGCGGCTTAATTTTCTCGATTTCCTCTACTGCGGCTGGATTGACATCTAGCTGGGCGGTAAAACGGAGTAATTGCCTGTCCGACCCGCTGGATAGTGTAATTACCATGGGGTCTAATGGGACGAAGGCCACATCTTCGCTTTCGGGCGGAATATCCGAAGTTTCTGTAGAATCTCCGGCAGCCTCAATTGTTTTTCCGCCGATGATGCCGATCTTTACGAGGGTGAAGCCCCCTCCCGCTCCCGCGAGCAACAGTACAAACCCTAGGATTAGCGGAAGTTTCGTTTTTTTGGGCGGTGGTGGCACCTCTAGTTCGGCAGCGTCGGTCATGTTGCGACTCCATTAAATGTCTCTTGACGCGATTTAACCAAAGAAGCCCTAACTCGTTATTAATTGTTTGCATGCAATCAATCGATTGTTGGAGGCAGAAGGCCTCTGTTTGATCGGAGAACTGATTTGCAAAATTTACTCGACGTTTGGAATCGGTTGAGCATCGGGCAGCGGGTCGCGGCGATTGGCTCGAGTATCGGTGTGTTCTTGGTTGTCTTGTTTCTTGTGCAATCCCCTGGCGCGCGAGACATGTCACTGTTGTTCGGGGGCCTAGAACCAAGCGCGGCAGGTGACGTGCTAACCGCGCTTGACCAACAAGGTGTCATATACGAAGTGCGCGGTGGGGCGATCTATGTCGAAACGACCGCGCGCGATTCGCTTAGACTTGTTCTGGCGGGGCAGGGTTTACCGGTCAGTGGAGTCAACGGGTACGAATTGTTAGACAATCTCAGCGGGTTTTCGACAACGTCCCAAATGTTCGATGCGACATACTGGCGGGCAAAAGAAGGGGAACTTGCGCGTACAATTGTTGCGAACCCGCGCTTCCGTAGCGCGAGAGTTCATATTTCCTCTGCGTCGACGCGATCATTTCAACGATCGGAACCACCAAGCGCTGCAGTGACTGTGCAGTCATCCACAGGGATAATTTCCGCCAATCAAGTCAAGGCACTTCAGTACCTCGTTGCCTCTGCTGTCAGTGGCTTGGTTCCTGAAAATGTCGCAATTATTGACGCTACTGCGGGGCTTCTGTCAGGTGCCGATGATTTGCCCGGCGCCGCCGCGGATAATGAGCAAGCTGATATTCTTCGTGCGCGAGCCGAAAGGCTATTGTTGGCGAGGGTGGGGGCAGGGAATGCGGTTGTCGAACTCACAATGGAAACAGTCACTGATTCTGAGACGATATCCGAGCGCACGGTGGATCCTGACAGCCGCGTAGCGATTAGTACAGAGGTTCAGGAAAGCGCTGAAAAATCGGAAGATTCCCGCGGTGGGGATGTAACAGTTGCATCCAATCTTCCAGACGGTGACGCCGCCGGCGGCGGAACCGCCAATAATGAAAATAGCGAAACACGCGCGCTCACAAATTTTGAAGTCTCTGAAACGCAAAGGGAAATCAGGCGACTGCCGGGAGCGGTTAAGCGCCTAACTGTAGCGGTATTGATCAATGATGCGGTGATCAAGAACCCTGATGGAACCACAACAGTTGAACCGCGGTCGGACGAAGAATTGGCTGATCTACAAGAATTGGTAACGTCCGCCGTCGGTTTTGATGAGGCAAGGGGTGACCAAATCACTTTGCGATCGATGCCATTTGAGCCGATCCCTGAATTAGGGACAGAAGTATTTGCCGACAGTACTTCGTCTTCTTCGTTAGACATGATGCAACTCATCCAAATCGGGGTTTTGGCCGCAGTTGCGCTGATCCTCGGGTTGTTTGTCGTGAAACCAATTTTGTCACCAAAGTCGGGCATGGCAGCCTTGCCACCGCCTGATGAAGGGGCAGAAAGTACCAGTTTCGTTGAAGACGATGGCCCACAAATGATGTCCGCCTTTCCGGACATGATGTCGATCGAAGGGCCAAGCGACGACGGTTTAGGTTTTGGTGACATGGGTGGACGCGCCGCAGATGACCCAGTCACAAGATTGCAGGAAATGATCACGGATCGGGAGACTGAAACGCTGCAAATTCTTGAAAATTGGATGGACGATCCTGAGCGGAAGGAACCTGCATAAATGGTGTCATCCTTAAGTCTTGAAAGCTTTGATGGACAGCATCTGAGCCAGACTGAGCATCCAGAAAATATTGCGACCTACGATGAGGGATTCCGGGATGGGCAAGAGGCAGCAAATCTGGCGCATCAGAGCGAACAATCGCAGTTACGCGCAAAAGTCGCAGAATCACTGGTCGATGGCATGTTTGGGTACGAAGAGGCGCAATCGCATTTTTCGAATGGCACAGCGAACTACGTTACCGCTATTTTGGAACAGGTTTTGCCTGAGTTGCTTGCGCCCGCTTTAAATCTGAAGGTGCGCCAACTCTTGCAGGACGCAATTGAACGCGACAGCACGCATCCCTTTGTCCTTCGCTTGCCACCGAATCAAATTGACGTGTTTCAGGCGGTCATTAGTGACCTCGATTTGTCCGAAGTCGTGATTGAAGCTGATCCGGCCTTAACAGAACATGCGGCGTTTTTCATGTGTGGCGGGCACGAAACGTCCATTGATTTTGATGCCTTACACGAGGCCATCAAACATCATTCGAAAATCTTGATTACCCCAGCGAAGGAAGCTTCATAAGATGGAAGATGTTGTCGAAAAACAGACCACTGGACATGCGTCGGTACATCCTCTGCAACGCATCCCAATCGAGATATCGGTTTCCGTCGGCAAGGCTACGCCGCTGATCTCTGATCTGATGAACCTAACGGAAAATGCGGTTTTACCGCTGGATCGCAAAGTTGATGATCCCGTAGAGCTTTATATCGGCGATCGACTGATTGCCCGCGGAGAACTGCAAGAACTGGAGGGCGGTGAACCGGGGCAACTTGCGGTGCGGCTGACAGAGGTCGCCGTTCACAACGACGAGTTGGAATAACGTGCGGTTTTTTTGCATTACGTTACTGTGTATCGCTTTTTGGGCGTCGCCATCAGTCGCGCAAGATTTTTCGATAACACTGGGCGACGATACCTCTCTGGCGTCGCGGTCGATCCAGTTGTTAGTCTTGATCACCGTGCTCAGTTTGGTGCCGGGCATCGCAATTATGGTGACCTGCTTTCCATTCTTCGTCACCGTCTTCGCCATTTTGCGACAAGCGATTGGTTTGCAGCAGTCGCCCCCAAATATGATGATGGTCAGCCTTGCGTTATTCATGACCTATTTTGTTATGGAGCCCGTTTTCATTGCGTCTTGGGAACAGGGGGTCGGTCCAGTCGTCGATGGTGTTATGGACATTGAGACCGGCTTTTTCCGCGCAATGGAGCCGTTAAAGATTTTTATGGCGGGCCGGATTAACCCTGAAACCTTCGAACGTATGGCTGAGCTGCGACCAGATGTTGACCCGACGTTGCCGATCGTTCAGTCCAACCTGTCCGTCGTGATCCCGTCGTTTATGTTGAGCGAACTTGCGCGTGCATTTCTGGTCGGGTTCATTATCTTTCTGCCCTTCCTGATTATCGATCTCATCGTTGCGGCCATTCTGATGTCGATGGGGATGATGATGGTGCCGCCCGCAATCGTTTCGCTTCCCTTTAAACTGTCGTTTTTTGTTGTGGCGGACGGGTGGAGCTTACTTTCAATGGGACTTGTTCAAAGCTATGGGGTTTAGCGTTTCAGTTGTCGTAGTTTTTTGGCGACCATGGCTGGATTGGCGATGACCCGTTGAATTTTCACCCAAATGTCGCGCACTGGGCCGAGGGAATTGTAGGGGTACTGGCTTAGCTCCGGCCACAACCGTTGGATCATAGCGATCCCTAAAGTCCCACTTCGTTTCCGGTCGGCAGGTAGGCCGCGCATCAACGCCGAGGTTTCATAGGTGAACATAGCAGCTTAGCGCACAACAGTTGGGTCCGCGCAGAATTGGACATTCGCCCAAGGTCCCATGCGATTTTCTATGTATGCGAGGTCTAGAATATCTAAACCGTTCGTTCCGATTTCGGTCTTGAACTCCGTCAACCAAGCGTTAAGCGCCGCAGCGGCTTTATCGGACCTGCGTAGGCCAAAGCGTGTTACCAACAATTCAGTCGAAACATTTAGATCGGCAGTGTCGGTATCACGCCAAAGAAAGGCCCGCCCGATTTCGCCCCCCAACCCACCGACGAAGACGTGTTCGCGCGCGAGCGGCCGGACACTGGGGTGGAATTTGACGTTACTGTCACCATGGCAATGCCCGCCGCGCCGCAAAAACAGTTCCTGCTGGTCCGTGTCTGCATTTTTGCGCGGCAGCGCCATGTGGTCCAAGGACAGATCATCGGCAATTTTGCGGGTTTGGCGCGTGTGTTGATGGGTTGTTGCATCTCTTTCATGGTCTGAAAACCCATAATGCTTCCCAATCGGGTCAATCCAGTGTATGGCCCGCCCATCTTGGAAGACCGGCGCCCGCAGTCCAGCGCCGACAAAAGAAGATACCGGATTGAGGGGGAATACGCCCCCTACGCAAAAGGCCCCATCGGGCCAAAAGGAAAACATATATGTTTAACGAAGTAAAAAAATCGATGCAGTGGGGCGAAGAAACGCTCACTCTCGAAACCGGCAAGGTTGCGCGTCAGGCTGACGGCTCTGTCATTGCGACGCTTGGCGAAACATCTGTGATGGCGAACGTCACATTTGCACGCAAGCAAAAGCCTGGTCAGGATTTCTTTCCGCTGACCGTACATTATCAAGAAAAATACTATGCTGCCGGTAAAGTACCTGGTGGCTTCTTCAAGCGTGAAGCGCGTCCAACTGAAAAAGAGACGCTGACATCCCGCTTGATCGACCGTCCAATTCGCCCGTTGTTCGTCCCCGGCTTCAAAAACGAAGTTCTGGTGATGTGTACTGTGCTGTCCCACGATCTGGTTAACGACCCGGACATGGTTGCGATGATCGCGGCATCCGCGGCACTTACCATTTCCGGTGCACCATTCCGCGGCCCGATTGCTGCGTGTCGCGTCGGTTTTGAGGATGGTGAATACATCCTGAACCCAGAAATCGACGATATGCACAACCTGCGCCTGAACCCAGAGCAGCGTTTGGATCTCGTTGTTGCCGGCACAAAAGACGCCGTGATGATGGTTGAATCCGAAGCATACGAATTGACCGAAGAAGAAATGCTTGGCGCGGTGACATTCGCCCACGAAAGCATTCAGCCTGTTATCGACCTGATCATCGATCTGGCCGAAGAATGTGCAAAAGAGCCATTCGATTTCCAGCCTGAAGACTATTCAGACCTGTTCAACGCTGTCAAAGCCGCTGGCGAAGACAAAATGCGTGCCGCTTACGCGATCACGGACAAGCAAGAACGGACTGGTGCAGTTTCTGCCGCCAAGGACGATATCATCGCATCTTTGTCTGAAGAGCAGCAAGAAGACGGCAATCTGGGCGCTGCCCTGAAGAAGCTGGAATCTGCGGTTCTGCGCGGTGACGTTGTCAAAAACGGCAAGCGCATCGACGGTCGTGCTCTCGACACGATCCGCCCGATCGTTTCCGAGACAGGCATCCTGCCACGGACACACGGCTCTGCCTTGTTCACACGCGGTGAAACACAGGGTCTTGTTGTGACGACGCTTGGTACTGGCGACGATGAGCAGATGATCGACTCATTGACTGGTATGTATAAGTCGAACTTCATGCTTCATTATAACTTCCCACCGTATTCTGTTGGCGAAGTTGGTCGTGTTGGTGGCCCGGGTCGTCGTGAAATCGGCCACGGTAAATTGGCTTGGCGTGCGTTGCAGGCTGTTCTGCCGTCCGCAACTGATTTCCCATACACTATCCGTTTGGTGTCAGAGATCACTGAATCCAACGGGTCGTCTTCAATGGCGTCCGTTTGTGGTGGGTCTTTGTCCATGATGGACGCAGGCGTTCCATTGAAAGCACCAGTTGCTGGTGTTGCAATGGGTCTGGTGATGGAAGACGATGGCGATTACGCGATCCTGTCCGACATCTTGGGTGATGAAGATCACCTCGGCGACATGGACTTTAAAGTGGCGGGTACTGAAAACGGTATCACATCTTTGCAGATGGACATTAAAATCGCAGGTATCACGCCGGAAATCATGTCCAAGGCGCTGGCACAGGCGAAAGCTGGCCGTTTGCACATTCTCGGTGAGATGGGCAAAGCGCTGACAGGCGCGAAAGATCTGGGCGTACACGCACCAAAGATCGAAACGATGCAGATCCCAACCGACAAGATCCGTGAAGTGATCGGTTCTGGTGGTAAAGTGATCCGTGAAATCGTTGAGACATCTGGCGCGAAAGTGGACATCAACGACGACGGTATCATCAAACTGGCGTCCAACGATGCGGAGGCCATCAAAAAGGCCTACGACATGATCCATTCCATTGTGGCTGAGCCAGAAGAAGGCGTGATCTACAAAGGTAAAGTTGTGAAGCTCGTCGATTTCGGCGCGTTTGTGAACTTCTTTGGTAAGCGTGACGGCCTTGTGCACGTCTCTCAGATCGAAAACCGTCGCCTGAACCACCCATCTGACGTTCTGAAGGAAGGTCAAGAAGTTTGGGTGAAACTGCTCGGCTTTGATGATCGCGGTAAAGTCCGTTTGGCTATGAAAATGGTTGATCAGGAAACTGGTAAAGAGATCACAAAAGAAGAAGCTGCTGAAGAGTAATCCTTCTCTGAAAGATTTGAAAAAGCCCCGATGTGTTCATCGGGGCTTTTTTGTTTGTTTACTTGTTCCCGCTAGTTTGTCCTAAATTTGAAAGGGCTTTTGATGCGAATAAGAATTTGGATCCTCATGATATTGGGCATTCTGGCGGGGCCGCTGAAAGCCCAAAACATAGGTGATGTCACCGCATGGAGCGGAGTTTCCACATTTGGTTTGTCCTTCGAAGGGGGATACCAGATGACTCCCGATTGGCGCGCACGGGCTGGCTGGATAGGTGGCCTTCAGCTGAATGAAACACAAACGGAAAACGGGAACAGTTACGATATCGATGCCGCGCTTGGCGCAATGACTGTGATCGCGGACTACTCTCCCATGGATGCGGACTGGCGAATCTCAGGCGGCCTAGTGTTCAGCAGAACGAACATTGAAACCACGATATCAGGTTCAGCCAGCAACCCGATAGAATATGACGGGCAAAGCTTTGATAGCGGCACCGCAACCAGTATTGCGGAATTCAATCGAACTGCCGCCCCATTGGTTTCTGTTGGGTACGACTATCCGATTAATGATGAGTGGGTATTAAGCAGTGAAATCGGGGCTGTTTTTGTGGGTGGTTTCGACATCGAAATCACTGGGGACAGCGCTGAACTTCAGGCCGCAATTGATGCCGATCCGGATGTGCAAAAAGCCCGCGCTGACGCGGCCAATTTCGCGGCTTATCCATACATCAACTTCTCATTGGGGTATCGATTCTGATATCGCTTCGTGATTTTTCCCCCTCCTCGGCATAATTGTGAGCAGATAAGGCTGTTGTTGGTTTGCATCACCAAAACCGGTTCACTCATATTTGATCTGAATTCCGGTCGGGATGACGCTAGATACGAACAAACCAGCGCAGATTCTTCGGGGGAAAACCTTATGCTGACAAGACGTCATTTTATTGCCACGGGTGCTGCCATCACCGCGTTTGGCGCTCACCCTGCTTTTGCACAAGAGGCGGCCGCGCCAGCGCCAGAAGTGCCAGTTGTACCTGCTGATCCTCTTGCGCCAACTTTGGTTACTTTGGCAGGCGCCGTCGCCGCCAATGAAATCCACATGGATCCAAACACATTCCGCCTTTACCTGACACTGGGTGGCGATCAGGCAATGCGCTACGCCGTCGGTGTTGGTCGTCCAGGATTGTACGAACCGGGTAGCTTCTACGTTGGCGCCAAGAAAGAATGGCCTAGCTGGACGCCGACACCGGAAATGATTGAACGTGATCCAGAGGCGTATGAAAAATACGCAGACGGGCTCGAAGGCGGGCCGGACAACCCGCTTGGTGCGCGCGCGCTTTATCTATTCGAACCGGGGCGTGGCGACACGTATCTCCGCATTCACGGTACAAATGCGCCCCGCACAATTGGCACTGCGGTATCAAACGGATGCGCGCGCCTTACGAATGAATTCGTTGTAGATCTGTACAACCGCACGCCGATGCGTTCGAAAGTTTACCTGTATCCGCGTGACGCCTAGCACCACAAAGTGATGCAGGAACCCTACAGTACCGGCCCTAATTGGGCCGGTACTTTGCATTTTGTTGGTTCGGTAATCTGTTTGGCCTAATGATTGCGTCAAAATAGACAGCAATAGACCTGAGCAGGACCCCAAATGCTGACACGCCGTCAATTCACTGCAAGCGCAGTGGCGTCTATCCTCGCGACGCCCGCGATAGCGACACCCACCGTCGTCCAGCTTCCGCGTCGTTTTCGACCCCAAGAAGTAGACGTGAACCCCGAATTGCCAGCGGGCGAAATTCATGTCGTTAAGGAAGATTTCTATCTGTATTGGACGCTTGGCAATGGCCGCGCCCGTCGCTACGGCATTGCGCTTGGTAATCAGGGTCGGAACTATACGGGGGTTTTGACGATCCGCCGTAAGGCCGAATGGCCCAGCTGGATTCCGACGCAAAACATGATCAACCTCGAACCAGAGCTATACGCGCCCTATCGCCGTGGTTTGCCCGGTGGTCACCCGCAAAACCCGATGGGTGCGCGCGCGCTGTACCTATATGAAGGCGGCCGCGACACATATTACCGCATTCATGGTACGCCACAGCCTTGGACGATTGGTCAGAACTTTTCGTCAGGGTGCGTACGGTTGATCAACCCGCATGTTGAAGAACTTTACGATCAGGTGCCTGTGAACACGCGCGTCTATATCTTCTAAGAAAAAGAGCCTCGCAATCACTTGCGAGGCTCTTTCAGTTCGAACAGCGATAACGCCGTTTAGAGCTTTGTCTTGCGCAAGTACGGCAGCACTTTTTCAAAATCGCCGAATTTGGCTTTCGCGTCTTCATCGCTCAATGTGGCGGGAATGATGATGTCGTCCCCAACATTCCAGTTCGCTGGTGTTGCAACACCACGGCCAGTGGATGTCTGCAGGCCATCAAGGGCACGCAGAACTTCGGCAAAATTGCGCCCGACGGTCATTGGGTATGTCATCGACAATTTCAGCTGTTTGTCTGGGCCGATGATAAACACAGAACGGACTGTTGCGCTGTCCGCTGGTGTGCGGCCATCCGGCAAATAAGCCTCAGCTGGCAGCATGTCGAACGCCTTGGACACTTCAAGTCCAGTGTCTGCGATAATTGGAAAACCTGCTGCAGCGCCGCCAACGGTTTCGATGTCAGTTTTCCATTTCTTATGGTCCTCGACACCGTCGACGGACACGCCAATCACCTTTGTGCCGCGTTTGGCCCATTCGTCGGCCAGTTGCGCCACTGCGCCAAATTCGGTCGTGCAAACCGGCGTAAAGTCTTTGGGGTGCGAGAAAAGGATCGCCCAGCTATCGCCGATCCAATCGTGCAAAGCAAAGCTGCCTTGATCGGTTTCGACGGTCAGGTTTGGAATGGTATCGTTAATACGCAAGCTCATAATGGTATCCTTTCATGCGGTTCTTATTGATATATAAGGACGCGCACGACAGAGCGCACCCCCGACAGGTCACCGAATTAACTAGAATGGTGCTTTGGCCGTGATGCGGGTGCCTTGTCCGCCGTCGGGGTGCCGAAACTGGAATGTCTCGGAATGCAGCATCAATCTGGGGTGGTTCAGTGCGTCGCCTGTCGCATAGAACGGATCACCAAGAATAGGGTGCCCCATCTCCAGCATATGCACACGTAGTTGGTGGGACCGGCCCGTTTTGGGCATCAAGCGGACCCGCGTTTCTGCATCGTTACCGCGGATGACCCGCCAATCCGTCACAGCTTGTTTGCCGGTTTCATGGCAAACCATCTGTTTTGGGCGATTGGGCCAGTCGACGATAAGTGGCAGATCAACTGTACCGGTTTTTTCCGCGATACGTCCCGCAACACGGGCCACATAGGTCTTTTTCGTCTGACGTTTTTCAAACTGCAGGCCGAGGTGGCGCTGGGCGTGTGGCGTTAACGCGAAAATCATGACACCAGAGGTGTCCCGATCTAAGCGATGAACTAGCAAAGCCTGTGGGTATACCGCTTGAACACGGGTGATCAGGCAGTCCGCCAGATGTTCACCCTTGCCCGGAACTGACAAAAGCCCGCTTGGCTTATTGACAAGAACAACTTCGTGGTCGTCGTGCAGAATCACGAGCGAATCTTGCGGCGGATTGTAGGTGTCAGTCATAAACGCGGTCGCCGAAGATAGCTGATCCAACGCGGACATGTGTCGCGCCTAAGGCAATCGCGCTTTCGAAATCTCCGCTCATGCCCATAGATAAGCCTGCCAATCCATTGCGGCCTGCGATTTTGGCGAGCAATGCGAAGTGTAAGGATGGTTCTTCTTCCGCCGGTGGAATGCACATCAGCCCTTTGATCGGCAAATCAAGCGCGATCGCGTCTTTGATAAAGGTGTCGGCATCGGACGGTAATACACCTGCTTTCTGCGGTTCTTCGCCGGTGTTCACCTGAATGAACAGATCAGGGCAACTTCCGATCTCTTGAGCGATGCGTGCGATTGTTGTTGCAAGCTTTGGTCGGTCAAGCGTGTGGATCGCCTGTGCAAGTGTCATCGCTTGACGGGCCTTGTTGGTTTGCAGCGGTCCAATCAGGTGAAGATCGACATCATTATATGTTTCGCGGAACGCAGGCCATTTACCAGCCGCTTCCTGCACCTTATTTTCGCCAAATACGCGGTGACCTTCAGAAAGAATCGCCTCAACGCGTGCATTAGATTGCACTTTAGAAACCGCAATAAGCGTGACATCACCTTTTGGCCGGTTCGCCTTTGTTTCGGCGCGGTTGATGCGCTCTTTGATATCCATCAGCGACATTACAGGGTCCTGTTATTGTTTTGATATTCGTTCTAAGCAACGAAATAGGGGGTTTGTGCGTGCTTGTCATTCCGCAAACTGCCAAAACCGGTGTGTGTCCTTGATGCACCATTTTTCATAGACCCGCCAAACATTGGCCCAAATTACTTGAGTGTGCAGCCACTTGGGCGCAATTACACACTCAATGCTAGACGATCTGGCATCTTGGGAATGCAAACACGAGGGAATTATCCATGAAAAGCATCCTTCTTACCTCTACTGCCCTGGTCGCCTTTGCTGGCGCCGCTGCAGCTGACGGCCACGCCTCTGTAAGCCACTCTTTGGGTGGTACACTTGGTTACAACAATGAAGTCGATGGTATCGGCGAAGACGGTTTCTTCTGGGAAGGTAACCTGAAGACAACTGCAACTGCTGCTTTGGACAACGGTCTGACAGCTGGCGCATACTTCGAAGTCACTGTTGCTGAAGACAACGATGCAGCTTCCGAAGACGGCGGGCAAGCACTTGCTTCTTCCGACTTCGTTCTGTCTTTGGAATCAGACACAGCGTCTTTGTTCGTTGGTGACACTGGTACAGCCGCGACTAAGCGCTTTGTAGCAGCTGGCGACATGGAATCAGACGCCTTCACAACAGGTACAGACTCCGCAGTTCTGCGCGGCGACGTATCTTTCGGTGGTGTTGACGCGTCTTTGTCTTACATCATTGACGATGCAAACGGTGAAGCTGAGCAGCTTTCATTCGGTGCAGCAGCAACTTTCGGTATCGCTACTTTGACAGCAGCTTACCAGGAAGACACAACTTTTGCTGACGGCAACGGCGACTTCAGCGCAGCTGAAGTTATGGGTGTATCTGCAGCTGTAACTGTTGCTAACGCAACAATCACACTTGCATACGCTGACAACATGACAGCTGACACACAGTCCACTGGTATCAAGGTTTCATACCCTATCGGTCCAGTTGTTGCGACTGGTTACTACGTTGACGAAGGTGACGCAGACGCAAACCTCGGCGTGAACGTAGCTTACACAAGCGGCCCAATCGCTGCTTCTGTTGACTACCAGGACGACCAAGGCGTGACTAAGTACAAAGTTGAAGGTTCTTACGACCTCGGCAATGGCTTGACTGTTCTTGCTGGTGCGTTGAACGAAAACGAAGGCGACGACGTTGACTACTACGCTGGCGCAACATACGACCTCGGTGGCGGTGCAACTGCTACTTTCGTATACGCAGCTGACGAAGATGGCGACCAAGGCGACGAAATCGGCGCTGGTGAATACGATCCAGGCGTAACAGTTTCTGTAGACTTCACATTCTAAGTTGTCTTACATGAATTGAGATTGAGCCGCCCTTTTGGGCGGCTCTTTCTTTTTGTGGACACGTCTTTGGGCGCACTAGTCTTTCGGCCCATAGGCCTTTATGAAAATGCAAAGCTTACAGCCCGTGTTTCCATTGAAAGACCAGACATATGTCCACGTATTCCCCTTCAGAAATCGAAGCCAAATGGCAGGCCGCGTGGACGGATGCCGAAACGTTCAAGGCGGTACGCAGCGGCGATAAGCCGAAGTACTACGTGTTGGAGATGTTCCCATACCCATCGGGGAACCTGCACATGGGTCACGTCCGCAATTACACAATGGGCGACGTGATCGCGCGCTATAAACTGTCGACAGGTCACAACGTCCTGCACCCGATGGGCTGGGATGCCTTTGGGATGCCAGCGGAAAACGCGGCGATGGCCACGGGCATTCATCCCAAGGAATACACCTACGGCAACATCGACCACATGAAATCCCAGATGCGCCCGCTGGGCCTGTCGCTGGATTGGTCGCGTGAATTTGCGACATGTGATCCTGAATACTACGGCCAGCAGCAGGCCTTGTTCATTGATTTCCTTGAGAAAGATTTGATCTATCGCAAAAAAGCGGTCGTGAACTGGGACCCAATCGATATGACAGTTCTGGCCAACGAACAGGTCATCGACGGCAAAGGCTGGCGGTCTGGCGCAGAGGTTGAACGCCGCGAATTGGTGCAATGGTTCTTTAAGATCTCCGACTATTCAGACGAATTGCTGTCCGCTCTGGATACGCTCGACAACTGGCCCGCGAAGGTCAAACTGATGCAGTCGAACTGGATCGGCAAATCGCGCGGTTTGCAGTTTGGTTTCTCTGTCATCGACGGCCCTGATGGCCACGACCGGGTCGAGGTTTACACGACCCGTCCGGATACGCTGAACGGCGCTTCCTTCGTTGGTATCTCTCCAGATCATCCGCTGGCCAAGCAGCTGGAGGCGGATAACTCCGAAATCGCAGCGTTCTGCGCGGAATGCCGTAAAGGCGGCACCACTGCCGAAGCGGTCGAGAAGGCCGAAAAACTGGGGTATGACACTGGTCTGCGCGTGCGTCATCCGTTTGATAACGCATGGGAATTGCCCGTATATATCGCGAACTTCATCCTGATGGATTACGGTACGGGCGCTATTTTCGGCTGTCCCGCCCACGATCAACGCGACTTCGAATTCGCCACGAAATACGACCTGCCGATCACGCCTGTTTTCGCGGAGCCGGGCAAAGAAGACGTCACACTGACCGAGGCATTTGTGCCGGGCAAAACTGATAAAGTCACTTATCTGAAAGGGTTTGCTGGCGAGACCGAACAGAATGGAGACGAAGCTGTCGAAGCGGCCGTCGATTTCTGCGAGGCAAATGGCGTGGGTCAAGGTGTCACCAAGTTCCGCTTGCGTGACTGGGGCCTGTCTCGTCAACGCTACTGGGGCTGCCCGATCCCGATCGTGCACTGCGAATCCTGCGGGGCGGTGCCCGAGGCGAAAGAAAACCTGCCGATCAAGCTGCCTGATGATGTTAGCTTTGATATTCCGGGCAACCCGCTTGATCGTCATCCAACATGGCGGGATTGTAAGTGCCCGAAATGCGGGGCTGATGCGCAGCGCGAAACTGACACCATGGACACATTCGTCGATTCGTCTTGGTATTACGCGCGCTTTACCTCACCGGGGGCCGCGACGCCGGTTGATATCGAAGAAGCTGCGTATTGGATGAACGTCGATCAATACATCGGCGGTATCGAACACGCGATTCTGCACCTGCTTTATTCCCGTTTCTTCGCGCGGGCCATGCGGATGACCGGCCACTTGCCACAAGGTAGCGAAGAACCGTTTGACGCGCTGTTTACGCAAGGCATGGTGACCCACGAGATTTACCAAACCAAAGGCGCTGATGGACGCCCTGTCTATCATTTCCCGACGGATGTGACCGACGGCAAGCTCGCTGATGGAACCGATGTTGAAATCATCCCTTCCGCGAAAATGTCGAAGTCTAAGAAGAACGTGGTTGATCCCGATGATATCCTCGCGACCTACGGCGCTGATACGGCACGGTGGTTTGTGTTGTCCGACAGTCCGCCAGAGCGTGACGTGGAATGGACCGCGTCTGGGGCCGAAGCGACGCACAAGCATCTGTCCCGCGTTTGGCGGATCGCAAATGATGTCGCAGCTTTTGAAGGCGGTGATACGGCGCAAGACGCTGATCTTCTGCGCGCAATGCACAAAGCAATCATGGACGTAACCAACGGCGTCGAAAGCTTTGGCTTTAACGCAGCGATTGCAAAGCTTTACGGTTTTACTGGCGTGCTTGCGAAATCTAAAGCAAGTGCAGTGGCGAAACGTGAAGCAACGCTGACGCTTGCACAGTTGATGTCGCCGATGACACCGCATTTGTCTGAGGAAATCTGGTCTCTGCTGGGTGGCGAGGGCCTGATTGCAACGGCCCCTTGGCCGGTCGCGGATGAAAGCATGTTGGTCGAAGACACAGTGACGATGCCGGTGCAGGTAAACGGTAAACGGAAAGCGGAAATCGCAGTGGCGGCAGATGCCGACAAAGCATCGGTTGAAGCGCTTGCCATGTCGAACGAAACCGTAATCCGTGCGCTAGACGGGGCCACCCCGAAGAAAGTGATCGTCGTGCCAGGTCGGATTGTGAACATTGTGGTCTAGGCGTCGCCTCTGTTTGCTGGCCGCCATTGTCACGATGGCCGGCTGTGCGGTGGTGCCTTTGCATGTTCCCAATGGTGCTGCAGCGCGGTGGCAGAACACTATCGTGATTGATGCGCCGGACAGCGTCATTGGATTCCGTTTGGCCGAAAGGCTGGAGGCGACATTTGGTTCTGCGACGGCTGCGCAATACCGCCTGAGAGTGGTCCCGCAGATCGAACCTGTTCCGGCAACGATTGCGGTCGATGGTGATAGCACGCGCTTTAATTTGACAGGAAATGCGACGTGGACGCTTGTCGATCAAGCCGGAGAAAAAATCGGCGGAGGGTTAGAGCAAACTTTCACAAGCTACTCCGCGACCGGATCAACTGCGGCAACCCAAGCGGTCGAGAGCGACGCGCAGGCCCGGCTTGCGGTCGCATTGGCTGACCTGATTCGTCAACGCTTGGCTCTGTTAGAGGTGCCGCGATGAAGCTGGCTGGTGCCGCAGCAAACGGGTATTTTCGCAACCCCGACAAAACCCATACCGGACTGCTTATTTTTGGCGCAGATCCCATGCGCGTTGCGGGGAAACGGCAAGAGGTGATCGCTGCCCTTGTCGGGCCGAATGGTGACGAAGAAATGCGGCTGACCCGTATCCCAGGGGCCGAACTACGCAAAGATCCTGCGATCCTGAATGATGCGATAAAGGCGCAAGGTTTTTTCCCCGGCCATCGCGTTGCGTTTGTGGAAGATGCGACAGACGGGGTGTCGAAAGTTATTGATGCAGCACTTGCGGATTGGCAGCCGGGGGACGCGCAGGTCATCGTCACAGCGGGCCAATTGACTGCAAAGTCTGCTTTGCGAAAGGTGTTTGAAGGTCACCGAAATGCGGTTGCGGTCGGGATATATGACGATCCACCTAGTCGAGATGATATTGAACAGTCGTTGCGGGACGCCGGGCTTGAGGTTCAAAGCAGGGACGTGATGGATGCCCTGTTTGCGCTCGCCGGATCATTGGAGCCGGGTGATTTTCGACAGACGATTGAAAAGGTCGGCCTGTACAAACGTGGTGATGCGACACCGATAAGTGTTGAAGACGTCATGGCGAACGCGCCGCAATCAGCGGAAGTAGATGTGGACGATGTGCTTGAGGTCGTGGCATCTGGGCAGGCGGATAAACTTGGACCGATCCTGCGGGACTTGTATGCGCAAGGCGTGGCCCCCGTGACCCTTTGTATCGGCGCGATGCGCCACTTTCGGCAATTGCATGCCGCTGCATCTGACCCGGGCGGTGCTGCTGCCGGTGCTGGACGCCTGCGTCCACCTGTCTTTGGGCCGCGTCGCGATAAGATTGTGCGCCAAGCCAGCAATTGGGGGCGTGACCGGCTTGAACGTGCGCTGACTGCACTGACAGACACTGATCTGCAAATGCGTTCGTCGGGCGCGACGCCAGACCGGGCATTGATGGAACGGGTTTTGATACGACTTGCAATGATGGCACGTCGGTAAAACAGGTTGGGCCGCCCAATCTGGACGGCCCTTAACGTACGTTTCCGTCAGTTGAATTAGTTTGTGGTGGATGTCGCAGATGCAGCGCTCGCAATAGCGAGAAGAGCTGCCAGACCTGCAAGCGTCACGACATCGGGGCCAACTTCAGGAATACCAATTTGGTCGCTGATAACCACGGCAGCGTTGTCAGCCTGTGCAGTGCTGACAGTCATGGAAAGCAGGCAAGCCGCCGCAAGAGAAGTCTTAAGAAGTTTCATGTAAATATATCCCCGTAGAATCAAAAAAGGGCCAGCAAATGCCAGCCCTTTTTACGTAGTCTAAACAGCGAGGTTTAGAAAGATGCAGATGCAGCAACCAAGGCAGCCAAGAGGCCCAATACGATGTAGCCAGAGTTGATTGAACCAGCAGGTGCAGGTGCTGGTGCTTGTGGGATCACAACAGGTGTTGGAGCCGGAGCTGGAGCCAAACCGCCAGCGTTAGCTGTTACAGCAGTTGTTGCCAAAACCGCAGCAGCGGCGAGAACTTTCAAAGAGCGCATGTCATTATTCCTATATTAAAATGAAAAAGGGCCAGCCGTAGCTCGCCCTTTAAACTCAAATCTAATCGTCAGATTAGAAAGAAGCAGATGCTGCTACGAGTGCAGCCAAGAGGCCCAGCACGATGTAGCCAGAGTTGATTGAACCAGCAGGAGCAGGTGTGTCAACGATGACAACTGGTGCTTCTGGGATTACTGGGGCCAGGCCGCCAGCGTTTGCAGCAACACCAGAAACAGCGATAGCAGCTGCGGCAGCGAGAGTAGTTGTGAGGCGCATGTCGGTACTCCAAATTAAATGCACTTTGTGGACGATCACAGGTTTTCTATCCACCGTGCTCGTGTAACTCAAGTGGTTAAATGGTTTCGGCGCGGGACCCAAGGGTTTCTTTTTGCGCGGAAAACCGTCCGGATTAGTTTTTTGCTGTCCGATTTGGCGCAACTCAAAGCAGTTCAGACGTTGGAACGCCTATTTTTATTGGTGAATCAGAGTTGTAACGTTTGTAATAAATGGTTAGCGCGCACAGTCGGAGTGTTTTGAAACGGTATCGACTGTCCGTTGTAAAAGCTAAAAAGCGATGCGGTCGCGCAACAGTTTATCGCAATTGGGACGTGGGCAAGCGGCTGAAAATGCCACAAATTTGGTCGGAAAGTGGCGTTTTTCCCCGTAAAAGGCGCATTCCGGCGCGATTTTGCGAATCTCTTGGCTGATCAAACCCGTCGTTTCTCGGCATCTGTTAGGGCAACCGTGATTCTTTGAATCAGCTTAAATTGATTTCAGCCAAGAAAGCGCGCCTCGTGCGGCGGCTTCGCCTGTCGCAAGGCAACCGCTGATCAAATAGCCGCCGGTCGGGGCTTCCCAGTCCAGCATTTCGCCTGCAGCAAATCGACCTGGCTGATCGCGCAACATGAAATGGGAATCCAATGCAGAGATGCGCAGCCCACCAGCTGTCGAAATTGCTGCATCCATTGGCATCGGGTCAAGGATCGGGACGGGCAAAGCCTTGAGTAAATCAGCGATTTTGCCCGCTTCATTCAGATCTTCACCTTTCGTGAATTCGTAGAACAGCGCGGTTTTTATCGGGGACAGCCGTACGGTTTTCTTCAGAAATTGCGGGAAACTCTGTTTGCTGCGGCGTTTTTTGACCCTGCTGAGCACATCTTGATGACTCAGGTCAGGGAAAAGATCGACGTGAAGCGGTGCGCCATCGCGTATTTTCCGCGATAAATCGTAGACGCCACCGCCTTCGATACCATTGCGCGATATGACCCATTCGCCTCGGCTAGATGTACGACCGGCATGTAGCGCCGTCGCTTTGATTGGGGTTCCAAGGAAGGGGGTCATATGATCCGACCACGCAACCTGAAATCCCATATTGGCAGGCTTAAATGGGGCCACAGCATCAAAGTGTTCAGCCCACGCGCCGGTTGAACCAAGTTTTGACCAGCTTGCGCCGCCCATCGCGAGAATTGTGATATCTGCGGCAATTGGTTTCGTCCCATCTGGCGTTTCAAATTGACTATGGCCGTCCTGAAATCCGGTCCATGTCCAGCGGGAATTGAACACGACATTCGCGGCCCGAAGCCGCGCCAGCCAAGCCCGCAACAACGGCGACGCCTTCATGGCTGTCGGAAAAACCCGTCCGGTGGACCCTGTAAAAATTGATTGCTCAAGATCTTCTGCCCACGCCATAACTTCGACGGGGCCGAAACGGCGCAAAGCCGCTTCCATGGTCGGATGTAGTGGACCAAAACGCGCGATGAATGCGTCCAGTGGTTCGTCTTTGGTCAGGTTCAGGCCCGACTTTCCCGCCATCAGAAATTTGCGTCCGAACGACGGCATTGCGTCGCAAATCGTTACATCAATTTCCGCTTGCGACAGCGCATCTGCGGCCATGAGACCCGCAGGTCCGGCCCCGATCACAAGCGCGGTAGTCATGCAGGCATCTGACCTTTGATTTCGACGACACGGTGCGGGTAAGGGATCTCGATACCGTTTTCCTTCAGGGTATTCCAAACAACAAACAGGACATCCGAGGTGTATTTGTTGACACCGTCATCAATCCCTTCAACCCAGAATTCGACCGCAAAATCGATGCCACTATCGCCGAAACCGCGCAATTCACAATCAGGTCTTTCAGGCGCTGTCAGGACGTTCGGGTGGGCGGCGACGGCGGCTTCGATCAGGTCGGGGACACGGTTGATGTCCGTGTCGTAGCTCACCGAAAACGGAACCTCCAACCGGTTGGCCGATCCGCTATCCGAATAATTGACGACGCGGGTTGTGATGAAATCTTCGTTCGGAACAACGATCCAGCGGCCGTCGTAAGTTTCAAGAATCGTAGCGCGCGCAGTCATCTTGATGATGGTGCCCGCCTCGCCACCGTCGAGTTCAACATAGTCGCCGACAGTCGCCTGACCTTCGATCAACAAAATTACGCCAGAGATGAAATTCGATGCAATCTTTTGCAGGCCGAAACCCAAACCAACACCAATAGCACCACCCAAGACGGCGAGCGTGCCAAGGTCGATCCCCATAATGTTCATCAGCAGCAAAAATGCGATGCCAAAGATCACGAATTCGGCGGTTTTGACGGTCAGTTGGCGGATCGCTGGACGCATTTCCTGACGATCCAGAAACGCGGATGACTGGCTGTTCGACCAGTGTCCAAGCCAGAATAAAAGCGATCCGGCGATTACGCCACGAACCAGTGCCAAGGCGCTGAAGCCGATATTCCCAATACTAACACGTGCTTCGCCAAGCAAAATGATGACTGGGTCAAGAATCCCGAGCGCGTAAAGCGCGCCGACAGGGATCAGAACGAATTTGCCCAAAAGGTGCAGGAACGGATCGGTCAGGATATCTTTGACAAACGCTCTGATAGCTAGGAAGAGGAAAACCCGCTTACCAAAACCAATGACAGGGCCCGCGCCGAACATTGCTGTCACCACAGCTTCGCCCATGGCGGTGAACGCATAGGCCAAAAGCGGTAGGATCAGCGGCAAGAACTGCAACACAAAGCGTCGCGCTTTAGCGAAGATGTTTGCGCTTTCCGCGGGGGGTGTCAGCAGGTTTGTCAGTTTCGGCGCAACGATCCGGTTGACGAGTCTTGCCAGCAGGTAGGACGCGATCAGCAGGCCAAACTGGGACCATGCGGCAGGCGACAACAACCAGCTTTTTGCAAGCGCAATGCCCTGATCAAGATAGCCGAGAAATTGTTCGAGAATAACTTGCGGATCCATGGGCGCCCCTCATATTTCACAGTGGTTTTGCCTGCGTTTGGCTTGCAAGGCAAGGTTCAGCGCTTGATCATGTCCTTAATCCCGCCCACGAGATCAAGTGATGCTGCTTTTGCAGGCGCTGCAAGTTCATGGGCGCGGTCAATCAGGTCGCCGGGCGCTGCAATGTCATCAATTAACCCCCAACGTAGGGCTGTTTCGGCATCGATTTTGCGCGCGGTCAACAGCATCATCTTTGTACGTGACGGGCCAATGAGGTGTTCCATCCTTTTGGGATCGGACGGCTGCGGGTAAACCCCCATTTTCATAACCGGATAGAAAAAACGTGCATCGGGAACTGCGACCCGTATATCGCAGGCCAACGCCATACCGAACGCGCCGCCCGCTAAGGTGCCGTTCAGCGCGCAGATCGTCAGGCCCTTTTGATCGGCAATTGATTGCGAAAGAATTTCCCATGCCGGATCAGTTGCAAGGCCGTTTCGTACTTCTTCCAACGCCGCCCCTGCGCTGAAAACCTTGCCTATGCCTGTCAGGATCGTCACGCGAGATCCGTGTGATTTTTCAACAGCATCGATCAGATCGCGCAGCATTGCGCTGGTCAGGGCGTTTGCTTTGTCGGGTCGATTGATTGTGATCGTCGAAACATGATCGTCGTAGTGATAATCGATCATATAAGACCAACCATGCGACGGATTTCGTCTTCGCGCAGCGATACGTCTGTCCCAAGATAAGGGTCGGCTGCATCGCCGCACATCCAGACCAAGGCCGCCGCGGGCCATTCCGGCGGGATGTGGTCTGACCAATCAAGTTCTGCCACACGATTTACACCGGACGCCTTGATGTCGCGCTGCATTTTGGTTGCCACCGTGCCGGGGGACAGACCAAGCACGCGGACGCCTTTGTCTCGGTTTTCGTGATCAGCGGCGCGCGTTAACATGTACGCCCCAGCTTTTGTGGCACAATAGGTCGGCCAGCCTTCCATTGGGCCATGTGCGGCCCCTGACGACACGGTGATAATCGTGCCGCTTCCGCGCGCGATCATGTGGGGCAGAACGGCATTCATGCCGTAGAAAACACCCTTGAAATTCACATCAACGGCTTTGGAAAACGCGGCCAGATCAGTCTCGGCAAGCATCGAAATTGGTTCGATCATACCTGCATTCCCGATCAGAATATCAAGCGCCTCGAACCGATCGATCGTCTGATCAACGGCGGCTTTTACAGCGTCGGGATCCGCGACGTCGCAGGGAATTGCGATGGCCTGATCCCCAATCTCTTTGGCAATAGCGTCAATGTCATCTGTGCTACGCGCAGCCAGTGCTACGTTCGCGCCTGCCTGCGCAAATGCATGCGCGGCGGCCGCACCGATGCCACGGCTTGCGCCTGTGATAAGTGCGGTTTTCCCGCTGAGTGTCTGATCTACCATAATAATCTCATAAGTACCTTGGCCATTGCTTGCCAGTCTAGGATTCCCGACCTTGCACATCGGTGCAAGTCGTCCGACACTCTGCGCAGAAATTATTTGAAAGGACATCTTATGAAAGACGTCATTGTATTGCGTGGTGCCGTTTGTGCGGCTGCCCTTCTGAGTTCTTCTGCCGCGATTGCAGATGTGACGGCCGCCGATGTGTGGGCCGACTGGCAAAAGCAAATTCAGGTCTATGGGTCTGAAAACATTTCTATCGGCAGCGAAGTCGTAGACGGCGCGACGCTGACCGTGAACGACCTGAGCATGACCATGTCTGACGAATACAGCAGCGTGACGACCAACCTGGGCCCGCTTGTCTTTACCGAAAATGGCGATGGAACCGTGTCCGTTGACGTGCCGGACAGCTATCTGATTGCGGTAAACATCGAGGACGACCTGATCGTTGATCTTGAGGTTGCGCAGGAAAACATGGCGATTACCGTTAGCGGCGATCCTGATGCGATGGATTACGACATCAGCGCTGATAGCTACACGATGCGTGTTGCCGAATTTAAAGGCGATGCCGCTGATGTCGAAGGCGACATTTTCGTGAAGGCGAACGATCTATCGGGCACGTATCAGACTAGCGCAGATGGTGCCTTGGCTTATGACATGATCGCTGAAAACGTGGACGTCTTGTTTGATGTCAAAGAACCGGGCGGCGATGGCTACATGCTTGTAAGCGGCAAAATGGAACGGCTGGGTGCAGACGGGACCATGAATATGCCCGAAGGTCTGGATATGGACGCGCCTGACACATGGTTCGCGAACGGCTTTGGCGTCGATTCAACAATGGGATATCTTGGCGCAAGCTTTATCGCTGACTTTAGTGTCGATGGTGATGCGGGCACGGCGAGCATTCAAATGGGTGAAGGCGGTTTCAACGCCACCATGAACCAATCTGATCTGGCCTATGGTTTCGCGTTTGATGGTGTGAATGTCAGCGCACAAATGCCAGATCTGCCGTTCCCCGTTAGCTTTTCTTGGGATCAAGCCGAGACAAGCTTTTACATGCCGCTGGAAAGTACAGACGAGGCAGAACCGTTCGGTTTCAAATTCGCTTTGACCGAAGTCACGGTCAGCGACGACATCTGGAACATGGCGGACCCGACGGGCACGATCCCGCGTGAACCTGTGACGGCTGAACTTGAATTGGCTGGCATGGCCAAATTGTTCTTCAATATCTTGGACCCAGAACAAGCCGAAGCAATGGCCTTTGCTGACACGCCAGGTGAATTGAACAGCCTTCAGCTGATCGGTTTGCGTCTGGCAGCGGCGGGTGCGGAAATCACGGGCGCTGGTGATTTCACATTCGACAACAGCGATCTGGAAACCTTTGACGGTTTGCCACGTCCAACGGGCGAAGTGAATATCGGAATTAAAGGGGCGAATGCGCTGATCGACAAAGTCGTCGAAATGGGGCTGCTGCCTGCTGAACAGGCCACAATGGGCCGCATGTTCATGGGGATGTTCGCCACGCCGACCGGCGACGATGAACTGAGTTCCAAGATCGAGATCAATGACCAAGGTCACATCATGGCCAATGGTCAACGTATCCAGTAAGCTCCACGAAATAGGGGGTGCGATGGGCGGCCGTCGCACCCCTTTTCTATTGTAATATAAGGAAAATATGATGCTTCGCCGAAACCTCTTTGGAACGACTGTTTTATCTGCCACGGCTATGTTGGCGCAAAGCGTCGCGGCGGACGTCACGGGCGCTGACGTTTGGGCGACCTACACCGCATATTATGAATCAACTGGTGCACAAGTTATTGGCACCCCGACAACCAGTGGCGACGAGACCGTGATCAGCGATAGCGCGCTGCTTTACCGGTTCCCGTTTGATGTCGCGACGTTGCGGGTTGGTTTGCCTGACATGCGCTTTGTTGATCAGTCTGATGGGACTGTCGTCATCTCTTACCCTGAAGCATTTGATGTGCGGATCGAATTTGATGTGCCGTCCGAAGGGTCAGGGGCGCTGACGCTAGGCATCGCGCAAGACAATTTCCAAGGCACAGTGTCAGGCGACCCTGCCGACATGACATTTGTGCAATCAGCCGATGCGTTGACGGTTGAAGTCAAAGATATCGAAGTGCCAGAGGAAGACATCGACTTTTCAATGCTTGCCAGTGGGGCCGGTTATTCGTCTACGTCACGTGTTGTGACGGGCGACCTGATCACAACAACAACAGAGATGACTACTGGTGCCGCTGACGTGGCCTATGTGTTGAACGACGCCGAGGGGTCTGTGATTAGCAACACGGGACAGTTCGGCGCGAATGACACGACTTTTGAGACAGCGTTCCCCGCTGGCGGTTCGGACATCATGAACTTGTCCGCGGCATTGGCGGCAGGCGCGTACCTGCGTGGCACAGCGGATGCGGAAGGTAGTTCCAGCGAAACCGTCACGACAATCGACGGCGATATCCTGTCCGAGCAATCACAAACCTCCGGCCGCACAACCAGTCGTTTTTCAATTGATGCCGCCGGCTTTGACCTGTTTGCCGAAGGCGAAGGCGTCGAATTCAACATGTTGATTCCGGACGTTTTCCCATTCCCGATTTCTGGCAGCATGGGGAAAGCCGTCGGCGGCTACAGATTCCCACTGATGCCAAGCGAAGAACCGCAGGATGTTGCCATGCGTTTGGATTTCTCTGATTTGGAAATCAGCGAAGACCTTTGGGGTCTTTTTGATCCAAATGGTGATCTGCCGCGCGATCCAGCGTCGATCAACATTGATGTGGCGGGCACTGTCATTTCAGAAATCGATGCGCTGAACTTCGAAACTATTGAAGCGCAGATGAATCAATCGGAACCACCCATTAGCCTTGAAAGCCTGACGATCAACGAAATTTCGGTCTCTGCTATCGGGGCAAGCGCCTTGGCCACGGGGGCGTTTGTTGTCGACAATTCCGACATGACAACCTTTGATGGGTTCCCGCGTCCGGAAGGCAGTGCGATCCTGAATGTTGAAGGTGCAAACGCGTTGATCGACCGTTTGGTTGGCTTCGGTGTTATTGGTCCGGACGAAGCGGGCATGGCGCGTCTTGGCATGGGCTTTATTGCCAAAGCGACAGGCGAAGATGCGTTTGAAACGCGTCTGGACGTGAACGGCGAAGGTCATGTCATCGTGAACGGCCAACGCATGCGCTAAGCGCCCCTTGCGGCGGGGCGACCCGCCGCATACCTGTCTTACGACTTATTCAAAGCAGGCACACATGACCCAACAGCTTTCCACCCTAACAGAACAGATGATCGCAATTGCCAAAAAGGCGGGGGCCGACGCTGTCGATGCCATCGCCGTTGATGGTACATCGGTCTCGATTGATGTGCGGGCAGGGGCCTTGGAAAAGGCAGAACGGTCCGAAGGCGTGGATGTCGGGATGCGCGTGTTTGTCGGCAACCGACAAGCTTGTGTGTCGTCATCAGATGCGAAAACCGCAACGCTGGAACAGATGGCCGAACGTGCCGTTGCGATGGCCCGTGAAGCACCGGAAGACCCCCACGCGGGGCTTGCTGATGCGTCTCAACTGGCCGTGGACCGCGACAGCAGTTCCTTGGAGATGTTCGACCCAACCGACGAACCTGATCCGGCAGAATTACAAGCCGATGCTGCCCGCGCAGAAGCGGCAGCGCTCGAAAACAAAGATATCAGTCAGGTCCAATCCGCCTCCGCAGGTTACAGTCGCCGCCGCATCCAACTTACTGCATCGAACGGATTTTCCGGTGGTTACACGCGCAGCGACCGTGGTTTGTCCTGCGTCGCGATCAGTGGCACCGGCGCTGATATGGAACGCGATTACGACTACGATAGCCGTATTTTTCAAGCCGATCTGCGCGACGCCGAAGACATTGGACGCCAAGCCGCAGCGCGTGCTGTTGAACGTACTGGTGCCCGCAAACCCAAGACCGGCAGCTTTCCCGTTCTGTTTGATGAACGCATCGCCAGCAGCCTTGTCGGGCACATCAGCCAAGCCGTTAATGGTGCGGCAATCGCGCGTGGGTCCAGCTGGCTGCGTGACGCGCTGGGCGAACAGGTGCTGCCTGATGGCATTTCCCTGATCGAAGACCCGCGGCGTCCACGCGCCTTTTCATCGCGTATGTTCGACGCTGAAGGGCTGGCGACACAGCGCCGCGCGATCATCGACAATGGTGTGCTGACTGGATGGACGCTCGACCTTGCGAACGCCCGAAAATTGGGGCTCGACAGTACAGCCAACGCATCACGCGGGACATCCGCACCTCCATCGCCAAGCCTGTCGAACCTTGCGTTGACGCAAGGCGATAAATCGCGGGCAGACCTGATCCGCGACATGGGCACAGGGCTGCTGATCACGTCGATGATCGGATCGACTGTGAACCCGAATACGGGCGACTATTCACGTGGTGCGTCTGGGTTCTGGGTCGAAAACGGTGAAATTACTTATCCGGTCAACGAATGCACGGTCGCGGGCAATCTGCGCGACATGCTGCTGCGGATGATTCCGGCGAACGATGCACGCGCACATCTCTCGCACGTGGTGCCATCAATCCTGATCGAAGGGCTGACGCTTGCCGGTGACTGATCTGGACCTTCTGATCGCGACGGCCAAAGCGTCGGGTGATATCGCCCGACGCTTCGTCGTTGATCGCCCCAAAGTCTGGGACAAAGGTGGCGGTGCGGGCCCTGTGACCGAAGCTGATTTGGCCGTTAATGAATTGATGGCCCACGAATTGCAACGGGCGCGGCCCGATTATGGCTGGTTGTCTGAAGAAACTGAAGACGACATGGGGCGGCTCGCGACCCGGCGCCAATTCGTTGTGGATCCAATTGATGGCACGCGGGCGTTCATCGAGGGATCGCAGGACTGGGCGCATGCCCTGGCCGTGCTTGAAGACGGCGAAGTGATGGCCGCCGTCGTCTATCTGCCGATGCGCGATTACCTTTACGCCGCCCAAAAGGGCGATGGGGCGACGTTGAACGGGAACCCGATCGAAGTCTCGCAAAAGAACGATCTGGATGGTGCGACCGTGTTGTCGAACAAAGCGAGCTTTGCCGATAAATTCTGGGCAGATCAAACGCCGCCTGCTGGTATTGAACGTAAATTTCGGTCGTCGCTGGCCTATCGTATGGCTTTGACGGCGCAAGGCCGGTTTGATGTGATGATGACGCTACGCCCGTCTTGGGAATGGGATATCGCAGCGGGCGCTTTGATCGTCACCGAAGCAGGCGGCGAAGTCACGGATCAAACGGGGGCACCGCTGCGTTTTAACAATCCGCATCCACAGGTTAACGGCGTGGTAGCGGGTAGCCCTGTAACACGTCTTTTGCGGGCGGCATTTGCTGCATCAACGGTTGAGACACCTTCACCAAACGCATAAGTCTGATACAACACGGTCAAGTCAAAAAAGGTTAACCCTATGACACAACGTCTACACCTCGTCTTCGGCGGAGAGCTGATCGATCCAACCAAAAGCGCATTTGCCGATGTGAACAATATCGATATCGTAGGTATTTTCCCAGATTATGCGACGGCCTACGACGCGTGGAAAGCGGCCGCGCACCGCACCGTTGATAATGCACATACCCGCTATTTCATCGCACATTTGCACCGCCTGCGTGACGAAGAAACAGCAGCATCATCGACCGAAGAACTCGGCTAAATGGACCACCTGAATGCCTGATAAGTCACTTTCACTTGCGGCGTATTTCTCACGCCGCGGCGGTGAAAGGACAGGGCAGGACACCCATGAATTACCGCAACGCCCCCAAGGCAATGTCATTTGGGTGCGCGTGAATGGCGATTTGCCGATGGATGCTCTTCGGGATCTGGAAACACGTTTACAGGCCGATGGCGATCCCATCTATCTGGTCATCACGACTGCCGATGGGATGGACGATACTTTTAAAACGCCATTAGGGCGCACACCGGTACGCGCGTTTTTTGACCATTGGAAACCGGACCTGACGCTGTGGTTAGGTCCGGAACTTGATGCGACGACGTTGTATGAACTGGCGCAGGCCAAAACGCCTTGCGTGCTTGTTGGTGCCGAACAGGCAACCGCACGGCCCACGACCAAGACGTGGGTGCCTGGGCTGACACGCGGTATGTTGCGCCAGTTTGCCAAGATTATGACAGTCGCGGATGACGTCGCACCCGTGCTTGTACGGGCTGGCGTCGACGCAAACCGCATTGAAACGCTTGGTCCGCTCGAAAGCGCGCCTGCCGCCTTGCCGCACTTCGAAGACGAACGTCAGGATATCGCCAAATCGCTTGGTGCCCGCTCGATTTGGTTCGCGGCGGATGCCGATATTTCCGAGGTTTCACAAATCGCGCAGGCCCATCATCAGGCAAGCCGTCGTGCGCATCGTCTTTTCTTGATTATTTCTTTGCGTGATCCGTCATGCGGCGTGGCGGCGGCAGAAACGCTGCGCGGAGCCGGGTTTTCCGTATGCCTTCGTTCCGCTGATGAAGAGGTTGACGAAGCGACGCAGGTCTATGTTGCTGATACAGAGGGTGAGCTGGGTTTATGGTATCGCGTGGCACCAATCACGTACCTTGGCGGGACTTTGACGGGCACGACATGCCGTGAACCGTTTGAAGCCGCGACTTTGGGGTCCGCAGTGTTGCATGGGCCGTTCGTCCGGCCGTATGAGGCCCAGATATCCAGACTTGCCGCCGCTGACGCCTGTGTTGCTGTGAATTCTTTCGCGGATCTCGGAAAAACTGTCGAGACGCTTTTGTCACCCGACAAAGCCGCTCGGATTGTTCATGCCGCATGGGATGTCACATCACGCGGGGCTGACGTGACAAATCGGTTGGCCGAAACGTTGTTGGAACAACTTGACGGGGTGGGTGCGTAAGATGAAAGCTCCGCTTTTTTGGTACACATCGGCGCAATCGCCTGCATGGCAGGCACGCATTCTGTCGCCCTTGGGTGCACTTTATGGCGCGGCCACCGCCCGACGTGTTGCACAGTCCGGCATGAAAGCCGCTGTTCCGATCATCTGCGTTGGTAATATTAACGCGGGCGGAACCGGAAAAACGCCTACAACAATGGCGTTGACGGAACGGCTTATTGCAAGGGGGCATCAGCCGCATATCGTGTCGCGCGGGTATGGCGGCAGCCTGAATGGTCCGACCCGTGTTGACCCGATGACCCATTCCGCAAGCGAGGTCGGTGACGAACCCCTGTTACTAGCAGCTTTCGCGCCGACCTGGGTCGACAAGAATCGTGCCGCAGGTGTGACAGCGGCGCAGGACGATGGTGCCGACGTCATAATTCTGGATGATGGTTTCCAAAATCCAAGCGTTGAAAAAGACGTCTCCATTGTCGTGGTCGACGCTAAGCGGGGTTTTGGGAACGGCAAAGTTATCCCTGCCGGTCCTTTGCGTGAACCCGTTGCGGCTGGTCTAAGCCGGGCTGACATCGTTCTGTCAATTGGTGCGAAGGACGATCAAAATAGGTTTCGTGATCAATGGCCTAACCTGTCCGGACATGTCCAAGGCCATCTTGAACCATTACCGACCGGTATGCCGTGGCAAGGGCTGCCGGTACTCGCGTTTGCTGGAATCGGACATCCTGAAAAGTTCTTTCAGACCTTGCGCGACTTGGGTGTTGTCCTGATCCACGGTGAAGCTTTGTCGGATCATCAACCGCTAACCGCCGCGTTGATGACAAGGCTGGAAACCGAAGCGCGGTTGAAGAACGCGCAGATGGTGACGACTGAAAAAGATGCGGTGCGCTTGCCCGACGCGTTCAGGGCAAAAGTGCTGACAGTGCCGGTTCGGCTGCAAATCAGCGACTGGGGGCCACTTGAAGCAGCCCTCAGTCAGATTGGTCTTTAAGGGTTAACCCAGCTTTTCGTCCAAGATCGTCTTGAAGTTCTCGTAGGTCATGTTGCCGTGGCTTTCGCCATTGATCAGGAAGCTAGGCGTAGAGTTGATGCCATCACGTTCGGCGTTCGCTTGGTACCAGCCAACCAATGCTTGCGCTTGGTCCGCATCGGACATGCATGCATCAAGCGTTTCATCGTTCAAGCCAGCTGTTTTTGCCAATTTGCGCAGTTCTTCAATCACAATTGCCGGATCGCCGCTTGCGGTCCATTCGCGCTGCTTTTCGTAGACGAGGTTTGAAACTGCGAAGAAACGGTCCTCGCCAGCGCAGCGTGCAATCATGGATGCCCACAGGCCGAAACGGTCAAAATACACTTCGCGGTAGATGAATTTCACCTTACCGGTGTCGATGTAGTCTGCCTTCAGCTGCGGGTACACGTTGGCATGGAAAGACGCGCAGTGTGGGCAGGTGAAGGACGCGTACTCGATCATTTCGATTGGCGCGTTTTCATCACCGAGCACCATATCAGGGATTTCGATCGTGGTTTCTTGCGCCTGAACAAACGTGCCAAAGCCACCCGAAAGGGCAACGGCGGCACCGCCTGTCTTCAAAAGGTCTCTGCGTTTCATGTCGTTATCCTTTGGTAGATTTATTGTGTTTTGACAATATGTTAGCCCCAAGTGCGGCAAGCGCATCGCGTAGCGCGGGGCTTGTCACGTCGTTTGATATCTGGCTTGCCGCCTCGCGGTACACGGGGGCTGGCTCGGGTCGTTTTTCCTCCACGCGGTCAAAGGCGACTTGCCCTTGCTTAAAGCCAACAGGAGCCGTTTGCGTGATCCGAACGCGGGCAATTGCGCGGTAGCCGTAGCAGGCATTTACCTTGTCGCGAATCTGATCTTTCTGCATTTCCAGCATCGGGGCTTGTGCGCCCGTCGTCAGAACAGACAATGTCGCGCCCATGCCACCCTTGCCGTAGCTGACCTTGACTGGGGTCGCGATCTTGGCTGTGCCTTCGCCAACAATCTCGGACCAATGGGTCAGCAGGCGGGTGACGGCAAAACCACGGGCTTCGCTGGCTTTGCGAATCCGGTTCTGCATCAATCCAGATGCCCGAGAAAACCCGTAGGTTGACCCCTTATGGCGTGGTTGTTTCATCATTCCGTTCTAATGTAAGCAATGCGGCAGGCCAAGCCAGCCCCTGAGCTAAAGGAGCAATAAACATTGCGTGATCTAAGCGACGAATTGCTGATGTGGTATGATGGCCACGCGCGGGCTATGCCATGGCGCGTACCACCAGATCAAAGCAAAGCGGGACAGCGGCCTGATCCTTACTTCATCTGGATGTCAGAGGTGATGCTGCAGCAGACGACCGTTGCAGCAGTTAAGGAATATTTCCGCAAGTTTACCGGTCTGTGGCCCACTGTGAGGGATTTGGCCGCAGCCGAAGACGCAGATGTGATGGCCGCATGGGCGGGTCTTGGATATTATGCACGGGCGCGCAATCTGTTGAAATGTGCGCGCGTGATTGTGGCAGAACATGATGGGGTATTCCCCAGCGATTACGATGACTTACTAAAGCTGCCGGGCATCGGTCCGTACACAGCGGCTGCAATGTCTGCCATTGCGTTTAACCAACACGCAACCGTGCTTGACGGCAACGTCGAACGCGTGATGGCGCGGATGTACGACATTCACGATCCCCTACCGGGCGTCAAACCAGTGTTGATGAAATACGCAGAAGCGTTAACGCCTCGGGGGCGACCGGGCGATTACGCGCAGGCCGTGATGGATCTGGGTGCGACCATCTGCACCCCCAAGAACCCCGCATGCGGAATTTGCCCGTGGCGTGATCCTTGCGCGGCGCGGCAGGCCGGCACAGCGGCTGAGCTGCCAAAGAAAACCCCGAAAAAGAAAACCCCTGTGCGTTTGGGTTATGTCTATGTCGCTCGTCGCGATGATGGTGCTTGGCTGCTGGAAACGCGCCCCGAAAAGGGACTGCTCGGTGGGATGCTTGCCTTCCCAAGCTCTGATTGGTCGGACGACCCCACGCCTGCACCACCTTTGGATGCGGATTGGAAAGACAGCGGGCAAGAGGCGCGACATACCTTCACGCATTTTCATTTGCGGCTGAAGGTCATGGTGGCGGACGTCCCCGACAACCTTGATCCCACGCGCGGCCATTTTGTCCCGCACCATGCGTTTGTACCATCTGCGCTGCCGACGGCGATGCGCAAGGTTTTTGATCTTGTTCCGCGACGTGACGCCACAATTGAGCCAGAGTCCCGTTAAATGTAGTGTAACAGTCAAACGATAGTGAGAATTGCGATGACCACTGCACCTTCCATACCGGCGATGGCCCGGCTTTCGGCTGCGTTGCCGTTCTGGCTGTCTTTGATCCTGATCCCGCTTGCGGTGATCGCAGCACTCTACGGCGGTTGGGCGCTTTTGCTACTGCCGCTTGCAACGTGGTATTTGTTTACGGTCTTGGACTACTTCACGGGCTTGAACGAAGAAAACGCAGACCCGCAGACACCTGAGGCACAGCTGTATTGGTACAAACTGATCACGTTGATCTGGACCCCCATTCAATTGATCACGATCTTCGGGGCCATGATCTATGTGGTGAACACGGACCACCTGAATTGGCTGGAAGAATGGGCGTTGTTCGCAGGGTTCGGGATCATCTCGGGCACCGTCGGGATTAACTATTCGCACGAATTAATGCATCAGAAGTCAAAATTGGAACGCTGGCTGGCGGACATTTTGCTGGCATCCGTTTTGTATTCGCATTTTCGTTCAGAGCACCTGCTTGTGCATCACCGCTACGTCGCGACGCCGAAAGATCCTGTAACGGCGCGTTACAATGAACACTTCTGGCGGTTCTTCCCGCGTGTGCTGGTCGAATGCTATACATCTGCTTTCAATGCAGAAAAAGCGATGCTGGCGCGCAAGAAAAAACCATGGACCGACCTGTCCAATCCGTTCTTCCGGTATTGGGCTTTGCAGGCTGGCTTCATCGTTCTGGCCGCCGTTATTGGCGGTTGGTGGGGCGTCTTTTTGTTTTTGGTCCAAGCTTTCTGGGCTGTCTTTCAGCTTGAGCTGGTGAACTATGTCGAACATTACGGGTTAACACGTAAACATTTGGGCGACGGTAAATATGAACACGTCTTGCCGCGTCATTCTTGGAATGCGGCGCATAAAGCGTCGAACTGGTTGCTTATCAATTTGCAACGCCATTCTGATCATCACTACAAACCGGACCGCAGATTCCCATTGCTGCAAACCTATGATGACGACGATGCGCCACAGCTGCCTTATGGGTATCCGCTTATGACAATGGCGGCACTTTCGCCGCGTCTTTGGCGGAAAATCATGAACCCCCGTGTTCTGGCTTGGCGCGAGAAATACTACCCAGAAATCGAAGATTGGCTGCCGTATAAGCAAGGGACAAATCCGTTACCGCGGTAAGCAAAATCCATTGTCGTGGCAGGCCTTGATCAGGGGCAGCCAAAAACCAAGCGCTTGATCAAATTGAGGATTTTCTAACCGCCAATCGGGGCCTATCTGTTCCGCTTTAGCAGTGATTGAAGTCGCATATTCTGCCGTCGCATGCGCAAGGTAGATGTTTTCGGCGACAAGGACGGCTTGGGATTTTGCAATGGGTGCCGCAGTTGGCGCGATGATGATCGCTCCTTCTTTGGCTTGACGCAGTATCCGATTTTGCATGGTTGTCAACATCTGCGGATCAGAGATCGGCCGATAAAAATAGATCACGTCATAATCGCCGTATCCGTCAAATTCCAAAGCATCGCCATCAATAACGTGACATCCTTCAGCTTGGGATGAATGCAGGGCCTGCCGCGCATTTGCCGCGAAGGCGTTATTGTATTCCAACCCGTCAACCTGTTCGAAAAAGTGGGCTGCGATCATAAGCTTTGTGCCGCCTCCGCACCCGACATCCAAAAACCTAAGGGGCCGTTTTCCGCTCTGTGCAAGGCTTACGCGATAGGCGGCTTGCATCAGGTTTACAAAATAGTCACCCGACAGCGGGATGTCCGGAAACTGCGTGTCATGAGAAAACTGACGATCCTCTGCAATCGGGTTGGCCAGATAATGCAGCGAATTGGTCAGGTAGGACATTAAATCGCTATTGCGATCAACCGCTTGCAGCTTTGGTTTTGTGACAAGTGGCTGCGTCGTGTGTGCGGCTATCCGATCAAGGAGCACCCTTGTTTTGAACCACAACGACGCGCGATACGCCCCATGTTTAAGGTATGTTTGGTGATCGGCATGAAACGTGACAGGCGCATTTTGCAAAGCGGCAAGACAGGATTGGTAAGGCCCAAACTGTCGGGCAATTCCCTGCCATTGCGTATCAACGGCTGTATTGCGGACGTCCGATGCTGGTTGCGCCAATTGACTGGCGATACCGCTGGCCCGTGTCATCAGATCAGCCTCAAGATGGCGCAGTTCCGTCACTGGATCAGTCATCTTAGTCCCCGCACATTACAGCGTAGCCAGACGATTGACCAAAAAAAACCCCGCCACAAGGGCGGGGTGAAGTTCGTGCAAGCGGTCCTTCCCCTTGCAGGGAAGGCGGGCCACTTGCACCGGCGGTATTCGTAAAATCAGTTGTGTTTGGCCATTTCAGAACGGATCTGCTGGCGCAGCAGGTCGATAGGGACCTTTTGTCCGTCGCGTTTAAACTGCCAGTAGGTCCAGCCATTACAGCTTGGCGCGCCTTCACAGGCTGCCCCCACTTGGTGGATAGACCCTTTGATGTCTGCCCCGATCACGGTGCCGTCTGCACGGACCTTAGCCTTGTGGCGCCCATTCATGGACCACAGTTCTTCACCGGGACGCAGCATGCCGCGTTCAACCAGAACGCCAAAGGCAACACGTGGTTCTGCACGTTTCGACGTGGACACTTCGAGCGCCTCTTTGTCGAACTTGCGTGTGTTCTTGATGCGTTTTTCAGCGACCTTGCGGTATGCTTCTTCGCGTTCGATGCCGATAAAATCACGGCCCAACATTTTCGCGACGGCACCCGTTGTGCCAGTCCCGAAGAACGGGTCAAGAACCACATCACCTGGGTTGGTTGTCGCAACCAAAACGCGGTGCAGCAGCGATTGCGGCTTCTGCGTTGGATGTGCTTTTTCGCCTTCGTCGTTCTTAAGACGTTCATGACCGGTACAGATCGGAAGCACCCAGTCAGATCGCATCTGAACACCTTCGTTGAGCGCTTTCAACGCCTCGTAGTTAAAGGTGTATTTGCTCGCTTCTTCTTTAGAAGCCCAGATCAGTGTCTCGTGGGCGTTTGTCAGGCGTTTGCCGCGGAAGTTTGGCATCGGGTTCGACTTGCGCCAAACCACATCGTTCAAAATCCAGAAGCCTTGGTTCTGTAGTTCAGCGCCCATCCGGAACACGTTGTGGTAAGACCCAATGACCCAGATCGCGCCATTCGGTTTCAGCAGGCGACGGGCGGCTTTCAGCCAAGCCTTTGTAAAACGGTCATAAACCTTAAAGCTATCAAACTGGTCCCACGCATCATCCACAGCATCAACCTTGGAATTGTCGGGACGGTGAAGATCGCCCTTCAACTGAAGGTTATAGGGCGGATCCGCAAAAATCAGGTCAACAGAGCCTGCAGGAAGCGCATTCATCCGCTCAATGCAGTCGCCATCAAGGATCGTGTTTAGGGGAAGCGTAGCCGCCTCCGACACCCCTTTTGGGGCTTTCGTTTTGGTTTTCATCGTCTGCCTCTGCCTCGGCGAATTTGTTCCGCTCGTTGGTTGAGTTCACAATGATTCACAGACGATTCTGTGTAAATATCTTTAAAAATTCGTGTTTTTATTTTTTTTCTTGCCACAATATATTGTGTACCGGGGCGAATGTACGGCGATGATGTAGAGTGACACCGTGGCTTTTTAGCCGCGCTTTGTGTTGAGGTGTGGGGTAGCCTGCATTTGTCTCCCAGCCGTAGCCGGGGTGCTGTTGCGCTAGCGACAACATCAGGCGGTCGCGCCACACTTTGGCCACAATTGAGGCGGCAGCGATGGACAATGACCGCGTATCCCCTTTGATTAAAGTGCCTGCGGCAACATTCAGACCGCGCGGGACCGCGTTTCCGTCGATCAGAACAAAATCAACAGGTTGCTTCACACCTGACACCGCACGGACCATTGCCAAATGCGATGCCTGCAAAATGTTGATTTCCTCGATCTCGCGCACGCTGGCTTCTGCGATCGATACATCGGCGACATCTTTCAGGATGTCGTAAAGCGCCTCGCGCTTCTTGGCGGACATCTGTTTGCTGTCATTTAACCCGTCAGGAATATTGTCGGGGTCCAACACAACCGCGGCTGCAACGACGGGTCCCGCCAATGGGCCGCGCCCGACTTCGTCTACGCCCGCAACGCGACTATAGCCGCTGTTGATTGCGTCTTCTTCATATTCAAACGTGGGAATCGTCTTGGCCATAAGGTTTCAGATCAGAGCCAGCCTACCCCTTCAACCCAAAAGTGGGGCGAGAGGTCGTCCAAACCCTCGCCCCACAAGACACACCCGCCGACATGACCTTCGGGCGGGTGCATCTATCTCTATTGCTTACCAGCGTTGATTTGACCGAAAGCCACGGTCGCGCAGACAGCTGGCTTCGTAGCCGCGTAGGCTGCCATCACGTCCACCAAGGCGCGTCAGACATTGACGCGGCAGGCTGGCGTTATCGGCATAGCGGCGGTCAAGGCAGCGTTCGGTGAATACAGACTGAACACGTCCGTTACCGAGCTCGATCTGACGGAAGCACCGGCTTGGCAGCGGATCAACACGACGCTGCGACAGGGCGCGACGATTGTCGCGGTGTTGGTGTTGGTCGCGTTCGGTCCGTCTGTTGTCATCATGTGTCCAACGAAGGTTGTCTTGCTGAACTGGAATGCTGCGCGTTTCGCTTTGGCTCTTGTTGATTGCCAAACCGATTGCGCCTGCCGCCAACAAGCCAAGTATGGCGCGGTTCAACGCGTCATTGGTTTCTGCGTGAACGGGCGCTGCGGGGACAAGTACAAGGGAAAGGGCGGTCAGGCCGGCTGTCAGTGTCTTACGCATATCGTTTGCTCCTTTGGCTGCGATGCGGGGATGCACCGAACGTGGGCCGTGTCAGGACTGACCATCAATAACGGGGGATGGTTATGCGATACCAAGCGGGCTATCGTCGGGCGATATTGAATAACACGCAGGGCAGGGGCATAGATCAGGGCATGAAAACCTTACTTTATTCCATCACGGCATTGGTCATGCTGACGGGGGCTGCACAGGCGACCTGCTACGCTGACTACAAGGCGAAACAGGACAACCCGTTGCGTCTGCACTATGGTGTGGCTGCTGTGCAGGGTGACTGTTCTGTCAGTAATGCGGCGTCACAACTGTCTGGGCGACTTTCGTCTGGCGGTTGGGAACTGCTGAACGTACTGAGCGTGTTTGACGATACGCAACTGGATGACAAGAAGGATAGCGCCGGTGACTACTTCCTCCGCTTCTGAGACCCGCGAAATCAGCAGCCGCCTTGTGGTGGCTGGGATCATTGGGATCGTCGTGATCCTCGCGGTCGCGGCTATTCTACTGTTCATCAACCTGCCTGACGCGAATGCGTTTAATGCACAGGTCGAACGCATTTTCGTCGAAAACGATACGCTGACTGGCAATGCCGAGATCAAGCTGCTTGAAATTCTGGCCCAAACCGGAACGAACTTTGCAGATACGCTCGCATCGTATCGCTTTGTTATTTTTGTTTTGCTGATGTTCTCGACTGCATTGTTGGTGGCTGCGGTCGCTTTCCTTGTGCTGTTGATCGCATTGAACCGCCGGATGGGGCGGATCGAACGGGCGGGGATCGAAGTGAATTCGCTCCAGATCAACCGAGGTGAAAAAGCGGTCTATCTGAACGACTTTGCTTTTAAGCTTACGGATGCAGCGATTGAAACGTTGTCTGTATTGGCAGAGGCACGGATGGACGATGAAGTCTTGTCTGGCGCTGAAATCGAAGGTGTGATCTCTGGTCGTGATGCGTCTGAGTGTGACGAAGCAGCAGGGGCGACGCGGATCAAACGCCTGCGCGATACACTCGGCAACCAAATGATGAGCGAACTTTTGGTAAAGAACATCGCCCGTAAAGGCTACGTTCTCGCGATTGATAAAGCCGTCATTCGGATGACCTAAGTGGTTTGAGCGCGCCTTATCGCAGGGGCGCTCGATCTTATTTTACACTTCAAGCGGTGTGTCGCTGCGTGTCCATTTGAGTGGGTGGAACACTTCATCAACAGGTGTTTGTGCGACGTGGTTGATGTAGTTGGACATCGTCTTTTGCGCCAAGCCAAGGATCACATCCAAAACCGCGCGGTGGCCGTAACCTGCGTCAAAGAATGTCTGCATCTGTTCGTCGGACACATTGCCGCGTTCGCGGACCATCTGGATTGTGAAAGTACGCAGTGCTTCCAGCTTAGCTGACGCAAGTGGTGTTTCGTTGCGCAGGGCTTCGGTGATCTCGTCGGACACTTTCATCATCTTCGCGATGCCAGTGTGGGCAGGAACGCAGTAATGGCAGGCATGTTCAACGTTGATTGATTGCCAAACGACCGTCAGTTCGTCTGCGTCAAATTCGGTTTCAGTGAACAGCTTGTGAAGCACTTGATAGCCTTCATACGCCTGCGGGCTTTCCGCCAGAACCTTGTGCAAGCCCGGCAAACGACCAAAGGCTTTTTGAGAGTTTTCCAACAGCGGCTTAGAGCCTTCAGGTGCGGAATCGAGGTCGTGGGATGGGAAAGCCATGATTTAGGTCCTTTTCATTACGTACGTTTGCTGATTAGGCTTTCTTGAGTGATCACTCAAGTCTATAATTGAGCAATCATTCAACTATTGGTGAACACATGCCGCGCAAGCCAAATTATGACCGTGATGATCTGATCAAACGTGCCCGCGACCTGTTTTGGCGTCGGGGCTGGGCAGGTACGTCGTTGAAAGATCTTGAGGCTGAATTGCAAATGAAACCCGGTAGCTTTTATGCGGCGTTCGGTTCAAAGGACGCGCTCTTTGCGCTTGCCATGGAAAAATATGCGTCCGACGGGAAGGCGCGGCTTGCGGCACTAGCGCAGGAATACGGCCCTGTCGTTGCATTGCAAAGGTTTCCGGCGATGGTCGTTGAAACCGAAGATGCGCCCGCGAAGGCCTGTATGTTATCCAAAACGTTTCTGGAATTGCATGCGCATGACCACCCCTTGGCCGAAACAGCTGACGCTCATTTGAAAGCCATGGAAACGCAATTCGCTGCCCTTTTCGCGCATGCGCAAACCGACGGTCACATTTCGTCAGATCGCACCCCAAAGGATTTGGCGCGGCGTTATCAATCTGACCTGCTTGGTCTGCGGATATCGGCGGAGCGCGGCGGTGTGGATGCTAAAGCGATTGCCGCAGAAATTGCGCAAAACGTGGCGCAGGCTTAGCGCCAAAACCAAAAAAGCCCACCAAAATTGGTGGGCTTTTCCGTATCTGTGGTGCGGCAGCTAAATTAGCGGCGCAGGCCAAGACGTTTGATCAGGTCCTGGTAACGGGCCTCATCTTTACCACGTGTGTAGTCCAGCAGCTTCCGGCGCAAAGCAACCATCTTCAGCAGACCACGGCGACCGTGGTTGTCTTTTTTGTGGGTCTTGAAGTGTTCTGTCAAAGTCGCGATGCGCGATGAAAGAATCGCGATCTGAACTTCTGGGGAACCTGTATCGCCTTCTTTGGTGGCGAATTCTTTCATGATCCGTGCTTTATCTTCAGCAGTAATCGACATCGGGGTCTCCTTATCTAAAGGGTTGATGGCGCGATCCGGGATGTCGTCCAGAAAGGCCCGTGGAGTATCCGGCAGGGAGATTCCCTGATCGGATGGGTGCGTTTAGGCAAGAATAGCCAAAAAGAAAAGAGTTTTTTAGGCGGCGACCAATGCAATCCGGTCAAGATCAAGCGTTTCGACGTTCGCAAATCCGGCAACAAAGTCGCCATCTGCGAAAAGGGCCAGCCCGTCATCGGTGCGACTTGTGGTTAATTCGGGGATCGGTCCGTTCTGATCATAGACAACTTCTATGACGTCCACATCAGGATCGTAATCTTCGATGTAGGTCGTTCCTTCCTGATCAGCGTCTATCGCGAACGTATCAGCACCTTCACCACCGGACAGAGTATCCCCAACGCCGCCGCGCAGAATGTCATCGCCACGACCGCCATTCAGAAAATCGCTATCGGTATCGTCATTTCCGATCACGATATCATCGCCAGCGCCGCCGTTCAGCACATCTTGACCTGCGCCACCTTCCAACGTGTCGTTACCAAACGATCCCAGCAGTTCATCGTCACCGTCGCCGCCATACAGCGTGTCGTCACCGCTGCCACCGATCAGGTCATCGTCGTGGTCACCGCCGTCCAAGATGTCGTCACCAATGTCGCCAAACAGGCTGTCCATCGCTTTCCCGCCAAATAAGGTATCATTGCCATTGTCGCCATGCAGCGTGTCTTCACCTTCACCACCTGTGATTTCATCGTCACCTGTCCCACCAAACAACAGATCGGCGCGCACAGTCCCCGCGATTGTTTGTCCGATCCCCGCACTATTAAGCGTCTCGCTAGGCATCAACGCCTCTTGCAGCGGCGTCGTAGCACCTATGCGGTCGTCTTCTGGGGCAGGTTCCACGGTTGTTTCTGGATCGGTTTCATGGTCCGCGTCAGTGATGACAATCGACGCAACCGCGACCCCGAATAAAGCAATGATAGCAAGCATGTTCGTCTTTCTGAAAAGCGGTACCGCCCCCGGCCCAAAGTGATCCCGTTTCAATAGCAAAAGCCGGAATCGGAGTCTGGTGCGAACAAGCCTGTTGGTTAATGCAGGATTATCCGGGCCAAGGTGCAGGCATCGCGCTGTAGGGCATATAAAGCGGGTGGCGAGGGTGCCCTGCTTTGGTGACACCAAGAGCGTGAAAGGCGCAATTATTGTTTTGAAATAAGGTGATAACCTCTGCGTCGCGGCCAAGATGAACGCCGTGAACACCCCATGCAGCGATCGTGGTGTCAGCCCAACCTGCACCTTCGATCAAGGTCTGATCATTATCAGGACCATTTGGTTCAATATGTCGCCGCATCTGCATCGGGTCTGTTTCACGCAACGCGAACAGGTTGGTGACACGAAATGCACCATACCCCAATGCCCGCGCACGGTTCTCGCATCGCCCAACGGTCGGGTCATTATGCGCCTCGGTCGCCTTTGACGGATTGAGCATCACAAACATCAGCCGCTTTCCTGTGTCTTCCCAAGTACGGGTCAGGGCGTAGCGATAGGTTTCGCAATCTGAATAGGTCGCAGAGGACAGTGTCGCCCCATCGGAATGGTGTCTCGTGATCATGGGTCTGATATCGGTGTTGACCCCGCAAAAAGCAACAGACCGCCTTTGATGAACAAAGACGGCCTGCAACTGGGAGGAGGGTAGGAAGGGAGGTGGGAGAAGAGATTAGGCAGTCGCGGCTGATGTCTTGGCGTAGGACACGGACAGACCGCGCGCTTCGATCACCCATGCAGCAACGACCGCAAACAAGATGTGACCCCAAAGCGCGACCCACGTGATGCCGCTAAAGCCAAGGAATGCGGGATTACCTGCAACAAGGTGGGCCATGACGTACAGGGCGAACACCCACAAGACGACGCCATAAGCGACGGCGGTCAGACCCCAATGCAAATTCGGGACGATCATCTTTTGAACAGGGCGTGCGATCAGCAGGTAACCGAGCGTGTAAAACAGAACGCCAGTGATCGTGTGCAACATGTGCGCTGTCCCTTTTGGCACGCTGTCGAAAACAGTGTTGAGCGTTTGTTGGGCCAGACCAACTGGAGCCAACTTGGCGTATCCAAACATCGGGGACAGACCTTGGCCGAAGGCGTCAAAGGCGATGGTGGCAAAAGCGCCAGCGGCGAGAACTGTGAAGGCTGAGTGTTTGATGTCGGTCATGGGGCAAGTCTTTCGGTCATGTGTTCTGTGTATCGTTGAACACAACTTGCCGAATGTGGCGGGCTCTGTGCAGCCCCATCACGCAGGGATGACCGATCCGCCCAAAACTGTAACATTTCGTGAAACAAACAACGGGCATCGCATAACGGGGGCGTGAGGCGCGTGACATCTTGTAACATTTCGCGCCATGAAGCGCGAAAATCACATCGAATCAGCGACGAAAACCCGTGATGGCTGCAATGTGCCGCCCAGATATTTGCCCACGGCAATCGGGGTGCCATCGTGCGACGCCCAAACTTCTTCGCCATATTCCAAACCCGATCCGATCACAGGGGCCGGATTGCCGTTACGCAGTTTCACAACACTTTCGGCGGGGCAGGTCACCTCTGGCAAATCGGCAAGGCCAACTTCTAAGGGCTGCAAATGTGCGTCCAGGTCCGGGGTCTTCGCGAGCGCGTCGATTTGGTCAAGCGATATGCCGTCTTCCACATCAAAAGGGCCGGACCAAATGCGACGCAATTGCAGTACATGTCCATAACAACCAAGTGCGGCACCCAGATCGCGGGCGATAGAACGGACATAGCCGCCTTTCCCGCAGGTCATCTCAAGAAGCACGTGGTCTTCGTCGGGACGATCAATCAGCAACAATTCTTCGACCCAAAGCGGACGCGCGGCAAGCTCCATCTCTTCGCCGTCGCGGGCTTTTTTGTAGGCGCGTTGGCCATCGACCTTCACGGCAGAAAACTGCGGCGGCACCTGCATGATGTCGCCAATGAACGGGGCAAGCGCATCTTTGATCTGGTCATCTGTCGGGCGCAGATCGGATGTCTTGATGACTTCGCCTTCGGCATCATCAGTGTTTGTGGCTTGGCCAAGACGCACCGTGAATGTGTATGCTTTTAACGCGTCAGTAATATAGGGCACGGTCTTGGTCGCCTCGCCCAGTGCTACAGCCAGAACGCCAGTGGCTTCGGGATCGAGGGTGCCCGCGTGTCCCGCTTTTTTCGCGTTCAACGCCCAGCGCACTTTGCCAACAACAGTTGTCGACGTGATGCCCGCAGGTTTGTCCACGACAAGCCAACCTGAGATATCGCGTCCCTTGCGTTTGCGTGCCATGTGATGAACCCTTTGGTGATTGAACGCGCCTGCTAGCTTGTGTCGCGGCGGCGGTCAATATGGGGGCCAGCCCCCAAACCCCCGAGATATTTAAGACCAAAAGAAAAGGGCCTATTCGAGCACGCCGATCATCGGGCCAAGCTGAAAACCGAAATCCGATCGTCCTAAGTCGGGCGCATAAAGTCGCGAGACTTTACCGTCGAAGTAAAGCGCGTTCGGAGTTTTCAGGTAGTCGCGGAAAAAGGTGCCGAAGCTATGAAAATTCACCGCGTTATTCGAGATCGCGAAGATCGCGGTTTTGCCGTCCGCCGATGTTCCGACGCCATTGCGCACATATTTGGACGAACCGTCTTCCAAGAAACGTGGGTGTAGCGCCCCGTCGATGACCAGCATCGGGCCGGATTGGTTCGCATCGCGGCAATCGGGGGTTTTCGCGACAAAATCGAAGCTTTCATAAACTTGCGCATCACTATCCGTCAGGCACAGAACACCGTTCGGCAGTAGCCCAAAATTGCCCGGCCCGTCGGATGTGACGATTCCGGATTTCTGGGTGCCTGCTTCAAGGTAAAGGCCAACAGGCGCGCGGTCAGCATGATACATGCCCGCGTTCATGGCGAAGGCGAGCGTTTTGTCGGGGTATTCATCTGCCAAATCGCCAAAGCTGCCGATTACGTGATCCGCAGCATTGCTATGAAACAGACGTAAGTCTTCCGACGACGCATCCACGGTGCAAGCGGTGAAACTGTTGCCGTCATAATCAATGTCTTCGCAGGTCACGGCGCTAGCTGGTAGCGCCATAATAATGAACAGACCTGCGAGGGTGCGGATCATTCGTCGAGATCTTGCCGCACGTGTTCATCGGCAAGCAATGCACGTGTGGCGTCCATCTGGTCGAACGTCCCGTCAATTTCGAACCGCAGTTCCGGTGCGAATTTCTGCGATCCACCTTTGACCACAAGATGGCGGATTTCATGGCGATTACGACGCACCGCATCCAGCGTTTCCTGCTTATTCTTTCCACCCAGTGGTAGAATATAGGCTGTCGCAACGCGCAGGTCAGGCGACATGCGCACTTCGCCCACGGTGATCATCATCCGGTTCAAGTCCGGATCATGCACTTCGCCACGTTGCAGCACAGACGACAATGTCCGTCTAATCTGTTCGCCCACCTTCAACATGCGTTGGGTTGGGGCCTTACCGTCTCTGTTACTTTGCTTTGCCATAAGCCCCATGTAGTGATTGCCCGCCGTTTTGCCAAGCGAAGCTTTGCGTCAGCCGCCCGAAACGCTAAGAGAGGGCAACAGAAAGAAGGACAGCGTATGACACAGGGACCAGGAATCGTCGTGACCGGGGCATCAGGCCGTATGGGGCAGATGTTGATTGAGACAATCGTGGCGTCTGATGCATGTCACCTCGTTGGGGCGCTGGAACGGGATGGTCACGATTGGGTCGGTCAGGACGTCGGCACGGCGATGGGCGGGCAACCCGTTGGTGTGGTTGTCACGTCCGACGCATTAGAGGCGTTTGTGAAAGCCCAAGCTGTCATCGACTTCACGGCACCAGCGGCGACAGTTGCGTTTTCCGAACTGGCCGCACAGGCCAAAGCGGTGCATGTCATCGGCACGACGGGTATGACGGACGACGACATTGCGGCAGTCAATGCGGCGTCTCACCATACGGTCGTAGTGCGTGCGGGGAACATGTCGTTGGGCGTGAACTTGCTCGTACAGCTGACCAAGAAAGTTGCGGCTGCGTTAGATGAAGACTTCGATATTGAGGTGATCGAAGCGCACCATCATCACAAAGTCGATGCGCCATCAGGGACGGCATTGATGTTGGGTGAAGCCGCAGCCGAAGGGCGCGGCGTGGCATTGGACGACGTCAAAGACAGCGGTCGTGACGGGATCACGGGCGCGCGCAAACGCGGCGATATTGGCTTTAGCGCTATTCGTGGTGGAGATATCGTCGGCGAACACGATGTGCTGTTTGCAGCCCCCGGTGAACGGATCGTGCTGCGTCATATGGCGACGGATCGTAAGGTATTTGCGCGCGGGGCGCTCAAAGCGGCACTTTGGGGGCAAACCCAAAAGCCTGGCGCATACGATATGCTGGATGTTTTGGGGCTTTAGTCGGCCAAACTAGGCAAAATGAAACCAAAAGCACGTGTCGCGCGTATATTTTATATAACGCACGACAAAGGAGCTTTTGATGACGACCTTTTTCAAGACAGCGGCAATCGCTTTCGTTTTGTCCGCTACGGCTGCGACTGCGCAAGGCTATCAAGCGATCTCTGACAAGGCGACATTTCTTGCGACGCTTGGCGACAAAAACTTGTCAAACCGCCTGTACGGCGTGAATTTGGCTGTTTCGCCTGCGGGCCAGATCGCGGGCACCGGTGCAGGCTGGGAAATCACCGGCACGTGGTCTTGGCAAAACGGGTATTTTTGCCGCGAAATGAATTGGGGTGGGGACCCTATTCCGTACAATTGCCAGCTTGTTGAATTTAACGGTCAAGAAATGCGGTTCACAACGGATCAAGGTGCCGGTGATTCTGCATCATTCAAGCTACGTTAGGCAAACCGCTTACGGCCAGACCGGACCCAATACGCGTTCATGGACAACAGGATGCGCCGTCTGCGCAAGCGTTTCGGACGTGACGAATGTTGCAAGGCTTAAACCGGCTGCAACAACAAGGAACAGGTAAGGTAGGCTGCGCATCGTGGGCTCCTTTTCAATAAAGTTGCCCGTAATACGTCACCGCGCTGTTATTCCGTCGCTGGAAACTTCAAAAATCGACGGCGATGCCTTTTTTCTCCCAATCGCCATAGCGAACAGGTTCTGGTCCCTTGCGCCCACCCAGTTCTGGCGGCAATTCGGATTTATCTGCCTCTTTGCGCCGTTCTTCGGCTTCAGCCAAGGCGCGCTGGGCGGCAGGCGGCAGGTCTTTGTGATCAGGCTCGGTCATCGGGCATCCTTGTCGTCGTGTCCTTTCTGATATACGGCCAAATGGGTTCAAAACAAGTGAGACACCATGTCCAAAACCGGTCTACCGCCGCGCCGCGCTGCGCATCATCTGCTTGAAGAGATCACAGGCGAAGGACGTCTGATGTCCGAACTGATTGGTGGCGGTGCGCTGGATCATCTACCTGCGGATGAACGTGCGCGTGCGCAACGCTTGGCGATGGACGCTTTGCGTGGTGCGGATCGTGCGGATCGGATGCTGAAACCCTACCTCAAGAAAGAACCTCCAGAGACCGTGCAAAATGCGCTGCGCCTAGGTGTGATCGAACTTGTGGGGGGCGAGGCGGCGCATGGTGTCGTGAACGCCTACGTCGAAATTATCGGCAAGAACAAACATGTATCTTCGTTCAAGGGGCTGACCAACGCCGTTCTGCGCCGGATTTCAGAAGAGGGCGAAAAAGGCTGGACCAAACGTGCCAATCCACTGACGCCGGGATGGTTGCGCCAGCCGTTGGTTGCGGCTTGGGGACGGAAATCGGTCGAAGGGATCGAAGCAGCACATTTCGCGGGGGCTGCGCTTGATCTAACGGCCAAAGGCGATCCAAAGGCGGTTGCAGAGGCTGTGGGCGGCACGCTGTTGCCGACAGGGTCGATCCGGCTGAAAGAAGCGGGTCAGGTATCGGCACTTCCTGGCTTCGAGAACGGCGATTGGTGGGTGCAAGATGCAGCCGCGGCTATTCCGGTCCAAGTGCTTGACCCCAAGCCGGGCATGAAGGTGCTGGACCTCTGTGCGGCACCCGGCGGTAAGACAATGCAGCTCGCGGCAAGTGGGGCCGATGTGACGGCTGTCGATCTTAGCCACAACCGCATGACACGGGTGAAGGACAACCTGAAACGTGTGGGGCTAAAAGCCAATTGCGTGACCTCGGACGCGTTCAAATTCGAACAAGACGGATTTGATGCGGTGCTGCTCGATGCGCCCTGTTCCGCGACCGGCACAATCCGGCGCCATCCCGATTTGCCATATGCAAAAGACGGATCTGAATTCATGGCCTTGATCGAACAGCAAGAACTGCTGATCGATCACGCGCTGACGTTGCTGAAACCCGGCGGCAAGCTGGTCTTTTGCACCTGTTCGTTGTTGCCAGACGAAGGAGAAATCCAAGTCGACGAAGCGCTCGAACGGCACGCAGGACTGACCGTGGATACCGATGCGCTGAACAAACCGGGCATCGACGCCGCATGGATCACCGAAGAAGGCGGTATCCGCCTGCGCCCGGATTATTGGGCGGACCTCGGCGGCATGGACGGGTTCTACATCGCGGTACTGACCAAACCCTAAGCAGGCAGACCACGCTCAGACCACGCTGCGCTTCTTTGACGGTCTCTTATCCCCGCCGGAGGCTCCGACAGCGGCTGAAACCGCTGCAGCCTGCGTTACATCACACCCGGTACGACCTGATCGGGCGGCCGGTGACCATCTGCGAACGTCTTGATGTTCACAATCACTTTCTCGCCCATTTCTTGACGGCCTTCGACGGTGGCCGACCCCATATGGGGCAGCAAAACAACGTTCGGCAGGTCCATCAGGCGTGGGTTAATCTCGTGACCGCGTTCAAAGACGTCCAAGCCTGCACCGGCAATTTCACCGGCCCGCAACATCCGCGTGAGCGCATTTTCGTCGATAACCTCACCACGTGAGGTATTCACGATCACCGCATCAGGTTTCATGAGCTTAAGGCGTCGCGCATTCATCAAGTGAAAGGTCGATGGCGTGTGCGGACAATTGATCGAAATCACGTCCATTCGCGCGACCATCTGATCAAGACTGTCCCAATACGTGGCCTCTAGTGCCTCTTCGACCTCGGGCCGCAAGCGTTTGCGGTTATGGTAATGCACCTGCATACCAAAAGCGGCGGCACGTTTCGCGACGGCCTGACCAATGCGGCCCATGCCCAAAATACCGACGCGACGTCCTGAAATACGTCCTCCCAGCATTGCGGTTGGAGACCAGCCTTCCCAATCGCCGCTCCCCATAACGCGCAGCCCTTCAGGGATGCGGCGGGTAACGGCGAGGATCAAGGCGATGGTCATATCGGCCGTATCGTCGGTCACTGTGCCGGGGGTGTTTGATACCAAAATCCCGCGTTGACGGGCGGTGGCGACGTCAATCCGGTCTACACCTGCACCGTAATTCGCAATGAGTTTCAGCTTTTCACCAGCTTGCGCCAGCAATGGCGCATCAATGAAATCGGTGACTGTAGGGACCAAAACATCCGCCGTTTGCACGGCCGCAACCAGTTCTTCGCGGCTCATCGGCCTGTCGTTTTCGCGTAAAGTGACGTCGAACAGCTCTTTCATGCGTGTTTCGATGCTTTCGGGTAACCGTCGCGTGACGACAACACTTAACCGCTGACCTGGCATTCTTTTCTCCCATCGCTTGAAACGGATCACCGCTTTGGTTCAGAGTGCATTTAACCGACGCGAGGCACAAGAACCTCGCGCGATGAGTAAGTGATAAAGGCAGGTTTCCCGTGATTTTTCGCATTCTTCTGGTCTGTGCTGCGCTCTGCCACCTTGGTGCAGGTGCAATTGCGCAAGAGGCGACGCCGGTTTCCGGCGGGACATTGGACGCGCCTGCCATCGGACCGGAAACAAATCTACCTTTGCCACGCTACGTGTCGCTGAAAGCCTCAGAAGCCAACGTGCGCCGTGGGCCTAGTCTGTCGCACCGGATCGATTGGGTGTTTCAACGCCGTTCCATGCCGCTGCAGGTGATTGCGGAATACGGACATTGGCGGCGCGTGATTGACCGTGAAGGTCAAGGTGGATGGGTCCACTACACCATGCTGTCCGGCGCAAGATCGGTCATTATTGATCAAGATCGCCTGCGTCTACGATCGCAGCCGCGTGACGATAGCCGCGAAACGGTTGAGCTTGAACTCGGGGTTATTGCGCGTCTGCATGAATGCGAACCGACGTGGTGCCGCCTGAGTGCGGGTGGCTACAAAGGCTGGGCGCCTAAGGCCGTGATTTGGGGCGTTGATGCGGATGAAGTCCGCGACTGATAGCGTTCGTTGATCCCGCAGGATTGGGGGTTAGCCCCCAAACCCCCAGGATATTTGAGGCCAAAAGAAGATCAGGCCGCATCAAGACCGCGGCCCTTGAGCAGTGCATCGACCCCCGGCAGTCGCCCACGGAATTGTTTGTAGAGTTCTTTTGCGTCGACGGAGCCGCCGGAAGACAGAATGGTGTTTTCCAATTTTCTCGCCAAATCCGGATCAAACGGATCGCCGATTTCTTCAAAGGCTGCGAATGCGTCCGCGTCCATGACTTCGGACCACATGTAGCTGTAATAGCCGCTGGAATATCCGTCCCCTGCAAAGACATGCGCGAAGTGGGGTGTGGCGTGACGCATACGGATCGCGTGGGGCATACCAATGCCTTCAAGGACTTCGGCTTGTTTCTGCATCGGGTCTTTGGGGGCGGGGCCGTCGTGGAACGCCAGATCGACCAGCGCGGAAGACACATATTCAACCGTCTGGAAGCCCATGTCGTAAGTCGCTGCATCGAGCATGCGTTGCAGCATATCAGCTGGCATCGCTTCGGCAGTTTCCGCGTGCGTGGCGAATTCGGACAGGACTTCGGGTACTTCAAGCCAGTGTTCGTAAAGTTGGCTGGGCAGTTCGACAAAATCGCGGGCCACAGATGTGCCGCTGATACTTTCGTAGGTCACGTCAGATAACATTTGGTGCAATGCGTGGCCGAATTCGTGGAACAATGTGCGGGCGTCGTCATAGGACAACAGGGCCGGTTGCCCGTCTTCCGGTTTCGCAAAATTGCAGACGTTTACAACATGCGGACGTACTTCGCCGCCGAGACGGTGTTGTGACTGCATCGCCATACACCAGGCACCGGACCGTTTTGAGCCGCGCGCAAAGTAATCGCCAATGAAGACAGCAACATGTTTGCCGTCGCGGGTAACTTCCCACAGGCGCACGTCAGGATGATACACAGGACCTTCGAGCGGTGCGAATTCAAGTCCAAACAACCGATTGGCGCAGGCAAATTGCGCTTCGATCATCCGGTCCAGCTGCAGGTACGGTTTCAGCGCCGCTTCATCCAGATCATGTTCGGCCTGCCTCCGTTTTTCCGAATAATAGCGCCAATCCCATGCTTCCAAAGGTCCGTCAAAACCATCGGCATGCAGCATCCGTTCCAGCACTTTTGCATCTGCTTCAGCGGCGGCTTTTGCTGGCGTCCAAACTTGCATCAACAGATCACGCACCGCGTCGGGGGTCCCCGCCATTTCGGTTTCGAGTTTGTAATCTGCGAATGTTTCGTACCCCAGCAATTTGGCGCGTTCTTCACGCAAGGCAAGCGTTTCCGCCGCGATCCCACGGTTGTCCGTCTCGCCGCCATTTTCGCCGCGCGAAACCCATGCGTCATAGGCTTTCTTGCGGAGATCGCGCATAGGGGAAAACTGCAGAAACGGCACAATCAAAGATCGGGACAGGGTCACAACGGGGCCGCCCGCATCCTTTTCGGATCCGGCCGCGCGGGCAGTTGCGATGACAAAATCTGGCAGACCTTCTAGGTCGGCTTCGGCCAATGGCATGAACCATGACCGTTCATCGGCCAATAAGTTCTGGGTGAATTGTGTCCCCAGCACCGAAAGTCGTGATTTCACGTCGCGCAAGCGGACCGCATCATCGCCTACTAACAACGCACCTTGCCGGACAAAACCGCGACGGGTCAGCATCAGAACACGAGACTGTTCATCCGACAGGTCAAGATCGGCACGACGTGTCCAAAGGTCCTCGATCCGCGCAAAAAGCGCTTTGTTTTCGGTGATCTCTGAACCAAACGCGCTTAATTTTGGACCAAAGTCGCGCTGTAACGCTTCGCGTGCCGGATTGCTGTCCGCGCCAGCGACGCCGTAAAAGACACCCAGCACTTTGCCTAGTGTCACCTCAGCCAATTCCATCGCTTCGATTGTGTTTGCGAATGTCGGGGCATGGGGATTTTCGGCAATCGCGGCGATAGCGCTGCGGGCTTCATCCAGTGCGACATCCACGGCAGGGGCGAAATCTTCGTCCGAAATCATATCAAACGGGGGCAGGCCGTGTGGGGTCGTCCAGTCAGTCAGCAACGGGTTGGTCATGGTGATCTCCTTTGGAGTCAACTTAGGGTGCGAAGGGTACGACTTCCAGCAGTAGGTCTGCGAATTAGATGGAGGATCCGCCGCAGACCGCGCAGTCATCCCGCCGTTTCAAGCCAATAGTCCGAGTGTCTGCATAAAGCGCGTCGTAGATCATCAGTCGTCCCCGTAAAGGATCGCCTGCACCTGTGATCAATTTCACGGTTTCCACCGCCATCATCGACCCAATCACACCGGGCAATGGGCCAATCACACCGGCCTCTGCGCAGGACGGCACAAGGCCGGCGGCGGGCGCTTCGGGGAAAATGCAGGCGTAGCAGGGCGCGTTATTGGCTGGGTCGTAGACGCTGATCTGACCTTCCCACTGCGTGAGGGCGGCAGAGATCAAAGGGATCCTCCCGGCGACACAGGTTTCATTCACCAAATACCGTGTTTCGAAGTTGTCGGTGCCATCCAGCACGATGTCATATTCGGCGAACAATTCAGCGGCGAAACTTTCGTCGAGCCTGCGGTGATAGGGTTTGACCTGCACAAACGGGTTTTGCGCGCGCATCGCGTCCAGTGCAGATTGCACTTTCGGCATGCCGATCCGGTCGTCTGCGTGAATGACTTGTCGCTGCAGATTGGAATTCTCGACGGTGTCATCGTCAATCACACCAATCTGGCCAACACCTGCCGCCGCCAGATAAAGCAACGCGGGCGACCCCAAGCCACCGGCACCAATCACCAGCACTTTCGCGCGGCGTAGTGCCATCTGCCCCGTGCCGCCGACTTCGCGCAGCATGATGTGGCGCGCGTAGCGGTCTAGTTCGGTTTCCAACATCGCGCTGGACTTATCCGCAGGGGTGTCACGAACAACTTGGAGGGATGCCTTGGCCCGCAAGCCGCGCAGCAGCTTGCGATATCCAAATACGATGCCACCAAAGGCGACGATCAATGTCCAAAGCCGGACGTCACCGCCCGTGGCTTCGCGCAGCGGATGGCCGTCAGGCAATACCAACTGGATGATCATCACGATCACCAACAGCAACCCGATCATCGTCCAACGCGTACGTTTGGGCGTGTCCATCGCCATGCCCGTGCCCCACAAGACGGCGGCCATTGCGGCGACCATGATCATGCGACGACACCGGTACTGCCAAATCCACCTGCGCCGCGTTCTGTCGCGTCTAGGTCATCAACCAGAGTAAACTGTGCCTGCACGACAGGGGCCACAACCATCTGTGCAATCCGCATCCCGTGTGTCACCTCAAACGGGGTGTCACCAAGGTTAATCATGATGACCCCAACCGGCCCGCGATAGTCGCTGTCGATCGTGCCCGGGCTGTTGACCAAAGTCACACCGTGTTTCAACGCAAGTCCGGAGCGGGGGCGAATTTGAACCTCGACCCCGTCAGGAATCGCCATAGAAAGACCCGTCGGGACAAGTAGACGTGCGCCGGGGTCGAGCGTCACAGCCCCGCCTTTCGTGCCAAAATTAGCGCAAATATCAGCGCCAGCTGCACCTTTGGTTTGATATGATGGCAAGGGCAGATCGCGATCCGCATCGGGCTGCCATGACAACTTTACCTGCATGTCACTGCGTCCCATCATCCAGCCAGTTCAAGCGCGATTTTTGTGGCGAGCTTGGTGGCGACTTCATCCTTGCCCATACGGGGCCAAGCATCCGCGCCTGCGTCAGAAATCAACGTGACCGCGTTCTCTGTACCGCCCATGATCCCCGTTTCGGGCGACACATCATTCGCGACGATCCAGTCACACCCTTTGCGCAAACGTTTGGCGGTGGCGTTTGCGATTACATCATTGGTTTCGGCTGCAAAGCCGACCACCAGCGCTGGGCGACCGTCCATCATCTGCGAAACGGTTGCAAGAATATCGGGGTTTTCCGCAAAGGTCAGTTCCGGCAATCCGGATGCGTCCTTCTTGATCTTCGCATCAGACGCATTTGAAACATGCCAATCGGCTACGGCGGCGGCAAAGATGGCGGCGTCGGCGGGTTTGGCATTTCGCACGGCTTCAAGCATCTCTGCGGCAGTTTCGACCGGAACAACGTTGACGCCCGCAGGGGGTGGCACATCGGCAGGGCCGGTGACAAAGGTCACATCAGCGCCCAGCGTAACCAGCGCCTGTGCAATGGCGGTTCCCTGCGCGCCTGATGATCTGTTCGCGATGTAACGTACTGGATCAATCGGTTCATGTGTGGGGCCCGACGTCACAAGGACGTGCTTACCCTTCAACGGCCCGTCGGACAACGCCGTGTCAATTGCGGCAACAATATCAAGGGGTTCCGCCATACGGCCAGGGCCATATTCACCACAGGCCATATCGCCTTCACCCGGACCAACAAACAAAATGCCGTCGCCCTTCAACGTTTTCAGATTCCGCTGGGTTGCAGGGTGTTCCCACATCCGCACGTTCATCGACGGGGCCACCAGAACGCGTTTGTCTGTGGCGAGCAGCAGTGTCGACGCCAGATCATTCGCCAAACCGCTTGCCATCTTCGCCATAAGATCAGCAGTGCCGGGGGCGACAACGATCAAATCGGCAGCGCGGGATAATTCGATGTGCCCCATCTCGGCTTCATCGTTCAAATCAAACAGGTCGGTGTATAGCTTGTTCGCGGCCAAGGCAGACACGGACAATGGAGTGACGAATTCAGACCCCGCCTTGGTCAAAACCGGCGTCACTTTCGCGCCGCGTTCGCGCAAGCGCCGGATCAGATCCAACGACTTAAATGCCGCGATTCCGCCGCCAATGATCAAAAGAATATGTTTGTTTGTCAGCATGTCCGCCTCCGCAATTGATCAGAACGTAAGACTTTGACGGCACGGATACAATCGGTGTGAGTTATTCAAATGCGGCACAGGGATCGGGGCGGTCAATCGGAGGCGTGACACGCCACAGATCATATGGCGGGGTATCTAACCGCGTGGTGATTTGGCCAATGCTCAGGACATGCGTGTCAGGTGACGCGGCGTTCAGGTAAACAGGCATCCCCCAGTCGGTACGCGCATGCCCGTTGCCAGTGATGACAACAACCGGCCCACCAAACGTTTCATACGCTTCCAGTGCAGCGCGCGCAAAAACCGCGTCGCTGAACCGTTGTTGATCGACAAACCAAGGCAGCATTCCCACAGGCAAAGCCCCACAATGGCCGTCTTGCATGCCCTGTTCGCGGGTACCCTGTTCGTCTTCGTCTAACGGGATGTGAAGCCCAAACCGCTGATCCGTGAACGCGGCCAAAATATCCTCGCGAGCCTGCGCGGCCATTTCCGGACTCGGGGCGGCGCCAATGATCTTTGCATCTTCGGCAGCCGCGAATATCGGGGCATACATGTCAAAGTCAGGCCAACCGTTGGCTTCCCATTCCAGTAAGTCACCTAGATCTGGCGATTTGATCGTGTCCGAAGTGATCTGCATTGCCTGATCGGATGTCAGCATTTCGAAAACGATGGCTGTTGGGTCAAGCAATGCGATGATGTCGGCCTGCACCTGATGATGGGTCGGATCATCGTGGATTTCGCCAACAATAACGATATCCGCCCCGTCAAAATCAGACGTCGAAAACGCAACGATCTCGCCAGCGTAAACCGGAAAGACCGTTAGAAAAGTGATGAATGTCGCTACCCTCATACGAGGAAACGATGCACCTCTTCGTTTCGACCTACAAGGCTTTTGCGCATTTTGCCAAAGGCCGCAGCTTCAAGCTGGCGAACACGTTCTTTCGATAGACCAAGTTCGGTACCAAGGCTTTCCAATGTCCGCGGATCATCACGCATTTTACGTTCTCGGACGATAAAGCGTTCGCGATCATTCAATTCGCCCAAGGCGGACAACAGCCACTGCCGCAATGTATCATTATCGTGATTGTTCTCAACGGTTTCAGCGGCTTGCGGACCATCATCTTCCAATGCGTCAATCCATTCCCGACCTTCGTCTTCGGCAGATTGGGTGGCGTTAAGCGAATAATCGGACCCAGACAACCGGCCTTCCATCATCTCGACATCATGCAATGGAACGCCGACTTCTAGCGCGATCATTTCGCGCATGTCGTGACGGTCAATCGTGCGTCCTTCTGCGGCGGCTTCACGTTCAAGACGGGCCTGAACACGACGCAGATTGAAGAACAGTGATTTTTGGGATGACGTTGACCCGGTCCGGACCATCGACCAGTTCCGCATGACATAATCCTGAATTGATGCTTTGATCCACCAGACCGCATATGTCGAAAACCGGACGCCGCGATCTGGGTCGAATTTATCGGCGGCTTTCATCAACCCAACGGATGCTTCTTGGATCAGGTCGTTCATCGGCGCGCCGTACCGCTTGAACTTACCTGCCATTGAAATCGCGAGGCGCATGTAGGCCGTGATCAGGCGATGAAGCGCTTGTTCGTCTCGATCATCTCGCCACGCATATGCCAACGCAAGTTCCGTTTCGGCATCCAAAAGCTCTGCTTTCATTGCCTTGCGTGTCATCTTCTGATCCGAAAAACCGTCAAACGCCATGTTTTGATCCCTACCAGATTGCGCGCGGGTGTTCCCGTGCTATTGATCTGTCTACGAAGGGTCGAACCAAGCGGATCAGAAAAAGTTGCAAGAAAAATCCCCGAAGACTTTGTATTTTGTGACGGGCGGGGCTGCGTCAGGCAAATCTAGCTTTGCAGAAAAGGTCGTTCGCGCGACTGGTAAGCCCAAAACATATGTCGCGACGATGCAGCCCTACGACGACGAAATGCGCGCGAAACTGGAAAAGCATCAGCAGCAGCGCGGGGGCGATTGGACAACCATCGAGGCCCAGATCGATATCGTGTCGGTGCTGGATCAGGCGTCTGCTGATGACATCATCCTGCTGGATTGTGTGACCCTGTGGCTGACGAATGTGCTGCTCGGGGATCATGATGTTGATGCGGCATGTGACGCATTGGTAAATGCGCTGTTAACCTGTGCGTGCGATGTCGTTGTTGTGTCCAACGAAGTCGGCATGGGCATCGTGCCGGACAATGCCTTGTCACGTAAGTTTCGGAATGCACAGGGAAAAGTGAACCAGATGATCGCGGCACGGGCAGACGTCGTCATGACCGTGATCTCTGGCCTGCCACTGGTTCTGAAAGGGTCTTACGATCCTGTGTCCGCAACGCACGTCTTCCCCGCGGGGAAGGTTTGACCCGCTTTTGGCTGGTCCGGCACGGGCCCACGCATCAAAAAACCTTTACAGGATGGCGTGATGTGCCTGCGGATTTAACCGATACTGCGGCGTTGGATCGGTTGTCGTCCTACCTGCCGGACCAAGCGCTACTAGTTTCATCTGATCTACAACGGTCTGTGCATACCGCTGATGCCATCGGGGATGGCAGGACGCGTTTGGCACATCGTAAAACTCTGCGGGAATTTGATTTTGGGATGTGGGACGGCCTGCACCACACAGAAGTCGCGGAACGTGATCCTGTTCTCAGCCGACAGTTTTGGGAACAACCCGGCACATTATCACCGCCGAACGGCGAAAGTTGGAATGCGGTGACAAAACGCGTGACCGCGTCTTTGACCCAATTGGCTCACCGCCACAAAACGAAAGATATTGTCGTTGTCGGCCACATGGGCATGATCATGACGATGATCGCGCAATGCGGCGGAACACCTTACGAAGCGATGGGGCACAAGATCGATAACCTGTCAGTCACGGATGTGCATTTCACCCTACGAGGTTGGCGAATCGGAACGATCAATCACGTCGCTTAAGCTGTAAAAGGACCAAAACCATGACCTACGAACTCTACATCGGCGACCGGACCTTTTCGAGCTGGTCTTTGCGCGGCTGGCTTCTGCTTGAGAAATTTGGCTTGCCCTACAAAACAACGATGGTCGGTTTGTACGCGGGGACCATGGCGCAAGATATGGCGCATTTGCCGGGTGCGAAAACGGTCCCTGCATTGGTCACACCGAGCGGTGGATTACTGACGGATAGCTTGGCGATGGCCGAAACGCTTGCCGAAGAAAATCCGCAAGCAGGCCTTTACCCCGCAGACCCAATTGCTCGCGCAATGGCACGGTCCATGATTGCGGAAATGCACAGCGGCTTCGGGGCATTGCGGTCGGATTGCCCGCACAACATGGAACATACACTTGTCGTGTTTGAGCCGTCCGATGCGATCATGAACGACGTGGCACGTATTTCCGAACTCTGGTCAATGGCGCGCGATAGGTTCGGCGAAGACGGGCCATGGCTGTTTGGGCGATACACAGCAGCTGACGCATTCTACGCGCCGATCGCGAACCGTTTTACCACCTACGGCATCCCGTTGGGTGTCACAGCGCAGGCCTATGTCGACGCGCATATCGCAGACCTGTCCAACCGACAGTGGCGGGCAATGGGGCAGACTGTGCGCTATGACCCTTTTCCATACGATTTTGGATTGAAGACAAAGCCATGGCCGATTGATGCTTTGCCCGCTCGGGCAGTCGATCAAGGTCCGTCAGAAAACGAAACATGCCCGTATTCAGGTAAACCGGTCACGCATTACTTGGAACTGGACGGCAGAACGTTTGGTGTCTGCAATGCGTTTTGTCGTGACAAAACAGTCGCTGACCCTGAGGCGTGGCCGAAATTTATGGCGTTGTTGAACAATTAACCTTTTCGCAAGGGTCCTGTCGTTAACCATAAGTATTGGAAATGACGGGAACCAAGATGTCAGCAGTTGCCTACACGGTCGCCTTCGACGGGATCGACGCAAAAATGGTCGAGGTGCAATGCGCGGTCAGCCCCGGCATGCCGGGTTTCGCCATCGTGGGCTTGCCAGATAAAGCGGTTTCAGAAGCGCGCGAAAGAGTGCGGGCCGCGTTGACGCACATGGCAATCGCGCTGCCGTCGAAGAAAATCACGATCAATATGTCGCCCGCGAATATGCCGAAAGAGGGGTCGCATTTTGATTTGCCTATCGCGCTGGCATTGTTGGCTGCGCTTGAAATCCTGCCGCGCGATGATGTTGCGGGCACGGTATCGCTTGGTGAATTGTCGCTAAACGGTGATCTGGTTCCCGTCATTGGGGCGTTGCCTGCGGCAATGGCTGCAGCGACTGAAGGTAAAGTTCTCGTCTGCCCAAACGCATGCGGCCCCGAAGCAGCATGGGTCGACGCGGCAAAAGTGATCGCACCGCAGTCGCTGGCCGCGGCGATACGGCACTTTACCGGACAAGCTGTGCTCGACGCGGCGGTCGCGGGCGAAGTGCATGTTGATGCAAACGCCTCTGATCTGGCCGAGGTGAAAGGCCAGGAACGTGCGAAACGTGCGTTGGAAATCGCAGCCGCCGGGCGGCATCATTTGATGATGGTCGGCTCGCCGGGTTCTGGTAAGTCGATGTTATCGAAACGTATTCCCGGTATCCTTCCACCAATGTCACCGACAGAAGCGTTAGAGACGTCGATGATTCATTCGCTGGCGGGCGTGTTGGAAGAGGGCGGCATCAATCGCACGCGCCCTTTCCAAGAACCGCACCACACAGCGTCGACTGCTGCGATTATCGGCGGGGGGCGAACGGCGAAACCCGGACAGATTTCACTGGCGCACAATGGGGTACTTTTTCTCGATGAATTTCCGGAATTCCCACGGTCAGTGCTCGAAACCTTGCGCCAGCCGATCGAAACGGGCGAGGTGATCGTCGCGCGGGCCAATGCGCATGTGAAATACCCCTGTCGTTTTATGTTGGTCGCGGCCGCGAACCCTTGCAAATGCGGGTATTTGGCAGATCCAGCGCGCGCCTGCGCACGTGTGCCGATCTGCGGTGAAGAATATATGGGTCGCATTTCTGGGCCCTTGATGGACCGTTTTGATTTACGGGTCGAAGTGCCCCCGGTCGCATACACTGATCTGGACTTGCCAGAAGACGGCGAAAGCTCTGCGGTGATTGCTGCCCGCGTTGCCGCCGCCCGCGATGTGCAATCGCAACGGTTTGCGGACGCGGCGGGCGTACGGGTAAACGCCGAAGCTGAAGGGCGCGTTTTGGAACAGGTGGCGACGCCGGATACCGAAGGGCGGGCGCTGTTGGTCAAGGTCGCGGAACGGTTCGGGCTTTCGGCGCGGGGGTATCACCGTGTGTTGCGCGTCGCACGCACCATAGCTGATCTGGCAGGCGAAGCGGATGTGCGTCGCCCACATGTCGCGGAGGCGGTAAGCTACCGCCTCTCGTTATCGCAGGACGTGTGATCAGGCGGCAGCGCGGCGCGCTTCAATCGCTTCCCAGATTTTGGCCGTGATGTTGACGTTATCAAACCGTTCCAATTCCTGAATGCCTGTCGGTGAGGTCACGTTGATTTCGGTCAGCCAATCACCAATCACATCGATCCCGACAAAAATCTGACCCTTTTCACGCAACAACGGTCCGATTGCCGCACAGATTTCGCGGTCACGGCCCGTCAGTTCAACTTTCTCGGGGCGTCCGCCTACGTGCATATTGGATCGGGTTTCGCCTTCGGCAGGGACACGATTGATCGCCCCAACAGGTTCACCATCGACCAAGATCACCCGCTTGTCGCCTTTGCTGACGTCTGGCAGGAATTTCTGCATAATCAGCGGTTCGCGATTAATCCCCGAGAACATTTCGTGCAGCGATGCGAGGTTGCTATCACCTTGTTTCAGCTTGAAAACACCCGCGCCACCATTGCCGTAGAGTGGTTTAAGAATCACGTCGCCATGTGCGGCACGGAATGATTTGAGCGTGTCCAAATCACGCGCAATCATCGTTGGCGGTGTCAGGTCAGGGAAGTTCAGAACCAGCAACTTTTCCGGATAGTTCCGCACCCAGAACGGGTCATTCACGACGAGCGTATCGGGGTGAATCATATCAAGAATATGGGTTGTGGTAATGTACCCCATATCGAAAGGGGGATCTTGGCGCAGCCAAACGACATCGTAGTCGGCAAGATCGACTTCAACTTCGTCGCCCAGTGTAAAATGATCGCCTTCGACCCGCTGAACGGTCAGCGGCCAGCCCCGCGCGACAACTTTACCTTCGCGGTAGGCAAGTTTGTCAGGTGTGTAGTAGAAAAGACTGTGACCGCGCGCCTGTGCTTCTTCTGCGATGCGGAAGGTGCTGTCGGCGTTGATATCGATAGGACCAATCGGGTCCATTTGGATCGCTACTTTCAAGGGCATGACCTGTGGCCTTTTCTCAATATGGAATTGAGAGATACATGGCCCATGCGACGGGTCTGTGCAATGGCGGCCGGATCACGCTTCCATGAACGCGTTTTCAATAATCCGCACGTTGCCCGTTTGATCAACGGTTGCCACGTCGAAACGCATATCGGTTAACGCCCCGCGCGGTTCATTTGCCACAAATTCACTCGCAGCAGCACAGAGCCTGTCCATCTGACGGCGACTGACACGTTGCAATGCGGTCGCGTGGGATTTGCTTTTCTTAACTTCGACAAAGATCAGGCTGTCACCATCACGGACAATCAAATCGATTTCACCGCCGCGCCCGCGCCATCGTGTATGCGCAATAGAATGGCCACGACGTTTGTAATCACGGGCAACACTGGATTCGGCCGCCCATCCTGCATGGTGATTGGTGCTGGCACGCATCGCTTGTTGCGTCGATGATGTCATTCGTCGTCCTTTTCCAGCCCAAGGGCCATTTGATAAACTTGGCGGCGGGGTAGACCCATCGCACCCGCAACCATCGTTGCCGCGTCTTTCACTCGCATCGTGCGCATCGCGTCGACCAATGCCGCCTGCACATCGTTTTCGCCGATCTTTTCACCGTTCCCACGATCAACCAGCACGACAATTTCGCCCTTTACCTTTCGGTCGGCAAAATCTGCGACAAGGTCATCAAGAGACCCGCGCGTGGTTTCTTCAAACTTCTTGGTCAACTCACGACAGACCACCGCGCGGCGGTCGCCCCCTAGAACATCGCGCAAAGACATTAGCATATCATGAAGACGCTTTGGGGATTCGTAGAACACCTGTGTCAGCGGCATATCGCGTAATTCTGCGATCTCTGTTTCGCGCTGTGTCTTTGCTGATGGCAGGAAGCCGATGAATGCAAAGCGGTCAGTTGCCAAACCAGAGACCGTCAACGCGGCAAGTACTGCCGACGCCCCGGGGGCCGTGGTGACGGGCAGGTCAGCCGCGATCATCGCAGCGCCCAGTTCATATCCCGGATCAGCCACCAATGGTGTGCCTGCTTCAGACACGTAAGCGACTGATTTTCCTTCACTTACAGCCCGCACAAGTCGTTCGGTTGGCTTTTCCCCGCTGTGGTCATGGTAGGCGACAACCTGTCGTGTACCAAGCGGTACACCATGAATTTCCATCAATTTGCGGGCCGTCCGCGTGTCTTCGGCTGCGATCAGATCGGCGCTGGCGAGGATGTCGAGACCGCGCAGTGTCATGTCACGGGCAGACCCTATTGGTGTCGCCACGAAATAAAGACCCGCCGTCAAGGGTTTTTCTATAAAATTCATACCTAGACCCTTTGGCGCATAGCCCTATGATGTTGCCCAATGTTTGACCCGATGGAGGTCACCATCAGGAGGGGGATTTCCTATGTTTGCTTGTTTCGCCGACGCCCGCAAGGCGGCAGCCCGGCTGTTTATCTTTTTGACGCTTGTGTTCGTGTCGGCCTGTACGGTCCCCGGCCAAGTTGGTGTGAATGAAAACACCGGTCAGCGCATTGACCCGAACGCGCCTGTTCAGGTTGCGCTTTTGGTTCCGGGTGGGTCTGGTAACGAGGGTCGTTTGTCAGCTAGCCTTGAAAACGCCGCACGATTGGCGATTTCCGATTTGGCTGGCGTGACGATTGATCTGCGCGTGTACAACACTGCCGGTGATCCGCTGCAGGCCGCACGCGTTGCAAATGCTGCGGTTGATGACGGTGCAAAGATTATTTTGGGACCATTGTTTGGTGAAGCGGCCAACGCGGCTGGTGTGTCTGTCGCGAACCGTAATGTGAACGTCCTCGCGTTTTCAAACAACCCGACAATTGCTGGCGGTAACGTCTTTATCCTCGGGTCTACATTCGGAAACACAGCGAACCGTTTAGTCCAGTACGCAGGCCGCCAAGGTATCAACCGCTACACGGTTGTCCACGGCAATTCCGTCCCCGGTCAGCTGGGCCGTGACGCGATTGCAAACGCTGTTCGTGCGAACGGGGGCCAAGTGACCGCGATTGAAGGGTATCCATTGACCCAGCAAGGCGTATCCGATTCGTCTGCACGTATCGTTGCTGCGGCGCGCAATGGTGGTAGCGATGCTGTGTTCTTCACAGGTGATCCTTCTGCTGACCTTCCGTTTATTCTGGACGGTCTGTCCGCCGCTGGTCTGACATCGAACGAAGCTCGCTTTATGGGTTTGACCCGCTGGGACGCAAATGCTGACGTTCTGGGGAGCGCTGCTGCCCAAGGCGGTATCATTGCGTTGCCTGATCAAGGTTTGAACAACGCGTTCCAGAACCGTTACGCGTCTGTTTATGGCGATGCGCCACATCCGCTGGCCGGTCTCGCGTATGATGGAATTGCAGCCATCGGCGCGCTTGTTGCCCAAGGAAACGCCAACGCCCTGACAAAACGGGCGCTCACGACGTCCCAAGGCTTTCAAGGGACTGGTGGTATCTTCCGGTTCCTGCCAAATGGTCTGAACCAGCGTGGCCTTGCCATCGCCGAAATACGCAACAATCAGGTGATTACCCTTGAGCCAGCCCCACGGAGCTTTGGCGGATCAGGTCTCTGATCCGACCAACACGACTTACGACCTTGAAACGCCGGACAATTTGATTTGTCCGGCGTCTGAGATTTTTGACCAGCCTGCAGTCCGTCTAGCGTTAGAAGCCGCGGCGAGCCTTGGTCATAGCGACAAAGACATCCGCACCCAAACCGTCGAAATCCTAAACGAAGCGCGTGTTGCCGGGCGTAAACGCATTGCAGAAGCTTTTGCCGCTGATCCGTTTCCGGGGCGTCGCGGGACGCGCGCCTATAGCTGGCTGACAGACCAGATTATCGGCGAAGTGTTGAATATCGCGCAAACGTATCTGCATCCTTTGCCAAACCCGACAGAGGCCGAACGGATCGCGATTATTGCTGTTGGCGGTTACGGACGTGGCGAAATGGCCGCGCATTCCGACGTCGATTTGCTGTTTTTGAACCCATATAAGATCACACCGTGGGCGGAAAGCCTGATCGAATCGATGCTATATATCCTGTGGGATCTCAAGCTGAAGGTCGGACATGCCAGCCGGACGATCAAAGACTGCATTCGACTTGGCCGCGAAGATTTCACAATCCGTACGTCGCTGGTGGAATACCGTTATCTTGCCGGTGATGAAGACTTGGCGCAGTCCCTGGCCACTTCGTTGTGGGAAGACTTGTTCAAAGGTACCGAAGCCGAATTTATTGAAGCCAAGCTTGAGGAACGTGCTGAACGTCATCGCAAGCAAGGTGGCCAACGGTATGTCGTTGAGCCGAACGTGAAAGAAGGCAAGGGAGGTCTACGCGACCTGCAGTCCCTGTTCTGGATCGGGAAATACGTGCACGGGACGCAGAACGCCAAGGAACTGATTGCCTTTGGTGTCTACAACGAAGACGAATTTCAGACATTCAAAACGGCTGAAGATTTTCTTTGGTCTGTCCGTTGCCACATGCACATCATCGCCAATCGTGCGGTGGATCAGCTGACCTTCGACATGCAAGTCGAGGTCGCAGAAAAGCTTGGGTACAAGGATCACGACGGGCGTCGTGCCGTTGAACATTTTATGCAGGATTACTTCCGCCATGCCACCAAGGTTGGGGAAGTCACGCGGATCTTCCTGACATCACTTGAGGCCACACATACCAAAGCCGAACCGATGCTGCTGCGCTTGTTCAAACGGCGTAAGAAGGCGAAAGCCCCATATGCGATTGAACAGAACCGTCTGACTGTCGCCGATGAAGAGGCGTTTCTGGCGAACCCCGTCAATATGCTTGGGATCATCGAAGAAGTTCTGCGTACGGGTACGTTGCTGCATCCAGATGCGATGCGCATGATTGCGGCGAACCTGCATTTGATCGACGATTCTGTTCGCAATGACCCAGCTGCGCGCAAACTTTTCCTTGGGATCATGCTGAAACACGGCAACCCTGAACGCGGCTTGCGGCGGATGAATGAACTCGGGCTTCTGGCTGCGTTTATCCCCGAATTTGCGCCGATTGTGGCGATGATGCAGTTCAATATGTACCATCACTACACGGTCGATGAACATACGATCCAATGCATCAGCCATCTGTCACAGATCGAACGCGAAGAGCTGATAGAGGAATTGCCGATTGCGTCCGGCATTCTGCAGAAGGGCGTGAACCGCAAGGTGTTGTATGTCGCGTTGTTGCTGCACGACATCGGCAAAGGGCAGCCAGAAGATCATTCCGTATTGGGCGCGAAAATTGCCCGTGTTGTGGCCCCACGGTTGGGGTTGAACAAGAAAGAATGCGAACTGGTCGAATGGTTGATCCGCAATCATCTGCTCTTGTCCGATACGGCACAAAAACGCGACATTTCAGAACCACGTACAGTGACTGGTTTCGCCAAAGCGATGAAGACCGTTGAACGGCTTGATTTGCTGACGGTGTTGACGGTTTGCGACATTCGGGGCGTTGGGCCGGGCACATGGAACAACTGGAAAGCGGTGCTGATCCGTAATCTGTATGCCGCGACGCGCGATGCGTTGGAAAACGGGCTGGAAGATCTGAACCGCGAAACCAGAGAAACCGAAGCAAAACGCGCGCTGCGTGGTGCTTTGACGGATTGGAAGCCAAAAGATCTAAAAGCCGAAGTCGGGCGTCATTATGGGCCGTATTGGCAAGGTTTGCCGGGTTCGACCCATGTGGTTTTCGCGAACCTTTTGTCTGGTATTTCGGACGATAGTATCGCCGTTGATCTGATGCTTGACGAAGACCGCGATGCGACACGCGTTTGCTTTGCCATGGTGGATCATCCGGGGTTGTTTAGCCGGATGACCGGCGCGTTGGCTTTGGTTGGTGCGAACATCGTTGATGCACGCAGTTATACATCTAAAGACGGCTACGCGACGGCCGCGTTTTGGATACAGGACGCAGATGGCCATCCTTACGAAGCGGCCCGCCTGCCGCGTCTTCAACAGATGATCATCAAGACGCTGCACGGTGAAGTGGTCGCACGCGACGCCCTGAAAGATCGTGATAAGATCAAAAAGCGTGAACGTGCGTTTAAGGTGCCGACTGTCATCACCTTCGATAACGCAGGTTCCGAGATTTACACGATTATCGAGGTCGATACCCGCGACCGGCCGGGCCTGTTGTATGATTTGACGCGTACGCTGGCGAATAATCACGTCTATATTGCGTCCGCTGTCATCGCGACGTTTGGCGAACAGATCGTCGATACGTTCTATGTCAAAGACATGGTTGGTCTGAAATATCACAACGAAGCCAAGCGCCAAGCGCTGGAAGCAAAACTGCGTGAAGCCATTACACTGGGCGCGGAAAGGGCTGTGACGTGATACGGATTTTCGTGGAAATTCGGACGATTTTTCCGGAAAGATCGGGGGCGCTTGCGTGAAACCTATTCGATTGATGGCTGGCTTCTTCACAGTCGGCCTTTGGACGTTGCTATCGCGTGTCTTGGGATTTGCGCGTGACATCATGATGGCCGCGTTCTTGGGCACTGGCCCTGTGGCCGAAGCGTTCTTGATCGCGCTGTCCTTGCCGAACATGTTCCGCAGGTTCTTTGCCGAAGGTGCTTTCAACATGGCCTTCGTGCCGATGTTTTCCAAAAAGCTGGAAGCAGACGATGATCCGCTGACCTTCGCACAGGATGCATTCGCGGGGCTCGGGTTCATACTGCTCATTTTCACAGGCGTCGCTGTCGCTTTTATGCCTGCGCTTGTGACCTTGATGGCCGCAGGATTTCGCGGTGATGTCCGGTTTGAGCTCGCCGTTGCCTACGGACAAGTGGCGTTCCCGTATATTCTGTTCATATCGCTAGCGGCCCTTCTTTCAGGCGTCTTGAACGCAACGGGGCGCTTTGTTGCTGCGGCAGCGGCGCCTGTCCTGTTGAACATTTTCTTTGTTGTCACAATGTTGGCGATGTGGGTGTTCGGCCCTGCGACCTTTACCGACGGGGCCTATCAATTCGATGCGACCGTGGGCTTTGGGCGCGCCTTGGCGTGGGCTGTCCCATTCGCTGGGATCGCGCAGGTCGCACTGGTCTGGATCGCTGCGAAACGGGCGGGTTTTCCGATGTCCTTGCGGATGCCGCGCTTGACGCCTGACCTGAAACGGCTTGCGATTATTGCGGTGCCAGCGGTGCTGGCGGGCGGCGTACTGCAGATCAACCTGCTCGTGGGGCGTCAGGTCGCAAGCACCTTTGACGGAGCAATTGCATGGCTAAGCTATGCGGATCGGTTGTACCAGCTGCCGTTGGGTGTGATTGCGATTGCGATTGGAGTCGTGCTGTTGCCTGATCTGTCCCGCCGCTTGCAAGCGGGTGACGAGGCCGGTGGGCAAGATGCCTTTAACCGCGCGTCTGAGATTGCGTTGGCATTAACTATTCCTGCAGCCATCGCGCTGATCGTCATCCCGATCCCATTAGTATCGGTCTTGTTCGAACGCGGCGCGTTTACCCAAAGCGACACGGCTGCGACTGCCTTGGCCGTTGCTATCTACGGTCTCGGGTTGCCTGCATTCGTACTGCAGAAGGCCCTGCAGCCGTTGTTCTACGCGCGTGGCGACACGAAGCGGCCGTTCTACTATGCTCTTGTCGCAATGGTCCTGAACGCTGTGCTTGCGTTTGGATTGCGCGACTATATCGGATTTATCGCGGCAGCCGTCGGTACTTCACTGACAAGCTGGGCGATGGTTGGTCAGCTGTGGTGGGGCGCACGCGGGATGGGCAAATCTGCGCAATTCGATGCGCGTTTCAAACGGCGCATTTGGCGGATTATCTTAGCCGCGTGTTTGATGGGCGTCGTCCTGTTTGGCGTCGCTTGGGCTTTGCAGCCTTTGTTGACTGCGGGTGGATTGCGCATGATCGGGTTGTTGATCCTCGTCGTCGCGGGGATCGTGAGCTATTTCGCTATTGGCCAGATTATTGGTGCGTTCCGGCTTGCTGAATTCAAGGCGGCGATGCGTCGGTCCAAGTAGAACCTAATTGTCGGCCCTGTTCACGCCACCCGGTGTCGGTTGCGGCAAAGTTTGCAGGGTCGGCGGCAGGGCCAGTTCTTTTGCGATCTCTAGATTATTTTCAACAGGGGTGATTGTGACCGTCCCAAAATCGCGGATCGGAGTCGCAGGACCGTTTGAACATGCGGCAAGTGCCAAAAGTGTGACGCTTGCCAGTATAATTGCACGCATTGCCGTTCCTTAAGTCTTTGGTGATGCGTGTTTAGCGCAGGAATGCGCCCGCGTCACGATCTCTTTGTGCCGCGTTTTTTGGACGGCTTAGAACCGCCGTCGTCTGACAGGAACGCGAGGCCAATCGCACCTGCAAAGATCGCGATGTCTGCGACGTTAAATGCATAGGGGTTGTCGATGCCGCAGCAGGACATGTTCAGGAAGTCGGCGACCGCCCCATAGATAACCCGATCGACGACGTTACCAATGGCCCCGCCGATCAACAGACCAGCCGCGATCATCATGTTGCGTGTCCCGCCTGCACGCCAGAGCCAAACGATGACCCCGACGGAAATCGCAAGTGCGACCCCGATCAACACCCAACGCATGTCATAGCCCGCGCCAAGGCCAAAGTTGACCCCACGGTTCCACGCCATGCGGTATTCAAGAAATGGTGGAAAGACGGTGATGCGCCCACCCGGAGCATTGATCAGGCCAAGCCAATGTACGACGTAATATTTCGTCACTTGGTCAATCAGGAAGACCCAGAAAGCTGTCCAAAAAAGCGGGCGCATACGATTTATCCTTAGTGCCGGAAGTGGCGTGTGCCGGTGAAGACCATTGCGATACCGGCCTCGTCAGCGGCTTTGATCACTTCGTCATCGCGCATAGACCCGCCGGGCTGGATGACACAGGTCGCTCCTGCTGCGGCTGCTTCCATCAGGCCATCCGCGAACGGGAAGAACGCGTCAGATGCGACAGCAGAACCGATAGTCAGCGGTTGTGGCAGACCCATGGCGTCGGCCATACGTTCCGCTTTCTTCGCAGCGATCAGGGCACTGTCGAGACGTGACATCTGGCCCGCGCCAACACCAACCGTTGCGCCGTCTTTGACGTAGACGATGGCGTTGGATTTGGTGTGCTTCGCGACTTTCCAAGCGAACAGTAGGTCCTTGAGTTGATCGTCGGTCGGTTCAACCTTCGTCACAACCTTCAGGTCCTCGATCCGCAGATCGTCTGTGTCTTTGTCCTGCACCAACATGCCACCCGCAACCTGACGGTAGGCCAGCGATTGTTCCTGTGGATCAGGTAGACCATCAGTGGTCAGAAGACGCAGGTTCTTCTTGGTTGCGAAGATCGCCTTGGCTGCATCGGATGCACCGGGCGCAATCACAACTTCGGTAAAGATTTCGACGATGGCTTTTGCCGTGTCTTCATCAAGCGGTTGGTTCAGCGCGACAATGCCGCCGAATGCTGAGGTCCGGTCGCAATCAAACGCCTTTGTGTACGCCTCGAGCAATGTCGCACCTTGGCCAACGCCACATGGGTTCGCGTGTTTGATGATCGCAACTGCAGGACCATTGGCGGGATCGAATTCCGCGACCAGTTCAAACGCCGCATCAGTATCATTGATGTTGTTGTAAGACAGTTCTTTGCCCTGATGCTGCTGCGCTGTTGCCACACCCGGACGGTTGGTTCCGTCAGTGTAGAACGCGGCGGACTGGTGGCTGTTTTCACCGTAGCGCATTGTTTGGGCGAAGGTACCCGTGAAGGACCGGCGGCGCGGTTCGTTGTTGCCAATCGCGTTTGCCATCCATGTGCTGACAGCGGTGTCGTAAGCAGCGGTGCGGCCATAAGCGATCTGCGCTTGGCGTTGGCGGAAGGCATAAGTGGTCTGGCCGTCGTTCGCGTCCAATTCCGCGCGCAACGTGGCGTAATCTTCGACGTCGGTCACAACCGTTACAAAAGCGTGGTTCTTGGCAGATGACCGGATCATCGCAGGGCCGCCGATATCGATATTTTCGATGCAAGTATCGTAATCAGAGCCTTTGGCGACGGCATCTTCAAATGGGTAGAGGTTCACAACAAGCAAATCGATTGGACCGATGTTGTGTTCATCCATCGCTGCGACGTGACCTTCAAGATCGCGCCGTGCGAGCAGTCCGCCATGCACAACCGGGTGCAGCGTTTTTACACGTCCATCCATCATTTCAGGAAAGCCTGTGACGTCAGCCACGTCTTTCACGTCCAGCCCTGCATCGCGCAGCGCCTTGGCAGAGCCTCCCGTGGAGAGCAGTTCAACCCCACGCTTGGCAAGATCTTGGCCCAATTCAATCAGGCCAGTTTTATCAGATACAGAAAGAAGCGCGCGGCGCAGTGGTGCGAGATCGGTCATCAGTGTCCCCGTGATGTGTCATCGTAACCGCCCACCGGGTCATTTGGGGTCAGATCACGCACCGCATCGGGCGTGTCTTGTGCTTTGGCCAACGACCAGCGGACGCGCGTCGCATATGCCATTGCGGCGCTGGTTAAAACCACCTGTTGGCTTGCGCGGGGCTTTAATCTGCCATTTTCCAAATAAACTGACGGTTCAAGGCTCAATCTTGCCTGTCCATCGTGCCGGAATATCCAAACTTCACCGGATTTCAGGATCAACGATACGGCACCACCGCCCAAATCGACGGTCGCGTTGACGTCGGGGTGCAGGTGAAAGCGGATGGTGTAGGGCACGCCGGGGCTGGTCCGTGATTGCAGTGCGTCAAAACGGCTTTCGTCGTTTGGACCGAGCGTGGTCAGCAAATCTTCGCCCACGATCCCGCGACCATCAATGGCGATGTCAATCGTGCGGGCGTGCGTCAGGCCATGTGTCTGGCGGTACCCATCATGGGACAGTTCGATCCGTTTCCCATCATCAAGGTTCGAGAATTCGCATTGCACCAATTGCGGAACATCGAGCAACAGCTCGGTCGCGCGGCTGCCTTTTACTGGCGGGGCGAGGCGGGATGATGAATAACCGTTAATCCAAAGCGTTGAATGGGACGGTGTGGCGCGCCCAGCCCTACGCCAATCTTCCCCGAAGCTGCGGCCTGATCCGCATGTCACGATGATCGGACGGCGGCCCGATGTGACTTCGAACGCGAGCGTGCTGGCATGGGCATCGCTGGACGCAGGGCCGACGGGTGGCGCATCCGCATCAATGATCATCGACGTCCGGCCTGCGGTGATGCGGGCAAAGCCCATATGCAGGTCCCGCTGTTCCATCGGGGTTACCCGCACGAGCGAATCGGCCAGAGCATGATCAAGGCGGCCATCAATGCCACGCCCGCCGCCATGGAATCGGGCAAGGCTACCGTCCGCATGTCGCAAAGCACGCAGCGTGGGCGCAATCCGTTCTAGCGCGTCGGTGAATTGTCGCGGTGGCGTCTGGCCCGCATTTGTCAACGCCTGCGTCGCCCACGTGATCAGGGTGAAAACCTCAAGCAAATGTTCGGGGTTTCGCGTTGGTATCCCGCCCATCGCGTCGATCTGTGTATCACAGTCTTCGGCTAGTGCTTTGATCGCAGGTGGTGCGAATTTCTCCATCCCTTCAAGGGCCAGCCCTGCGTAAATGATGCCTGTCAGCGCTTCGAAACGCGCCAAACCCGGTTCAGCAGTGCGCCAGCGTTTTGCCAAGAACAAGGTTTGTTGACCCAGCGACCGAAAGAACGTGTCGGACTTGGCTTTGTCCTGACCGCGCAAAAGGAACAGGCCGTGGTTGATCCAGCGGATCAGCCGTCGACCTGTCAAATCTGGCGTCCAACCCGGGCCGGTGCCATTTCCGAACCGGACGATCCATTCCGACACCCATGCTTGCGCCCGCTCGCGGGCACGCATGTCGCCGACGGCGGCCAGATCATCAAGCCATGCGCAGCCCTGAATTTCTTCGGCGACGCGCATGTTGTCGATGCCAATGTCCCAGATCAACGCGTTAGGTGCTTGGACGAACGATCCGGCAAACAGAAAATTGCCGCTGATCAGCTGACGACCGCGGGCAAAGTGGCCAATCGTCTTGGGTTCCGGTTGTGACACGAAACCGGTCGCCGGACGTGCGCGGGCGGACCGCCGCGCATGGTAGCGATGCATAAATTCGGTGCGTCGGGCACGCCATGTTTGTGCCTGTTCCACTAGGGGCTGCCTGCTTTGATTTTTGTTGTTGGCCAAACGTTAACCTGACGCTGGGTTTGAGTCACGAAAACTTCGTGTGTGGCGCCAACTGAGCGGGAATAAGAAAGAGCTGAATCGCGAATGGGGCGCGTGTCCATCAAGCGGGCACGCGGTCGTGTATCAGCGTCAGATAGCCATAAGCGATCGAATCTTAACGGGCAGGACCCGATGGAATCGCATAATTAGCGGCGGAAAAGCGCAACAAATCGTTGTCGGCCCGACCAGCCACATAGCTATCAGGCGTCGCAGCGCAAGCGCTCAGCAAACTGACTGAGACTAACGCCAGCATGGTTAGCAAGCGTGTCATGAAACTACTCCTCATTTCCCACATCTTACGTGTAGTGAGGTTAATATAGTCTTTTCGACGGCGTCTGTTGAGTCTGCAATTTTAACCAAATCGTTCCAGTGTCATTTCTGCATAGTGGCCACGATAGCGCCACAACCTTTAAGAATTTGTCACCACGTCGGTTTTAGCACTTTCAAGGTCGGATGGTTCTGTCTTGCCTGCGTCGATTGCGACACATTGGGCGAAAGTACATTCTGCGGAGCATCGCCATGAAAATTACTGTCAAAGCCTTGGTTGTTGGGGGCGGTGCAGTCGGCACATCAATTGCCTATCACCTTGCGAAAGCAGGTTGGGATGACGTGATGTTGTTAGAGCGGGATGAACTGACGTCCGGTTCAACATGGCATGCGGCGGGTTTGCTGCCGTTGTTTAACATGTCTTACGCGACCACACACATTCACAAATATTCCGTCGACTTTTATAAAGAACTAGAGGCCGAGACAGGGCTGAATGCCGGTTTTGCAGTCGTCGGTAACCTGCGTATGGCCCAAACGCAGGAACGCATGGACGAATACATGCTCTATGCGTCCACCGCTGAAACTTGCGATGTGCCATACGAATGGATGACACCCGATCAGATCAAGGCGAAATGGCCACTTATCAAGACCGATGACCTCAAAGGCGCACTATATCACAACACCGACGGCTACATTAATCCAGCCGACGTGACCCAGGCGATGGCCAAGGGTGCCCGCCAACGTGGCGTTGCGATCGAACGCAAATGGCAGGCCGATGCGTTCCATTGGAACGGCGACGCGTGGGAAGTCACCTGTACAAAGATGGTCGAAAAAGGCGGTAACCTGATCCCGTCTGACGAACAGATCGTTATCACAGCAGAACACGTTGTGACGGCTTCGGGCAACCATGCGCAAACGACGGCCAAGAAACTCGGCATCAAGATTCCGGCAATTCCCGTCGAGCACCAATTCATCGTGATGGACCAAGATCCCGATCTGGTGAAGTTCCGCGCCGAAGGTAACGTCGAACACCCCGTGATCCGTGACGCTGACGCGCAATCCTATGTGCGCGAAGAACGCGGCGGTTGGATTTTGGGCGTCTACGAGAAAAACGCGCCTGCCGTGTTTGAATACGGCGTGCCCGATACGTTTCGTGCTGACCTGTTCCCGCTCGATCTGGAGCGCATCGAAGACCAGTACATGGCGATGATCCACCGCATTCCGTCCTGCGAAGAAAGCGGTCTGAAGGACGATTTCAACGGCCCGATTTGCTACACGCCAGACGGTAATCCGCTGGTCGGACCGGCCCCCGGTTTGCACAACATGTGGCTCGCCGAAGGGTTTTCTTTTGGCATCACGGCAGCCGGCGGTACTGGCTATTACCTCGCCCAAATGATGGTCGACGGCGATGCCGAGATCGATATGGCGTCACTCGATCCCAAACGCTACGGCGACTGGATGACGACGGAATTCGCGGCGCGCAAGAACGAAGAATGCTACGACCACGTCTACATCCTGCACCATCCTGATGAAGAACGGCCTGCTTGCCGCCCGCTGCGCACATCACCCGCTTATGACCGCCAAGCCGCTCGCGGTGCGCAATTCGGGTTCGTGAATGGATGGGAACGGCCAAACTACTTCGCGCCGATGGGATTCAACGACCATGATGCGCGGTCTTTCCGGCGTGGCGATTGGTGGCAATACGCGGTGGAAGAGGCGAAAGCGATTCGCGAGGGCGTCGGTCTGATCGACGCGACAGCCTTTACCAAACACCGGATTTCCGGGCCGGGGGCGGCAGCGTTCCTAGATTGGTTTACCACTAACAAACTGCCGAAAGTCGGCCGGATCAACCTGACATATGCGCTGACATCGCACGGCACCACGCGGACAGAATACACCATAGTGCGGATTGCGGAGGATGATTTTTATCTCGTCTCCGCTGGGGCTTGGCACGCTTACGACCAAGATTATCTCTACAAGGCGATCATGGAGAAAGAGCCGGAATTCGGACGTATCAATGAAGAGGACGTAACAACAAAATACGGGGTCTTTGCCATCGCAGGGCCAAAATCGCGCGACGTTCTGCTAGACGTGATCAATGACGCAGAGCCGGAAACGGCACTGTCCAACAAACGTTTTCCATGGCTGTCATCCAAAAAAATCGAATTGGGTATGTGCCCGGTGAACGCGATCCGCGTGGCTTATACGGGTGAACTCGGTTGGGAATTGCACCACCCGATCGAAATGCAGAACTACCTGTTCGATCTGCTCGAAAAAGCAGGTGAAAAACACGGGATGAAGTTAGTCGGGGCACGGGCGCAAAACTGGTTGCGTCAGGAAAAATCGTACCGCGCGTTTGGCAACGAACTGGGCCGCGACGCGACACCCGCAGAGGCGGATTTGCCGCGTTTCATTGATCTGAACAAAGACTTTTATGGCAAAGATGCCATGGTCGAAAAAGGCATTCGGTCCAAATGTGTGACACTGCTGATCGACGGACCGGATGACGCGGATCCATGGGGACGCGAGGCGCTATATGCACAAGACGGCACGCGCGTCGGGCGTTTGACGTCGGGCGGTTACTCAATCGCTTTCGAAAAGTCCATCGGCCTTGGCTACGTCCGCCCTGAACTGGCAGAGGTCGGGACAACGCTGAAGGTGCGGATGCTCAATGAACTTTGGGACGCAACAATTGTCGAAGACAGTCCCTATGACCCAAAAAACGCTAAAATCCGGGTGGATGGTTAAAGCTGGCCACGCCATCTGGCTTCTTTGGGTCCTTCCAAATCCCCGCCGGAGGCTCCCGCAGGTGCACACAGGTGCTACTCTGCGGGGGCGAGCACCTTTTGCATCACGCCATCTTGGGCAAATGCGTCGTTTAACCCACTCGCCGCCATGCGTTCGGTCCCGACCCGGATCATGCCGCAGGAATTGGACAGGCCCAACACCACGTTGCTGGAAAGCGCAGCAGGCATTTGGGTGGTCATGTCGGTGAAATTGACGATTTCGGCGTCAGCAAATTCTTCTAGGGCCGCCAGATAATCCGCAACTGCTGTTGGGCCACCATCGGTGTCGAGGCCGTCCAAGATACACTGCCCTGCGTCCCGAAATTCAGCGTCCCACGACATATCGGGACGCACGTCTTCCAATGACGGGACCCGTGACACATAGAAATCCAACAGGTTGTTGGTCATCTTTTCTGTGCCAGCTTCCAACCTTGCCAACGCATCGGCATGTCCATCCGCGAATGCAAAACCGGGGAAAGTGGCGATCAGTGCAGAGATAATAAGAGCGCGCATGTCAAATTCCTTTGGGGTCAATCAAAGGTCACTATCAGCATAGGCATGCCTGCGGACAAGTCGGTGGTGTAATTTCTCTGATCGCGGGTCGATTAGCGTTCTTTGAAATCGATCGCTTTGACTTCACCGTCGTGCAACAGGATTTCGACCCAACGGGGATGCGCGCCGAACTTTTCATAGGCTGTTACAAAGGTTGTGTCGGCGGCAAGTGAATCTATGCGTGCGCCACACGGCGTGCCGTGGCTCACACGACAAACAGATGCTTTGATCGCTTCGTATGCATTGTCTGTTGCGCTGTAAGGTACGTTCCGGTTCGTGGGTAGATAACGCACCACTTCATGTGTCCCCACATCGCCGGTGAGGCTTAGCGCTGCTGAAAACTGGCGCGCGCATCCGTCATCAAATCCCGTGATGTAATGCGCCCGCATAGATGTGCCATTTGCGCCGGAATCGTAGATTTTGTAGCCGCTGATGTTGGCGACTTCGGTTCCTAGACCGCCACGGGGTGCATCACACACCGTCGCAATTTCGCCGTAAGCCACGCTTTCGCCGAACGGGATGATTTGCGCATCAGGACCAGTGCGCGGCGCAGGAGCGCGATTTGTACTTCCACCACTGCCGCTGAAGAGCCCCGATAGGAAACCGCCGCCTTGCGTCTCTGCTGGCGTTGCGGCCAGCGCTAGTGCCGCGGCGACCGCGTCTTCTTGTGACGTCCCTTCGGGAAGCGCAACGTCGCTGAGGCTTTCGATGCTAGGTTCTGCTGGGGAAGGGTTGCTTGCCGGTACGCCTGAACAGCCCGCTACAAACGCACAAGTGCCTAGAATTGCTGCAAATCGCAGGTGCATGCCCAAAATCCCCATTTGTCCCAGCGCCGTCTTTACGCGATTTAGCGGGCACCTGTCTATCTAGCTGTTTGGATAAGGCAAAAACGTGCCGTCACACTTCTTCGACTTCGATCACCCCGTTCAGTGACCGCAGCGCACCCTTGATTTGCGGGTTCACTGGGAAATTTTGCCCAAGATCGATCTCGACTTCACCCGGCAAATCCGCGCCCATCAGGCAGAAATAGACCGGTCCGCGTCCGCCTTTCACACCGTCACGGCTGGCGTTTTCCAAGATCGTTGCAACCGATGGAATGGCGTCTGGCGCATCAAGAAAAACCCGCAACCCGCTGCTACCCGCATCCGCCACCGCGTTATCGATGGGGGCGACGGACCGGCCGAGCAATTTCAGCTGATCGGATTCCATTGTCGCCTCTGCCTGAATGACGACCTGCGACCCTGTCTCGAGGTGTTCGCGGGCAGTTTCCAGCGTGTCCGAGAAGATCGTAATCTCGTATTGGCCTGTCGGATCGGACAATTGCGCAAAAGCAAAGCGGTTGCCGCGTGCCGATTTGCGTTCTTGTCGACCCGACACGGTGCCCGCCATCTTGACGATACACGCACCGCGTTCGGCCTTGGCTGTGACCTCGTCCAAGGTCAGCACGCCTTTGCGTTTCAGCGCGGCCATGTAGTCATCAAGCGGATGACCCGACAGGTAGAAACCGATGGCCTTGAATTCTTCGGCCAACCGTTCTGCGGGCAACCAATCGTCGCCGCTTGCGATGCGGGGTTCGGGCAGGTCGTCGCCTGCTTCGCCGAACAAGGACACTTGGTTCGACGTCTTTTGCTCGTGGATCGCAGCGGAATAGGCCACAAGCGGATCGAGCGACCGGAACACCCGTTGCCGGTTCCCGTCGAGCACGTCAAACGCACCAGCACGGGCAAGCATTTCAAGCGGGCGTTTTCCGACGCGTTTCAGATCAACACGACGCGCAAAGTCGAACAGATTCACAAATTCACGCCCGTCGCGCCCGTCAACAATCAGTTTCATCGCTTCCACACCGACGTTCTTCAACGCGCCCAGCCCGTAGACCAGTTTCTGATCACGCACGTCGAACGTCGCCTCTGACCGGTTCACGCAAGGCGGGATGTAGTCGATCGACAGGCCTTTTTTGACCTCTTGGAAATACACCGCCAGCTTGTCGGTCAGGTGAATATCGCAGTTCATGACGCCTGCCATGAATTCGACCGGATGGTTCGCTTTCAGCCACGCCGTTTGGTAGCTGACCACCGCATAGGCCGCCGCGTGCGATTTGTTGAAGCCGTAGTTCGCGAATTTCTCGAGCAAATCGAAAACCTCTGAGGCTTTCTTTTTGTCGACGCCGTTTTCCATCGCCCCTTTTTCGAACTTGGGACGTTCCTTGGCCATTTCTTCGGCGATTTTCTTACCCATCGCACGGCGCAACAGGTCAGCGCCGCCAAGCGAATAGCCCGCCATGACCTGCGCGATCTGCATCACCTGTTCCTGATAAACGATGATGCCTTGGGTTTCGGCCAGCAGATAGTCGATGGATTCGTGCACGGATTCGATTTCGCGTTGGCCGTTTTTGACCTCGCAATAAACCGGAATGTTTTCCATCGGGCCCGGACGATAAAGCGCCACGAGAGCAACAATATCTTCGATACAGTTGGGTTTCATCCGCTTGAGCGCATCCATCATGCCGCTGGATTCCACCTGAAACACCGCGACGGTTTTGGCAGAAGAATAAAGCGAGTAGGATTTTTCGTCGTCCAGCGGGATTGTCCCGATGTCGTTGACCAGTCCTTCGGGGGGCTGGAATAATTCATCGCCTGCGGCATTCACATGCAGCGGACGGCCTGATTTTACGACCAAATTCACGGCGTTCTGAATGACGGTCAGGGTTTTCAGGCCCAAGAAGTCGAATTTTACCAGCCCCGCTTGTTCCACCCATTTCATGTTGAACTGGGTCGCAGGCATGTCGGATCGTGGATCTTGATACAGCGGGACGAGTTCATCGAGCGGTCTATCGCCGATCACGACACCCGCCGCGTGGGTGGATGCGTTCCGCAGCAATCCTTCGACCTGCTGCGCGTAGGTCAGCAGGCGGTCGACAACTTCTTCGTTGTTCGCCTCTTCACGCAGACGCGGTTCATCGGCGAGCGCCTTTTCAATCGATACGGGTTTGACGCCCTCGACGGGGATCATTTTCGAAAGGCGATCCACCTGACCGTACGGCATCTGCAGAACACGACCGACGTCACGCACGGCGGCCTTGGACAAAAGCGCACCAAAGGTTATGATCTGTCCCACCTTATCGCGTCCGTATTTGTCTTGCACGAAACGGATGACTTCTTCGCGGCGGTCCATGCAAAAGTCGATATCGAAATCGGGCATGGAAACCCGTTCGGGGTTCAAGAACCGTTCGAACAGTAGCGAATAGCGTAGCGGGTCAAGGTCGGTGATCAGCAGCGCGTAGGCCACGAGCGACCCCGCACCGGACCCACGGCCCGGACCGACAGGGATACCTTGATCCTTGGCCCATTTGATGAAGTCGGCAACGATCAAGAAGTAGCCGGGGAACCCCATGCCCTCAATAATGCCGAGTTCGAATTCGAGCCGGTCTTCGTATTCTTTGACCTCTGCGGCATGCGGGATCACGGCGAGACGGGCTTTCAGGCCTTCTTCTGCCTGCCGACGCAATTCGGCGACCTCGTCATCGGCAAATTTAGGCAGGATCGGGTCACGTTTGTACGTTTTGAAGGCGCAGCGTTTGGCGATCTCGATAGTGTTCTCAATCGCCTCAGGAAGGTCCGCAAACAGCGTGACCATTTCCTGCGGTGTTTTCATGTAATGCTGCGGGGTCAGCCTGCGACGGTCTTCTTGTTGATCGACATAGGCGCCTTCCGAGATACAGATCAGCGCGTCGTGCGCTTCGTACAGTTCGGATTTCGGGAAATAGACGTCGTTGGTGGCAACCAGCGGAATGCCTTTGGCATAGGCCATTTCCACATGCCCGCGCTCCGATTGCTTTTCCGCGTCAGTCAGCCCGTTTTCGCCGGGATGTCGTTGCAGTTCGACATAAAGGTTATCGCCGTAGATGTCCTGAAACTGGTCCATCAGCAATTCGGCCTTAGGCCGTTGCCCTTGCCGCAAAAGCCGCCCGAACGGCCCGTCAGGGCCGCCGGTCAGACAGATCAAACCGTCACTGAATTCCGCCAATTCCTGCACATCGACCTGCGGGACTTCGTTGCCTTGATCAAGGTAGGCGCATGAATTGATCTTCATCAGGTTCATGTAACCCGCTTCGGATTTGGCCAGTAGGACGATGGGCGCTGGGGCTTCCGGTTTTTTGCCGGGATCGGGTTTTGTGTAGCGAATATCGACCTGACAGCCGACGATCGGCTGAATGCCTGCTTTCGACGCGTATTCGGAAAACTCCAAGGCCGCGAACATATTGTTCGAATCGGTGACCGCGACTGCCGGCATATCCATGCCAGCGGCGAGACCGATCAGTTTCTTAACCGGAACGGCCCCTTCGAGAAGGGAATATTCCGTATGCAGGCGAAGGTGGATAAAGCGGGGATCAGACATGAACTGATCCTATGCCGCGTGGTCGGCAGGGGGAAGGTGTGAAACGCAATTGACCACGCGTTCGCGGCGGGAAATAACCGATGCATGGGCTCACATCTGAATGAATTCTTCGCGGCATTGGCCGACCCGACACGTCGGGCTGTTCTGGAACGGCTTGTGCGTGGGCCCGCAACCGTCAGCGATCTTGCAGCACCACATGATATGGCCTTGCCGACTTTTATGCGCCATTTGGGTGTGCTGGAACGTACGGGTCTTGTTCGGTCGATCAAGAAAGGACGGGTGCGGACCTGTCACCTTGAACCTGCACCTTTGCTGGAAGCGCAGGGTTGGCTTGCTTGGCAGCGAACCGTGTGGGAGGGCCAAATCGATAACTAAATGTCCATAGTCTGATTGATTTTTGGGCATTTGCTCGCGAAATTCGCATTTAACCTGTGGTCAGCCCCGCGTTTATCCTTGCCAAACGTCGATAGGCGGGCTTTGATCGGTCCAACCCAAGGGGGCAGACGCGTCTACGCCGCATCGACGCTGTGCCAGATCCTACGATGACTTTGGTAAGGCGGCAGGTTTTACATCATGAAAGTTGCGTTTTCTCTGAACGGAGAAGCGATCAGCGTTGAGGCCGCGCCGACGGTCACACTGCTTGATTGGTTGCGCGAGGACCAAGGTCTTTGTGGCACCAAAGAGGGCTGCAATGAAGGCGACTGTGGCGCTTGCACTGTTATGGTCACGGACGCGGATGGCGCACGGGCGCTCAACGCTTGTATCCTTTTCATGCCGCAGTTGGACGGCAAAGCGGTCCGCACGGTGGAAGGGTTGGCGAGCCCCGATGGTGAATTGCATCCTGTTCAACAGGCAATGGTAGACCACCACGGATCGCAATGCGGGTTCTGTACACCCGGCTTTGTGATGAGCATGGCAACTGCCCATCGCAATGGTCGCGCGGATCATGATGATCAGCTCGCGGGTAATTTGTGTCGTTGTACGGGCTACGCTCCGATCATTCGCGCGGCGAAAGCGGCAGCCGAGCAGCCTGTTCCAGTTTGGGTCAAAGACACGGCTGGTACCACGGCGAAAGCGCCCGACATCAGCCTGACCGATTTCGCGGCATGGTACGCTGATAACCCAGATGCGACGCTGGTCGCTGGTGCCACGGACGTGGGGTTGTGGGTGACAAAGCAGCTGCGCGAACTGGATCAGGTCGGGTTTATCGGGCGTTGTCCGGAACTGCGCCAGATCACACGCCACGCCGATCGCGTGACTTTTGGTGCGGGCGTCACGATGACGGAAGTTTTGGAAACGATCCGAGATGATTACCCGTCTTACGCTGAAATGATCCGTCGCTACGGATCGGTGCAGGTGCGTAATGCGGCGACGATTGGGGGCAACATCGCGAACGGGTCTCCGATTGGCGATAACCCACATGCGTTGATCGCACTGGGTGCAACGCTTCACCTGCAACTGCGGGACGTGACCCGTGATCTGCCGATTGAGGACTTCTTTATCGACTATGGGAAGCAAGATCGCGCGGCGGGCGAACTTGTCACAGGTGTGACCCTGCCGTTGGGCGAAGACGCGTTGCGCTGCTACAAGCTGTCGAAACGGTTTGATCAGGATATCTCTGCGGTGTGTGGTGCGTTCAACATCGTTGTCAAAGATGGCGTAGTCGCATCAGCGCGGATCGCCTTTGGGGGCATGGCGGGCACCCCGAAACGGGCCGCGATGGTTGAAACGGCGTTGGTGAACCAGCCATGGAACGCGAGTACCGTGGAAGCCGCTGCCGCAAAATTCGGAGAAGACTATACCCCGATGACGGACATGCGTGCCTCTGCCGACTATCGCCTGACCGCTGCGCAAAACATGCTGCGCCGCTACTTTGCAGAGACTACTGGTGCCGCCACCAATGTTTTGGAGGTCCAGCCATGAGCGTTACAAAATCACTGCCCCATGACGCGGCCAAACTGCATGTGACCGGGGCGGCCCGTTACATCGACGATATTCCTACACCTACAGGGACGCTGCATCTGGCGTTTGGCATGTCTGGTGTGGCGTGCGGGACAATCACCGATCTGAATTTAGACAAGGTGCGCGCGGCAGAAGGTGTCGTGGCTGTCCTCACTGCCGATGACCTGCCTTTTGCGAACGATGTGTCCCCATCGGCACATGACGAACCGCTACTGGCGACGGGGCAGGTGCATTATCTTGGTCAGCCCATATTTATGGTCGTGGCGAAATCGCACCTTTTGGCACGCAAAGCGGCGCGTCTTGGTGATGTGGCGATCGACGCGGGCACACCGATTTTGACGATTGAAGACGCGCAGGCCGCCGACAGCCGTTTCGAGGATGGGCCGCGTATCTGGCGCAAAGGCGATGTTGATGCTGCTCTGACCGCGGCGACCCACCGCGTGCAAGGCACCATCGACATGGGTGGGCAGGAACATTTCTATCTTGAAGGCCAAGCCGCACTTGCTTTGCCGCAAGATGATGGCGAGATGGTTGTGCATTCTTCCACGCAGCACCCGACTGAAATCCAGCATAAGGTCGCTGAAGCGCTGGGCGTTTCTATGCATGATGTTCGGTGCGAAGTACGCCGCATGGGCGGTGGTTTTGGCGGCAAGGAAAGTCAGGGCAACGCGTTAGCTGTGGGCTGTGCTGTCGCGGCGCGGCTGACGGGCAAGCACTGCAAGATGCGGTATGACCGCGACGACGACATGATGATCACCGGTAAACGGCATGACTTTCGGATTGATTACGATGCGGGATTTGATGCTGACGGACGGTTAACGGGCGTTGATTTTACGCAGGCCACGCGGTGTGGCTGGGCGCTTGATCTGTCGATCCCGGTGGCGGATCGCGCGATGTTGCATGCTGATAATGCTTACCACCTGCCTGCCGCACGGATCACGTCGCACCGCTATAAAACTAATACCCAATCTGCGACGGCCTATCGCGGATTCGGTGGCCCGCAGGGTGTCTTGGGGATTGAACGGGTGATGGATCATATCGCCGATACACTGGACCTTGATCCTGTGATCGTGCGCCAACGAAATTACTATACCGAGATGAAGCGAGATGTGCCTGCGGCACCTGGGGGGCTGCCTGCCACCAACAGCCCCGAAGGTATTTCGGACCAAAAGAAGGGGCGCGGCGTGCCATTTGGTGGCGCGCATTCCCCGAAACCTGTCTTGCAGACTACGCCCTACGGCATGGAGGTGAAGGATTTCATTCTGCATGGGATGACGGACGCATTGTTGGAAAGCGCGGACTATGCGGCGCGGCGTGCCGCGATTGACCAGTTCAATGCCGAGAACAGTGTTTTGAAGCGTGGCATTGCTTTTTCACCGGTGAAATTCGGGATTTCGTTTACGTTGACCCATTTGAACCAAGCCGGTGCGCTGGTGCATGTGTATCAAGACGGGTCGATCCGGATGAACCATGGTGGCACCGAGATGGGGCAGGGGCTTTTTCAAAAAGTGGCCCAAGTTGCCGCGTCCCGCTTTGGCGTCGATGTGGATGTAGTGAAAATCACGGCGACGGATACGGGGAAGGTTCCGAATACATCCGCGACTGCCGCGTCATCTGGGACCGATCTGAACGGGATGGCTGTGCAGATTGCCTGCGATACGATCCGTGACCGGATTGCTGACTGTGTGGCTGGGGTGCATGGGGTTGAGGTCGCAGATGTGGTGTTTGCAGACGGTCAGGTGCGTGCGGGCGATGTGGTCATGACCTTCGCAGAGGCTGCGACGCTGGCTTATACTAACCGTGTCAGCCTTTCGGCGACGGGGTATTACAAAACGCCGGAGCTGGAATGGGACCGGATCAAGGGCCAAGGGCGGCCGTTCTTTTACTTTGCGCATGGCTGTGCCGTGACCGAGGTCGTCATCGACACGCTGACAGGCGAAAACCGGATTCTGCGGGCCGATGTGCTGCATGATGCGGGCGCGTCGCTAAACCCTGATTTGGACATTGGACAGGTGGAAGGCGGTTATGTGCAAGGGGCCGGGTGGCTGACGACGGAAGAGCTTGTCTGGGACGGGAAAGGCCGGCTGCGCACCCATGCGCCTGCGACCTATAAAATTCCCGCCTGTTCGGATCGCCCTGATATTTTCAACGTCGCACTTTGGGACCAACCAAACCCTGCGCAAACCGTGTATCGGTCAAAAGCCGTGGGTGAACCGCCATTTATGTTAGGGATTTCTGCGTTCTTGGCGCTGTCCAACGCTGTGTCTGCCTGTGGTGATGCCTATCCGGCATTGGATGCGCCTGCGACGGCAGAAACCGTCTTGGCCGCCGTGAACCGTGTGCGCAATGGCTGATCGCGACCAAATCACCGTCAGTGTTGTACGGGTCCAAGGGTCCGCACCACGCGATGTGGGCACGATTATGCGTGTCGATGCGCAGGGTCAGGACGGCACGATTGGTGGCGGGGCACTTGAATATGAAGCGGCCGCGATTGCGCGCGAGATGTTGGCGGGTGATGCGCAACATATGCATCGGGTAATGCCGTTGGGGCCTGATCTAGGGCAATGTTGCGGGGGAACCGTGACGCTACATTTTGATCGCGGAGCCGTCGACGCTAAGCTGACAGCGCCTCCGCTTTGGATTTGGGGTGGTGGTCATGTGGGTCGTGCGATTGCGCAAGTCATGGCCCCGTTTCAGGATCGTGCAATCACTGTTGTAGATACAACTGCAGACCGGATGCCTGACGATCTGCCACGTGCGGTGTCGCCCTTGGTGGCCGCTGATCCGCTACGGGTTGTAGGTTTGGCGCCTGCAGATGCGGATCATCTGATCCTGACCTATTCGCACGACATTGATCTGGCCCTATGCGACGCGCTTCTGCGGCGTGATTTTGGAAGCGTCGGCTTGATCGGATCCGACACGAAATGGGCGCGGTTTCGCAAGCGCCTGCACGGCATGGGGCATGGAGTTGAACAGGTTGCACGTATTGCGTGCCCTATCGGCGATCCAAGCCTTGGAAAACACCCCCAAGCGATTGCACTTGGCGTCGCAACTGCGATGTTGACCGAACACCGCGTGAAAGAGGAGCGCACCGGATGAGTGACATTTTGCTATCGCTGAAGGGCCTAACAAAGGCCTATCCCGGTGTCGTTGCGAACAGTGACGTATCTTTTGATATTGAGCGTGGCGAAATCCATGCACTGTTGGGCGAAAACGGTGCGGGTAAATCGACGCTCGTGAAAACGATTTATGGCTTGGTGAAACCTGACACGGGCACGATGACGCTGAACGGGGCTGCCTTTACGCCTGCGGAACCGCGTGCGGCGCGTGCTTCGGGTGTCGCGATGGTATTTCAGCATTTTTCACTGTTTGACGCGATGAACGTGGCTGAAAACATCGCGCTGGGCATGGAAAACCCGCCACCACAACGTGAAATCGCGGCGCGTGTCCGCGAAGTATCTGAGAAATACGGCCTGCCGCTCGATCCAAGTCGGATTGTGGGCGAATTGTCTGCAGGTGAACGCCAACGCGTTGAGATCATTCGCTGTCTTTTGCAGGATCCGAAGCTGTTGATCATGGATGAACCGACGTCGGTGCTGACCCCGCAAGAGGTTGATATCTTGTTTGAAACGCTGCGCAAGCTGTCGGCGGAAGGCACTGCGATCCTTTATATCTCGCATAAGCTGGAAGAAATCCGCGCCCTGTGTGATCGCGCTACCGTGCTGCGTTTGGGCGCAGTTGTGGGTGATTGCATTCCGCGTGACACATCGGCACGCGACATGGCTGAACTGATGGTGGGTGCGAAACTGAAGGTCCCAACAAAGGCTGATCGCGCTGTTGGGCGTGGTATTCTAGTGCTGAACGGATTGTCCGCACCGGCACCGCATCAATTCGGGACGCCACTGCGCGACATCAATCTGCGCGTACGTGCAGGCGAGGTGATGGGGATCGGCGGTGTAGCTGGCAACGGTCAAGATGAACTCATCGCGGCGCTGTCCGGGGAAATGCGCACTGCTGCCGGCATGGTGATGTTGGATGATGCGCCGATTGGTAAACTTGGGCCAAATGCACGGCGTAAGCGCGGGCTGTCCGTTGCCCCTGAAGAACGCAACGGTCATGCGGCGGCCGGCGATATGTCTTTGATTGAAAACGCTGTTCTGACAGGCGCTGTGCGCCAAGACTTAACGGCACGCGGGTTTTTAAGATGGGGCAGGGCACGTGCTTTTGCGGAAAAGGTCATCGGTGATTTTGATGTGCGGACACCTGACGCCGTGAATACGGCAGGGTCATTGTCCGGCGGGAATTTACAGAAATTTGTCATTGGGCGCGAGATTTTGCAGGCCCCTGACGTGTTGGTTGTGAACCAGCCGACTTGGGGTGTCGATGCCGCCGCTGCAGCCGCGATCCGGCAGGCGTTGCTGGATATGGCGGCGAACGGCGCTGCAGTTGTTGTGATTTCGCAAGACTTGGACGAGCTGATGGAAATATCCGATCATTTCGCGGCATTGAACGAAGGGCGGTTGTCTGAACCGCGTCCTGCGAACGGGCTAACGGTTGAAGAAATCGGTTTGATGCTCGGTGGAGCGCACGACATGGAGGTGGCGCATGTTGACGCGTAACGCAGTGATTTATTTGGAACGGATGAAACTGGGGGCGCGGCCATGATCATGCTTGAAAAGCGACCGCAACCGTCGCGGGGATGGACGTTTGCCACACCCGTTTTGGCCGTTGTTTTGACTATGATTGTAGGGGGCGCATTGTTTGCGGTCCTTGGCAATGATCCGATTGAAACGATCCGTGTGATCTTCTTTGATCCGTTATTCTCTGAATTCGCTTGGTATTACCGCCCGCAATTGCTGGTGAAAGGCGCGCCATTGGTGCTGATCGCCATTGGGTTGTCGTTCGGGTTTCGGGCCGGTGTGTGGAATATCGGGGCAGAGGGCCAGTATATCGTCGGCGCGATTTGCGGCGCTGCGGTTGGGCTGGCCATGTATCCAGCCGAAAGCATCTTGATCTTCCCTGCGATGGTGATCGCGGGGGCATTGGGCGGGATGCTGTGGGCGATGATCCCGGGCATCTTGCGGGTTAAATTTGGCACAAACGAGATTTTGGTGTCGCTGATGTTGGTCTATGTGGCCGAGCAATTGCTGGCGTCGATGGCGCTTGGCGCGTTGCGCAACCCTGACGGGATGGGCTTCCCCGGATCGCGGAACCTTGCGCAATATCCATCGGCAGCGAACCTCGAATTGATCAGCGGGTCAGGCATGCATTGGGGCGTTGTGGCAGCGTTGATCGCTGTGATTTTTGCCTATGTCATGCTGTCCCGCCATATCTTTGGGTTTCAGGTTAAACTGTCAGGGCTTGCCCCGCGCGCTGCTGCATTTTCCGGCGTAAACCCAAGCCGCTTGATTCTGATTTGTATGGCAATTTCAGGCGGGCTTGCCGGATTGGCTGGATTGTTTGAAGTTGCGGGACCTGCTGGCCAGATCAGCATCGATTTCAACGTGGGCTACGGTTTTACCGCGATCATTGTTGCGTTCCTTGGCCGTTTGCATCCAGTGGGAATTCTGCTGGCGGGTGGTTTGATGGCGTTGACATATATCGGTGGCGAAATCGCGCAAAGCCAGTTGGGCCTACCTGGTGCGGCGATCCAATTGCTGCAAGGGATGCTGTTGTTCTTCCTGCTGGCCGTGGATGTGCTGACACATTACCGCGTCCGATTTGGTAAACGGGAGGTCGCGTAATGAACACTTTTCTGATGAGTGTGGTCGGCGTGACCATATGCTTAATTTTGCCGGGTTTCTTAGTCGTCTTGAATGAAGTGGGGACAGCTCGTTTAGGGGGGCAGATCGGAGTTTATCAATTATTGATTATCGCGGTTTTGATAAATTCGTTAGTGGTTGGGTTCTTCATCGCAAGACTGCGAAAGGTTCATGTAGTTAGCGGCGAAAGCTCAGGGAACCTTGGCGGGCTACGCGTCTGCCTATATGTTGCCAACTTGTTTGGGATAGCGCTGATGAATAACCCGGCTTTGCAGCATATTCTGCGCGGGGGATTAGCGTAATGGATCTGTCATCTATCAACCCGATCCTTTTGCTGGCCTCGCTTATGGTCGCTGCTACCCCGATTTTGCTCGCAGCGATTGGGGAACTTGTTGTCGAACGTTCCGGTGTGCTGAACTTGGGTGTTGAAGGTATGATGATCACGGGTGCGGTCTGTGGATTTATCGTCGCCGTGAACACTGGATCACCATGGCTTGGGTTTATTGGCGCTGCCATTGGTGGCGCCATTTTGGCGATGCTCTTTGGCTTTCTGACACAGTATCTTTTGTCGAACCAAGTGGCGACGGGCCTCGCGCTGACGCTGTTCGGTTTGGGGCTGAGTGCCCTGATGGGGCAGGGGTATATCGGGATAAAAGCACCTAGCTTTCCAGATTGGCATATTCCGCTGTTGGGCGACATTCCGGTGATCGGTCCGATCGTGTTTCAGCATGATCCGATGGTCTACGTGGGCCTGCTGATCGTGCTTGGGGTCTGGGCTTTTCTCACCTTTAGCCGTTCGGGATTGATCCTGCGGGCGGTGGGTGAAAACCATGATGCGGCCCATGCTTTGGGATACAAGGTCAAACGTGTGCGGATGCTAGCGATCATGTTCGGCGGGGCCTGTGCTGGTCTTGGCGGCGCGTACCTCAGCCTTGTCCGTGTCCCGCAGTGGACCGAAGGGATGACCGCTGGTGCGGGCTGGATTGCATTGGCGATTGTTGTCTTTGCCAGTTGGAAACCGGGGCGTCTTTTGCTGGGTGCTTATTTGTTCGGCGGGGTGACTGTTTTGCAGCTGAACCTGCAAGCCGCTGGCATGGCCATTCCGGTCGAATATCTTTCAATGTCGCCATATCTGGCAACCATTGTGGTTCTGGTTATTATGCGTGCTGGACGCGCACCCGGATCACTGGGCCGAATCTTTCACGCCTCGCGATAGAGGCATACGATCAAGACCACCAACAGGGGAAAAACAATGATCAAATCACTTATGACGGGGGCCACGCTGGCCCTTGGGATGGCGACAGCCGCCCATGCCGAAGACCCAACAAAAGTCGGCTTTGTCTACGTTGGCCCAGTGGGCGACGGCGGCTGGACATACGAACACAACGTTGGCCGTTTGGCGGTTGAAGAACACTTCGGCGATGCGGTTGAAACCGTCTTCGTGGAAAGCGTTCCAGAAGGCCCGGACGCAGAGCGCGTGATGACACAGATGGCGCTGGACGGCGCTGACCTGATCTTCACGACATCCTTTGGTTACATGGATCCGACCATCAACGTCGCTGCCAAATTCCCAGACGTGAAGTTTGAGCACGCAACTGGTTACAAACAGGCAGACAACGTGTCCGTTTATTCTGCACGTTTCTATGAAGGTCGCGCAGTTCAAGGCCACATTGCGGGTCATATGACTGAAAGCAACATCGTAGGTTACATCGCGTCCTTCCCAATTCCAGAAGTGATCCGTGGCATTAACTCTGCCTACCTGCACGCCAAAGAGGTAAACCCTGACGTCGAATTCAAAATCGTGTGGGCTTACACATGGTTTGACCCTGCGAAAGAAGCGGAAGCAGCCACCGTTCTGATCGAACAAGGCGCTGATGTTGTTCTGCAGCACACCGATTCCACAGCACCACAAGCCGCCGCACAAGCCGCTGGTAACGTTGTGACATTCGGGCAGGCGTCCGACATGGCCGAATTTGGTCCGTTCCCACGCGTATCATCCATCATTGACAACTGGTCCCCATACTACATCGCCCGCACACAGGCGGTCATGGACGGCACATGGGAAAGCACCAGCACATGGGACGGTATCGCACCGGGCATGGTTGGTATCGGTGAAATCACTGACGCAGTTCCTGCGGACGTGAAAGCATCTGCGGAAGCCATGGTCGAAGCAATGCGCGCAGGCGACTACCACCCGTTCACAGGCCCGATCAACAAGCAAGACGGGTCTGCTTGGTTGGCTGAAGGCGAAGTCGCGTCCGACTACGGCGACGATGGTCTTGCGGGCATGAACTTCTACGTTGAAGGCATTGTGGGCGACGTTCCACAGTAAAACAGTTGCATCGCGACATAATTTTGGGGCCTCTGCAGGAATGCGGGGGCCCTTTTTGCGTGACATTGCGTGTGTGATCGTTAGCGTTGCAATCGTAAATTGTAGCTTAAGAGGTAATGATCATGGGCCGTATTCACACAGACCCAAGTCCAACGGCATTGGCGCAGTCCGGGATTTTGCGTGATGCGTTGGTCGCGCACAGTAAAGCGCGGATGCGGTTTTTCTTTTTGTACATGTATAGCTACCGGATGCTGATGCATGTATTGCAGATCCCAAGTGATCAATGGCCGCAATATGTGAGTATTAAGGCGACCCATCAGTTTAACACAGGCGCCCGCCGCGATAGCGATTGGGACCTGAGTTTCCAAAAGGATGACGTCGGCATCCTTGATCATTCGGCCAGCCTGTTTCGCAGGATTGATGCCGCCCATTTTTGCAATCTTGGCCTTGCGCCGTCGCTTGCAACATTATGCACGCGTTCTGGTGATCCGCGTGCCGTGGCCATTTACGAAACGCTGACAATGATCAGTGCTGCGACCCGATTTATGCCGCAACGGATCAATATTGGACCTGACCGCGTGGTCGATACAGCCCATGGTGTGCTGTGCCGTGAAATGCTGACGAATATGGCCAATGGGGCCGCTGCGATCAGCCCTTCGGCCTTTGCACGCTACAAAAACTACGTGTCCGGCAAGATGACAGCATATGCCGAAAGTCAGACCCAGCAAGAAAACTTTGCGGTTGCCGAGGCGACGCTCATCTACGTTGCGACATGGGGAGAAACCGTCGCACCGACAGAACTACGCCAAAACGGCAACGCGAAGAAGGTGATCAACACGCGCGAAACCCATTTTGCGGAAATCTGGTCGTCGGTTTCACGTGGTGCCCATCAGGATTTCGTAGCCTACGGTTTTGATCGTGATGATGGGGCGTCGTTGTCGATGATCCTGTCAAATATGGTGTCATAACGGTCAAAGACGCGCTACGATTGCGAAATGACCCAGCTTGATACTGCCAACGGCACCCCGCTTTCCCGCCTGACATTTGGAACCATGCAGTTTGGCGGGAACGCTGATGCAACGGCATCCCGCGCGATGTTCGATGCGGCATTTGACGCGGGCATCAACCATTTTGACACGGCTGTTGGTTACACGGGCGGGCAGTCTGAAACGCTGCTTGGCCCGATGGTCGCGGAAAAACGTGACGACATCTATCTTGCGACCAAGGTGGCGTATAAGGGCGGTGCTGGCCGCGCCAATATCCTCGACCATTTCGCAACCTGCCAACGTCAGTTGCAGTTGGACGCGGTCGATCTGTTGTACCTCCACCGGTTCGATGATGACACGCCGCTGGAAGAAACGTTCGCGACGATGGCCGAACTTCAACAGTCGGGCAAAATCCGCCATATCGGCGTGTCGAATTACGCAGCTTGGCAGGTGATGAAAGCACAGGCAATTTGTGCGACGCTGGGCACCAAGATTGACGTTATCCAACCGATGTATTCACTCGTCAAACGCCAGTCCGAGGTCGAAATTTTCCCGATGTCCGTTGATCAGGGGATCAAAATCGTTCCTTATTCGCCGCTGGGTGGCGGATTACTGACGGGCAAATATGCCGCTGGCGAAACGGGGCGTCTGACCGACGACGCCATGTACAAAAAACGGTATAGCGTGGATTGGATGCATGAATGCGCAAAGGCGCTTTCGGACATTGCGGCTGAACTGGGGACGCACCCCGCGACCCTTGCCGTGGCTTGGGCGGCAAAACATGCTGCAAACCCGTCGCCAATCATTTCCGCGCGATCAACAGAACAATTGGGGCCATCATTGGCGGCTGAAGGCTTTGCGATGTATGCAACGCTGTACGACCGGATCACGGCGCTATCGGTTAGCCCTGCACCGGCCACGGATCGGCTTGAAGAGGCATGATCGATTTTCTTGTGATTGGCGGCGGGATCGCGGGCCTGTCCGTGGCGGCACGGCTTGCCATCCACGGAAAAGTCACGGTTCTGGAAGCTGAGAATTCGGTTGGCCATCATGCCTCTGGCCGGTCGGCGGCGCTGTTCGAAGAAAATTACGGCAATGCGGCAGTGAAGGCGCTGAACAAGGCCAGCACTAAGTACCACAAGACGGCTCATGGCGGTGTGCTGTCGCCCCGCGGATTGATGCTTGTGGGGCGGACTGGCGAAGAGGCGGCGTTCGCGGACGACGTTCAAAACATGCATTTGACCGAGATCACCGTGACAGATGCCGCAGGGATGATCCCGATTCTTGATACAAACGTCCTGACGCATGCTGCGTATGACGCGGGCGCATTGGATATTGATACCGATTTGCTGTCGCAGAACTTCGCGCGCGATCTGCGTGCGCACCGCGGGACCATCGTCACAAATGCTGCCGTGACAAGTATATCGCGCACGGACCATGGCTGGCAGGTTTACGCGGGCGAGATGTATGATGCCAAAGTGATCATTAACGCGGCTGGCGCGTGGGTGGACCAGATTGCAGCAATGGCGGACATTTCTCCGTTGGTATTCCAACCATACAAACGATCCATGGCCCGCATACCTGCGCCGGGCGGGCATGATGTGTCGGACTGGCCGATGGTTTTTGGCGTAAACGAAGCATGGTACGCGAAACCGGACGCAGGCGCATTGATCGTATCACCGGCGGACGAAGAACCGGCTGAACCGCATGATGCATGGGCGGATGATATGGTACTGGCCGAAGGGTTGGACCGCTATAGCCAACAGGTGACCGAACCTGTGACACGCCTTTTAGCATCTTGGGCCGGTTTGCGGACTTTTGCGCCGGATCGGGCATTGGTATTGGGGCCGTCGACACAAGACGACAGTTTTATCTGGTGTGCAGGGCAGGGTGGCTACGGGTTCGCAACCGCACCGGCTGCCAGTAAATTGGTGTCGGATTCGATAGCAGGTAAGCCGTCAGAGCTTGGGGCGGACATCGTCGCGGCGCTCAGCCCATCGCGCTTTACTTAACCCTAATCATTCCAAACCGGGCAGGTCGACGATCATGTCTTCGCCTGTATTGAGCTGATCATTAATGAACATATCAGTCGTGTATGCATAAATTCCGATTGCAACAATTGCGGTCAAAACCGTCAGAACGATTGCACTGACCGCATCAATGGGTTGGACGATTCTATCGGACGTGTCGCAGTCTGTATGTGCCACTGTTGTCTCCATGCTTGGAATAGCAGGACAACTTTGCAGCAGCAGATTGGTTCCGTGGTTTACCAGTGCGGCGGGCGTTGATCGGCCAATGGTACGCTACTGCCAGCGTCCATTTCGCGGCCTGCTTCGCGTTCCATCAGCATCGCCAAACGGCGAGTCGCCAAGGCGAGTTCGTTTTCCTGACGCGCCACGATATCCGACAGGTCTTCGACCGTCTTCGTGAGGTGGGCGATCTGTTCTTCTAGGTGTGTCACGTCTGTCATATTCGTCGCCTATCACGCCCGCAGAGCGCTGCAAAGCCAATGCGCATTGCCCCAACTGGCAGTCCGCGTTAAACGGCAGGCGCAATTAAGCGAAAAACCCATAGGACCCGAAATGGCCAAGATGAAAAAAGCACCCAAGCCAAAGGCGCAAACCCCAAAAGGGTTCCGCGACTATTTTGGCGCTGAGGTGACCAAGCGCACTGAAATGCTTAATCAGATCGCTGGCGTCTACCATCATTACGGGTTTGATGCGCTGGAAACATCTGCTGTTGAAACGGTCGAAGCATTGGGCAAATTCCTACCCGACGTGGACCGCCCGAACGAAGGTGTGTTTGCGTGGGAAGAAGACGGCGATTGGCTCGCGCTGCGTTATGACATGACCGCCCCGTTGGCACGTGTTTACGCGCAATTCCGCAATGACCTGCCGTCGCCTTATCGGCGTTACGCAATGGGGCCAGTATGGCGGAACGAAAAGCCCGGACCGGGCCGTTTTCGCCAGTTTTATCAATGTGATGCGGATACCGTTGGTGCGCCAAGCGTGGCGGCTGATGCAGAGATTTGTGCGATGCTGTCTGACACTTTGGAAACCGTGGGCATCGACCGCGGCGACTACATCGTGCGGGTCAATAACCGCAAAGTCTTGAATGGCGTGATGGAAGTTGCAGGCCTGTCCGGCGACGATAAAGAAGCCGAACGCGGCATCGTGCTGCGCGCGATTGATAAGCTTGACCGACTTGGTGATGACGGCGTGCGTGCCCTACTTGGCGAAGGCCGTAAGGACGAAAGCGGCGACTTTACCAAAGGTGCTGGTCTTGGCGCAGAACAAGCTGAGATTGTGATGGGCTTCATGTCCGCCAAACGCGATACAGGTGCCGCCACAGTGGCGCGTTTGAACGAATTGGTGATCGGCTCCAAGATCGGCGCTGATGGTGTCAATGAATTGGAAACTATCGCTGAACTGCTGGACGCCCAAGGCTACGGCGCAAACCGGATCGAGATTGATCCAAGCGTTGTGCGTGGCCTTGGCTACTACACTGGTCCTGTCTACGAGGCGGAACTGACGTTCGAAGTTACCGATGAAAAAGGCCGCCCGCGCAACTTTGGGTCTGTTTCTGGAGGTGGTCGTTATGATGATCTCGTGAAGCGTTTTACCGGGCAGGAAGTCCCTGCAACAGGTGTCTCTATCGGCGTAGATCGCTTGCTCGCCGCACTTGATGCGAAGGGGCGTTTGTCCAAGGCGTCGGTCGGCCCTGTCGTCGTGACTGTCATGGATAAAACCCGCATGGCCGATTATCAGGCGATGGTTGCGGAATTGCGCAACAATGGCATTCGGGCCGAGGTGTATCTTGGCAACCCGAAGAACTTCGGCAACCAGTTGAAATACGCAGATGCACGCCAGTCGCCGATTGCGGTGATTGCGGGTGGCGACGAATTCGACAGCGGTGTCGTGCAGATCAAGGACCTGATCCTTGGTGCTGAGATCGCGAAGAACGCGACGCTTGAAGAATGGAAAGACCGTCCTTCGCAGTACGAGGTCGCCCGCGGTGATCTGGTCGCAAAAGTCCGCGAAATTCTGGCGGGGCAAGCAAAGTGACCACAGCCATGATCAAAGGTGAGGCCGCCCGTATTTCGGCGGTGTTTCAGGCTGCGGGGGCAGAACCAGTCGAGGCCGCGATCCTGCAACCTGCTGATGTTTTGCTGGACCTTTACGGCGAAGACATCCGTGGTCGCGCCTATGTGACGAACGATCCGGTGCAGGGCGAAATGATGCTGCGGCCTGATTTCACCGTGCCTGTCGTGCAAATGCATATGCAAAGCCACGCGGACCCTGCGCGCTATACCTACGCAGGCCCCGTATTCCGGAAACAGGACGAAGACCCGCGCCGTGCGCGTGAATATACGCAGGTCGGGTTCGAGGTGTTCGATGGTCAAAATCCGGCCGCTGCCGATGCAGAGGTGTTTGCGACGGTGAAAACGGCACTTGCCGATGCGCCAGTGCGGGCAGCGACTGGCGACATCGGTTTGCTCAAAGCAGCAGTCGCAGGGCTGCAAACGACAGAAGCGCGTAAAGCGGCATTGATGCGTCATATTTGGCGGCCTAAGCGATTCAAATCTTTACTCGATCGGTTCGGCGGACGTATTGCCGCTCCCGCCAAACGCGTTGCGCTGCTTAGTGCCAGTGACCCGTTTGCGGATGCAGGCCCCGAGGTCGGTGTGCGGTCGCGCGGCGAAGTTCAGCAGCGGATCGACGCCTTGCGTGCTGATGCAGCGGCGGCACCGATTTCGAACGAAGAAATCAGTGTGATTGAATCCCTTCTGAACCTGAGCGAAACAGCCCCACATATCCTGTCTGCACTGTACGATATCGCGGTCGACATGCCTGCGATTGATACGGCTGTGAAAACCTACGAAGCGCGCCTTGATGCGATGGCCGAGCGCGGCGTTGATGTTGATGCGTTGGCCTTTGAAGGCAGCTATGGGCGCACGTCACTGGAATATTACGATGGCTTCGTCTTCGGGTTCTACGGAGTGAAAGACAACAGGCCGGTGGCCACAGGCGGGCGCTACGATGCGCTGACCCAAGTGTTAGGCGATGGGCGTGCCGTGCCTGCCGTTGGTGCCGTCATCCGTCCTGATCTACTGCTGGAGGTCCGCCAATGTTGAAGCTGGGCGTGCCGTCTAAAGGGCGGCTGATGGAAAAGACGTTTGACTGGTTTGGCGCGCGCGGCGTGACGCTGCGCAAGTCTGGGTCAGATCGTGAATATGCAGGCGCGGTTGACGGGATCGACGGGGTGGAACTGGTCTTGCTGTCCGCAGGTGAAATTCCGCGTGAATTGGCTGCGGGCAACATCCACCTTGGTGTCACCGGATCTGATCTGGTCCGCGAGAAATTAGCGCTTTGGGATAGCCAAGTGGCCGAACTTGCGTTGATGGGCTTTGGTGGTGCTGATTTGATTATCGCAGTTCCGCAGGGCTGGGTTGATGTGGATACTTTAGATGATTTGGACGCGGCGGCGGCTGCATTTCGTCAAAATCACGGGATGCGTTTGCGGATTGCGACGAAGTATCACCGACTTGTCCGTGAATTTCTGCGCGAAAAAGGCGTGGCCGATTACAGGCTCGTTGATAGCCAAGGCGCGACCGAAGGCGTGGTCAAGAACGAAACGGCTGAGGCGATTGCGGATATCACATCCACGGGCGAGACGTTGCGGGCGAACGGTCTGAAGATCCTCGACGACGGGCTCATTCACGCGTCTCAGGCGACGCTGTTCCGAGGCACGCGGCGTGACTGGTCCGATGACCAAAGGGCGACGTTGAAACGGCTGGTGGCATTGCTCGACATTTGAATGTGTGGCGGCGGGCAGGGTGGGGGCCAGCCCCCACACCCCCGGGATATTTAAGACCAAAAGAAAAGCGGCCTAGCGGACACCAATCGCGGCGAGCGCTTCGCTAAGGGCGGCGGGCAGCGGTTCTTCGTCGTCGCGCCCTTCTGGCAGGTCGATTGGGGCGTCTTCCGGTGTGAGATACCGCCAGCCCTGAAACGCCCGACGCGGGGTTGCAGCCACTCGGATCAGCGGATTGTCACAGACAATCGCGCACCGCCGGATACCGTCAGCAGAGTTATATTCATCAAGGCGAACAATTTCCTGCCGCGCGAGGATGACACCCTTGATGACCCAGTAAATCGAGCCGCCATTCAGGATTTCCGATTCGCGCTTTGGCCACATACGGGTAACGTGCTGTGGGTAACCATCATCCGATTGCGCCCGCCGCGTAGCTTGCCATGCTGCCAGACCTGCGACATCTTCGGTGCCGACGGATAGCTTAATAAGGTTAACAGTTTTACTCACGTGCCGTCCCCAATTGCGTTCCCTGTCGTAGTGCGTGATATAGGTGACTTCAAGAAAAGAATTCACCATATTTGGTAATTTTTCAGATTGCGAACACCATATCTTGATGTATGACTGCCGCAATAACAAAGCGTCCCTTGTGGCGCTGAGCAGCGTAATACCCGTTTTCATCTTGTGAGAATCCACTTAGTGTGGATGTCTCCCTTTGCCAGCCGTTGTCACGAAAGGTTCTGACCATGTCCCGTTTTACCGCCCCAATCGCCGAACAAATTTGGGACATGAAATACCGTTTTAAACAGGCGGATGGCACCCCGATTGATAACACGGTCGAGGATTCATGGTCCCGCATCGCCGGTGCGCTTGCGAGCGTCGAAAAGGATCCGAAGGCGTGGGAGCCGAAATTTTACGAAGCCCTAGAAGACTTTAAGTACCTGCCAGCTGGCCGGATCACTGCAGGTGCGGGCACTGCCCGTTCTGTGACGTTGTTCAACTGCTTTGTCATGGGCACGGTGCCGGACAGCATGGGCGGTATTTTCGACATGCTGAAAGAAGCTGCACTTACCATGCAGCAGGGCGGTGGCATCGGTTACGACTTTTCTACGATTCGTCCGAAAGGCGCGTTGGTCGAAGGTGTGGCAGCGGACGCATCTGGCCCGCTGTCCTTCATGGATGTTTGGGATGCGATGTGCCGGACGATCATGTCTGCGGGGTCCCGTCGTGGTGCGATGATGGCCACGATGCGCTGCGACCACCCTGATGTTGAGGATTTCATCACTGCAAAATCCGACGCTGCCCGTTTGCGGATGTTCAACATGTCCGTTCTGATCACTGATCCGTTCATGGATGCGGTGAAGGCCGACAAACCGTGGGATTTGGTCTTTAACGGCCAGACCTACAAAACTGTTCAGGCGCGTGAATTGTGGGATGCGATTATGCAATCCACCTACGATTACGCTGAACCGGGCGTCATCTTCATCGACCGGATCAACAAGGCCAACAACCTGTCCTACTGCGAAACTATCGCAGCGACGAACCCATGCGGTGAACAACCTTTGCCGCCGTATGGCGCGTGTTTGCTCGGGTCCATCAACATGGCCCGTTTGGTGAAAGACCCGTTTGGTGACGCGCCTGAAATGGACGAAGCGTTGATGATCGACCTAGTCGCGACGGCCGTGCGGATGATGGATAACGTGGTGGACGCGTCGAAATTCCCACTGGAACAGCAGGCACAAGAAGCCGCCGCCAAGCGCCGCATCGGTCTTGGTGTCACAGGTCTTGCTGATGCGTTGCTGATGGTTGGCCTGCGCTATGGATCGGAAGAGGCGGCAGCCCAAACCGACAAATGGATGCACGCGATCGCACGGGCCGCTTATCTGGCCTCGGTCGATTTGGCGAAAGAAAAGGGCGCGTTCCCGCTGTTCGATGCGGACAAATTCCTTGCGTCCGGTGCGATGCAGGACATGGATGACGACGTGCGCGACGCGATCCGCGAACACGGTATCCGCAACGCTTTGCTGACGTCGATTGCGCCAACTGGTACAATTTCACTGTACGCGGGTAACGTGTCATCGGGCATCGAACCTGTCTTCGCCTACGCCTATACGCGCAAGGTTTTGCAAAAAGATGGCAGCCGTACAGAAGAAGAAGTCGTTGATTACGCTGTGCAATTGTGGCGCGAATTGAAAGGTGACGCAGAATTGCCCGACTATTTCGTCAACGCCCAAACGCTCGCCCCACTGGATCACGTGCGCATGCAAGCCGCAGCTCAGAAATGGATCGACTCGTCGATTTCCAAGACGATCAACTGCCCAGAAGATATCAGCTTTGATGATTTCAAAGAGGTCTACATGGCGGCATGGGATCAAGGTTGTAAGGGCTGCACAACATACCGTCCAAATGATGTGACTGGCTCGGTTCTGTCTGTGTCCGAAGACAGCAAAGAAGCACCCGTTCAGGTTAGCACGGACGGAGAAAAGGCCGAGGTTGTGTATCTTGCCGAACCGTTGGACCGCCCGCAAGAACTCGATGGTGCGACCTACAAACTGAAATGGCCTGATTCCGAACACGCGATCTACATTACTGTGAACGATCTGATCGTCGCAGGGCACCGTCGTCCGTTCGAGGTCTTCATCAACTCGAAGAACATGGAACACTTCGCGTGGACTGTGGCGCTGACACGCATGATCTCTGCTGTGTTCCGGCGCGGCGGTGACGTGTCGTTCGTGGTTGAAGAACTGAAAGCGGTGTTCGATCCGCGCGGCGGTGCATGGATGCAGGGCAAATACGTGCCGTCCATCTTGGCAGCCATCGGCGGCGTGATCGAAAAGCATATGATTGCAACGGGTTTTTTGGCCGGCGAAGGGATGGGCCTGAAGTCAGACCCACAAGCAGACGTCGTAGCGCTGAACAACGCGCCAAAAGGTAAGGCCTGTTCATCCTGCGGCGGCTACGAGCTGCGCATGGTCGAAGGCTGCATGACGTGCGGATCATGCGGCTACTCCAAATGCGGCTAAGCTAGGTTGTCGCGCTTGTGGATATGCCCATGAATATTGCAATTTGGCCCTAGCGGGTGCCGATCTGTACTCATAAATTTGCCATTGGCTAAATTCTTTCCAAGAACTGAATTTAGCCAATGTGCCAATTCTACTTCATTGATCAGGGGCGGCAAACTGAGCCTCGTTGCGATCGTAAATCAGCTGATCAAGATAACAATAAGATGGCTTCTAACCAAATTACCTTACAATAGAGCCGATCCAATCGTGAAAGCATGCGACTGCAGACCAGATTTTGCGGTCTGGGGAGGCGACCAGATAGAAGTTCTGGCTGGTAGGGACGGCTTCTTCGAAGGGAATAACTAAATCGCCTCGATTGACGTAGTTCTTTGTGAACAAAGTATCGACAATTGCGATGCCGCGCCCTGCTGTGACACTTTCGAGCGCAAGCAGCGAGGATTCAACTGACAGCCAAGTCAAAGGCACCACGCTTTTCAGCCCCAATGCGCCAAACATACGCGGCCAGTCGTTTTCGGAACCGACAATACTAACAATGTCTGCGGCCTTAAGTTGGGCCGGATCCCTTTGTAGCGCATCGGCAACCTGAGGGCTGCAGATTAGAGACGCCTGACCGCGTCTGAGCTGCCAAATATCCCGTTCTGGCCAATCGCCATTGCCGTAGCGAATATCCACATCAATCGTTGCGTCATTCAGCCGGTCCGACCATACGGTGGTCGAGACCACGACGTTGATCTCGGGGTGCAAGGCGCGAAACTCGTGCAATCTGGGGGCCAGTACAATCACACCGAACGAGATCGACGCACGGACATGCAGTGTCGTTTGTTTCTTGGTTTGGAACAGCCCATCTGTCGCGGTTTGAAGATCGACAAAGGATTGTCGTACAGGTTGGGCGTAGGCCTGCCCGATGTCTGTCAACTCAACGCCTTTCGGTAGCCTTTTGAACAACTTCATCTCGAGCGTTTCTTCGAGCAGCTTGATATGCTGGCTGACTGCTGCGGGCGTGAGATTTAACTCATCCGCAGCGGCGGCAAAAGATCCATGGCGCGCGGCAGCTTCAAAGGTGCTCAGCCAAGTCACATGCGGAAGACGTCTCATGGCGGTATCCCAATCGTTCTTCTGCCACAGTTGCCTGCATTTGTATTGCCAATCAACCCTGCATGCACAATCAAATTTAGGCCTAAGCCGCAAGTTTGTTTGTTTGCGCAGGCGTCTCTGGTCCGCTTTTTTGGCGGCTCTTAGAAAGGCGGGCGTAGACCTTGGATACCTGTGAATTTGATTACGTCATTGTGGGCGCGGGATCTGCCGGTTGCGTGTTGGCGAACCGGCTGTCCGAGGACGGTAAGTTCACGGTTGCACTGCTCGAAAGCGGGGGGAGCGATGCGCGGTTCTGGGTTAAGGTTCCGTTGGGCTATGCCATTAACGTCGCAAACCCGAAATTGAATTGGGGATATCGCACCGAGGCGGACGAAGGACTGAACGCCCGTTCGATCAGTTGGCCCAGAGGGCGGGTCATCGGCGGGTCGAGTTCGATAAACGCGATGACCTACATAAGAGGTCTGCCGCAGGATTTCGATGATTGGTCGCAGGCGGGCGCCACGGGCTGGCACTGGGATAACGTGCGTGCAGTCTTTGACCGCATGGAAACCCACAGCGAACTTACACCGACGGGCCGCAGCACCCGTGGTACGGGGCCGGTCTGGGTGTCGGACCTGTCAGACCGAATGTTGCCGTTTTCGGATACCTTTTTGAATGCTAGCCGTGACGTTGGTTACGAAGTGGTCGACGACCTGAACGCAGAAGGGGCCGAGGGCATAGGCTATTACCGCAGCACGGTGCGCGGCGGTTTTCGGTGGTCTGCGGCGGATGCGTTTTTGCGATCTGCGAAACGGCGCCAGAATTTGGCGATCATCCGCGATGCCGATGTCACCCGCCTGACGGTTGCGAGCGGCAAGGTCACTGGGGCTGCATTTGTGCGCGCGGGAAAGACCAGCCAGATCACGGCCCGCAAGGAGGTTATTCTGTGTGCTGGTGCGATCAATTCACCCAAGCTATTGCAACTGTCCGGTCTTGGTCCGGTCGCACTGCTGAAATCACACGGTATTCCGGTGGTGCGCGACCTGCCAGAAGTCGGGCGAGGGTTGCAGGACCATTTGGCTGTTTCCTATCAATTCGCTGCAACTGAACCGACGCTCAACACGCAGTTGGGCGGGATGCTGGGCAAGCTGATGATGGGAGCGAAATATCTGCTGACGCGATCAGGCCCACTGTCCGTACCGGTCAATCAGGTTGGCGGGTTTGTCCGTTCTTCCCCTGACAATCGCTTCCCGGACATGCAGATGTATTTCAATCCAGCCTCCTATGCGATGACGTCCTCGGGCAAAGCGGTGCTGGATCGTACCCCCGGGTTTCAAATCTCTGCACAACCCTGTCGCCCGACGAGCAGAGGCCGCATCGAGATCGTGTCGCCCGATCCATATGTTGCCCCCGGCATCCAGCCCAATTCCCTTTCGACTGACGCGGACAAACACGCGGCCATTCAAGCAGGTAAGGTCTTGCAGCAGTTTGCAGCGGCTGACAGCCTGAAGGCCGTCACATTGCGGGCCAAGGCCCCCGATCTGATGGCGCTGGACGACGACGGCTTGCTGGATGATTTCAGACAACGCGCGTCGACCGTGTATCACCCCACCTGCACTTGCCGGATGGGGCGCGATGATCAGACGTCGGTTCTGGATGCCCGTTTGCGGGTGCATGGGGTAGGGGGTGTACGTGTCGTGGATGCCTCGGCTTTCCCAAATATTACGTCTGGAAATACCAACGCACCAACAATGATGCTGGCCATGCGTGCCGCCGATCTGATCCTGGAGGATGCCTCGTGAAACTTGCGAACCTTGAGACCTTTGTGGTGGGCAACCCACCGCCGCGCCATGGTGGTCGGTATTTTATCTTTGTCCGCATAACGACCGCTTGCGGTATCACGGGCGTTGGTGAAATCTACAACGCCACCTTCGGCCCCGACATCTGCTGCGCCATGGCTCGCGATATGTTCGCCCGTCATTTTGACGGCGCAGACCCCCACCACATCGAGGCGTTGTTTCGCAAATCCTACGGCGCGGGCTTCACCCAACGGCCAGATGTCAGCGTGATGGGCGTTTTCAGCGGCTTGGAAATGGCATGTTGGGATATCGTTGGGAAAGCCGCAGAAAAACCGGTTTATGAGCTGCTTGGCGGGCGCGTGAATGATCGTTTGCGCAGTTATTCCTACATCTATCCCGCCAGCGGTGACGTCTATCCAGACCCTGACACGCCTAATGCCTACAACGACCCTGCCATCGCCGCCGAAGTGGCGCTTGGGATGGTGGAGCAGGGGTTCACGGCGCTTAAATTCGACCCTGCGGGACCGTTTTCTATTTATGATGGTCGTCAACCCGGACTGGATGATATCGCGCTTAGCGAAGTGTTCTGCCGTGAAATTCGTGCTGCTGTTGGGACGCGCGCGGACCTGTTGTTTGGCACCCATGGTCAATTCACCGTGTCGGGTGCGAAACGCATGGCGCGCGCGATTGAGCCGTTTGATCCGCTGTGGTTCGAGGAACCTATTCCGCCAGAAAACCCCGCAGATATGGCTCAGGTCGCGGCCTATACATCCATCCCTGTCGCGGCAGGCGAACGATTGTGCACCAAGCACGAATTTGCCCGTATGCTCGAGGTAAGCGCTGCATCGATCCTGCAAATTAATCTGGGACGCGTCGGCGGCCTTTTGGAGGCCAAGAAGATCGCGTCGATGGCGGAAACGCGTTCGGCCCAGATAGCGCCGCACCTTTATTGTGGACCCATCGTCGCGGCGGCCAACATTCAAATTGCCACCTGCACCCCGAATTTCCTGATCCTCGAAAGTATCGGAACTTTTGATGGGCCTTATATGTCCGCCGTCAAAGGTGGGATCACGTGGGAAAACGGCTATATTATTCCGCCAACCACCCCCGGTTTGGGGCTGGAACTTGACGATGCTGCCATCGCAACAATGCCATACGAGGGGACAAAGCTTCACCTTGAAATGGCGCAAACGCCTATCACACCATGAGACAGGAAACCTTATGCTGACACTTGATAAATTCTACATTGATGGCGCTTGGGTTGATCCCGCGTCTGATGCCACAATGCCGATCATGAACCCCGCCACCGCTGCACAAATCGGCACGGTGAGCATGGGCAACAGCACCGATGTTGACCGCGCCGTGGCCGCTGCCAAACGCGCGTTTGAGACGTTTTCCATGACGTCCAAAGAAGAGCGGCTCGCGCTTTTGTACAAGCTGCGCGTGGAAACGAAAGCCCGCCTGGGTGACCTCGCGGCTGCGATGACATCCGAAATGGGCGCACCTGCGACGATGTCGCTTGAGGTGCAGGCCGATTCCGGACTTGGCCACCTTGAGGATTTCATCAAGGCTCTTGAGGCGATGGAAGAGGAAGAGGTTTTGCCAAACGGCGACATCATCACCCGCGAACCGATCGGCGTTTGCGGCTTGATCACACCGTGGAACTGGCCGATCAACCAGATCGCGCTTAAAGTCATCCCAGCGCTTGCCACGGGTGCGACCTGTGTTCTGAAACCGTCAGAGCACACACCGATTTCCGCACAAATCTACGCCGAAATTGTCGAAGCCGCCGGATACCCCGCCGGTGTGTTTAACCTTGTGCAGGGGGGTGGCCCTAGCGTTGGCTCCGCTATGTCGCAACACCCCGACATCGACATGATGTCCTTCACCGGATCGACCCGCGCGGGCACTGCCGTGTCACGCGACGCGGCCAGCGATATCAAACGTGTCACGCTTGAGCTTGGCGGTAAATCACCCAACCTTGTGTTCGCCGATGCTGACCTGCCCAAACGTGTCACCGAAAGCGTCGAGGGCTGCTTTTACAACACGGGCCAGTCTTGCAATGCACCGACCCGCCTTCTTGTAGAGCGCAGCTGTTATGAAGAAGTTCTGGGTCTCGCCAAAACGGCAGGCGAGGCGCAAAAGGTCGGCGATCCTGCTCAGCCCGGCGATCACATCGGCCCCTTGTTTGACAAGATCCAATACGATCGTGTGCAAGCAATGATCCAAGTTGGGATCGATGAAGGGGCCAAGCTGCTGGTCGGCGGTCTGGGCAAGCCTGAAGGTCCTGAAGACGGCTGGTTCGTGAAGCCTACGATCTTTTATGATGTTGACCACGATATGCGCATTTCCCGCGAGGAAATCTTTGGCCCTGTGCTGGTGATCACGCCCTTCGACAGTGAGGAGGAGGCTATCACACTGGCCAATGACACCGAATACGGTCTGGCCGCCTATGTGCAATCCGGCGATGAGGCACGCGTGTCACGTGTTGTACGTCGTCTGCGTGCGGGGACGATCCAGATTAACGGGCGCGGGCCGGATTATGGGTCTCCGTTCGGGGGCTATAAGCAATCGGGCAACGGGCGCGAAGGCGGCGTTTTCGGCCTTGAGGATTACCTCGAAGTGAAGGTACGTCCGCCTTTCGCGTTGTAAGCCCAAGCCCCTGACAAACAAAAACGGCGCGAAGATCCCCGCGCCGTTTTCTATTGGTGATAACCGAAATTACAGCGCTTTGGACGCGATCCGATAGGTGCTGCGCATTGCAGCGCGGTCGGTATAGCAGCCGCGCAAATGGCGACTTCCGCTTTCGGCAACATAACCTTCGCGGCCATGCACGATGCGGTGATTGTCGAAAACAATGCAATTGCCTGCCTCAGACCGGAATTTCATCACGAAACGGTCGTCTTGCATCATGCGGATGAACTTGATGAAGGCGGGATAGTAAACATCCAACAGCTCCTGCGGCAGGTCCATATTGTCTTGCAAGTGCTGGGAAATCGTCACCCCTGTCACGTTCCCATCCTGATCGGTTTCAATGACCCGCTGGTGGGAAAGATAATCAATCTTTTCATGGCGGTAGAAAAACGGAATTTTGTGGGACGCGAGCAGGTCAAATGCGGCCGGATCTTCCTCTTTCAGCGCCATGGCGACGGCGATACCATCCAAGAACAGGGATGCCCCCCCATCAACGGTATTTTCGATGCAGTGCAGGAACTGAACGCCGGGTGCTGCTTCCTCACCGGGAAGGTCGGTGTGCATCTCAAGCGGACCAGCCGTGAACGCCAGATTGGTTGGGTTGATTTCAACGCGAACGTTAAAGAATAGGCCTTCACCTGACGGTGTAACTGGGCCGATTGCCTCGACCAATTTGGGAAGGCTTTCCTCCGTCGGCTCCATGTCCGTGACGATGGCGATCCCGTCTTCGATAAGAGCACGCGTCAGGGCTACGCGGCCTGCCGCAGTACCGATGACCTCTTCCTGCGCGACACGTTTGATCTTGGGCAGGTGGTCATTGTACCAAACGCGCCGCGGTAAGGCGGCTACATCAGCGGGGCGACCCGTGGTGGCAATGTCTTCAAGAAGATGAATAGGAACTTCGCTAGGGGTTTCTTCGGCCTCCCAATCGATCACCAACGCGTCTTCCCGAAAGGCCAGTGACTTTGCCTTCGGCGCACTCGCGAGCTGGGACACATCAAAAATCCGTTCGCGGGTTTGAGGATCAATGCTGGACGTGCTCGCGTCGCGTAGCCAGTAGTAATTGAAGTATTTGGGACCATTGGAAAGCGGGATCACCGCTCCGGTGTCTTGAAGATCAAACTGTGTCTGAGCCATAATCTCTATCTCATTCTGGAGGTCGTTGGTTACTGGGCGTAGATGTTTTTTTCCGCATCAAGACGGGTGCGAATTTCGCGCAGATGCGCTTCTGCCTGACCGGGGTAATCGTCGAGTTCAGCCGCTGTCTTCTCCGCGATTTCATCGGACAGAACGCGCAGTTTCTGTCCTGTTTGAAGCGCGCGGATATAGGTTTCTGCAGCGCGTTCGAAATAATAGAGGCGGTTGAATGTGTCCGCGACCGATGCGCCCACAACGAGAACGCCGTGATTGCCCATTACCATGACTTTCTTGGCTGGATCAGACAGCATTTTCGCACAACGGATACCTTCGTCCTCGAACGCAAGTCCGCCAAAGGCATCATCGACAACATAACGATTGTAGAAGGTCGCAGTATTTTGATCGATAGGCAGCAGAGTGCTGTCGTCCAGACAGGCCAGAACAGTCGCCCAGATCGAGTGCGTGTGCATGACACATCGCGCATGCGGGCACTGTCGGTGGATCGACGCATGTAGCCCCCACGCCGTGGGATCAGGGGCATTGGGGCCCGTCAACACGTCAGGGTCATTGGCATCGAGCATCAGCAAGCCGGACGCGCGGATGTTCGAGAAATGCACCTGATTGGGATTGATCAAGAACTGCGTGCCGTCCTCATTCACCGCGAGGCTGAAATGATTGGCGACCCCTTCGTGCATATCCAGACGGGCGGCCCATTGAAAGGTCGCTGCAAGGTCGGTCCGTTCGGCCCAGTGTTCCATGTTTGCGCCCCCCATGGTCAGCGCGCCCACACAGGTTTCGACAGGCCCGTCGGGATGACTTCGTAACCAGCTTCCTCGGGTTCGTCATCGACCAGCTCTGTCGGGAAACCGGGTGCTGTGATCTTCAGACCGGTGGCATCTTCAAGGCGGCGGATGATGTTCGGCGACAGTTCCCGTTCGCCGTATTTTGCAATCCCGTCATTAAAAATCTCAACCAACAGGGGGCTGATTTCCAGCGGTACATTTGCGGCCTCAGCCAGAGATTGGAACAGGCCAATGTCCTTTTTCACAAGGTCCATCGTAAAGGACACGTCGCGCGATCCATTCAGGATCAGTTGGCTTTCGGTTTCATGAACAAAAGATGTCCCAGAGCTGATTTTCATCGCCTCATAGGTCGTGTTCATATCGATGCCTGCGGCCTTCATCGTCACAAGCGCCTCGCAACACGTCAGCAAGTTGGCGGTCGCCAGATAATTTGTCATCACCTTCAGCGTCGATGCCGACCCGATCTCACCGGTATGCAGAACACGGCGACCAAGGGTCGTCAGGGTTGGCAGCATCCGCTCAAACGTCGCGCGATCACAGCCCGCAAAGATCGAGATATTGCCAGTATCAGCGCGATGGCACCCGCCCGAGACAGGGCATTCGATGGCAGAGCCGCCTTTCTCTGTCACGAGCGTCGCGAGGCGTTTCACTTCAGAGACTTCTGTGGTGGACATCTCCATCCAGATCTTTGTGTCGCCAACATGCGGCAACATCGCCTCGACCACCGCCGCGCAGGCCTGTGGGGATGGCAAACAGGTGATGACAGCATCGCACGATTGCATCAGCTCTGCGGGGCTTTCCGCCGCTTTTGCGCCTTTGGCGACAAATCCGGCCACCAGTTCAGGGTTGAGATCACAAACCGTCAGATCAAACCCATTGCGCAGTAAACTGCCCGCAAGTTTGCTACCAACATTCCCAAGCCCTACAAATCCCATCCTCATATCGTTTCAATCCCTGAACCGCTGCTTCATAAGCCTCCAGTTTTCGGTGACGGGTGGGTGAATATAAAGCAACGGATTCAATGGCTTTGGGCCCGTTTTACTTAAGCGTCTCTATCGCCCAAAAGACCAACACGTTTTGCGCGTACTTTTCCATGACGTGCCAAGCGCCTAAAACAAAAAATCCATCGACGGCGTCGCAGCGTGCTGGCGCGCTGAGAACGTCGACAATGGGGTAATGTTTTTCCCGTGACGCGGCCGTTTTCGTTTTACGACTGGGCGTTGATAGGCAATGCATAGGCGTATGATTGGACACATCTTTACTTTGAAGCAGCTTGAGGCGCTCGTTTGGGTCGCCGACCTTGGCAGTTTTCGCAAAGCGGCTGCGCATCTGAATACGACTCAGCCGAACATTTCTGCGCGTATTGCTGGGCTAGAGGCGACGCTAGGTACGGTTTTGATGCAGCGGGATGCGGGGTCTGTGCGGCTGACCGAAAAGGGTGAAGAAATCGTGCAAGCCGCCCGCCGCGTGCTGCGCCAATCTGAAGATTTGATTACTATCGCCGAACGTCCTGATTTGATGCAAGATCGCCTAAGGCTCGGCGTGACCGAACTCATCGCTGGGACGTGGTTGCATCCCTATCTGCGCAAACTTAAGGAAACATACCCCGGGATATCGGTTGAATTAACCGTTGATTTGTCGCGTAATCTGGACCGGGTGCTTAGCAGCCATGCGCTTGATTTAACTATTCAAACGGCTCCGTTTGCGTCGCCTGTACCTGGCGCCATCGCGCTTGGTGATTATCCCTACGGCTGGGTGGCCGATCCCACGATTGCCGCCGCGCTGTCTGGCAAGGTAACAGTCGCAGACCTGACTGCGTTCAATGTATTGACCCATGCGCGGCACACGCAGTCATTTGTTGAACTGGCGGAACATGCTGACACAACGGGCATCGCCAAGGCGCGGTTTGTGCCGTCCAGCAGCCTATCATCGTGCTTGCAAATGGCGGTCGAAGGGATGGGGGTCGCACTAGTCCCACTTGCCATGGCAGAGCGCGACATTACAGCCGGTCGGCTGGTCGTGATTGATGCGGACTGGATAGCAAGGCCGCTGCAGGTTGCAGCACGGTTTCATGCCGACAAGGTCGCAGGGTACGTCGCGCAAGCCGCGCAAATAGCCGCAGAGATTGCGGAGATGTATCGCACATAAGATCACAAATTTTGATCATAGATATTTATAGAAATAATTGGAACATATCATGCGTGCGCCGCTAGGATGACGACATCACAGCATAAAGGCGAACAGCATGTCATCTGTCAGATTGGGCGTAGATATCGGCGGGACTTTCACGGACGTTGTGCTGGAAGCCGACGGTGAAAGCTATTCCACGAAGGTACTGACGACCTACGCTGCGCCTGAAAATGCGATCATTGATGGAATGCATCAGGTCTGCACCAAGGCGGGCGTAATGCCTGCGGACGTGACGCAAATCATTCATGGGACGACTCTGGCCACCAATGCTTTGATCGAACGGCGTGGGGCGAAAACTGCGCTGATCACGACCGAAGGCTTTCGAGATGTGATCGAGATGCGGACGGAAAGCCGGTTTGAACAATATGACTTGAACCTCGTGCTGCCGGACCCACTTTTGCCGCGTCAGATGCGGTATACCGTGCCTGGGCGGATTGATGCTACGGGGGCTGAGCTAAAGCCGCTGACGCGCGCTGATATCGAACCCGTTGTCGATGCGATTGCGCAGGCGGGGTATGAAAGCGTCGCGATTGGACTGATCCATTCCTACTTGAACGACAGCCATGAAAAGCTGGTGCGCGACGTGCTGGCCGACCGGCTGCCGGACGTCATGATATCGCTGTCGTCCGAGGTATCGCCGCAAATGCGCGAATACGAACGGTTCAATACGGTTGTTGCAAACGCCTACATCAAGCCGTTGATGAAGTCCTATTTAGGGCGTTTGAAAGGGCGTTTGGCGGATGAAGGTGTCGGCTGCAATATCTTCCTGATGCATTCAGGCGGTGGGATCATATCACTAGAAAACGCGGCTGATTTTCCTGTGCGATTGGTTGAATCAGGACCGGCAGGCGGGGCTGTTTTTGCGGCACACATTGCGGCGCGGTACGGTCTGGACAAGGTGCTATCCTTTGACATGGGCGGGACGACCGCCAAGATTTGCCTGATCAAAAACCAAACGCCAAAGACATCCCGTGTGTTCGAAGTCGCGCGGACCTATCGGTTCAAAAAAGGATCAGGGATGCCGATTTCGATCCCCGTGATCGATATGGTGGAAATCGGAGCAGGGGGCGGGTCGCTCGCGCATGTGGATGCGATGCGGCAGATACGCGTCGGCCCAGAAAGCGCGGGATCCGAACCGGGGCCGGCCTGTTACGGTCGCGGAGGGGGCAGACCGGCGGTGACAGATGCGGATTTGGTCTTGGGTAAGTTGGATCCAGATAACTTTGCAGGCGGATCAATTCAGTTGCACGGCGATGCGTCGGCTGCGGCCCTTGTCGCGGAAATTGGCGAAACGTTGGACATGGACGCGGCGCAAGCGGCCTTCGGCGTGGCCGAGGTGGTTGATGAAAACATGGCAAACGCGGCAAGGGTCCACGCGGTTGAAAACGGCGAAGACCTGTCAGACTACACGATGATCGCCTTTGGCGGGGCGGCCCCGTTGCACGCGGGACGGCTGTGCGAAAAACTGGGTGTTGATCGGTTATTGGTGCCGCCGGGGGCTGGCGTGGGATCGGCGATCGGGTTCCTGCGCGCACCGTTTTCGTTCGAGGCGAATAGGTCTGTCTACATGCGCTTGACGGACTTCGACCCCGCGAAAATCACAACGTTGCTGTCTGATTTGAAGGCCGAAGCTACAGGTTTTGTCCGAAACTGCGATGCGCAAAGCCCGATCATTTCGGAATTCAAAGTCTACATGCGCTATTCTGGCCAAGGCTGGGAAATCCCGATCAGCTTGACGGAAGAGCAGGCGATGCACCCCGACGTCGCCACATTCGAAGCACGGTTTATTGCGGATTACACCAAGTTATTCGGGCGGGCCGTCGCTGGTATGGATATCGAAATCACGGTCTGGTCTGTGAATGCGACGACACCGCCAGAACCCGTCGGACGTGTCGACGAAGCAAAAGCGACGACACCCGCAAAGGCTGTGGGTCAACGGCAGATGTTTGATCCCGCGGTCGCCGACTTCGTCGTCGCCGACATGTTTTCGCGCGGCGATATGACGATAGGTCAGCAGTCCGCAGGCCCTGCCGTGGTTGTCGAAGCCGAAACCACGATCATCGTGCCGTCATCGCGTGTTGCGACCCGCCAACCCGACGGCTGCATCGACTTACGCGTGAAAGGATAGACCATGAGCACCCCATCCAACGTCGCCTATCAAGTCATGTGGAACCGTTTGATTTCGGTCGTGGAGGAACAGGCGCAAGCACTTGTCCGTACGGCATTTTCCACCTCTGTGCGCGAAGCGGGTGATCTGTCCGCGGGCGTGTATGACTTGCAAGGCCAGATGCTGGCACAAGCCGTGACAGGCACACCCGGACACGTGAATGCAATGGCTGATGCCGTTGCGCATTTCATCCGCCGGATTGGCCGCGATAATATTCATAACGGCGACGTCTATATCACAAATGATCCGTGGGAAGGCACTGGCCACTTACACGACATTACGATGGTGACGCCGTCCTTTCATCGTGGCGATTTGGTCGGCTTTTTCGCATGTACTGCACATATCGTTGACATCGGCGGGCGCGGCTTTGGGGCCGATGCCGCCAGCGTCTACGAAGAAGGGTTGTACATCCCGATCATGAAGTTTGCAGATCGCGGTGTCGTGGACGAAACACTTGTTCGCATCGTGCGCGGCAACGTCCGCGAACCGGATCAGCTGATCGGCGACATGTATGCGCTGGCCACATGCAACGAGATTGGGCATCGCCGTTTGATCGACATGATGGATGAATTTGACCTTGCCGATCTGACAGGGATCGCATCCTTCATTCTGGACAATTCGCGCCGTGCAACAATTGAACGGATCGCCGCATTGCCCCAGACGTCGGCAACAGGCGAAATGACCGTGGACGGCTTTGCCGCACCCATCACGTTGAAGGTAAAACTGACGATTTCGAAAGATCGTATTTTGTCGGATTTCGAAGGGACGTCGGGACTTGATAAAAAGGGCATCAATTGTCCGCTTGTCTACGCTAAGGCCTATGCCTGCTACGCGCTGAAATGTGCCATCGCGCCGGAAATACCCAACAATGCCGCGTCCTTAGCCCCTTTTGAAATTGCCGCACCGGTCAATTCAATCGTGAATGCAGTGCATCCCGCGCCGGTTGCCTTGCGCCATATCGTCGGTCACTTTGTGCCTGATACGGTTTACAATGCGCTCGACAAAATCTTGCCGGGTGTGGTGCCAGCTGAAGGGGCTGGATGCTTGTGCAATTTTCAAGTCTCTTTGCGCCCGCGTACGGATGCGCCTGCACCGAGCGACGCTGTGCGGCGTGAAGTTTTAACATTCAATTCAGGCGGTTCTGGCGCGCGTCCTGCCTTTGACGGGCTTAACGCGACGGCTTTTCCATCCGGTGTGATGACCATGCCAATTGAAGCGACTGAACATGCGGGCCCGGTGATAATTTGGCGCAAGGAATTGCGGCCCGATTCTGGCGGTGCCGGACAGCAACGTGGTGGCCTTGGGCAGATGATGGAAGTTGGGGCCCGCGAGGGGCACGAATTCGACATCCAAGCCATGTTTGACCGTGTTGATCATCCCGCGCGCGGACGGCGAGGTGGCGCATCAGGTGGATCGAGCACGATTGCGCAGGATGACGGCACACCGATGCGTGGGAAGGGTAAACAATTCGTCCCACACGGACGAAAAGTGATGATGGCGTTTCCGGGTGGTGCTGGCTACGGTCAAGCCAAGGACCGATCCGCTAACGCGGTCAAAAAGGATTTGGCGCGCGGGTATATCTCTGCGGCATCGGCGGCAGATGACTATGGACTAAGCGCGGCAGATATCGCGTCCGTTCAGGCGGCCGTCCAACGGGGAGAGGACTTGTAATGGGGCAACTACCGCAGCACAAAAACTACGATGTTGTCATCATTGGCGGCGCTATGATGGGATCATCGACGGCTTGGTTTTTGAGCAGAATGTCCGGGTTTCAAGGCAAAGTCCTAGTTGTCGAGATGGATCGCACCTATGCAAAATCGTCAACGGCTCATACGAACAGCTGCATGCGGCAACAGTTCTCGAATGAGTTAAACGTCAAAATATCTCAGTTTGCGGCTGATTTCGTCAAAAATATGCGCAGTTACATGGGGGATGATCCCCGCGTGCCCGAACTGACGATCCAGAACTACGGGTACATGTATCTGTCGGACAATGATAAATTGACCGCGACCTTACGCGAGAACCAAAAAGTCCAGATCGCGGCAGGTGCCGAGACTGAACTGCTGGGAACTGATGAAATTCAGGCGCGGTACCCTTTCTATCAATTGGACGATATTCAACTTGGGTCTATCAACCTGAAGGACGAAGGGTATTGGGACGGTGGTTCCGTATTTGATTGGTGGCGGCGGGGTGCAGCCGACAACGGGGTTGAATACATCAGCAACCGTGTCGTTGGCATGGACGTGTCTGGTGGCCGCGTTCAGTCCGTGACGCTCGAAACCGGTGAGGTGATTGGCTGTGGACAAGTGGTGAACACCTCTGGACCACGCGCTGCATTGACGGCGAAAATGGCGGGAATTTCACTTCCTGTAGAGCCTCGCAAGCGTTTCACATGGATATTTAGCGCTGAAAAGCCATTGGATCGCGATCTTCCTTTGACGATTGATCCGTCTGGCGTGCACATGCGGCAGGACGGACCGACAACCTATCTGGCCGGTGGGCCGCCTGATGATGAAGACGACATCGCCGTTGACCCGGATGATTTCACAATGGATCACGGGCGTTGGGAAAACCACGTTTGGCCGATTATTGCGACACGGATACCGCAATTCGAAGCGATCAAAGTCGTGACAGAATGGGCAGGCCACTATGCCTATAACACCCTCGACCAGAATGCCGTTCTTGGTCCGCATCCAGAGATTACGAATTTTGTGTTCCTGAACGGATTTTCAGGGCACGGTTTACAGCAATCCCCTGCGATGGGACGTGCCATCGCTGAATGGATCGCTTACGGCGAATACCGTAGTCTCGACATGGCGCCGTTTGGGTTTGAGCGAGTGCTTGAAGGCCGTAAATTTGTTGAAAAGGCAGTCATTTGATGCGCTACCCCACCAATCCGTTCACCCACGCCATCGCCGCGAAGCAAAAACAGGTCGGTATTTGGGTAAGCCTGTCTAGCGCATTTGCTGCTGAGGTTGTGGCGCCTGCCGGGTTTGATTGGGCGTTGCTGGATATGGAACATACGCCAAGCGATTACTTCACGGTTACAGGCCAGATGCAGGCGTTTGCCGCCACGCAAACCACCGCAATCGTTCGGCCCGAATGGAATGATCCCGTCGTCGTGAAGCGGCTGCTTGATATGGGCGCGCGGGGGCTATTGTTTCCGATGATCCAGTCCGTTGAGGAGGCTGAAAAAGCAGTCGCATCAACGCGCTATCCGCCGCACGGCACCCGTGGCATTTCAGGATCAACGCGCGCAACAGGGTTCGGCCGGATCACGGATTATACCGACCGCATCAATGACGAATTGACCGTTATCATCCAGCTTGAAACTGCCCATGCGATTAGTTTGGCCGAAGAGATTGCTGCCGTGGATGGTGTTGATGGCATCTTCTTTGGCCCCGGTGATATCGCCGCCGATATTGGAAAGCTTGGCAAACCGCTTGACCCGGCCGTTTGGGATTTGGTGATGCCCGCTGCCCGTAAGCTGATGGACAAAGGCGTCCCTGTGGGAACGCTTGTTATGGACTCGGATTTCGCGGCAAACCTGCTGAACGACGGCTTTACGTTTGTTGCCTGTGGTCAGGATACGTCGTTGCTGGCAAAAGCGACAGATGCGGCACTTGCAACAGTAAAAGCGCAAATAAACACATAGAAAGGCCCAGAATGAAACTGAAGAAACTTGTCCTTACAGGGGCTGCTGGCCGCCTTGGCTCCTACCTACGCGAACCGCTGTCAAAGTTGTGCTATGATCTCGTCTCGACAGACATCAATGATGTTGGAAAGCTCTATGAAGGAGAGACTTTTATCAAGGCCGACCTTGCCAGCTTTGATGATATGATGGGCGTGATCGAAGGCGCGGACATGGTCGTCCACATGGGCGCTTTTGTCGATGAAGGCCCGTTTGAACAGCTTCTTGGTCCGAATTTTGTTGGGTCCTACAACGTGTGGGAAGCGGCGCACAAACATGGTGTGCGGCGCGTAATCTACGGCAGTTCGATCCACGCGGTTGGCATGTACCCAAAGAACGAATTCATCGATACCGAAGTGCCGCATCGGCCTGATACATTCTATGGCTTGGCGAAATGTTTTACCGAAGATTTGGGGCGCATGTATTGGGAAAAACGGGGTCTTGAAAGCGTGCATATGCGCATCCTGTCCGCCGCGCAGGTCAATAATCCGCGGGCATTGGGCTCGTGGTTGTCATACGACGACCTGATCCAACTGGTCACACGCTGCATCGACACGCCTGTCACCGGTTTCGCGATCATTTACGGCGTTTCCAACAACGACCGCGCACCAGTCGATAACGCAAAAGCCGCGTTTTTGGGGTACCGCCCGAAAGACAACGCCGAACAATTCGCGGAACAAGTGCTTGCCGAGGCGGAACCGCTCGACCCGCATGATGTCGGTCATATGTGTCACGGCGGGCCCTTCGCCAGCGTCGATCTTGGCAATTCCGGATTGGCCGGCATGAACGTCATCGACGATACGAAAAAGACCTGAATTATTACTCCTTTCGCCCGGATTTTACTGGGCGGAAGGGGCAAAAAATGCGATGATCACGCATGAATTTTGCGTTGAAATTATCGGTCTGTTTTGTGGCGCTGGCGACCGCGTCAACAGCACAAAATCTGCCAGCCCCCGTCATGAATGATGACTATGCGCCTATCGATTTGGCCGAAGCGAAATTGGGGCAATTGCTGTTCTACGATCCGATCCTATCGGGGAATAAATCCGTCGCTTGCGCGACTTGTCACCATCCGGCTTTGGGCACTGCAGACGGCGTTTCCTTGTCATTCGGTGATGGCGGGATTGGGCTTGGCGCCGATCGGCAGTTTGATCCCGAAAACACCCCCGAAGAACGCATCCCCCGTAATGCCCCAGCGCTGTTCAATCTTGGTGCACATGAATTTACGGTCATGTTTCATGATGGCAGGCTCGAGGCTGACCCGACCAAATCGGGTGGTATTCGGACGCCAATGGATGCGGATATGGTCGTGGGCTTTGCTTCAGTCCTGTCCGCGCAGACGATGTTTCCGGTGCTAAGTCGCGATGAAATGGCCGGATCGCATCGCGAAAATGATATCGGTCGCGCCGTTCGGCAGGGGCTGATCGCGGGTGAGGGCGGCGCATGGGACATGATTGCGCGGCGGGTCGCGGACATCCCTGATTACGCAGAACGGATGGCAGAGGTCTATCCACACATCGACGAACCACAAGATATTGCTTTCACGGATATTTCGAACGCAATCGCCGTCTTTATGGCGCATGAATGGCGATCTGATACGGCACCTTTTGACGCGGTTCTGCGTGGTGAACGCGAACTGGCGGGCGACGCTGCGCGCGGGATGGATTTGTTCTATGGTGACGCTGGATGCGCGTCATGTCACAGCGGTCCGTTTCTGACGGATCACGATTTTCACGCAATGGGCGCTGCACAAATCGGCCCCGGAAAATCTGCGACATTCGAAGATCATCATCGCGACGAAGGACGTTTTCGCGTCACTGGTGACCCCGCCGATTTGTACGCGTTTCGTACACCTTCGTTGCGCAATGTCGCTTTGACGGGACCTTACGGGCACGCGGGAGGACACAAAGATTTAGACGTTTTTATCGCTGCGCATGCAAATCCAGTCGCGGGGCTCGAAAACTACGACGCTAAGCAAGCGGTTTTGCCTGCGTTTGATGTAGACGATTTTGCCGTCATGAATGATCCCGATCAGGTAGCCGAGATCACGAAGGCTGTCGTGACCCCGTCCATCAAGCTGACCGATGCAGACATCACCGCGTTGATTGCCTTCTTGGACACTTTGACCGATCCGGTCGCCACGACGGGAAGGCTTGGTAGTCCGTCAGACGTGCCAAGCGGCTTGCCAGTTCCGATGCCGAATTAGCGACGGATCGTTACGGTCTTATCAACGTCGGTCTGAAGAAACGTTTCTTCGCCGTCGGGCCAAGTCACAATGACCGTAACAGCGTCGGCATCGCCCAGCCCAAAATGCAGGGGAAGCGCTTGCCCGCCAGCATGACCGCCGCCCACGACTTTTTGCTGCGATTGTACGCTGACGCCCGTTTCAAACCGGACCGTAGCACCGATGGCATCGGGATTGGGGCCGTCCTGAACAAGGCGCACCCGGAGCCAGTGGCCCGTGTCCGGCGTTGCATTCCGATAAAGTTCCAGTGGCGCGCGCCTGTTCGTCACAATCAGGTCAAGCCGCCCGTCATTATCAAAATCGGCAAATGCCGCACCGCGTGACCGATCCGTGGTCGCAATACCCGCACCATTAGCCTTTTCGACAAAGGTTCCATCAGCGTTTTGCATCAGCAGGTTGTTCGGATCACGCGTGGCCATCCCCGGCATCTGATCAACGTTGCCTTTCGCGATAAACAGATCGGGAAACCCATCGTTATCCACATCGCCAAATTCAGCATGCCACCCTGTCGATGGCCTGCCGTCATCGCCAATATGCGGGCGCTGCGCGTAGGTCCCGATGCTGTAAGGGGCGGCGGCATATGTGCCATCCGACTGAGCGATTTGCAGCAATTGATCACCCATCGATGTCAGCATCACTTCGTCACGGCCATCGCCATTCAGGTCGCGCGACGCGACACCCATACCCCAAAGCGACACATTTTCCCAACCATCCTCAGCGCCCAAAAAGCGTTGCTCGCCGATGTCCCACATTTGTTCAAAGCCGCCTTTGACGTAGTAATGGCGGTCGTTCGAAATACGCAACGTCGGCTTGCCGCGTGCGTCATTTGCGGCCAGCATCGACAGCGGACAAAAGCCGGGCGATAGGTCTTCGCGACGATATCCGCCACCAGTAGGGCGCAGGATAGTGTTCGTGTCGCAGGCCTCAAACGGGCCGTCAGGGTCAGTTTGATCGACGTAATTCCCAATCGCGAGCGTCGGACGCGGGCCGTCCCACCATGCGGAAAACGCTGTGCTCCATTGGTCGGTGTGTGGAATGCCAAAGGCCGCTGTTGCGTCGGTAAAGGAGCAATCGGGCCCGCCTTTCAACGCAACATTTGCACCAACACGCAGCACAAATAGATCCATGATCCCGTCGCTATCCAGATCTAGCGGATAGGCACCTGTGACGCCCGTCAATTGGGGCAGGGCCATGTCTGTGAAGGCAAAGTCATTATCATTGCGGATTAGTTTCGCGGGGTTGGTCCCGCCCGCAACGAAAATGTCAGGCAAGTCGTCATTATTACAATCAAACACAGCGACGCCGCCGCCCACAAAATGATCCCAGCCGCCGTCATAGACGTGGTGGGGCAGTGCAGATGAACGATCCTCGAAAATGGGATCGGCTCTGACAATGCCAGCCATGAGGCAGAGCGCAATCGTCGCCCGGATCATGCGGGTTGTGTTTCTTTTGAAAACAACCGGTCGGTCATCGCAGACAACGCCAACGCAGATGCCCCGCGTGCCCAGATCAAATCCCCCCACGCGTGGGTTTCGACCATACATGGAGTCCGGCCTTCGGATAATGTTAGCGAATGCATTTCTGCGATAACTTCTTGGCCGTATAGGTAATCGTACTGCATCCGTTCGCCCGACAGGATAATCAGCGGCGGATCGAACAGCTGGATGACGTTGGACAGGCCTGCGGACAAATAACGGCCAGCGCGGTTAAATATTGTCTGCGCGGCAAGATCGCCTGCCTTCGCCTTTAAGAACAGGTTTTCCAACATCTCTTGCGGGCTTTGGTCGGTGTCCAGCGAACGACCAAGGGCGGTTGCTGCTTCGCGGGCCAGTGCGTAGTCGGCCAGATACGCTTCGAGACAACCGCGCTGCCCACAGCGGCACAACGCGCCATCCAGTTGAACCTTTGTGTGGCCCAATTCCAGGCCTTTGCCCTGTGCGCCGCGATACAGCTGTTTGTTGACCACAACTCCCATGCCGACACCGTGTTCAATCGTCACAACGGCAAAGTTATCCATGTCGCGGCCGGCGCCAAACCACAGTTCCGCAAGCGTGAGCACGTTAGCGTCGTTGTCCAGTGACACAGGAATGCCAAATCGAGCGATAAAGGCGTCACCCAGTGCGACCTCTCGCAGTTGCAACAACGGCGACCACAAGACGGTCCCGGCTTCGTGATCGATGATACCTGACACGCCGATGCCGACTGATTTGACGTCGGCCATGACGTTTCCGGATTCCTCTAGCAGCGTTTCCATCAACGCACTAATTTCGTCTAGCAGTGCCTCAAGGTCCCGCCGTCCAAGATCGTTTGGCAGGCTGCAATCGGCCACCATATTTCCGGCAAAGTCGGCCAGAACAGCAGTGTTTTTTTCGTCGGATAACTTAATTCCGATCACATAATGGGCGTCCTGCACGACTTCCAATGCCACTGGCGGGCGTCCGCGCCCTGCTTCGCGCGTCAGACCGGCCACTTCGCGTAGGTATCCCGCCTCGATCAAGTCCGCCGTCAGCGTCGTGGCCGAACCGGGACTGATGTCCAGTGCGCGGCTGATGTCTGTGCGCGCGGTCTGTCCGCTTGACCGCACAAATTCGAAAATACGTTGTTTTAGGGTCCGCTTTCCGCCCGTGGTTGATTTCAACCTCGGGCCACAACCGTTTCCCTGCGGCGTAGAGACGTCAAAGTAAGATTCGAGCGTTGAGGCGATCCGCATAAAGTTTAACCCTTAAAGAAACAGGGGCTTTCCCGTTCTTGTTTGTACGAGTTTGCCCGCAAAAGTGGCATTAGCATAGACCTATTTTGAAAAATTTGCGCAGCATATCGAATTTTTATTTTGACAACTAAATTAAATGCGGCAACGTTACTGTATCGGAGCCGCGAGGTCCGAATCTTCGCCGCATCACGGTGAGGAATGCATTATCTGGGAGGTAAACATGCATAAACACGTTATCGCAGCCGCAATCGCAGTGGCGGGCTTCGGCTCTGCCGCGTTCGCTGATGGCCACGGCATCACTGTCGGCGTGAGCTGGTCCAATTTCCAAGAAGAACGCTGGAAGACAGACGAAGCCGCCATCAAGGGCGCTTTGGAAGCTGCTGGCGCAAACTACGTATCCGCAGACGCGCAATCATCTTCTGCAAAGCAGTTGTCTGACGTTGAAAGCCTGATCGCACAGGGCGTTGATGCGTTGATTATTCTTGCACAAGACAGCTCTGCCATTGGGCCAGCAGTTGATGCAGCCGACGCTGAAGGCATTCCTGTCGTAGGTTATGACCGCCTGATCGAAGACAGTCGCGCGTTCTACCTGACATTCGACAACGTCGAAGTGGGCCGGATGCAGGCACGTGCCGTTCTGGAAGCAGCGCCTTCAGGCCGTTACGTCATGATCAAAGGGTCACCAACCGATCCAAACGCAGACTTCCTGCGTGGCGGTCAGCAAGAAGTGCTGCAAGCGGCGATCGACGCGGGCGACATCACGATCGTTGATGAAGCATACACTGACGGTTGGTTGCCAGCGAACGCACAGCGCAACATGGAACAGATCCTGACAGCAAACGACAACGGCGTTGACGCTGTTGTGGCGTCGAACGACGGTACTGCTGGTGGTGTGGTCGCGGCTTTGACTGCACAGGGCATGGAAGGCATTCCTGTGTCTGGTCAAGACGGTGATCATGCAGCGCTGAACCGGGTCGCACTGGGTACGCAAACTGTATCCGTCTGGAAAGACGCGCGCGCCCTTGGTGCAGCAGCTGGCGCAATCGCGGCAGAACTGGCCGCAGCAGACGGTGACATGGTCGCCATCGAAGGCGGCATGGAATGGACGTCACCTGCGGGCACGACTTTGAACGCAATGTTCCTCGCGCCTGTTCCTGTGACTGCAGACAACCTGTCCGCTGTCGTTGACGCAGGCTGGATCACACAAGAAGCATTGTGCCAAGGCGTCGTAGACGGCCCAGCACCTTGTAACTAAGGGGTTCCTCCCGACTGGGGTCCGCGTTCTTGGACGCGGGCCCTAGGCTTTCACCACCTTCCACCAAAATTTACAGAAATCTGTTGGCCCCACTATACTGTGCGTGGGCCCAGATGGAGCGAGCGTTATGTCAGACCAACCCGAACCGCAAAAGAAGCGCAGTTTTGCGCAAACTTTAGAATTGGACATGCGCCTTTTAGGCATGATCGGCGCGTTCATCGTCGTGGCCGTGGCCTTTAATATCCTGACTGGCGGGCGTTTCCTGACACCGCGCAATATTTTCAACCTGACGATCCAAACGGCCAGTGTTGGTATCATGGCAACCGGTATGGTTTTCGTGATCGTCACGCGCCACATTGACCTTTCCGTTGGTGCAATCCTCGCCGCGTGTTCGGCGCTGATGGCGATGACGCAAGTGCGCTGGCTGCCTGAAATTCTGGAAATTGGGCACTGGGCCATTCCTTGGATCGCAATCGCCGTTGGCATTGGTTTAGGCGCGCTGATCGGTGCATTCAACGGCTGGCTGGTCGGGTATCAAGGCATCCCCGCATTTATCGTCACGCTTGGTGGGTTCCTGATCTGGCGCAACGTCGGCTGGTACCAAACCAGCGGCCAAACGATTGGGCCACTTGATAAAACCTTCATGACATTCGGCGGGATTAACGGGACGCTTGGTGGTCCTCTCAGCTGGGCGCTGGGGATTGCCGCGATCATCTTTACGATCTTTGCGATCTTCAAATCGCGTCACACTAAATCAACGCATGGCTTTCCGGTGAAACCGATGTGGGCGGAACTGACAATCGCGGGTATCTGTGTCGCGGCCATTGCGGGCTTCATCGCGATCCTGACGAATTACACCGTTCCGGAACGCGTCGTTGCACGTGATCCGTCGCGTTATGGCTGTGAGGTCGCGGAAGGCTGTAATGCCGTCTATGGCTTGCCAATCTCAGTCCTTTTGTTGATCGGCATCGCGGCCATCATGACTGTCATCGCGCGCCGCACCCGCTTTGGGCGCTACATCTTCGCGACTGGCGGCAATCCTGACGCAGCAGAGCTGTCCGGCATCAACACACGTTTGCTGACGGTCAAAATCTTCGCCTTGATGGGTGCGCTTTGTGCTGTCGCTGCAGTTGTCGCTTCGGCGCGATTGGCGAACCATTCCAATGACCTTGGTACGCTGGACGAACTGCGTGTGATCGCGGCCGCGGTTATCGGCGGCACGGCGTTGTCTGGCGGGATCGGCACGATTTACGGGGCCATCTTGGGCGCACTGATCATGCAATCGCTGCAATCGGGCATGGCCATGGTGGGGGTCGATGCGCCCTTGCAAAACATCGTCGTTGGCGCGGTTCTAGTCTTCGCCGTCTTTATCGACATCCAATACCGTAAGCGCGTGGGGGCGAAATAATGGCACCTTTGGTTGAAATGAAAAACGTCTCGATTGCCTTTGGCGGTGTGCAGGCGGTCGACAATGTCTCTATCACGTTGAACCCCGGTGAGGTTGTTGGGCTGTTGGGGCACAACGGCGCGGGTAAATCAACGCTGATCAAGATGCTTTCCGGGGCCTATAAAATGGACAGCGGCGAGATTTGGATCAACGGCAAACAGGTGCAGATCAATTCACCCCGTGATGCCCGCGATAATTCTATCGAGACGATTTACCAGACATTGGCTTTGGCCGATAACCTTGATGCGGCGTCAAATTTGTTCTTGGGACGGGAACTGACAAACGCTATCGGGTTCGTGGATGACGACCGGATGGAAGCGGAAACCCGCAAAATCATGGCGCGCCTGAACCCGAATTTCAAAAAGTTGAAAGAACCGGTATCGGCGCTGTCAGGCGGTCAACGACAGTCGGTGGCGATTGCGCGCGCGGTCTATTTCAACGCGAAAATCCTGATCATGGATGAACCGACCGCTGCGCTGGGCGTACACGAAACGGCCATGGTGGCGGAACTGATTCAAGAGCTGAAAAAGCAAGGTCTCGGCATCTTCCTGATTTCGCACGATACCCGCGAAATGATGGAACTCTGCGACCGAGTGGCCGTGATGAAGAACGGGCAGATGGTCGGGGCAGAACGGGTCGAAGACGTCACCGAAGACGACATTCTTTCGATGATCATCCTCGGTAAAAACCCAAAGGCCGCGGCATGAAGTTCATCGGTCTCGACCTTGGAACGTCGTCTTTGAAGGCCATTCTGGTCGACGAAGATGAACGTATCTTGGGCGAACATGCGGTGCCTTTGACGGTCACGCGTCCTCAGTCAGGCTGGTCCGAACAAGACCCGCAAAGCTGGTGCGACGCGGCGATCACGGCCCTGTCCGCATTGGCGGCAGCGCATGATTGCAGCGATGTGACTGGGATCGGGCTGGCAGGACACATGCATGGCGCGACGTTGATCGGCAAAAACGACGAAGTCCTGCGTCCCTGCATGTTGTGGAATGACACACGCAGCCACGCGCAAGCAGCTGCAATGGACAAAACCCCCGCGTTCCGCGATCTGACAGGCAACATCGTCTTTCCGGGCTTTACGGCACCAAAGGTTGACTGGGTTCGCGAAAACGAACCGAATAACTTTGCGCGGATTGCCAAGGTTTTGTTGCCAAAGGATTATCTGCGCCTGTTTCTGACGGGTGAACACGTCTCGGAATTGTCCGATGCTGCGGGTACATCATGGCTGGACACGGGCAAACGGGACTGGTCAGACGACCTACTTTCGGCCTGCCGTTTGACCCGCGAACAGATGCCGCGTCTTGTCGAAGGATCGGCCGCATCGGGCAAATTGCGTGCCGAGATCGCCGCGCAAACTGGACTGCCACAGGCCATCGTCGCAGGTGGCGCAGGGGATAACGCCGCTGCCGCAATCGGGGCAGGCGTTGTGCAAGACGGAACGGCGTTTGTATCGCTCGGCACATCCGGCGTCTTGTTCGCCGCAAACGACCGCTACCGGCCTGATCCGGCGACGGCTGTACACACGTTTTGTCACGCTGTACCAGATACTTGGCACCAAATGGGTGTGATCTTAGCGGCGACTGATGCGCTCGAATGGTTATCGTGTCTAACAGGGCAAACAGCGGCGCAACTGACGGGGGACCTTGGGCCTTTACAGGCCCCCTCGCGCACATTGTTCCTTCCTTACCTTGGTGGCGAACGCACGCCGCATAATGACGCAAACATCCGCGGTCAGTTTCTGCATCTTGATCAAGCGACCGACGCGCAAGCGGCCGCGCGTGCCGTTCTGGAAGGCGTCACATATGCCTTTGCAGACTGCCAAGACGCGCTGGCCGCAACCGGCACTACGATCACGGCAGCGCTGGCGATGGGCGGCGGTACGCGGTCGCGCTACTGGCTCGATCTGATTGCCACGACGCTGAACATTCAGCTGCAATTGCCCGAAGCAGGCGACTTTGGCGCTGCATTGGGGGCCGCACGCCTTGGCATGATGGCGTCAACCGACGCAGGGCCAGAGATCGCCACGCTGCCGCCCATCGCCACCACAATTGACCCAACACTTGCGTTGCACGACGACCTCAAAGCGGGTCACGCACGCTATCGTAAAGCATATTCCGTACTTAAGGACCTGTAATCATGACTGATTTCTTCAACGGCATCTCTAAAATCAAATACGAAGGTCCAAACACGGACAACGATTTTGCCTTCCGCCATTACAACCCTGACGAAGTTGTCTTGGGCAAGCGCATGGAAGATCACTTGCGTTTTGGTGCCGCCTATTGGCATTCGTTCGCATGGCCCGGTGGTGATCCGTTCGGCGGCGAAACGTTCGAGCGTCCTTGGTTTGGTGACACGCTTGAACTGGCAAAACTGAAGGCCGATGTGGCGTTCGAAATGTTCGATATCCTCGGCGTGCCTTACTACTGTTTCCACGATGCGGACGTGCGGCCTGAAGGCACTGATTTCGCGGAAAACACGCGCAATCTGGAAGCAATCGTCGATTATTTCGCGGAAAAGCAGGACGCATCCGGCATGAAACTGCTGTGGGGCACGGCGAACCTGTTCTCTCACCGTCGTTTCATGGGGGGGGCGGCGACGAACCCTGATCCGGACGTATTTGCATTTTCGGCTGCGACGATCAAAACCTGCATGGACGCGACGATCAAACTGGGTGGTGAAAACTACGTCCTTTGGGGCGGTCGCGAAGGGTACGAAACGCTTCTGAATACCGACATGGGCCGCGAACGTCAGCAAGCTGGGCGCATGTTGCAGATGGTTGTCGACTACAAACACAAGATGGGATTCAAGGGTGCGATCCTGATCGAACCCAAGCCGCAAGAGCCGACAAAACACCAGTATGATTTCGACGTTGCGACTGTTTACGGCTTCCTGAAAGACTTTGGTTTGGAAGGCGAAGTGCAGGTCAATATCGAACAAGGCCACGCGATTTTGGCAGGGCATTCGTTCGAACATGAACTGGCTTTGGCGCGCGAGCTTGGCATCTTCGGGTCCATCGACATGAACCGCAACGATTACCAATCCGGTTGGGACACCGACCAGTTCCCGAATAATGTTCCTGAAATGACGTTGGCCTATTACGAAGTGCTGCGGGCCGGTGGTTTCAAAACGGGTGGGACCAACTTTGATGCCAAGCTGCGCCGTCAGTCAATTGATCCAGAGGATCTGATCCTCGCGCATGTCGGTGGCATGGACGCCTGCGCGGCAGGTTTCAAAGCGGCTGCAGCAATGCTGGACGACGGGAAATTGGAAGCAGCCCGTGACGCACGTTACGCGGGGTGGGAAACAGATGCCGGGAAAGCACTGCTCAATTCTGACCTAGATAGCATCACGTCCCGTGTGGAGGTCGAAGGGATTAACCCAACGCCGCGGTCAGGCCGTCAAGAGCGGTTGGAAAACCTCGTGAACCGCTACACTTGATAAATTGCGCGCCTCATCCAGATCGGGTGGGGCGCGTCAAAATGTTGGGGGCTGCGTATGCGCGGGCGGTTGGCCATATTCGACGGGTTTTCCTTTGTCCCCCTGAACCGTCCATTTTGCGGCGATCAAATGGAACGTACGCGTTTCAAAACCACTGTCTTCAGCAACAAACTGCGGCCGCCACGCGCCTTCGATCTTCATGGGCAGTCGGCTTTTCTTGACGTCGGCCATGTGTTTCTGTCCGTCGCGTAAGGCTTCCAGCCGCGCGATAATTGCAGCGGCTTCCGTAGCCCTGCGTCCGGCGAACGTCACCGCAATTTCAAGATCACCTTTCACAAGCCCCGTGATGATCACATCGTCACGATTATTCTTACGCATGACAGGGATCAGTTCGACGTCCACATGACAAACGGTGTTCTGGAATAGACCGGCATCTTCGTACTGTGGACTGACTTTCTTCGATTTACGGCGCACTTGCATGTGTTGAACCCAGTCTATGATCGTTTGGGTAATTCTATGTGATTGGCGTTAACGAAGGATTATCGTGGCACCTAACGCGTGGGCCGTCCGAGAAATTTCATGTTCTATTCAGTCGGGTTCTTTTATGGGAACGATGCGGCGACGCGATCAAACCAGTCCCATTTGCAACGCGCAGCTTTGTTGAAGGACAGGTAGATATCGCGCTGGAAGGTTGGTGCATCGGCTGACAGGGTCAGCGTACCTGACGCGACAAACGGCATTGCCAATCTCTCAGGCAAATAGGCGCTGCCACCTTCGCGTAAGATATAATCAAGCCCTGTCTTTGCATTGCCGAAGCTGATCCTTGTGCCGATGTCACCAGGAAAGGCTGCGGCGTGATCGCGGCCAAAAACCGTGCCTGCCTCAACAAATACGTAATCCGATGCGATGCCTTGTGGTGTTTCAAAAAGCTTGATCTGGTCAGGCGCTAAGGTGATTTGGTCCTGCCGCGCTGATGTGGCTGATCTGTAGGTCAACGCCAAGTCGGCCTTCCCACTGTCCAGCCATGTCGCGATATCCGCTTGACTACCCAGCCAAACGGTCAACGCAAAATCAGGCACAGTGTCTTTAATCTGCCGAAAAAGCGTATCCCCGAGATGTGGCCAAAGGTCGTGATCGCACACCAGATTGCAGACACCAGCCATCCCTGCGGGTAACGACACTTCTTGTCGGGCCTGCTGCCAAAGTTCGGTGATCGTGTCGGCATAGCGAAAAAGCCGTTGGCCAGCCGCCGTCAGCGTTGCCCCTGATTTGCTGCGGATCAAAAGTGTTTGTCCCAATGCATCTTCCAGCGTCTTGAGACGAGCGGTCACGGTGGATTGCGTGACGTTCAGCACCTCTGATGCGCGGACAAGGCTGCCGGTTTCGACGATGGTCAGGAAGGTGCGTAGTTCTTGTAAGTTCATCACTTAAGTTCGAATTTTTCGAACTTAATGTCCATATTTATTCGTTATCTTGGTTTCATTTCTTCGGATAGCCTTTGCCCAATTCAAAAAAGGACTGTGCGATGGCGATATCGACTTATCAGATGCTAATTGACGGCGCGTGGTGTGATGCGGCTGACGGCGCGCGGTTCGACAGCGTAAATCCTGCGACTGGCGACGTGTGGTCAAACGTACCCGAAGCGACGGCGCAGGACGTTGACCGCGCAGTGCAAGCCGCAGACGCCGCATTGGACGGGCCTTGGGGGCAAATGACCGCGACCGAACGGGGGAAATGCCTGCGGCGGTTGGGCGATCTATTGGCCGAAAATTCTGAATCTATCGGACGGGTCGAAACAACCGATACCGGCAAGATGTTCAAAGAAACAGCATGGCAAGCGACGTATATCGCTGAGTATTTGCAATTCTACGCAGGCGCTGCGGACAAAATTCACGGCGAAACGCTGCCTATTGATAAGCCAGACATGTTTGTTTTCACCGAACGCGAACCCATCGGCGTTATTGCAGCTGTGGTGCCTTGGAACAGTCAGATGTTTCTCAGCGCGGTCAAGATCGGTCCCGCATTGGCGGCGGGAAATACGATTGTGCTTAAGGCGTCTGAACATGCCTCTGCGCCTTTGTTGGAGTTCGGCAAACTAGTCGCTCAGGCTGGCATCCCCAATGGCGTCGTAAACATCGTGACCGGTGGTGCGACCTGCGGCAAAGCGCTGACATCGCATCCACAGGTCGCGAAAATCGCTTTTACAGGCGGGCCAAATGCAGCCCGTCATGTCGTGCGCAACTCTGCCGAAAATTTCGCGGAGGTGTCGCTAGAACTAGGTGGTAAATCGCCGTTCATTGTTTTTGACGACGCGAATATTGAAAGTGCTGTAAATGGCTGCGTGGCCGGCATTTTTGGCGCGACAGGGCAGTCTTGCGTCGCGGGATCTCGGCTGTTTGTACATGATGATATCGCGGACGAGTTCCTCGAAAAACTGGTGCATATCGCGCAGAATATCTGCATCGGTGATCCGCAAGATGATGCCACCGAAATGGGCCCGCTTTGTACCCAAGGCCAGATCGATCACATCCAGCGCCAGATTGCTTTGGCGATTGAACAAGGCGGGCAGGTTCTGACGGGCGGCAAGCCTGCAGATTTGGCAGGGCTGTATTTTGAACCCACGATCATCGCGTGCCCAAGCCCCGAGATGACCATTCTCGATACGGAACTGTTTGGTCCGGTTCTCACCGTGCAGCGCTTCAAATCCGAAGATCAGGTCGTCGCGATGGCCAACGATACGATGCACGGTCTTGCTGCGGGTATTTTTACACGCGACAGCGCCCGTTCAATTCGCATGTCCAAGCGTGTGAAGGCGGGGATCGTTTGGGTGAATACCTATCGCGCGATTAGTCCGATTGCGGCTTTTGGTGGCGTGAAATCAAGCGGTTACGGGCGCGAGGCAGGCATGCAATCCGTCTACGCCTACACCCGCCCCAAAACAGTCTGGATGAACCTGTCAGACGATCCCATTGCCAACCCTTTCAAAATGAGGTGACCCCATGAAGTTTCATTTAGCGATCAACCTCGAACGTATGTCCGAAGACACACCGATCACGAAAGTGCGGGATCATACGCTTGAAATGGTGAAAATGGCTGATCAGGCTGGGTTCGAGGTGGCGTGGGCCGCCGAACACCACGCGCTTGAAATGACGATCGCGCCCAATCCGTTCCAGATCATGACGTGGTGGGCGGACCATACTGAAAACATCCGGCTGGGATGTGGTGTGGCGAACGCGACCTATTGGCATCCGATCAATCTGGCCGGAGAAGCGGCTATGGTTGACCTGCTGTCAGGTGGTCGGCTGGAATTGGGCCTTGGGTCCGGTGCCTATCAGCGTGAATTTGACCGAATGAAGCCGGGTGTCAGCCAAAAGGACGGGCACAAATATCTACAAGAAATGCTGCCGCTTGTTCGGGAATTATGGAAAGGCGATGTCACCCACAATGGCGCGCATTGGCAATTTCCGGCGGCAACGTCGTGTCCGAAGCCTTTGCAAGATACCGTTCCGATGTGGGTTGCCGCGCGGTCGCCGGGAACGTTCGCTTATGCCGTTGCGAACGATTGCAATGTGATGTGCTGGCCATTCACCTTGCCCATGGCGGAGGCCGAGAAATATAAACAGCAGCTTGATGAAAGCATCGTAGCGGCGGGCGGTGGTTGGTCCGGAACCTTTGCATTGATGCGCCATACTGCGCTTTACAATAACGACGCCGACCGTCAGGTCACCTTGGACGCAGTGCGCCGTGTCTTGGGGCGGTTCGGCAACCTGATGATGCAAAAAGGCGAGGTCGTGAACGGCTTCCCCGAAGAAGTCCCGCTGTCCGCATTGGAAGGCAACGTACGTGTTGATCCTGATATGCTCGAAGAGAACCTGATGTTGGGAACGCCCGAACAGGTCATCGCCAAGCTGAAAGCTTACGAAGCGCTAGGCGTCGATTCCTTCATCTATTACGCCTCCATGGGGCTCGATATGGACCGTCAGAAACGATCCATGGACCTGTTTATCAATCACGTCATGCCGGAGTTCGCATAACATGCCCGCTGAAATTCGCCGTACAATTACAAATATCCAGACCACATTCATTGAAGGTTGGAAGGCGCCACCTGTTCCGACAAAATTGATCACCGCCATGGCGATCATCAAGAACCCGTGGTTCGGGCAGGGCCATGTCGAAGATTTGCGCCCCGTCATTCGTGATGTCGGTCCGGAACTGGGGCAACTTCTGACAGACATGATCCTGGATGTCGCAGGCGACAAAGTCGAAGGGTACGGGAAGGCGTCCGTCGTTGGTATGGGCGGTGAACTGGAACACGCCCAAGCGTTAACGCACACGCTTTGGTTCGGGAATGCCTACCGGCGCGCGGTCAATGCGCAGTCCTATCTGGTCTTTTCGAACACGCGAGGGGCGGCTGGGACGTCGTTGATGATTCCACTGATGCACAAGGATGATGGGGGGCAGCGGTCGCATTACCAAACGATCCATGTGTCAGTGCAGGACGCGCCCGCAGAGGATGAAATCATCATGGCGCTTGGCGCGTCGATTGGAGGGCACCCGAACCATCGGATCGGCAATCGCTATCAAGATATCGCGGAAATGGGCGGCGATGTGGAGAACCCGGCGGGTGTCTGAGGTCGCGCCAGATGGAACGGCTTTCGATCTAAGCGGCGAAGGGCCTGCAGTCGTGTTGATCCACGGTCTTGGTCTGTCGCGGCGGCTGTGGGACAGCCACCTGCCCGCCCTGACAGGTTGTCGCGTCTTGCGTTACGATCTTTACGGTCACGGTGAAAGCATACCTGCGAAAGAACCGCTTTCATTGCAGGTGTTTGCGCAACAACTGGCGGATCTGATGGATCATGTCGGGATGGCCCAAGCGCATATCGCAGGGTTTTCCATTGGTGGCATGATCAATCGACGCTTTGCGTTGGATTTCCCCAACAAAATAGCGTCGCTCGTGATCATGAATTCGCCCCATAATCGGGGTGCGGCAGCGCAAGATGCGGTAGAAGCGCGGGCCAAGGCCGTGCGCGAACAAGGGGCGTTTGCGACCTTTGACGCCGCGCTGAAGCGGTGGTTCACGCCCGATTATCTGGTGACAGGGGAAGGACCCCGACATGTGCGTGATTGGCGCGGACAGGTGGACGCCGAAAGCTATGCGCAAACTGCTTGGGTACTGGCCAATGGTGTTCGTGAACTGATTGGGCCAAAGTTGCCGATCACGGCGCCTGCTTTGGTGATGACCTGCGAAAACGATAGCGGCAGTACCCCGCAGATGGCGCGCGATATTGCGGCGGAAATTGCGGGCGCGCAGACAATTATTTTGCCGCGCCTTCAGCACCTTGGTTTGATGGAAGATCCAGCCGCATTTATGGCCCCGCTTTGCGCATTTTTAGCGCAGCGTAGCCATCCAACCTAACGTTTGATCGGTATCGCCACCCGGTTTGTATTCGGCCCCCAGCGGCGCGGTGTATCCCATTTCCGCGATGGCCCTGAACACGTGTCTATAGGCGACTTCGCCTTCATCCGGTCTGCCGCGCGCGGGCACGCCCGCGAATTGGATATGCCCGATCTTGGGCAACAGGGACGCCAGTCGATGCGTCAAATCACCTTCCATCAACTGAACATGATAGCAGTCGAACATTAGCCCGAGATTAGGCGCGTTCACGGCGTCGATAATCGCTATCGCCTGCGTCGTGGTGGTCAGGAAATAGCCGGGGGCATCGTAGCGATTAAGCGGCTCAATCAGGATCGTGATGTCATGGGCTGCCGCCTGTGTCGCCGCGTATTTCAGGTTCGCCACAAAGCAATCGTGTGCCGGGCTCCCGGCCGCAAATCCGGCCATGACATGCACGGCACCGCATCCAATTTGTACGGCGTAAGCAATCGCCTGATCAATCGCGGCGCGGGCTTCATGGATGCGGTCGGGCAGGGCGGACAACCCGTTGTCACCACCTGCCACGTCGCCGCGATCCGTATTTATACCCAGCATCCGCAGACCTGTGGCATCAAGCGCTGTTTTCACATCCGCAGGATCAACCGCATAAGGCCAATGGCACTCAACCGCGTCAAATCCTGCAGCTTTCGCTGCGTGAATAGCATCGGGAAGCGCAAGGTCGGTCCACAGAAAGCCAAGGTTCGCTGAAAACTGCGTCAATCGTCCCACTCCACATCAAACTTGGTCACAAGGCCTTGGACTTGGGCATCCGTCAACGCGCGCGCAGATATGCCGCGCATCATCATCGCCAGCCTTGCCGTATCTTCGAGTTCTTCAATCGCGTTGCACGCCGCTTCAACATCTTTGCCAGCCACAACGGGGCCGTGGTTGGCCAGCATGACCGCAGACCGTTTCCCTGCCAGCCCGCGTACCGCATCACCCATCGCCGGATCACCAGGCATGAAGAACGGCAGTAGTTTCACCTTGCCCAGCTTCATGATCGCGTAAGGGGTCAGTGGCGGCAGGAAATTATCAAGATCCGCATCAGGCATCATCGACCACGCGACCGAATGACAGGCATGCAAATGGACCACGGCACCAGCGCTGCTGCGGGTATCGTAGAACGCACTGTGCAGCGACATTTCTTTGGTTGGTTGATCGCCCGCAATCAGGACGCCCTTAGCGTCGAAACGTGACAACCGACCGGGATCAAGTCTGCCAAAACTGGTGCCCGTCGGGGATACCAAAAGTCCGCCGTCGTCGGTGCGGGCCGAAATGTTGCCCGTACTGCCGCCGGTGAGACCACGGTCAAATAGCGATTTGGCAAGCAGGCACATCTGTTCGCGAAGCTGGGTGTCCGACATCGCTTATCCGCCCTTCGGCAGATCAAGGCCGGCTTGGGCTGCGTAAACTTTGGCGACTGCGGCGTCATCTTGGCCACCTAGCCCTGCATCTGCTGCCGCGGCGAACTGTTTCAGTGCCGCAGTGGTAATCGGCGCGTCAAAGCTCGTTTCCTTCGCAATATCCAGCACGATGCCCAGATCTTTTGGCCAAATGTTCACGCTGGAATGGGGCGTGTAATCGCCGTCGACAATATGCGGTCCACGATTTTCCAGCATCCATGACGTACCTGCACATTCTGGGATCACCTCCATGAAGTCTTCAGCGCTGACCCCTTGGCTTATCCCGAATGTCATGGCTTCGGCCATCGCGGCAATATGAACGCCAGCTAGAAGCTGGTTCACCGCTTTCATCGCAGAACCTGCGCCAGCGGTATCACCGAGACGAAAGACCTTTTCAGCGGTCGCATCAAGAATGGGGGCTGCGCTAAGGAAAGCGTCAGGCGTGCCAGAGGCCATCACGCTCAGCGCTCCGCTCGCGGCTTTTACAGAGCCGCCGGAAATCGGGGCGTCCAGATAATGAACACCGTGTCCAGCACAACGTTTGGCCATGTCGCGGGCAAATGCAGGGGGAACCGTCGCGCATCCGATTACAACACTGCCTGCGGGCATCTTCGGCACGATGCCATCGTCGCCGAACAAAACGGTTTCGGTTTGGGTGGCATTCAGGACGACTATCACAGCAGCGGATAGGGTCGGGGCCACTTCGGCAAGCGTGCCTGGCGCGCCGCCTTCTGATTGGAACCGTGTGACTTGGGCTTCGTTGACGTCAAAGCCATGTACTTGAAGCCCAGCTTTGCGGGCGGATGATGCGATGCCATATCCCATCGACCCCAATCCGATCACGGCAACCGTTGTGTCTATCATCGTTGTATTCCGTCGTTATGTCCCATTGGCTTTAGGTTTAGCACCAGATCGGGCGACAAGCATACCCGCAAGAATAAGTGCAACCCCGATAATCCGTGTGGTCGTGTTACCCTCGGTGCCTAATGCGATATCGACAGCGACGCCGGAAATCATCTGACCTGCGATAATCAACATCGCCGTTTGCGCAGCGCCAATCTTAAGCACAGCCCAGCTGGATGCGGCGATAAACACAAAACCGATCGGACCGCCAAGATAGGCCCACCATGGCGCACCCCACGGATCACCCATGAACAAGCCGCCAAAGGCGATCCCAACTGCAGTGATAAAGGCAAACCCAACCACGTGGTTCCAATATGATGAATGCAGGGCGGATGTGTACATCGACAAGCTGCCGTTGATCTGACGGCTCGACGATACCAATGCGCCACCCAAGACGGCGAGTGCTGCGAAACCAAGCATCTATACGCCCCCGAAGAAGATAAGAATGACCGATCCAGCCATGATCAACCCCAGCGCCAGCATGTCGCGGACGGTCGGATTGCGCTGCGGCAGACCCATCATTCCCCATTTGTCAGCCACAAGGCTAAAGACCATCTGCCCAGCTAAACCCAAAGCAATCGTGCCCGAAATCGCCAGTGCCGAATTCATAGTGGCCGATGTCAGCATGACAGTGACAGCACCCGATATGCCACCAAGATAAGCCCACCATGGAACTTTGGCCGTTGGTTTGGCCTTCTTCGGGCGCATCGCCAGCAATACAATAATGGCCAAAAGTGATCCGGTCACATGCGGGACCCAAGACGCAAACAGAAGCGATCCGGTGACCGCCAATGTGCCGTTGAACCAGACCATCAAGGTCAGCAGGCCGCCTGTGGCAAATGCACCAATAAAATCTAGTAATCGGGGGGTGTTCTGGTCAGTCATGGCGCCACACCTGACGCTAATTTCAGATGGGCGCAAGTAGCCGTTGACTCTGTCTCGGGCACCTCTATAAGCCGCCCATTCATTGGTGTTGGTGGACCTCGCAAGAGGAACCCTGTCATTGCGGCAAAATCCGCAAAAAGGACAACGCCCTTCGTAACAAAAGAAGGAGATCAGCGTATGACTAAACGTACCGCTGCCAAGTACAAAATTGACCGCCGTATGGGCGAAAACATCTGGGGTCGTCCTAAGTCCCCAGTGAACCGTCGCGAATACGGCCCCGGCCAGCACGGTCAGCGCCGCAAAGGCAAATTGTCCGACTTCGGTATCCAGCTGCGTGCTAAGCAAAAACTGAAAGGTTACTACGGCGACCTGACAGAGAAGCAATTCCGCCGCATCTACGCCGAAGCTGAGCGTGTAAAAGGCGACACTGGTGAAAACTTGATTGGTTTGCTTGAGCGTCGTTTGGACGCTGTTGTGTACCGCGCCAAGTTTGTTCCAACAATCTTCGCAGCACGTCAGTTCGTGAACCACGGCCACGTGACAGTGAACGGCAAGAAAGTGAACATCGCGTCTTACCGTGTGTCCGAAGGCGACGTGATCGCAGTGCGCGACAAGTCCCGTCAGTTGGAAATCGTTCTCGTGGCATCCCAATTGCCAGAGCGCGACGTGCCTGATTACATGGCTGTTGACCACAACAAAATGACTTGTGAATTCACACGCACACCAACACTGGGCGACGTTCCTTACCCAGTCGCGATGGAACCAAACCTCGTGGTCGAATTCTACGCGAAGAACTAATCGTTCTTCATATGATTTCTGGAAAGGCCGTAGCATCCGCTACGGCCTTTTTTGTTTGGGGGGACTGGTCCAGCGTGCCTTTGCTTGGGGACGTTTTATTTCGAAATCAGGCAGGTCGTCTGATCCTTGACCTATCTTCGTTGGCAGATGCGGCCCCGGAAATCCGAAGCCACATCCGTCGTGATTCAGAACTTGCCGTTGTCGTGGGGCATATCTGCTGGAATTTCGGAAACCGTGTCCCAATGTTCCACGATTAGGCCATTCTCGACGCGGAACAGATCAAAGAACGCGGTCGGTGTTTCGCCAATCGTGCCTTCTGATGCCGCGAAGACAAAGTTGCCTTCCGCCACCACGATATGCGTTTCCGCATAGGCCATTGCTTGTCCGGCCTCTGCCATCGCCGCTAAGGCCGCACCAAGTCCATTTAGCCCGTCACCAACCATTGGGTTATGCTGCAAATAGGTTTCGGTCGAAACATAGTCCGTAATGCGTTCCGGCGCGCCACCTTGCAGCACATCCTTCACAAACCCTTCGACCAGCGCCTTGTTCGCAGCTGTCTGTTCAAGGTCAACGACCTCGGTCGGGCCATCGGTCATCGAACGTCCTGAAACCCTTTCGGCGGGGGGCACTTGAAGATTGTCCCAGTGTTCGACCACTTGGCCGTCAGCCACGCGGAAGACATCAAACGCCACCAAAGTTTCAGCCCCAAGCGCCTGAGCGTTATCGTAAGTGTTGTGCAAAACAACCATCTCACCCTCGGTGATCACGCGGTGGGTCGTCAGCGCGATCCCGCTTTCTTTCAAAGCGGGAATGAAGCCAAGGATCGGGTCCGCTCCAGTCGGCACAGCGACATTGTGTTGAATATAATCGGGGGCAACAAGCGCGCGGGCGGCGTCAACATCTGCGTCTACGAAGATAGCTGCGACGGCAGCCAGAACTAGGTCTGTAGGTGTCATTTTCTGTTCCTTTATGACAATTGATTCGTTATGCAAATGTTGGTATCAAATTCGCACCTAGTATCAATTACGCACAATTTAGGAACCAAGTATGCTTAACGTAACCGCGCTGACCAAAGATGATGCTGCGAATTGTCCGATCCGGCAGGTGCTGTCGAAAGTCACGGGCAAATGGCAGGTGCTGATTGTCCTAGCCTTGGAAGACGGGACGCTCCGTTTCGGTGAGTTGAAACGCAGGATTGGCGACGTCACACAGCGCGTCCTGACCGAGAACCTGCGCAGTTTGGAACGCGACGGCTACCTGCGCCGTGATGTCGATCCGGGACCACCTGTTGCGGTGCGTTACACACTGACCGACCTCGGAGAAGAGTTATTGCCATTGCTGCGCGGCCTGACCGAATGGGCGGCACATCGCCATGCAGATGTTCAAGCCTCGCGCGAGATCTTCGACGCGAGATAATAGCTGAGGCGGGTAAAAGCATCGGCCTTAGAACGGTTCTTCCAACCAAGTCGTTTGAGGAAACTTTAGCATTTCATCCCGCAGCCATTGCCCCGCGACCCCCAATGCCCGTCGTTCTGTCCAAACCAGATCAATGCCTTCCAGTAGGTCGTTTTGCTGAAACGCATAATTGAGCCGAACGAGTTCTTTGCGTTCAATCGGTTGCTTGACGAGCGATAGTGGCAATTCGGCCCAACCAAATCCGGCACGGACAAAGTCGATGATCAAATCGGGATCTTCCACGTGCCAAACTGCGGCGCTCTTCTTTTCGTTTTGCTGTGATGTTCCTTTGACGGGATCTTTGTGGCGCAGGATTTGTCTATAGCGCCGTAGGTCACGATAAGAGGCGTCAATGTTCTGCGCCAACGCATGGTCAGGTGCGCAGACCGGGATCAGTTTAGAATAACCAAGTCCGCGAAATTGCAGGCCAATCGGGTAACCCTCTTGCTCCGCCATAAGGCCAATATCTGTTCTGCCGTTGCGTAGCATGTCGGCTGAATCGTTGGAGCTGGGCGTCGTGACTTCCAGTGAAACCGAACTGAACCGCTCTGTGAACGCACGCAGCAAGGGCATAAGCGGTTCTGTACTAATGCCTTTTTCGACTGAAAGGGACACGTGGGTCTCGATCCCTTCGGCCATGGAATTTGCCATCGCTATGAATTCGGTCGTACCCAGCAGAACGCCGCGTGCATGCGGCAATAGCGCCTGTCCTTGTGGGGTCAGGACAGGGCTGCGGCCGCTGCGATCAAAAAGCGGAACGCCACAATCAATTTCAAGATTCGCAATCGCCGTTGAAACTGCTGAATGGGCTTTGCCCAGACGCCGCGCCGCAGCGGAGAACGATCCAAGGTCAGCCGCATAGACAAAAGCACGCAGGGTTTCTGTATTCGGCATGTTTAACCTGTCTTATTTTCAGACAGATACTAACTGGATTGCAACAGAAAAACAGGTAGCAAAATTCAGAATAGACCACCCTCTATGCTGGCCAAAGGTTCCGATATGTTCGATGAATCCCTTATCCTTGATCTAACTACACGCCTGTCCGGCCTTCCTAGGTTCGCGTTGGCGCAGCTGCCAACGCCGTTGCACCCACTGCGCAATTTTGGCCAACTGCTGAACGGTCCTGAATTGTGGATGAAACGCGATGATCTGTCCGGACTTGAAGGGGGCGGAAATAAGACACGTAAACTCGAATTTCTGACAGGGGACGCGCTGGGCAAAGGGTGCGATATGCTGGTGACTGTTGGTGCAATCCAGTCCAACCACACCCGCCAGACTGCAGCGGCAGCCGCCAAAGCGGGCATGAAATGCGCGTTGCTGCATTGCGCTTGGACCAAGGACGCAGGCCCGAACTACCGTCATGTGGGCAACATACTGCTGAGCCATATGTTGGGGGCAGAGCTGTATGTCGACGAAACCGAACGCCCGATCGAAGATCAGGGACCGCTGGAAGAATTCATGGCTCATTTACGCGCGCAGGGTCATCGACCCTACCTGATACCTGGGGGTGCATCGGAACACCCCCTTGGCAGTATGGGGTACATGAACTGCGCCATCGAACTAGCGATGCAAATGCAGCAGACGGGCGTGTTCTTCGACCACTTGGTTCATACGACGGGGTCGAGCAGCACGCAGGCGGGTCTGGTTGCAGGTTTCAAGGCGCTCGGCGTCCCAACCAAGATTATCGGGATCGCCGATGACGGCGAGACAGCAATCAAAACGCGGCGGGTCCGCGAGTTAGCGAACGAAGCCCTCGCGGTCTTAGAATTACCCGAGTTGGTCGAGGAAAATGATGTCACGGTGATTGCCTCAAACGATGCTGACTACGGCTATGCCGATGATGCGATCAAAGAGGGTATTCGCCTGATGGCCACCACAGAAGGGCTTATCGCCGATCCGGTTTACGAAGGCCGCGCGATCCGCGGTCTTCTGGATCTAGCCGCACAGAACCGGTTCGCGTCGGACGCGAAAATCCTGCTGATGCATCTTGGCGGTTCGCCTGCGGTTCATGCCTATGCGGGCCAATTCGGCGACATCGCCCTGACGCCATTCAACACAAAATAACGACAACGACCGCCCTACGACACAAATCACATCGGACTAAGACGCTTTGATCGCAAGCGGCGATCAACTGAACTACCAGCGCGCCGCCCCTGACATGTTGCGGGCGGCAATACAAAACAGGAGCTTGGCAAATGCCTAGCAATACGGCTTTGCGCAGCGGGCGCGAACGCGTTCAATACACGGTGGCCTTTGAAGTTATCCTCATGGCAATTCTCGTGCCCGCCGGTGCCTTGCTCTTGGATAAAAGCATCGCCGAAGTTGGCGTGCTCGGGGTCATTCTTGTGCTAAAGGCAATGGTGATGGGGCTGATTTATAATTGGGTCTTTGACAGGTTTGACGCCAAATCGGGCCGCGTTGCGTCCGACCGTTCGACCATGGGCCGAATCCTGCATGCCGTCGGTTTCGAAATGTCGCTGCTGATCACGTCCATTCCGATTTACATGTGGTGGTTCGATTTTAGCATGCTGCAGGCGATATCGACGGATATCGTCGTCACAACTTTCGTCGTTGGGTACACCTATGTCTTTTCGCTGGTCTATGATCGGAAGTTCCCGGTTGGATCCCGTTAAATGCGCGCTACGCACCCAATCAACGCGAAAGCGACCGCCCTTCGGCCTTAAGCTTTTTGTTCAGGATTTGCCGAACCTTGATCCCTGCGCCATCAGCCCCCAGCGTCACCTCTAGGAAGTCGAGCCCGCGTGGATCAGCAGTAACGCTGGCTTGCAGTTTTTCAAGCAGGTGTTTGTCTTCGTCAAACGCGGCCGTCACGCTCGCGCGTGTCTTTTCGGCAACCTCATCTGTCAGCGAAGGCACATCAAACGCGGCCATCCAGAAATAGTGCGTCTTGCCGCGCTGGGCAGGTGTCACGATATGGCAGCCACGCACGATGAAATCGGACCGTTTGCCCGCATCTGGGTTAGGGTCATGCACATTCCAGTCCGAAAACGAAATCGCCAGCGATGGCATTCGTCCCTTTTGCACCCGCTTGATCGGCTTGTCTTCGGGCAGCCCCATGCCTGCGCAGAACAGCGGTGACAGCGGCGCAAGGTCGAATTCCTGTTCGTAGCAAATTGTCTCGCCGTCCATGTAGGTGTCGGGCGCCGTGATCCAATCGTCCTGCTTGAAGGTGTTCTTATGCAGAAAGGCGATGTGCGTCAGGTCCAAAACATTCTCGCGGATCAGCACCCAGTTGGCTGCGACCTCGTAATACCCATGCACTGGCGTCCAGTCGGGGTCTGTCTGATAGCCGACTTCTGGCGGGTCACAATCAATGGCATCCTGATCGCCCATCCAAATCCAGACATAAGCCCCGGCATCGCGCACTGCAAAAGACGGAATTTCGGCGGTCTTGGGTTTCATGTGCTGCGTCGGTGCTTTGGTGCAGCGCCCCGCGGTATTGAACTCCATCCCGTGGTAGGGGCAGATGATCTTGTCGTCACGAACATGTCCTTCAGACAGCGGTGCCCAACGATGCGGGCAGCGATCATAAAGTGCGGCGGGCGTGCCATCCTCTAGCCGGTAAAGCACCACAGGTGTTTCCAGCAGCCATCGCGCCAGCGGTTTCGTCGTCACCTCATCGCGGTGCGCCGCCACCCACCACATGTTGCGGGGATAGTTGTCCTCAAGCATCCCGTTGGGAATCGTTTGGCCGTTGGTCCGGTTGGCATAGTCTTTCATGTCGCATCCTCGCTATTCAAAAGCGTCTCAAAACGCGCGATTTCGTCGGGTTTCATTTGGTAGCTATGTTCGGCATCTGGAAAGCGGCCAGATCGCACATCGTCAGCATAAGCCGCGAAGGCATCGGTCGCGTCCTGGGCAAGGTTGGCATAGCGTTTGGCGAACTTGGGCTTAAACGTATCGAACGCACCCAGCAGATCGTAGCCGTTCAGCAACTGGCATGTGCCAGCAGCGCCCGCACCAATCGAAAAGGTGAAGATGTCCACGGCGTCATCCACAGCCTTGCCGACCTCATAAGGCATCGCCTCAATCTCAAGCCCTATCGCACCTGCAGCCTCGATCGCGCGGGCATCCGCAACAATGTCCATCGCCGCCTCAGCCGTCCGGCCCTGCATCTTAAAACCGCCCATTTGATGTATCTTGTGGGGCAGCAGTCCAACATGGCTCATCACCGGGACGCCTGCATCGGCGACCGCGCGAATAATGTCAGTGCCTTCACGGCCCAACTGCAGCTTCAACGCGTCAGCGCCGCTTTCCTTCATCATCCGTACGGCATTTGTCACGGCGAGGTCAGGTGTCGCGTAGGACCCATAGGGCATCGACACGAGACACAGGGTGTTTGGCGCACCCCGCCGCACCGCTTGCGTGTGCATGATCATCTGATCAACGGTCATTGCCAGCGTATTTTCATGGCCATGCAAAGTCATGCCCAGACTGTCGCCGACACCAACAATATCAACGCCGGCACGTTCGGCCCACGTGGCCGTCAGTACTTCGCCAACTGCGACCATAACCAGCCGTTTGCCTGCAGCCTTCTTCTCGGCCAGTTCCGGTAAGGTCAGTTTTTTGCGGTCCTGCGTCATTTCAGCCTTTTGCGACTATGGAATCGTCGCATTTGTTGTTCCAATTGGAACAATATGCGCTAGGACAGGCGTAACTGGCAATGGGCAACCGATCATGGATAGATCAGACGACACAGACCTGACGCGGATATTCGACACGATCGAATATCCCGAGGCGTACCGCATCACCTATCTCGCGAATGCCATCGTGTTCCCGGCCTACGCCGAGATCAAACGGGACTTTGGCCTCGTGCGTGCTGAATACATCCTGCTGGCCTGCCTGTCGCACTTTGACGTTCTCACGGCACAAGACGTGGCCCGCATATCACGCCGCCCGCGCAACACGATCAGCCGCGCAGTGCATCGCATGTTGCACGATGGCTATTTGGACCGCGCCCCTGACCCGTCGGACGGGCGGCAATCAAAGCTCAAGATCACCCCAAACGGTCGGGCTTTGCATGAAAAGATCAGCGGCTATTTGAGCCGCCGGCAAGATGACGTTTTGGCGGCGCTTAGCGCCGACGAACGCGCAACCCTTGGGGCGCTCCTGAAAAAGGCGGCCCTTAATTCCGCAAAACTTGACGACTGAGGCACCCTAAATGGCTGAAATCGGACCAAACACCCGTCTACGCGTGTCACCTTTCTACGAAGCGACGATTGGGGAAGGCGTGACTGCCTTTTCTCCCTACAACAACATGCTCATGCCGGTGTCCTTTGGTGACGCAGATGCCGAATATAACCGTCTGATGAACGGGGTGTCGCAATGGGATGTCAGCGTCGAACGGCAGGTGGAAATCATAGGGCCAGATGCTGCCCGATTGGTCCAACTTTTGTCAGTGCGGGACCTGTCCAAGATCGAAGTGGGGAAGGGCAAATATGTGCCGATGTGCGACCATCGCGGGGTGCTGATTAACGATCCCGTTGTGCTTAAACATGAAGACGGCCGGTTCTGGCTGTCTATTGGGGACAACAACATCCTCATGTGGGCGCGGGCCATTGCAGCCGAACGGGGGTTAGACGTCAACATTTGTGAGCCTGATGTCTCTCCGATGGCGATTCAGGGGCCCAAAGCCGAAGATGTGGTCGCGTCCGTCTTTGGTGATTGGGTGCGCGCGCTGAAATATTTCTGGTTCGCCCCGGCAGAAATCAACGGCATCCCGCTGATCATCCAGCGTTCGGGCTATTCCAAACAGGGCGGGTTTGAAATCTATTTGCGCGACGGCACGCGCGGGATCGATCTGTGGAACATCATCAAGGAAGCTGGTGAACCATGGGGGATCGGCCCCGGAAACCCGAGCCCTATCGAACGGATCGAGAGCGGGTTGTTGTCCTACGGTGGCGACACAGATGACCAGACAAATCCTTTCGAGGTTCGTCTTGGCAAATATGTTGATCTGGATCTTGATGACGAGGTGGTCGGCATACAGGCGCTGCGGCAAATTAAGGCCGAAGGTGTTAAACGCCAGCAGGTAGGAATCGTCTTCGATAACCCCGAATGCCGACCCGGCCATGCGATTTGGTACGCGGTTCAACAGGGCGATAGGGGTGTTGGGCACATGACCTGCGGGGCATGGTCGCCACGTGCGGGGGCGATGATCGGATTTGGATTGGTCCATACGGACCTTACCGTCGGTGATGAGGTTGACGTCGTGCGTGGCGGGTACGTCGATCGCGCGAGGCTCTGCGAATTACCGTTTTTCTAGCGTCCTGAACGGGATTCTTCCCGCGAACCAATCGGCGGCCTGCAAATGGCCGCCATCGGCTGCCGACTTGAGCCACCCCGGCAAAAGGCAAAGCTATTCTGCCTGAAGGCAACCAAAGTTCGCGCATATTTTGAGGATGTTGGTGGAGCCTAGCGGGGGCGCTATCGGGTTTCATAAAGTTCTTATTTATAAGGGATATACGGGCTTCTGATTGGTGTCAATGTAGCGGGTCTCTGTAGCACTTTTTGGGTGACGTCATACGAAGTGTTATGGGGCATCACCATTGAGGAAATGCCTCTTCTGCACTCGATTGCTAAAACGACTGGTGCGGTGTTTGTTAGACTCGGGCGTATAAGCCTTATCGCGAACAAGAGGGTGCCCAGAAGAGGACTCGAACCCACTACAAAACGCTTATTTCATTGGTTTTCCTAGGCTACACTTTAGACCGTTGTGTAGTGATTGTGTAGTACTTGTTTCGCCTTGGGAGACGGAATGCGGACATGAGCTGCCCATAATCGGGCATCGGGGTGATCGGATCTGATTAAAGTAGCCGTTCAATTTGATGGATGTCCACAAAGCTTCAATGTCAATATTTCTAAGCTACCTAGGAACAACATTTGCATAATGCGGAGACCGTGGTGTTTTCATTCACAGCCTCAAAATTCGTGGTGTCACTCACAATCTTATCAAGAGGGGGCACGTGTTGTAGTGCTATAGGTCACCTTCCGTACTGCAAATGCTCAATAAGGAATTGCGATACCGCTCTGAATCAAAGTCCTGCCATCAATTTCGTTTCAAAAATGACTAGTGGATTTTCCTGCTTTTCTAGCATCGCGGCAACGATTCTCTCGTCAAAGACCAATTGACGGTCCTCGTCATCTACAAGAGTTACGAAGTCAGAATATTCCTCAAGAAGTCGAACAGCAAGGTGATTGTTGAAGCCAGCTTTTATCAACTCGATGGCAAATCCATCATTTGTGCCATACTTTAACTCGTTGTATAGATTTTCGGCGATTAGGCCCAAGTCATAAGTCAACTCTACATATTTATGCAAATTAGCTTCAATGAAATCGAAATCATCCTTAATGCGAACAATAGCGATATTGATTTTCTCTGCGTCTGTTTTTTGGCTGAGGTCGACCCATTGTTCTGAGAACGAATTCTCCAACTTAATATCACCCCAACGCCCAACGTAGATCAGTCCTTCCATGTCGGACCAGTAGTCCAAATACGTCTTGACCATCAAGGGTAGGGGTAGATGTTCCATCCTCCAGCGTAAAAGCATCGAGTAGAAATTTCGCGGGCCCATTTTAATGAGCCGCCGGATCTCAAAAGTATCATGGGTCTCAGAAATCCGAGAAATAAAGCTAGTACATATAAGATCTAAGAACTCATCGATTGATTTAAGCTCTTTTGTTTTGGCAATTTCAATACTGATTTCGTGTTCAAATTCTAGAATGTCCAATTCTGTCAGGTTGTGGACAAATGCTAGGTAACCAAACTTGGTTTTTGCAGATTTGACATCGGAGCTCGGAACGTCTCTAGTTGTAGGATCGATAACGTCAAGAAAGGTGTCCGCTGTATCACGCACTGAGGCATGAATTTTTTCTTGGTTTAAATCGACTAAGGGATTCTTGTTCTCGTCCTTTAGTTTGGTATCGACGCGTAGGCGTTCATGAAGGTAGTTTTTGATATTTACGGATTTATGCATATACTCATCGTTGTTTATGATATGCACTTCCGGCATCAAGAGAGCAGCCTCGAACCGCTCTGAACTGAAGATTTCTTTGTAACGACCAACTCTACCTACTAGGTTCTTGAGTTGCGACGAATTTAGGACGCCTTTCCCGATACTTAATGTAGGTAAAAAGATGCAGCTCGCGGGAATGTTTACCCCTTCTAGCAGTGTTGAGTTGCAAATAATGAACCGTGTGTGAGTGAGGCTCGAAAAGAGGTGTTCAACATATAGCTTCACGATGTCGGAAACCGAACCATGGTGGTAGAGCACACCCTTTTTTAGTGATTTTGCGAGTAAATATTCCGGGTGAACATATTCAGCGATTGCATTTGCTGCTTCTTCAATTTTTTCATCATCCAGTGGCGGAAGCGCAAGCAACATCGACCGCACCATTTTTTCAATCTTAACGGGGCGGTTTTGATAAATGATGTTTTTGCAACCAGAGTTGTCGATGATGTAGCTATCAACCGAAGTGTTGTGATGATGACCTAGGGGGTACAGTTTATCGAAGAATTGATCGTAAAGGTGCACAACTCCATCGTCTCTTAGGTTGCAAACTACGAATTTTTCTGATTTTACGGTACGCCTGACTCGCATACCTTTTTTTTCTTGGTCTTGGTGTCTCAGGCTAATGTTTTGTGGGTCTGCGAGAAATGGAGTAAAAAATTTTATGACAGACTTTCGTCCAGCCCTTTCTGCCCTGCTGGAGTGCAGGATTATTGCTTGATTGAGCAATACCTCGCGTGGCCCAGAACCGAAAATATTGTGCGCCTCATCAATAAGTAAGTGGTCAAACGTGTCGTTAGGGTATTTAACAAAGTGTCGAAAGAAACGTTCTTGTGTATAAACGCAGATAGCCTCCTGATTTGATGCGCCATGTGAGTCTGGATGCAGGATGATTTGTGGAACCCAAGGAGTGTCTTGTTCGGTTGTTTCTCTTGAATTCGCCAATAACCTGCGTTTTGTTTGTGCAATTAGTGCCTTCGTAGGAACAATAATGCAGATCTTTGATTTCGATGCGCTGCGGCAGTAATTGACAATTAGTTCTGATTTTCCAAATGAAGTTGGGGCGGAGATCGCTACGTTTGTGTTAAGGTTTTCTTCGAAGAACTGTTTTAATTCCCATTGATCGTTTGTCAGGGTGATGCCATCTGACTGATAGGATTCAAGCGTTGATCTCAGTACTGCCTCTGAGAACAATCCCATGTGTGGCTGATCTTCAGCAGGGATATCATTCAGAATTACGCTTAAGAGAGGTGCAAATCCTTCACTAGCGGCAATGTCAAAAAGTGCGTTATAGGTTTTGAATCTAATGCTGTATGCAATCAAAATGCGATATGCGAGATCTCTCATTATCTGATCACCATCTCGATGGCATTCTAAAGAGATAGCCAAAAGAGCGATTTTTTCTTTATCTGATATTTCTGAATCATTAAACAGCTTCACATAAAGGGAAGAAAATGTGCCTTTTCGCAATTTGCTGATCATGGACATAGCGCGGCCTCACTCTCGATAAAGGTCAGGACGGCGGTATAGGTTTTTTTCTGTGCGACGAAGTAGGTAAGGGATTTATATTGCCCCCATTTTTTATAGGCTGCTATGCTTTTTGCAATCTCCTCCAGATCGCAGAAACCTTTATCACCGTTGAAGTTGATACCAGCTAGAATGACATTCTGATCTTTGGCCGAGGGGAAAGTCAGCGCCTCATCACGACAAACCTCTAATATTGCTTCAATCTTGTCTCGAAGGTCGGTTTTTTTTAGTGCGCTACTGCAGTGAGACAAAGCATTGTTCCACAGGTTATCAGCAGGTTTGTTGAGTTTGCCGTTCATGTCGTTGTTAGATACTTTCAGAAGATTCAAGACCTTTTTTTTAGAGTCTGAGGTCAAAATTCCGCTTGCCTTCACTTCTACAAGGAACAATTCGCCGCTTTCTTGCTTAGTTAGAACAAGATCAAAGCCTTTTTTTATACTAGATTCTTCTAGATTGAACATGCGGTTAACGGATACATATCCAGCGCTAGGTCGCGCAAGAAAGAGGTGAGTTATCAGTTCGCCCGCCATTCCAATTTGCGTCTTGAAATGCTTATTGGAGACCCGACCCCATAGCGATTGCATCGTGTACTCATAGCTTTCAGCAACTAGTTTCGATCCGTTTGCAGTTGGACCCCAACAAATCTCTGCAAGCCTCTCTTTTAGAAGGTCTTGGAGTTCGACGGTAAACTCATCAATGGAGACCACAGTAATTGCAGGGTTCTGAAAAACCTTCACTCCTTCGATGTCTTTTGTTTCCTTAGCTAATGGCATTATCTTTCACTCAACTAACTGTATTGTCTCTAAGTCATAATCTTTAATTTGAAATGCGTGTATTGAATTTCTTTGATTCAACCCTAACGGATTTGATGCTTGGGGGTCTAGGGGGATTTTGCAATACAAACAACAATTTATGGCAATTTCGGGAGTTGGGCGTGTCTCCGAGTTTGCCCGCGCATAGATTGTGTCGAAATGTATGATTAACGTTTAGATTGTTGCGTAGCAATGTTGCTGCTACCATTTGGGATTAGAAAAGAGCAAAATCCTCTAACAGACTTAAATATTCCATTTGGAAAGTGCCGCCTCAGCGGTTTCAGGCTTGTCTCTGATACGCAAAACCGTCTGTCTGGTCAGGCCGGTAGCCTTGGAGATACTTGAGGCCCCCTCACCTAATGCAAGCCGGTCTATGACAGCCTGATAGGTCTTGCGGTCATAGCTTGGCTTCTTGCCGCGATAACGTTGCTGGTCATCTTTAGCGGCCTCAATTCCGGCCCTCTGAGCCTCCTTGGTGGCTTCCGCTTGCGCCTGTGCTGTAGCGGCCATAAAGGCAATGAGAGCGTCTCTCACAGCCGCTTGCATGGGGTCTTTGGTTGCCCCATCGAAGGTCATCTTGTTGATAACAGTCTTGATGATGATACCCCTCCGCATGAAGTCTCGGATGGTGTCGGTGACGTCCTCATAGTTGCGGCCTAAGTGGTCAACCCAGCGCACAACAAGGACATCTCCAGACCGAAGGATGTCGAACAACCTCTTACCCTCAGACCGCTCAGAAAGGCGTGTGTGGATGCCTGAGACGCCGTGGTCACTTACTACCTTGTCGATGGTGAACCCAGCAGCCTCTGCTTGGTCTTTCTGGTGAGTGAAGTTCTGGTCTTTGGTGGACACGCGGGCATAGAAAACGGTTTGGGACATGATGACCTTGGGTGTACGTTAGGTTGGTGTCCGTTGATGTATGTCAAGTCTTACGTACACTTAATCACTGTCCATTCAGCGTGACCACAAAGGTATACCTTAACGTACACCTTGGGGCTTATGACCAACTACTTCGTCACTTCCTAATGAAGGCTATGCCTTACATCGGATTGACCCATTACAGGCTTGACCAATTTCATAGGTAGTTTGATGGTCATCATGGTCATCATGGTCATCATGGTCATCATGGTCATCATGGTCATCATGGCTCTTGATCTATGTTAGTGATCCTCTCATCCATTCTTGGTTCTTGGTTCTTGGTTCTTGGTTCTTGGTTCTTGGTTCTTGGTTCTTGGTTCTTGGTTCTTGGTTCTTGGTTCTTGGTTCTTGGTTCTTGGTTCTTGGTTCTTGGTTCTTGGTTCTTGGTTCTTGGTCTTCGGGCTCTAGCCCGCCGGGCAGTGGGGGTAATCTCCTTTCTCTATAAGGTGGGGGTAATTAAACGCCCGCCCAGCTCACACCAGAGGAGCTAGTACCCATTCCGTGGTGACAGACCCAAGCACATAGGTTCGTGCTTCCTCGCTTCGCGTTGGTCGTGGTACGTGACGATAGTTCATGGGGGTAAGGGGGGGGGGGATCGCAACGCTCCTATATATTAGATGACCTAAGACATTTTTGTCGGAAAAATCATCGTAGCCTAGTGCCGCATCACCTTAGCCTTCACCCCTTATTATAATATGGTGACGACGCTTTCTGACCGCCACGATTGAAGCATGGTGGTCAGAACAAGTTATGCGGCGATCAGATAGCGATATGGTGCAGAGATCACTTCACCAGTTTTAGGTTCGGGAGCTTTGCCGTAGACGACGCATTTCACACTGTGTTTCCAGAAACGCCAACAGTAACGATTGGCAAGCTGACTGATCGTTTTTTAGCTTTTGGGACTGTTGCAGTAGAAAAGTTGCTTCTTTTGAATTGGTGGTTTCAGCAGCATCTTGTTCGTCAAGATTTGGCGGAGACCTGAGTGACCCGAACGGGCTTGGTCTATGAAGTCTTTCAGTACGCCTAGTCGCGCTGCAGGGGCGGTCGTGTAATACATCTCAGCCAGCCGTTTTGAGCGATCAAACAGCAGTTCGTTGTCTTGCCTTTTACTGTGGCTATGTGCGCTGTTAGCTGGCGTCTGTGCGCGTTTCTGGCGCTGATACTTAGCCTTGCGACAGTTCGGGCCGCAGTAAGTCTGGTCCTTTCGTCTACGGGCAAAAGCAAGGCCGCAGACCGGGCATTGGGTCTTCATTGGGGTAATCCTGTGTGGGTTCCTTCTCAAAGGAGGGGGTAATTCCCGCCTCTGGAGTGCCTTAGGATTACTAGTTCCGCACTTACCCGAGCGGTGCGTCAGCGGTCTTCTAGGATTTTAGCGATCTGAGCGATAGGCTGGTATCGCGGCCCAATCGACAGAAGGGTAGCAGATAAGCTGTAACGAGGCATTGAGGTCGCTGATGTCGTAGCCTTCACCACCATATGCGCCACCAGTCCCGCCCTCCTCGCGGCCAGCTATGGCCTCTCTATGGCCGTGATAGACCTTGGCATTGCGACAAGCGTCCTGAAAGTTATGCCGAAGGCTGTGGAATGAAGTCTTGTCCGTTTTGATGTCAATCTTCTCCATGTACTCCGAGAAAAACGTCGTGACGTTCGCTGAGAAGTAGCCTTTCGCGCCAACTTTCAGATCAGGGAAAAGTCTTGCTTCTGGAGTAGCAGCGCCCGCGCGGTCAGAAACTAACTCTAACAGGCCTGACTGCTTTAGTTGATTGTGTATTGGGACCTTCCGGCGTGATGCGTTGCTTTTGGTCCGTTGAAACGCCATCTCATCAATGATGTGAAGATAGTCGACACCATCCTCGGTCTTTATGTCTGAAATCAGTAGCTGACCGATTTCGTTCGACCTTGCTCCGGTCCAGACAGCAATCATCGGCAGCCAGAACTTCCAATGGCTAGTCATCTCAAAATTGCCGCGTCTCGCGCAAAATCGTGCGGAATGACAAGTACGCCAAACTGGGCTGCTAAAAAGGGTCGTCAGGTCGGCCTGTGAGATCGGAGCGCGTTTGTTCTTGGCGCTAACATTGTCTTTTAAGCGTAGCTTATGCACGGGGTTAGAGATGTCTTCGATGCTATTAATCTCAAGCCAAGTGAAGAAGGCCCCAACTCGCGTCATGGCTTTATTGTAGGTGGCAATGGATAAAGGTTTTAACCCTAATTCTTGAGCCTTCTCGACTGCTTGTAGCAGGGGCAAGTCACGTGTCTCTTTTAGTTTCCTAACATTGGCGGGAAGCTTGGAGAGCACTGCCTTGAACCGCAGCCCGTCTGCTTTGCCGTAGTCGGTGTAAGGGCGATCTCCTACGATTTCTATAAAGACTGCTAGCCAATGCGGATAATCGGCCTGTGCTTGCTCGGACCAATCTGACCTCGACTTTTCTTCCACCCAATCCGCGACTTTAAATGACAACAGACTGGCCTGCTGCACGGCGGGCGCGGGGGCTTGAGGGGTCAGGACCACATCCCCTTGTTGACGGGCCTTCGTGTCTTTGGAGGCCAGCACAACAGCTTGCTGCAGGGCCTGAGCTAGGCGCTTTCGGTCGGGTGACGCAGGTGCAAGCTTGAGATTGATATCACTCCAGCTGAGCACCTCATCAACTTCACCATCCCAGAAAGGGTCGGACTTACCCTGTGCGGACAGATGACGCGCATCCTTGTCAAAGTTGTCAATCCGTTCGCCATGCTCTGCAAAGGTGGTTAACGGCTCATCTGGGAGCGCATCTATCACCTTGCCGTCATCATCGAGTTCAACGAAGCCATCTAGCCGAACCTCCTCATCTTCCTCCAGCAGGTGGCGGTAGTACGCATCACGAACCGTGTTGATTTGGTCTGGTGTAAGAGCGTCCAGCACATCAGCGTTCTCACGTGCCAACTCGAGACGATGATCGGCGAAGCGTTGGTCAACTTCGACAGCGGCCACGCGCACCCTCAGGAGCGCTTCAGCGTGGTCTTTCGTCTTCAATGAGAAAACTTCTTCGGTCTTTGGGTAGGTCTCTTTGATATCGTTTGGGATTGCCGCACGATGATAATAGACCGCACCTCTGCGGTACAATCGGGTGTGTCCAGCCACGGCTTCTAGCCTCTTCACTGTAGCACTTTCCCGTTACACTTGGACATCAATCACCTGTAAATCAAAGGTTTTACAGTAAAATAAGGGGTTCGAGAGGTGATGGTGGAGCCTAGCGGGATCGAACCGCTGACCTCCTGCATGCCATGCAGGCGCTCTCCCAGCTGAGCTAAGGCCCCATCAGATGTGGATATTTCCACATGGGAACGACTTGCGTCGCGTGCTGCTGTCTATGCAGCGTGGCGGGCGAGATCAAGATCAAAAATCTCGCCCATCACGAAAATCTTCTGAGACGAATTAATCGTCGTCGTCGCCAGTGGCAACATCAGCTAATTCTTCCAATGAAACGGTATCATCGTCATCATCTTCCAGAACGTCGTCGCCCAGATCGACATCATCATCGTCGTCCGCGTCTTCGTCGTCCAACACCAGATCATCGTCTTGATCCGCGTCTTTGGCGTTCATTTTCTTGGTCTGCGCATCTTCGGCATCAGCAACCATCGTCCGTGTCTTGCCAGTCTCAACAGGGACTTCTTTCCCTGTGTACGGGCTGATCACCGGCGTGGCGTTCAAATCGTAGAAGCGTTTGCCGGTCTCGGGGCAGAGGCGCTTCGTGCCCCACTCTTCCTTAGGCATTGGCTATTCCTTATAAATCTGGTCGTGCTCTTGCAGCGGATCGCTGCCAACTGCCATAAGCAAACAGTGGTGTCAAAGCCTTTGGCACAGGTCAACAACGGAACTATGGATATGGGCCACCATACCCTGCATGGCAACCCCCCGATTGAGGTCGCTTTACGCCGGTCATCTACCGCCAAACGCCTGTCTTTACGGGTGTCGCGGCTGGATGGGCGCGTCACACTGACGATTCCTAAGCGCGCGCGGGTGCCAGAGGCGGTCGCATTCCTCGAAGAACGCGAATCGTGGCTGCGCGGGCATCTGTCCCAGGTCCGCGAATTACACGTGGTTGAAGCAGGCGGCACGGTCCCTTTTGCCGGTCGGTTGATCCCCGTTGTGGCAGGGCGCAGCAGGCGGGCGATGCTGACCGAAGATGCATTGCATGTCCCAAATGAACAGACTGCGGGCCAGAAAGCCCAAGCGTTGTTAAAAGCGCAGGCGCGTAATGTGCTGGCCTCCGCGTCGGATCGTTATGCTGCGCAGATTGGTAAGACCTACGCCCGATTGTCGCTGCGTGATACGCGGTCGCGGTGGGGGTCGTGTTCGTCCAAGGGAACGCTGATGTATTCATGGCGGCTGATTATGGCCCCGCCAGAGGTGCTGGATTACGTCGCCGCCCACGAAGTCGCCCATTTGGCTGAGATGAACCATTCCCCTGCGTTTTGGGCCGTCGTGGAACGGCTGTATGGGGATCACATGCCGGCACGTCGTTGGTTACGTGAAAACGGTGATCAATTGCATCGGGTACAGTTCGGCGATTGACCTGATCCGGTTTTGTGATCACAAAGATCACATGATTGCGCCACGTCCCCTAGATCCAACCGCTGCTGCCCACGAACGTGTGTATCGCGCATTGCGTACCCAAATTATGCATGGTGAAATTGATCCTGGGGCGGCGCTGACGTTGCGGGGAATCGGTAAGGATTTTGATGTCTCCATGACGCCCGCGCGCGAAGCCGTGCGGCGTTTGGTGGCGGAAGGGGCTTTGTCGCTTTCGTCATCGGGGCGTGTAACAACACCCGAACTGTCCAACGACCGGATCGAAGAACTCGCGACATTACGCGCGATGATCGAACCGGAATTGGCCAGCCGTGCCTTGCCACGGGCGCATTTTGCGCTGATCGAACGGCTTGAGGTGATCAACCAAGGTGTCAGTCAGATGGTCGCGCGGCACGATGCATCGGGCTACATCCGTATGAACCTTGAATTCCACCGCACGCTTTACCTGCGGGCCCAAGCGCCCGCGATGTTGGCGGTGATGGAAACGGTTTGGCTGCAACTTGGCCCGACGATGCGTGCGCTTTACGGGCGGCTCAATCGGACCGAACCGCCTTATCACCACAAACTGATCCTCGCGGCGTTGAAGGCAGGGGATGAACCCGGTTTGCGATTGTCAGTCCGGACAGACGCAACACAAGGGCTGCGGATGTTGAAAGCCTAAGCAGGCATCGCAGTCGGGACGATGGTCCGTGGTCTATCGGTATGCAAAGCCATGCGAATTTGATCACGGAAGACGGCAGCGTCATGGCCCAAGGCCGTGCTAAGCGCCATCAAAAAATCGTGCTCGGCGCTCGTCAACGCACCGTCGGCGGCGGCGACGTCAACGCAGGCTCTCATGATCGTATCACGTTCGATCCGGGAAAATGGCGCCACAATTCCAAGCAGTTCGTCAGCTTCTGTTGTCTGTGCATATTTCGCAGTGATCATCTTTTGGCTGACAGTATTGCCGGTCAAATGCTTGTAGGACCGCAACAACACCTGAAGGGTGTTCTGGCTGATGTCGCCGCTCAGCCGTGCGGTGTGGAACATCATCGTAAGCAATGTTTCGGAGAACATCGGTGTTTCAGGCAGTGATGGAACTTCGATTTTTGTCTCTTCACGGGGGCGTTTGCGCATCGCAACAAACAAAATGAGAACGATCCCCAAAACGATTCCGCCGTATTTCGTCACCACCCAAAGTGTCGTCAAAGTTGCCGCAGACGCAGGTGTTGCCACGAGCATAAGGATCGGGAGAGCCATCAATAAACGCTGCATTTGCCTGTCCAACAAAGGTTTAAGTTGAGCAAGGTTAGCGCGGCAATGTGGTTAACGTGTGGTTGCAGTCAGACATGAGTATGACAAATTCTACCTGCTCGTCTGTTAGGATTCATCCGTTTCATCAAAACGCAAACCATGTTTGCGGGCAAACCAGATGAACAAAGGTATTTCCATTAAACTCATGGTCACAAAAGAAAATATGAACCAATTCGTGTTGAATAGGATCATATCAAAAGCCAGATCGCGCCCTAGAAATAATGCGCCAGCCAGAACCAGGGCCGCGACTGAAATAACAACGTCGCGCCACATGATGGCATTCCAGCTCTTGTGCGGCAAGCTCGGGTAGGCCCACAGATATGCGAAGGCCAACAAAGCCGCGTTGATGATCAGAATTGTAGCTTCGGGGGACACATCAAGGATCCTTCGTTGGGCATATCATAGATATGAAATGCAATGCGATCGCGCCAGTGCGTGTCTGATGGGTCGCATATCTACGGGTTGGCGCGGTATCGACCCATTTTCGTTGTATTTGAGCCCATTTTTTAAGATTTTAATGACAAAAGAAGAAATATCAAAAGCAGGTCATAGAGCATGACAGACACACTACTCGCATTGTTCGAGCGGATTTCGACCACGTTGTCGGATCGGTTCTGGGCTGTGATCGCGTACCCAACAAGCTCGGATCACCGTCTGTTTTGGGTTTACCTGATGACAAGCGCTTTGTTCGCGTTGTTCGTCTACCGCAAGACATGGCCGCGCAAGGGCGACGATACACCGTCGTTTCTTGCGTTTCTGTTCCCAAAAAAGGTCTGGAGCAATGCATCGGCTTGGCTTGACCTTCGTTTCTTCGTGATCAACGAACTGACAATGAAATTGATCCACATCGGACTACTGGCTGGCACATTGGCGTTCACGTTTCAGCTGATCACCGGATCAAACGAACTGGTCGCTTTCAACTGGAACGAAGTGCTGACGATCAAAGGCATGTCGATTTCGTTGGCTTACCTGATCATCGCGATCGCGGTCGGGGACTTCATCGGGTTCTTCATCCACTACTTGCAGCATAAGATCCCGTTTTTGTGGAATTTTCACAAGGTTCACCACAGCCCAGAGGTGATGCATCCGCTGTCGAATTTCCGCGAACACCCGATTGATAACATCGCTTATAGCATCGGAATCGGCGCTGGTTACGGCGTTTTGATGGGCGTCGTCGCCCTTGTCTTCGGATATGTGCCACGCCCGCCAGAGGTGTTGGGCGTGCCTCTGTTCTTCTTCTTGTTTAACGTCGGCGGCTACCACCTGCGTCATTCGCATGTCTGGCTACGGTGGAAAGGGAACTGGTCAAAGGTGTTCCCGTCGCCCGCGCACCATCACGTGCACCACAGCTGCCATCCTGATCACCTCGACAAGAACTTCGCGTTCATGTTTCCGATATGGGATGTACTGTTCAAAACCTACCACATGCCCGACGATGATCGGGACGTGAAATTCGGGCTCTATGGTGTGGAAGAAACGGAATATACATCCGTTTGGAAGATTTACACGCTGCCGTTTCGCGATTTGTGGCGCAAGCATGTGGGTGTTGCTGGCCCCGCGAAAGAGGCCAGCAAAGATTGATTTACATGTGGATCGCGCCGTCGCCACAGGCGAGGGCGGCTTCGCGCACCGCTTCGGAATAGGTCGGGTGCGCGTGGCATGTACGTGCGATATCTTCGGCAGCCGCGCCAAATTCCATCGCAACGCAGATTTCGTGGATCAAATCGCCCGCCATTGGGCCGATGATATGTGCGCCCAAAATCCGGTCGGATGACGCATCCACCAACATTTTCACAAAACCGTCGCCGGCAAAGTTCGCCTTGGCCCGACCGTTGCCCAAGAACGGAAATTTGCCGACTTTGTATGCGCGGCCTTCTTCCTTGAGCTGTTCTTCAGTCTTGCCGACGCTGCCAACCTCTGGATGCGTGTAGATTACGCCCGGGATAACATCGTAGTTTACATGCGGTTGCTGGCCGGCGATGCCTTCCGCGACGGCCATGCCTTCGTCTTCGGCTTTGTGGGCCAACATTGGACCGTCGATCGCATCGCCAATCGCATAGATACCAGCCACGTTGGTCGCATATTTCGCGTCCGTTTTGATCTGGCCACGCTCGGACATCGCCACGCCAAGCGCATCGAGACCCAAACCGGTTGTGTAAGGTTTACGGCCTGTGGCGACCAGCACGGTGTCCGCATCAACTGTGTGCTCGGAATCGTCTTTGCGCAGTTTATACGTCACTTTGGCCTTGTTGTTCTTGGTCTCAACGCCTTGAACAGCAGCGCCCAGCGTGAACTTCAGACCCTGCTTCATCAGCAGTTTCTGGAACGTCTTCGCAACCTCGGCATCCATACCCGGTGTGATTGCATCGAGGAATTCGATCACAGTCACTTCGGCACCAAGGCGGGCATAAACGGACCCAAGTTCCAGCCCGATGACGCCTGCGCCGATCACGACCAGTTTCTTTGGAATTTTGCCAAGCTCAAGCGCGCCGGTTGATGTCACGACGGTCTTTTCGTCGACTTCAATACCCGGCAGGGCAGATGGTTCGGACCCTGTGGCGACGATGATGTTTTTCGCCTCGTGGACGTCGTCACCGACTTTAACCTTGCCCGCCTCAGGGATTGATCCCCAGCCTTTCAGCCAGTCGATTTTGTTCTTCTTCATCAAGAATTCAACACCGCCGGTATTCTGACCGATGACGTTGGCTTTGTAGGTTTGCATCTGCTTCCAATCGACAGACGGGGCTTTGCCCTTCAGGCCCATTTCGCCGAAGTTATGTTCGGCTTCGTGCAGCATATGGGTGGCGTGAAGCAATGCTTTGGATGGGATACAGCCGATGTTCAGGCAGGTCCCGCCAAGCGTTTCGCGCCCCTCAACAATGGCCGTTTTCAGACCAAGCTGGGCGCAACGAATGGCGGAGACATAGCCGCCGGGACCTGAACCGATGATGATGACGTCGTAGTTAGCCATGGGGGATCTCCTAGGGCGAAATTGGGCTGTGACTCGCGTGCACAATACGTGCACAACGCGTGCACCGCGATGTTAGAACAAGAGCGCTGACAGGATCATCAGCATGGTTGCGGTGAAGCCTACGAACCAAATGAGCGACCGCCAAGGGGTCCATCCAAATGTGTAAGCAGGGACATAGAGGACGCGGGCACCCAGATAGGTCCACGCGCAAATTGCGGAGAATGCGGTCGCCTTGTCGCCAAGCACAACAACAACGACGGCGATGGTGAAAAAGATCAACCCTTCGAAATGGTTGTTCATGGCGCGCTGCAAACGACCAGCGGCGCCTGTCAGGGTAATATGCGTATCACGCGGACCCATTGCCTTTTTCGGGCCGACCTGCAGGTTCGCGAAGACGGAATAGAGCATGAACTGAACTGCTTGGAGAACGGCGGCAAGGGCGAGGACGGTGAGTTCGGGGGTCATGCGACTTTTGCTCTATACTTGGTATTCTCTGTTGCGCCAAAATGGCTCGCGCCCAACCACGATAAAAAATACAACACCAAAAATGGAGGAAAAAACACTGAAATGACCACACATAACCCTGCGAACAAAAGTGGTTGTTTCAAGAAAGTCTGAAGAAGCCCAAGCGTGTCCAAAAGGTCAATTTGAAAATTCCAGAGCGAGGCCAAGATCTTTAATAGCGAGGTAAAGATATTTGCCGAAGCCTTCCCCACCTTCTCCGCACTGGAATCGAGCGCATCGAAATCTCTTGTCTGTTCCAGATCCACACTTTCTGAAGCACTCGATTTGTGAACTAGCCAGCCAATGTAAGCGCCAAGTGGAGTAAAAAACCAAGCGGCATTGTACGCGGACCCACCAAACGCCAATCCCATTGACGAACCAATGAACAAGCCAAATAGTGCGCCCGCGATTATTGTGGAGATAGATCGCCTCATAGGTTCATCCGATACGCTTGCAGAACTAAGTGCTTGAGAGACCTTTTAGTCTTTCAAGCACCACAAATGCGTTTACCGTTCCTTACAGATCCATCAACAACCGCCGTGGGTCCTCGAGCGCTTCTTTCACGCGGACGAGGAACGTCACCGCACCTTTGCCGTCGACGATCCGGTGGTCGTAGGACAGTGCCAGATACATCATCGGACGGATCACGACCTGACCGTTGATCGCCATCGGGCGGTCTTGGATTTTGTGCATGCCGAGGATGCCGGACTGCGGTGGGTTCAGGATAGGGGACGACATGAGGGAGCCGTAGACACCGCCGTTGGAGATCGTGAAGGTCCCGCCCTGCATTTCTGCCATGGACAGCTTGCCGTCGCGGGCTTTTGCGCCCATCGCACCGATTGCCTTTTCGATACCCGCAAAGGACATCTGATCGGCATCGTTGATCACTGGGACGACAAGACCCGTTGGCGTACCTGCGGCGATGCCCATGTTGACGTAGTTTTTGTAGACCACGTCGGTGCCGTCGATCTCAGCGTTCACTTCGGGCACTTCGTTCAGCGCGTGAATGCAAGCCTTCGTGAAGAAGGACATGAAGCCAAGCTTCACACCGTGTTTCTTCAAGAACAGGTCTTTGTATTCGTTGCGCAGCGCCATCACCTCGGTCATGTCGACCTCGTTGTAGGTGGTCAGCATCGCGGCGGTGTTTTGGCTGTCTTTCAGACGTTTTGCGATGGTCTGGCGCAGGCGTGTCATCTTCACACGTTCTTCGCGCGCAGCCTGATCCGCAGCAACGGGTGCACGTGGGGCGGCGGCAGCAGGGGCAGGTGTGGCCAGCGCGTTCAGCACGTCGCCTTTCATCACACGGCCGTCTTTGCCAGTGCCCTGCACGTCTGTCAGGTTGTTTTCGGCCATCAGTTTTTTCGCGGATGGCGCGTCTTCGACGTCTTTTGTTGCAGCGGCCGGGGCTGGTGCGGCTTCTGCCTTTGGTTCTTCTTTCTTGGCAGCGGGCGCTGGTGCTGCGTCGCCTTCGCTAATTTGTGCCAGCAGGGCGTCGACGCCTACAGTTTCGCCTTCTGCAGCGACGATTTCAGACAACGTACCGGCGATGGGTGATGGCACCTCTACGGTCACCTTGTCTGTTTCCAATTCACACAGCATTTCATCAACCGCGACGGTGTCGCCGGGTTGTTTGAACCATGTGGCGACCGTGGCTTCTGTCACGGATTCACCCAGTGTTGGGACGCGAACTTCGGTGCTCATTTGTTTGATCCTTTAATCGTCAGCGCATCGTCAACGAGGGCTGTTTGCTGTGCTTTGTGTTGGCTGGCCAAACCGGTCGCAGGGGATGCGGCGGCGGCACGACCGGCATAAGCCGGACGGGTGTTTTTCGCTTTGATACGGGTCAGAACCCATTCGATGTTTGGTTCCATAAAGGACCAAGCACCTTGGTTCTTCGGTTCTTCCTGACACCAAACCATTTCGGCATTCTTGAACCGTTCAAGTTCGTTCACTGCAGACTGCGCAGGGAACGGATAGAACTGTTCGAACCGGAGGATATAGACGTCCTTGATGCCGCGCGCGTCGCGTTCTTCCAGCAGGTCATAGTAGACCTTACCAGAACACATCACGACCTTCTTGATCTTGTCGTCCGCAACCAGTTCCGTGTCCGAATTGCCCTGCTGGGCATCATCCCAAAGAACACGGTGGAACGATGATCCTGTCGTGAATTCTTCGGCTTTGGAAACAGCCAACTTGTGACGCAGCAAAGATTTTGGTGTCATCAAGATCAGCGGCTTACGGAACGTCCGGTGCAGCTGGCGGCGCAGCAGGTGGAAGTAGTTCGCAGGCGTTGTACAGTTCGCAACGATCCAGTTGTCGCCACCACACATCGTCAGGAAACGTTCCAGACGGGCGCTTGAATGCTCGGGCCCTTGGCCTTCGTACCCATGTGGCAACAGACAAACGAGACCGGACATCCGCAACCATTTGCTTTCACCAGAACTGATGAACTGGTCAAACATGATTTGGGCACCGTTGGCGAAATCACCAAACTGGGCTTCCCAGAGTGTCAGCGCATTTGGTTCAGCCAGCGAATAGCCATATTCGAACCCAAGCACCGCGTACTCCGACAGCATGGAATCGATGACTTCATACTGGGCTTGACCCTTGCGGATGTTGTTCAGCGGGTAGTACCGATCTTCGTTGTCCTGATTGATCAGGCCGGAATGACGGTGGCTAAAAGTGCCGCGCGTACAATCCTGACCGGACAGGCGGACAGGGTAGCCTTCTGTCTGGAGCGACCCGAAAGCCAAGGCTTCGCCCGTGGCCCAGTCGATATTTTCGCCGGTCTCAAACATTTTCGCTTTTGAATCCAGCAGACGGGCAACCGTTTTATGCAGCGGGAAGTTTTCCGGTGCGGTCGATAGCGCCTTACCAACAGCCTTGAACGTCGCCTCATCAATCGCGGTCACGCCGCGCTGGTAGTCGTCTTTGTGACGATCCAAATGCGACCATTTCCCGTCGAGCCAATCGGCCTTGTTCGGTTTGTATTCCTTGCCAGCTTCAAATTCGGCATTCAGGTGCGCTTGGAACGCGGCCTTCATGTCTTCAATTTCGCCTTCCGGGATCAGGCCGTCCTTGACCAAACGCTCGGTATACAAAGTCAGCGTGGTCTTCTGCTTTTTGATCTTCTTGTACATCACCGGGTTGGTGAACATCGGCTCATCGCCTTCGTTATGACCAAAGCGGCGGTAGCAAATGATGTCGAGAACGACGTCTTTGTGGAACTTCTGACGGAATTCGGTTGCGACGCGGGCCGCGTGCACAACCGCCTCTGGATCATCCCCGTTCACGTGGAAAATCGGGGCTTCGACCATCAGGGCGATGTCCGTCGGATAAGGGCTGGACCGGCTGAAATGCGGAGCAGTTGTAAAACCGATTTGGTTGTTCACAACGATATGCATCGTGCCGCCGGTTTTGTGACCTTTCAGGCCAGACAAACCGAAACCTTCGGCGACAACACCTTGGCCAGCAAAGGCTGCATCACCGTGCAGCAAGATTGCCATGACCTTTGTGCGGTCTTCGTCGTTCTTTTGGTCTTGCTTGGCGCGGACTTTCCCGAGAACAACAGGGTTCACAGCCTCAAGGTGGGACGGGTTCGCAGTCAGGGACAGGTGGACCGTATTGTCGTCAAAAGACCGATCAGATGACGCACCAAGGTGGTACTTCACATCGCCCGATCCATCGACATCCTCGGGCTTGAACGACCCGCCTTGGAATTCGTTGAAAATCGCGCGGTACGGCTTTTCCATGACATTGGCGAGGACCGACAAACGACCGCGGTGCGGCATGCCGATCACGATGTCTTCGAGACCCAATTGACCACCGCGTTTGATGATCTGTTCCATCGCAGGGATCAGGCTTTCGCCGCCATCCAGACCAAAACGCTTCGTGCCCATATATTTGACGTGCAGGAACTTTTCAAAACCTTCGGCTTCCACCAAGGAATTCAAGATCGCTTTCCGGCCGTTTTGGGTAAAGCTGATTTCTTTGCCCAGTCCTTCGATGCGTTCTTTCAACCAGCCTGCTTCATCAGGGTTCGAGATGTGCATGTACTGCAGGGCAAATGTGCCGCAATAGGTGCGGCGGACAATCGCGATGATTTCGTTCATCGTCGCGATTTCAAGGCCCAGCACGTTGTCGATAAAAATCGGGCGGTCCATGTCAGCGGCGGTGAAACCGTAAGACGCCGGATCAAGTTCCGGATGCGGGTCATTATCGCGCATGCCAAGCGGGTCGAGGTCCGCAATCAAGTGGCCGCGAATCCGGTATGCGCGGATGATCATCAACGCGCGGATGGAATCCAGAACGGCGGAACGCACCTGTTCTTCGGACAGACCAACACCCTTTTCGGCAGCTTTGCCTTTGATCTTTTTGCCAGCGGCCTCTGGTTCGGCGGCCCATTGGCCATCAAGTGCTGCTGTCAGATCGTCGTTTGGCACGGGCGGCCAATCGGTGCGACCCCAAGACGGGCCAGCGGCTTCGGCCTTTGCATCCGCAGGTGCGTCGCCAAGCGACCGGAAGAAAGCCTGCCAGCTTTCGTCGACAGCGCCGGGATTGTCGGCATAGCGGGCATAAAGCTGTTCGATATATTCCGCGTTATGCCCTTGCATGAAGGAAGAGGCGTGGAAAACGTCGTTGGGGGATTGGTCGTTCATGAGGGGACCTCATTGGGGGTTAGGTCGGGCATGGAGTTCCCTTCGAAAAGGGGTGAGGCGGGGTTGCCCCCGCCTGCGTTTTCTTACTTCGCAATCGCTTCCAGCACAGCTTCGCCAAGCGTGGCCGGGCTGTCTGCTACGACGATTCCTGCGGATTTCATCGCTTCGATCTTGCTTTCTGCGTCGCCTTTACCGCCGGCAACAATCGCACCAGCGTGACCCATACGGCGGCCAGGAGGCGCTGTACGGCCAGCGATGAAGCCAGCGGTTGGTTTCCAGCGGCCCTTCTTGCGCTGCTCGGCCAGGAATTCGGCTGCTTCTTCTTCTGCAGAACCGCCGATTTCCCCGATCATGATCATGGAATGTGTTTCATCATCGTCGAGGAACATGTCGAGCACATCGATATGCTCGGTCCCTTTGATCGGGTCACCACCGATGCCTACGGCCGTCGATTGGCCCAAACCGCTGTCAGATGTCTGTTTCACTGCTTCGTAAGTTAGCGTGCCGGACCGGGACACAACACCCACGCTCCCGCGTTTGTGAATGTGGCCGGGCATAATGCCGATTTTGCAGGCGTCAGGTGTGATGATGCCCGGGCAGTTTGGCCCGATCAGACGGGATGCAGAGCCTTCAAGGGCACGTTTCACGCGCATCATGTCCAGCACTGGAATGCCTTCGGTGATACAGATGATCAGTTCCATTTCCGCGTCGATCGCTTCGAGGATGGAATCCGCAGCGAAGGGCGGAGGCACATAGATCACGGACGCATTTGCTTCGGTCACGGATTTGGCTTCGTGCACAGAATTGAAGATCGGCAGGTCCAGATGCGTCTGACCACCTTTGCCGGGCGTCACGCCGCCAACCATTTTGGTGCCGTATGCAATTGCTTGCTCGGAGTGGAATGTCCCCTGAGACCCTGTCAGGCCTTGGCAGATAACTTTGGTGTTTTCGTCTACGAGAATGGCCATTGGGCCCTCCGAATTGTTATGTCGTCATCGATATTGCCCCGTTTCCGGCGCAGGTTTGGTTAGCGGCTGACCGTCAAGGAGACGGTCAATTGATCCTGATCTTGTGTGAGAATTGCGTCGTAGTAGGTGTCGTCAGATGCCCAGTTCCAATTGAAACCAGAGCTGATCATTTCTTCGTTGGGGCGTTCGTCCGCGTTCAGTTCTGCAAACAACGCACCAAGGGCGCCGTGCATCTGAACGGGATCAGTCGTGTGTGCGCTGACGGGCAGGGTCATCGTGCAGGATGCGTCTATCGGGTTGCCGTCAACTGTAATCGTCAACGCAGCATCGGCCGACGTCACAGTCAGATCAGCGTCGCCGTCAATTGTGGCATACCCAAGGGATGCGGCCATGTCTTCAGTGTGGCGTTCCAGTAAAGCGGGTTGTGACGCGACGCAGGCGGTATGGAACACCGTCTTCAATTCGTCGGCTGTCCATGGTGCGTTTGCGAGGTCCTGCGCGAAAGCAGTGCTCGACAATCCCATCAACAAAGTGATTGAAAATGTGCGCACCATCATCATTCTCCCGGTGCCAATGCGATGGCCACAGCAGTGCCACGCAAAGGTGCATCGCCGACGTCAGGGGAATAGGGGGCTTGGTCTTGGGGGGATGAACGAACTGGTAGTTCGACGAGTTCGGGGCTGGAACATGCGAAAAGGCCACAGGCCATGAAGCCTGTCGCCAACAGTTTAATCGGTGTGCCCCGCATGTTTCACCCTTCTGGTTCGTCCCTCGCCGCGGTTTGCGGCAAAGGGGCCCGAACCTTATCGAAAGGTAACCGGGCTCTCTGTTTGTGGACCGCAACGCACAGGCATGCCTGCAACTGCGACCGAATATTGTGCGCTAACGCCGGTCAAACCTGGGCAAACATTTTGTGTGCTTGGCTTGTCGAAGTTTGCTGTTTCTGTGCCTGACCCGACGCATGCGGTCAAAGTTAGAGCTGAAAGAACAAGAATTGATTGCTTGATCATGATTACATCCACCATTCGTTTCGATTTTGTCTTAAAATTGAAATGGTGGGGCGATGTAGCCAAACTTTGGCCCAATTCTGGTTTTTTCTTGTCCTTTCGTTTTTAGTCGTGCTGCCTAAGCTGCTTTTTGGTGGTTGTTCCGGCGCTATTGGCGCGCCGGAACGTTGTGTATTTAGCGGAAAGTCACTGGCGAAGCGGACTGCGGACCGCACCGTACAGGCATGCCTGCAACGGATTGGGAATACTGCGCGCTGATTCCGGTCAATCCCGGGCAGCCATTCAAACTGCCTGTGTAGTTCCGGGATACATCCGCCCTATCGACATCCATACAAGCAGTTGTTGCGGCGAGGGTAAGCAGTGCGAGCATTGGCTTTAACATGACAATCTTCCTTTGAAGTCGTAGTCCAGTGGCACAGTATTGTGCCTTGAAAACAGAACTACGGTTCAAAAGTTGACGAGATGTTGCAGTCTCAATTCAGTTAAAATCCACTCCTATTCAGTTTGATTGAAGGTCTAAAAGACAGACTTTTAAACTTATTGAACGATTGGCTGTGTTTGTGGTCCGCAGCGCACTGGATCAGCTTCTGTACCAACCACGAGAGCTTGCTCCTGAGGTGATCCTTCTGTGCAGTTCAGTGTGCCGGTTTCAAGGATTGTATCGCCAATCCGGCTCGCGCCAAATCCTGCGTCACAGGCAGCAAGAGCGGTAAGCATGGTGAATATGCAAATGTACTTCATCGTAAGACTTCCCAAGTCGTGCGGTTTAGGGTCCCGCATCTGATCATATTTTGACACCGTCGTGTCACATCAGGCCCCACCCTGATCACCGCTCTGGATCTTGCCTGATCCTGCCTCAGCCCTTGACGGCAGACACGATTTTTTGCGCCCCGTCTTTCAGGTCGTCAGCCGCAATTACATCAACGTCTGAATTGTTGATGATCGCTTTGCCTTCTTCCACGTTTGTCCCTTCAAGACGGACAACCAGTGGCACTTTCAAGCCAACTTCTTTCACCGCGGCGACAACGCCTTCGGCGATCACATCACAGCGCATGATGCCACCGAAGATGTTCACAAGGATGCCTTTGACGTTTGGATCTGATGTGATGATCTTAAACGCTTCGGTTACTTTTTCTTTTGTCGCGCCGCCACCAACGTCCAGGAAGTTGGCAGGTTCAGCACCGTAGAGTTTGATGATGTCCATGGTGGCCATCGCAAGACCCGCACCGTTCACCATGCACCCAATTTCACCGTCAAGCGCGATGTAGTTCAGGTCGTATTTAGAAGCGGCCAATTCTTTTGGATCCTCTTCCGTTTCGTCGCGCAGGGCGGCGATGTCTTGGTGGCGATAAACAGCGTTGCCGTCGAAGGATACCTTAGCGTCCAGCACCTTCAGGTCGCCCTTATCAGTGACGATCAGTGGGTTGATCTCAAGCATTTCCATGTCTTTTTCGACGAATGCTTTGTAAAGGATGCCCATCAGGCCAACACATTGTTTGACCTGCTGACCAGTCAGACCCAGCGCAAACGCGACGCGACGGCCGTGGTAGGCTTGGTATCCGGTTGCAGGATCAACTGTGAAGTTCAGGATCTTTTCAGGTGTGTTTTCGGCAACTTCTTCGATGTCCATGCCGCCTTCGGTCGATACAACAAAACCAATGCGGGATGTTTGACGATCGACGAGCAGGGCAAGGTACATTTCTGTTTCGATGCCAGAGCCGTCTTCGATATAGATGCGGTTCACTTGCTTACCGGCAGGGCCAGTCTGGTGCGTGACCAATGTACGGCCGAGCATCTTTTTGGCTTCTTCTGCAGCCTCCGTCGCAGATTTCGTCAGGCGTACACCGCCTTTGTCGCCAGCGTCGGCTTCTTTAAACGAACCCTTGCCGCGGCCACCTGCGTGGATTTGTGCCTTAACAACCCAAAGTGGGCCATCCAGTTCGCCAGCGGCTGTTTTGGCATCTTCGGCTTTCAAAACCGGACGACCGTCACTGACGGGGGCGCCAAAAGATTTCAGCAGGGCTTTGGCTTGGTATTCGTGGATGTTCATGTCTGTCCCTCGGTTGGGGTGAGTTTCCCCGACTGAAACACAAGATTGTTTAATAAAAAACTGCCAAAATCGTGATAGCGCTAAAAAAGCGACATTTGTGATCACAGTCATTTTACGTGTGATCACAAATTTACAAGGGATGAATGCAAAGCGATTCGGTTTGGTCTAAGTCCAAAAAAAAAGGCGCCCGCGAAGGGGCGCCTTTCGAATTTGCCGTGCCGGTCACTTAGGACAGTGAATCGTCGATGCCTTTACAAGCGTCGACCAGACCTTTGACGGCATCGACGGATTTGTCGAACATCGCCTGTTCTTCTTTGTTCATTTTGATTTCGACAACGCGTTCGATACCACCGGCACCGATCACGGTTGGAACACCAACATATGTGCCGTTCAAGCCATATGCGCCGTCAACATGCGCCGCACATGGCAGCAGGCGTTTCTGGTCTTTCAGGTATGCTTCGGCCATCTCGATACCGGATGTCGCAGGCGCGTAGAACGCGGACCCTGTTTTCAACAGGCCAACGATTTCGGCACCGCCGTCGCGTGTCCGCTGTACGATTGCGTCCAGTTTGTCCTGTGTGGTCCAGCCCATGTCGACCAGATCAGGCAAAGGAATACCCGCAACTGTGGAATAGCGTGTCAGTGGGACCATCGTGTCGCCGTGGCCGCCCAGAACGAACGCAGTCACGTCACGCATGGAAACGTTGAATTCTTCGGCAAGGAAGTGACGGAACCGTGCGGAATCAAGCACGCCGGCCATGCCGCAAACCATGTTGTGGGGCAGGCCGGAAAATTCGCGCAGCGCCCAAACCATCGCGTCCAGCGGGTTTGTGATGCAGATAACGAAGGCGTTTGGCGCGTGGGCTGCGATGCCTTCGCCAACGGATTTCATGACCTTCAGGTTGATGCCCAGCAGATCATCACGGGACATGCCCGGCTTGCGTGCAACACCGGCTGTCACGATGCAGACGTCCGCGCCCGCGATGTCAGCGTAGTCGTTGGACCCTTTGAAAGACCCGTCGAACTTGCCCGCAGGGCCAGATTCGGAAATGTCGAGCGCTTTACCTTGTGGTGCGCCTTCGGCGATGTCGAACAGGACGACGTCGCCCAATTCTTTCACTGCGGCAAGGTGCGCGAGCGTCCCGCCGATTTGTCCAGCGCCGATAAGGGCAATTTTAGGTCTAGCCATGAGAGGTATCCTCTGAGGTGTGAATTTGGCGAGATGCCTAGTCTTTTGCGCGGCGCGGTGCAAGTGTGCGGCGGTGCAGCAATCCAAAGCAGGTGTCACATGGATGGGTTAACATTTTGGTTCATGGCCACTTTTGCCGCTTTTTGCGTCGGGTTGGGAAAAGGCGGTGTGCCGGTTATTACGGCCATGGCCGTGCCGCTTATGTCCCTTGTTATGTCGCCGATTCTTGCCGCGGGTTTGTTGCTGCCGGTCTTTATCGCGGCGGACATGGGCGGGCTTTATGCCTACCGCCGGATGTTTCATCCGCGTGTCCTGAAAATAATGATGGTTGCGATGCCAATCGGCGTTCTGATCGGCTGGGCGACATCCGCTTATGTGTCCGAAGGCGTGGTTACAATCCTGATTGGGCTCATCGGCGCGTCGTTTGCGTTGAACATGATTCTGCGCAAACCGATCACATCAGAACCGGTGGAGCCACGATGGAAACCAGGTTTGTTCTGGGGTACGATTACGGGTTTTACTAGCTTTGTCAGCCATTCAGGATCAACGCCTTATCAGGTCTACGCGCTGCCATTGGGTATGGATAAAATCACATACGCGGGCACCGTGACCGTGGCGTTTGCCTACATCAATATTGTGAAACTGATCCCTTATTATGCGTTGGGTCAGCTATCGCTCGATAACCTAAAGATGGCATTCGGTCTTATGATCCCTGCCATTATCGGGGTGTTTGTCGGTTTCCGACTGGTCAAGGTGATGCCCGAAAAGCTGTTCTTCCGGATCATCATCTGGGCGTTGTTGTTTCTTTCGATCAAGCTGATCTGGGATGGCTTCACGCGGATTTAGGCGTCGTTGCCGTCGATAATCAGTTCGGGTGTTTCAAGCTGAAACGATTCACCTGCTGCAACAAGGCACGTCGGACCACCGGGTTGGGTCACGGTGATTGTCCAACTGCCAGTTTCAGCAGAAGCGTAGACCTCTACGACCGTGTTGTTCGCCCCAAGCCCCATAGCTTGGCGACCTTCGCCGTAGAGCGTTTCAAGCCGTGATACGACAGCTGCGTGGTCCGCGCATGCGGGGGCTGAATGGGCTTGCGCGGTGGCTAAAATCATGGCGCCGATGCCAAATGAGAGCAGGTAGAAATGACGTTTCATGGTATTCACCTTGTATGCTGGGAGGGGGACGCAAACCCTGCGTCCGGCAATGATGAAGTATTGAGATAACTATGACCGGAAAGGGTTAATTCTCCGTGACGGTGCACTGCGCAACAGTTTTTGCTGCGGTGCGGCGCATTTCGGGTTGAATGATTGTGTGGTTTGCGGTCATGTTTGCGCAACATTATTGCGAAGGAAGATTCGATGGAAACCCGCCCAGCCCGTTCTGCCCTCTATATTCCCGGATCAAAGGATCGCGCTTTGGACAAAGCGCGGGGCCTGCCTGTTGATATCATTCTCTTCGATCTCGAAGATGCGGTGGCGCCTGATGCGAAGGTGGGCGCGCGCGAAACACTAACCAACGCCTTGGCTGCGGGTGGGTACGGGCCGCGTCAAAAGATTGTCAGGATCAATGGGCTAGATACGCAGTGGGGTGCTGACGATGCAGCCGCTGTCGCAAACATGGATTGTGATGCTGTGCTGCTACCTAAGGTCGATAGCCCTGCGGATCTGGATGCCTTGGCTGCGCTTATTCCGGACCTGCCAATTTGGGCAATGATGGAAACACCGCTGGGTATCCTGAACGCACAAAGCATCGCGGCACATCCGCGCCTTGCGGGCTTTGTTATGGGGACAAACGATCTTGCGAAAGACCTGAATGCGCGCACCCGTCCGGCCATGATGACGGCGCTGCAGCATTGTCTGCTTGCGGCGCGTGCAAATCGAATCACTGCGCTTGATGGAGTCTATAACGCGTTCAAAGACGACGATGGCTTAGCGATCGAATGCGCCGAAGGGCGCGACATGGGCTTTGACGGCAAAACGCTGATCCATCCGGCGCAGGTCGCGATCTGTAACGCCGCATTTGGTCCGTCAGAGGATGAAATCGCATTGGCCGAACGTCAGATCGCCGCTTTCGAGACCGCAGAGGCCGAAGGGCAGGGGGTCGCCGTTGTCGACGGAAAGATCGTCGAGAACTTGCATGTTGTGACCGCACGGGCGACGCTGGCGAAAGCCGCAGCAATCGCCACGTTGGAAAATTCATGATCTATATTCTTGCCGGCCTGATCCTTTGGTCAGGTGTTCACTTCTGGAAACGCATTGCCCCGAAAGAGCGGGCCAAATTTGGCGATAAGGGCAAAGGCATTGTCGCCTTGGGGTCTGTCGCGGGCATCGTTTTGATGGTGATCGGATATAAGGTCGCCGATGGCACCCTTTATTGGGGCCGCAGTCCGGCAATGACGGGCATCAACAATCTGCTTATGCTCTTCGCCTTTTACCTATTTGCGGCGTCCGGCGCGAAAACCCGCGTCACCAGGGCGATCAGGCATCCGCAATTGACCGCCGTTGTGGTCTGGTCTGTGGCGCATATCCTCGTGAACGGGGATAGCCCGTCGTTCCTGTTGTTTGGGGGCATGGCCGCTTGGGCAATTGCCGAAATGCTTGTGATCAACCGCGCAGAAGGACAGCGCGGACCGTATCACGAAGTGCCGATCAAGAAAGAAATCACCGCCGTCATCGCCACAGTGGTCGTCTTCTTGGTTGTCGCGACCATTCATATTCTACTTGGCTACAACCCGTTTGGATAAGACATGAAAATTTACCGCCTGCTCACCGAAGACGACAGTTCCGAATTTTGTCACAAAGTATCACTGGCCCTGTCCAAAGGATGGGAACTGTATGGTGACCCGACCTATGCTTATGACCATGCCAACGGCGTCATGCGCTGCGGACAGGCAGTGACCAAAGATGTCGATGCGCCTTACAGCCCAGATATGAAGTTAGGTCAGCAATAATGGCACCCAAGACGAACGCAGGCCGCTTTTTCGAAGATTATGCCGTTGGTGATGTGATCACACACGCGGTGCCACGCACCATCAAGATGGGTGAAAGGGCGCTGTACCACGCGCTTTACCCTGCGCGGCATGCGTTGCATTCGTCTGATAAGTTCGCGCAAGACTGCGGGCTGCCGTTCAGCCCGCTAGATGATCTGATCACGTTTCATACGGTTTTTGGGAAAACTGTCCCTGACGTATCCCTGAATGCGGTCGCGAATTTGGGTTATGCCGAGGGACGCTGGCACACATCCTTGTGGCCCGGCGATACTGTGACAGCCACGTCAGAGGTCATCGGGATCAAGCAGAACTCTAACGGGAAATCCGGCGTTGTTTGGGTGCGCACCGAAGGGCGGAATCAGCATGACGAACTGCTGCTGTCCTATGTGCGTTGGGTCATGGTGCGCAAGCGGGGCGAAGGTGAAGCGCCCGCGGCGGTCATCCCGGAGCTTACAAAAGTTGTTGATCCTGCGGATTTGATCATCCCCAAGGGCCTTGATTTTACGGGGTATAACTATGCCTTGGCGGGCGAGCCACATAAGCTAAGCGACTATGAAGTCGGCGAAATTATTGACCACGTGGATGGCGTCACGATTGAAGAAGCCGAACACATGATGGCGACGCGGTTGTGGCAAAATACGGCGAAAGTGCATTTCGACGCGACATTCCGCCCTGATGGACAACGGTTGATGTATGGCGGGCATGTGATCTCGTTGGCGCGTGCGCTGTCGTTTAACGGGCTGGCGAATGCGCAGATGATCGTGGCGCTAAACGGTGGTGCACATGCGAACCCTTGTTTTGCAGGCGACACTGTGCGGGCTTGGTCCGAAGTGCTTGATACTGCCGAAACATCTGAACCAGGCGTGGGTGCAATCCGGTTGCGGCTTGTTGCGACGAAAGGAGCAGCGGGAGAATTGAAGGGGGAGGATGGCAAATATCTGCCTGACGTCCTGCTAGATCTGGATTATTGGGCGCTGATGCCGGTGTGACGTTTGGTGACGCGCGCTTTCAGCGACGCCCCACCCACCGTCCCATTTTGTGATCACACATTTTGCCGCTGTGATCACAAGATCGAAAAAAGTCACCGCATGGGACAATTATTCACAGTTTCTTTGGATACCTCTGCGTGACTCCGCGCTAAGATTCTTGCTAGAACACCTCAAAGCCTGCGCGCAGTCCGCCTGCGCTAGCCACAAAAGGGAACAGCCATGGCCGATGTGAACCGGGGTAATCGCCCTCTGTCACCGCATTTGACGATTTATCGTCCGCAAATGACTTCTATGACCTCTATCTTCGTCCGCTTGACCGGCAATGCCGTCATCGTCGCGGCGTTGATGATCACATGGTGGTTCGTTGCCGCCGCAGCAGGGCCAGAGGCCTTCGCGACCGCCAACGGTTTCGTCACCAGCTGGTTTGGCGATCTGGTCTTGTTCCTGTCCACATGGGCGATCTGGTATCACACATTTGGCGGCATCCGTCACCTGATCTGGGACATGGGGTACGGCCTTGAGGTCGAAAAGTCCGAAACCATGGGCATCTTGATGATCATCGGCTCTGTCCTGATGACCATCTTCTGCGCCGTCGTATTGTAAGGGATCACTGACATGGCATTTGTAACTGATCGTAAACGCGTCGTCGGCATGGGCTCTGCCAAAACAGGCACAGACCACCACTGGAAAATGATGGTGTCCTCTGTGGCGCTTGTGGTGCTGATCCCGCTCTTTATCTTCACCTTTGGCGCGACCTTGGGGTCGTCCTACGAGGAAGTCGTGGCCTACTACGCCCGTCCCGTGCCTGCCGCGATTGCAGCGCTGACGTTTGTGGTTAGCTTTTTCCACTTCCGCAAAGGTGTTCAAACCCTGATCGAAGACTACGTCCATGGTATCGCCCGCAAGGCGCTGATCATTGCGATGATTTGTCTGTCTTATGGTGCCGCAGCGCTTGGCGTGATCGCCATCCTGCGCCTTGCCCTTTAATTCTGCCGGAGATTTTTGATGGCTGCTTACGAATATGAAACCCATTACTATGACGCGATTGTGGTTGGTGCCGGTGGTGCTGGTCTGCGCGCGACATTGGGTCTTGCTGAACAGGGTCTTAAGACGGCCTGTATTTCCAAAGTCTTCCCAACGCGGTCGCACACTGTTGCGGCACAGGGCGGTATCGCGGCGTCGCTGGGCAACATGGGCCCCGATAGCTGGCAGTGGCACATGTATGACACTGTGAAAGGGTCTGACTGGCTGGGCGATACGGATGCGATGGAATATCTCGCCCGTGAAGCCCCGAAGGCTGTTTACGAGTTGGAGCATTACGGTGTGCCGTTTTCGCGCACGGAAAAGGGCGAGATTTACCAGCGTCCATTTGGTGGCCACACAACCGAATTTGGTGAAGGCCCGCCTGTGCAACGGACCTGTGCGGCTGCTGACCGGACTGGTCACGCGATCCTGCACACGTTGTATGGTCAGTCATTGAAGCAACAGGCTGAGTTCTACATCGAATATTTCGCGATGGACCTGATCATGTCCGAAGACGGCGTCTGCCAAGGCGTCATCGCATGGAAACTTGACGACGGCACGATGCATGTCTTCAACGCAAAAACCGTTGTTCTGGCGACTGGTGGTTATGGCCGTGCGTATTTCTCAGCCACATCTGCCCACACCTGCACAGGTGACGGCGGCGGTATGGTGGCCCGTCAGGGTCTGCCATTGCAGGATATGGAATTTGTTCAGTTCCACCCAACTGGGATTTATGGCGCTGGCTGTTTGATCACCGAAGGTGCGCGCGGCGAGGGTGGTTATTTGACCAACTCTGAAGGCGAACGCTTTATGGAGCGTTACGCACCGACATATAAAGACCTCGCATCGCGTGATGTTGTGTCCCGCTGTATGACGATGGAAATCCGCGAAGGTCGCGGTGTTGGCGCAGATGGTGACCATATCCACCTGCACCTGAACCACCTGCCGAAAGAAACACTGGATCTGCGTCTGCCGGGTATTTCGGAAAGCGCACGCATCTTTGCCGGCGTTGATCTGACCAAAGAACCGATCCCTGTTCTGCCGACTGTTCACTATAACATGGGCGGTATTCCAACGAACTACATGGGCGAGGTGCTGAACCCGACTGCCGATGATCCCGACCGCATTGTGCCGGGCTTGATGGCTGTTGGTGAAGCGGGCTGTGCATCTGTGCATGGTGCGAACCGTCTTGGGTCCAACTCTTTGATTGACCTTGTGGTCTTTGGCCGTGCTGCCGCGATCCGCGCTGGTGAAGTTGTTGATCCGAATTCTGCCAACCCGACGCTGAACCAAGCGTCCGTGGATTACGCATTCGATCGTTTCGATGGGCTGCGCCACGCGAAAGGCGAAACATCCACCGCTGAACTGCGGCTTGAGATGCAAAAAGCGATGCAAAAAGACGCGGCTGTGTTCCGGACAGACAAAACGCTGGCCGAAGGTGTGACCGCGATGGAAGGGATCGCAGGTAAGATGGACGACATCAAAGTGACCGACCGGTCGCTGGTGTGGAACTCTGACTTGATGGAAACGCTTGAGCTGACAAACCTGATGCCAAACGCATTGGCGACGATTGTGGCTGCTGAAGCACGTAAGGAAAGTCGCGGGGCGCATGCCCACGAGGATTACCCTGATCGTGACGACAAGAACTGGCGTGTTCATTCATTGGCGGTTGTCGATGGGGCGAAAACCACACTGACAACACGTCCCGTGCACCTTGATCCGCTGACAAACCACGACGAAGGCGGGATCGACCTTAAGAAAATCGCACCAAAAGCACGGGTATATTAATACCCGCGCACGCGGCGCGTGTTTCACGTGATCAGGTAAAGGATTGTTCGTTTTAATGATGTGTAAGGTTGGCCTCCAACTTGACCCAAAGGCGGTATTGCCACAGGAATGGTGTAGTTTTTTTATTACCACACCATATCTGGGGGGATAGCGTGATGGGCGTTACACAAATTGGAACAGTTAGTGCTGTATGTGCTGCGTTGATATTGCCGGGGTGTTCGGTGGCGAACATGCGAGGCGCACCGGCGCAAACACGGGCCGAATGCCATTCTGACTGGCTAAGAGAACGTCAATCGAACCAGACGGGCACCGTCCAAGAGGCCGTTGATTTTGAAGAGCTGATGCTGCGGTTCTTGTATAGCTTCGCAGCGTTCACGACGGCCCCTGGTGTTGCTGACGCGCGGTATCGGTCATGTTTGGAACGGTTGGGTGTCACGAACGTTGATGCGTATTCGGCGCAAAATAGGGAATTGGGCCAGACTGGCCCACGTCTGGAACCACTGCCGCCGCGCAGACCTGCACATTGCCCACCGGGCGCGTCGGTTCTGTATGGCGGTGCGGGGTATTGTGTCGGTAGATGAAGTTTCGGTTGTCCATCATATCGATCGCTTTGCTTGCAGGATGCGCATTGCCACCGCCCGATCCGGCGCTTGTCGCGGATCAGTGTGAACAACGGGCGCGCGATGCCCAAGGACCGACTGGTGACGTAACAGTTGGTTTTAATAACCGTTCCGGCGGTTTTGCAGATGCAAGCGTAGGGGTCACGTCTGATTTCCTGCGTGGATTGGACCCGATTGCGGTCTACGAAAGATGTGTGTTTCAGCGCACGGGTGAATTGCCGATCCGGCCACCTGTTCTGCGCAATAGATAAAAGACTGGGCCTGCCCCAGAAGGAGAGAAGACATGGTACAACTGACACTCCCTAAGAACAGCCGCATGGTGACTGGCAAGACTTGGCCAAAACCTGAAGGTGCGACGAACCTGCGCAAAGTGCAGATTTATCGTTGGAACGAAGAAGACGGCAAAAACCCGTCTTTGGACACGTATTTCGTGGATATGGACACATGCGGTCCAATGGTTCTGGACGCGCTAATCAAGATCAAGAACGAGATTGACCCGACGCTGACGTTCCGCCGGTCCTGCCGCGAAGGCATTTGCGGATCTTGTGCGATGAACATCGACGGGATCAACACGCTGGCCTGTATCTACGGTATGGATGACGTTGAAGGCGACGTGAAGATTTACCCGCTGCCACACATGCCTGTGATCAAGGATTTGATCCCTGATCTGACGCACTTCTATGCACAGCACGCATCTATCATGCCGTGGCTGGATACGAAGACAAACCGCCCTGCGAAGGAATGGAAGCAGTCTGTTGAAGACCGCGAAAAACTGGATGGACTGTATGAATGCGTGATGTGCGCATGTTGTTCAACGTCCTGCCCATCCTACTGGTGGAACGGCGATCGGTATCTTGGACCAGCAGCGCTGTTGCATGCCTACCGCTGGATCATCGACAGCCGTGACGAAGCAACTGGCGAACGTCTGGACGAATTGGAAGATCCGTTCAAACTCTACCGTTGCCACACGATCATGAACTGCGCAAAGACCTGCCCGAAGGGTCTGAACCCAGCCAAAGCGATTGCGAGCATCAAAGGCATGATGGTTGAACGCGTCGTTTAATTCATTCGAAATAGTCTTAAAGGGCCCGCCAGTTTGGTGGGCCTTTTTTGTTTGTGGGATCATCTGCGATTGCTAACGTTCGCGGAGTACGATTGATTGGCCACATGACACATACCCCACCATCTGATGCCTACGCGCGTCGCGCCATCAAACCTGTGATTTGCTATCCTGTAGACGCGCTGGCACCTGCGCCGCTGGCCGGTTATCAGGCGGCCTTCAACGGGGCGTCGGTTATCGCGACCGAAACAGCAGCTCCGCGTGACGCCGCAGCAATTCGTGTGCCCGCAGGACATATGTTGCGGATCACGAGCGTGAATGGACCGCAGGTGGGTGATCTGAATCTATTCAACGCCAATGACCTGAATGAACGGTTTTATTCAGGGAAAACACGTGCCTTGCACGGCACACATGTCAGCACGGGTGACCGGCTCTGGTCCAGTTTCCCACAGCTGCGGCCGATGGCCACCGTGATCAATGACACGCTCGATTGGTACGGCATCGATGATTTCGGCGGGTCCGTGCACGATGTTATCGGGACGCGTTGCGATCCTTATACCGGTAACCTGCTGAACGGGACGCAGTATCACCATTGCTGCCATTCCAATCTGACGCGTGCCTTGGCGGATGCGACTGGGATGTCTCTGCGTGACGCGGAACCCTTTGTGCACGATGTTCTCAACGTCTTCATGTGCACGGGGTTCACGCGCGATACGGGGCAATATTTTATGAAGGCCAGTCCCGTGCGGCCAGGTGACCACCTTGATCTATTCGCGGAAATTGATCTGCTTGCCGTGCTTAGCGCGTGTCCGGGTGGTGATTGCAGCGCTGAACATTCGTCAGACACGGCAGCGTGCTATCCGTTGCAAATGGATGTGATCGCGCCGCTGGACGGGGCGCTATCGCAATGGAGGTCACCCGAACAGAACGGATATGATCGCAGCCACGGACGTTAAGGCGCGGGGTAGCTGACAAATCCGCCGGACATCAAATGGGTCTCATCCGCCCCGTGAAAGGCACCGAATGCGCGATCTTCGCCGATCTCGCCCAGCAACGTTCCAGCGACGCCGAGCACGGTGACATGACCTTCTAAAACGTTGTCATCCTTGATCTGGGCATCGACGGTTAGAACCTGATCGGTGCCACTAAAACTAAAGGTCGACAGGTCAGCATCTAATGTGATCGTTCCGCGCAAAAGAGAATTGCGGCCACGAACAAAATTGTCGGTAATCGTTATATCTTCAATAAACGCGACGGCATAGGGACCAGTGAACGTCGCGTTTCCAGTTAGGTCGGATTGAATCGGCTGGTCGGGGATAATGCCGGCAAAGGCGCGCAATCCGACGCCTTCTTCGCGGCCGGCAATCAATGAAACGGTGTCATCCAAAACGGTTGACTGTGTTTCGACTAAAGCGACGGGGAATTGACCATTTGGGGCAGGTGTTTCGAAACCGCCTGATGCGCCTTTTTGGGCGGCGGGGCCGCATGACGACGCAATGAAAACTGTCGTAAGAACTGGCCATCTGGCAAAACGCATAACGAGATCAATCTTACATACATGAATTACACAAACATGGGCCAGTATGACGAAGACGCATAGTGATCCGCCCGACCCCGCGATGAACCGTGGCGCGAAGATGCGTTTTTTTGTTCGCAAGCTCAAGCCATGCTGTGATCTAATCGCAAAAGGTGCAGAGATCGCAAAAGAAAAGGGTGGCTCGCAAGCCACCCTATCAGAAAAATACTCGGAATATTGTCGAGACTTAAATTTCCATAGCTTCAGGCGCAGTGCCTGATGAAACGGCTTCTTTGTACCAAACAGGCTGACGCCCTTTGCCGGTCCATGTCTGAGATTTATCAGACGGGTTCGCGTACTTTGCAGGTGCCTTCGTTTTTGGCCCCGCTGCTTTACGTGCTTTTTTCACAGGTGCATCACCCGTAATGTCAGCAAGCGTATAGCCGTGCTTGGCCGCAAGTTTTGCGGCTTCGTCCCGAACCGCTTTCAGTTCTTTGTCACCAATACGCGCAAGCGCTTTGTCCACGTCTTTTTGGAGCTTTTCGAGCTCCTTACGAGACATACCCTTTAGGTTAATTTTCATCGGTAGCTCCGTTAGAAATTCATGCATAAATCGCCCCGACTCCCGTGGGGTTTACACATGTCTTTCCGCCATACACGAAAAATACGTCTGTTGTCTATTCCGCTGCAATTTTGCGTGGGTCGACCAAAGCAACGATATCGAACATGATTTTGTTTAATTCAAAATCCTTCGGTGTGTAGACTCTGGCGACGCCAATTGTTTTCAATTTAAGTGCATCGTCGTCGGGAATAATTCCGCCCGCAATCACTGGAATATGATCCAAGCCAGCAGCTTTTAATTGCGACATGACTTCGGCAATCAATAGCAAATGGGACCCAGATAGGATTGATAGGCCAATAACATGTGCGTCTTCAGATCGGGCCGCTGACACAATGTCTTCGGGTGTCAGGCGGATGCCGTCGTAGGCAATATCCATACCGCAATCGCGGGCACGGGTAGCGATTTGTTCAGCGCCGTTTGAATGGCCGTCAAGTCCAGGTTTTCCAACAAGAAACTTCATCCGACGACCAAGTGCCGCGCTGACCAAGTCGACCTGTTCGCGAATGTCATCTAGCCCTTCGGTCCGGTTTGACGGATTGCTGCTGACGCCCGTAGGTGCACGATATTGGCCGAATACGTCGCGCACGACATCCGCCCATTCGCCCGTTGTGACACCGGCTTTTGCGCAGGCAATTGAAGGGCCCATGATATTCGTGCCGTCAATTGCAGCAGCGCGCAAAGCGGCAAGCGATTGATCAACAGCATTTGCATCACGATCTGATTTCCATTTGGCCAAACGCGCAAGTTGATCCGCTTCGGCTTTTGGATCGGAAACCATAATTGCGTCATCACCAGCGGTCAGCGGGGATGCTTCACCGGCCTGCCATTTATTGACGCCCACAACGGTTGTGTCACCCGTTTCAATTCCACCAATACGGGTTGCATTGGATTCGACGAGGCGGGATTTCATATAACCAATCGCACCTACCGCGCCGCCCATACCGTCAATCTGTTTAAGTTCGGCACGTGCGCCGTCTTTTAGCGCATTCACTTTGCGATCAATTGCAGGATTGCCGTCAAACAGATCATCGTATTCGAGCAAATCTGTCTCATACGCCAAAATCTGCTGCATGCGCAGCGACCATTGTTGATCCCATGGGCGGGGTAGCCCAAGCGCTTCGTTCCACGCAGGCAATTGCACCGCGCGCGCACGGGCGTTCTTGGATAGGGTCACCGCAAGCATTTCGATCAGAATGCGGTAAACGTTATTTTCAGGCTGCTGTTCGGTCAGGCCGAGTGAATTGACCTGCACGCCATAACGGAAACGGCGGAATTTCGGATCTTCGACGCTGTAACGTTCCTGACAAATCTCGTCCCACAGTTCGACAAATGCGCGCATTTTGCAAAGCTCTGTCACAAAACGAATGCCTGCGTTCACGAAAAACGAAATGCGGCCAACCATCGCTGGAAAATGCTCTGCGGGAACTTTGTCTTTCAAATCATCCAAAACGGCGGTTGCGGTCGCCAATGCAAAAGCCAATTCTTCTTCCGGCGTCGCTCCTGCTTCTTGCAAATGATAGGAACAGACATTCATTGGGTTCCATTTCGGCAAATGTTCACGGGTGTAGGCCGCGACATCGGTAATCATCCGCAAGGATGGTTCTGGCGGGCAAATATATGTGCCGCGCGACAGGTATTCCTTGATGATATCATTCTGAACGGTGCCCTGAAGGGCAGACACATCCGCACCCTGTTCTTCGGCGACCGCAATATAGAGCGACAACAACCAAGGGGCGGTCGCATTAATTGTCATGGACGTATTCATCTGTTCAAGCGGGATGTTGTCGAACAACGCGCGCATGTCCCCGAGATGGGAAACAGGAACGCCAACCTTACCGACTTCGCCCTTTGCCAGAATGTGGTCGCTATCGTAACCGGTTTGTGTAGGTAGATCGAAGGCGACAGAAAGACCGGTTTGGCCCTTTGCCAGATTGCCACGATAAAGCGCATTAGACGCCGCCGCAGTCGAATGCCCTGCATAGGTCCGGAACAACCATGGTCTCGTTTTCTGCGTCTGCGACATAAGGCTACTCCGGAATCAGGTCAGGTAATATTGTTTCGCTGTGGGGTTAATATGAGACATTTTGTGGCGCTGTCAATTCGCTGCATTGCGGCATCCCCGTTTTTCTTGAGGAACCGGTGGGATTTACCTAGGCGGCCGCCCGTGGCAATGTCCCGCAATGACGCAACCTGTGACGCTGCCCCTTTGGGCGTTCATTCTGATCGTGCTTTTCGCCGCAGTGACGTTTGCGTCGCATTTCCTGTTTCCATCTGTGCGTTGGTTTTTCCGGCGTAGGGCAGAAAAGCTGATCGCACAGTTGAACACGCGGCTTGAACGTCCGATTGAACCGTTCAAACTGGCGCGACGCTACGACATGATCCAGCGTTTGCTGTACGATCCAGAAATTACCCAAGCCATCGTAGACCACGCCCGCGAAAATAACGTGCCTGAAAACGTGGCCTTTGAAAAAGCACAGCATTATGCCCGCGAAATTGTGCCGTCTTTCTCTGCGACAGTCTATTTTACCTTCGGCATGCGCATCGCCAAATGGCTATCGCGCATGTTGTATCGGGTCCGCCTTGGGTCGTTTGACCGCGACGCGCTGCAGTCTTTGGACAAAGACGCGACGGTGATCTTTGTCATGAACCATCGCAGTAATATGGACTATGTTCTGGTGACTTATCTGGTCAGCAGGGCCTCTGCGTTGTCTTATGCGGTGGGCGAATGGGCGCGGGTTTGGCCGTTGTCCGGCGTGATCCGCATGATGGGGGCATACTTTATCCGCCGCCGGTCACGCACGGCTTTGTACCGTCGTGTTCTTGCAAGATACGTCCAGCTGGCGACCGATGGTGGCGTGACCCAAGCAATGTTCCCCGAAGGCGGGCTAAGCCTAACGGGCGAGGTCGGTAATCCGAAGCTGGGCCTGTTGAACTACATCGTCGAAAGTTTTGAAGACGGGGACCGAGACGTGATTTTCGTTCCTGTGGCCTTAAATTACGATCAAGTTCTCGAAGACCGTTTTCTGATTAAGGCGGGCAAGGGCGGCAATCGCCGCTTTCGGCCGCCGCTATGGACGGTTATCAGCAGCGTTTCGACCTATTTCTGGCGGCGCCTGACGGGGCAATTCAAAGGTTTCGGGACAGCGTCCGTCGCATTTGGCGCACCGCTGACACTGTCAAAATTCGATGTTCAATCGGATTTGACCAGCGAAGTCGCGCAGGAACTGATGTCTCGGATTAGGGCCGTCGTGCCGGTTCTGGCAGCACCTCTTGTGGCGCGGGCCATCGTTGTGGAAGGTGCTACGTCAATTTCCGATCTCGAAGCGTCCGTTGGCAGGATGCTGGACGGATTGAAAGAAAAACGGATGCCGTTGCCGAAACGGAATGTCGCGGCGATCGTGGATGAAACACTTGGGCGGTTTGTGTTGCGCAACTTGCTGGAACGTGATGCTGACGAGGTTCGCGTCAAGGGTGATGGTGCTGATTTGCTTGGCTACTACGCGAATTCGATTAAGCACCATTTCCCGTCCTGAACTGCGTCAGGTACGGGAATCCAGTCTTGCCTGAAACCGGGTTAATGTGCCTAATAACGTATACATTTTATCGTCTTAGAAAGGGCTCATTAATGGCATTTCATTTTAAATCTTTGGTTGCGGCTGGGATCGTGGCGGGCGGTCTTGCCGGGTGTGCAGACGTTTCTTCAGGCGGCGGTGGCAGCCAGGCCGTTATTCTCGCGAACAAAGTCGTCACGGTTAGCAACAACACAGGGCGGACCATTTGGCGGTTCTACGGATCCCCGACAACGACCAACAGCTGGGAAGAAGACATTCTTGGGTCCGAAGTGTTCCCAGCAGGCACGTCGCGCAACATTGATTTTGCAGATGGCCGGACAAGCTGCGGTTACGATATGCGCGCCGAATTCCAAGATGGAACAAGCATCGTGAAGAACAATATCGACGTTTGTACGGTGTCGCTCGTCTCGTTCCCCTAACGTTTCTGCGATGCGGCGGTAATTAAATTACAAAAAATGCGGCCTTGGTGTTGCTTTGTTTCTCTGCCGATCTTATTGCTAGGTCAGACGCCCGATTCTGCGGCGCGGCATTGACACAGGAATAAAGCGAGATGGAGCGCACCATGGCCCTTGATTTGACAGCAGGCGCAGACGCCTACGCAGCCCCGAAAAAAGATCTTTACGAAGTCGGTGAAATGCCACCTTTGGGCCATGTCCCAGAGCAGATGCAGGCATGGACCATCCGTCGTGAACGTCACGGCGAACCAGACAAAGCGTTTGAAATCGAAACAGTCGCAACACCGAAACCCGACAGCCACGAAGTGTTGGTTATGGTGATGGCCGCTGGCGTTAATTATAACGGTGTTTGGGCTGGCTTGGGCGTACCCCTTAGCCCGTTTGACGTACACAAAGCCGAATACCACATTGCCGGTTCGGATGCCTCTGGCATCGTTTGGGCCGTAGGTGACAAGGTGAAGCGCTGGAAAGTCGGCGATGAAGTTGTGATCCATTGCAACCAAGACGACGGCGACGACGAACACTGTAACGGTGGCGACCCGATGTATTCCCCGTCTCAACGGATTTGGGGCTATGAAACCCCTGACGGGTCATTTGCGCAGTTCACATGTGTGCAGGCGCAGCAACTGATGCCGCGTCCGAAGCACCTGACCTGGGAAGAAGCGGCGTGCTACACACTGACGCTCGCGACAGCTTACCGGATGTTGTTCGGTCACGAACCACATGACCTGAAACCGGGTCAGAACGTTCTGGTTTGGGGCGCGTCCGGCGGTCTGGGGTCCTATGCGATCCAGTTGATCAACACGGCCGGGGCCAATGCAATCGGCGTGATCAGCGACGAAAGCAAACGTGACTTCGTGATGTCGCTCGGGGCGAAAGGTGTGATCAACCGGAACGATTTCGATTGCTGGGGGCAACTGCCTACCGTGAACACACCCGAATATGACGCATGGCTCAAAGCTGCGCGCAAGTTCGGCAAAGCCATCTGGGATATCACCGGAAAAGGCGTGAATGTGGACATGGTTTTTGAACATCCGGGCGAAGCAACTTTCCCAGTTTCGAGCCTCGTTGTGAAAAAAGGTGGCATGGTTGTCATTTGTGCGGGAACTTCTGGGTACAATTGTACGTTTGATGTTAGATACATGTGGATGCATCAGAAGCGCCTGCAGGGGAGCCACTTCGCAAACCTCAAACAGGCGTCCGCCGCGAACCACCTGATGGTCGAACGTCGACTGGATCCATGTATGTCTGAATGCTTTGAGTGGAACGAGATTCCGGCCGCTCATACGAAGATGCGCAAGAATGAACACAAGCCCGGCAATATGGCCGTGCTGGTTCAATCTCCCAAAATGGGGCTGCGCACCTTTGAAGATTGCATTGCGCCCGAATAACAACTATAAGTTGTGTTAATCGAAAGGGGGCGCATCCATTTTGGTTGCGCCCTTAATGTTTTCAAATACTTGTTTGATAGTCGGCCCGCTATTTATGGGGGTGCCGAAACCGCCGGTGATGCGGGGGCCCTGAAGATGGTAAGTATTGAGGGTTAGCGATTTGTTAACCTTAAATGCAAAGGCTGTAACATGGGACACCAATGGATTCTTGACGTCATTGTTGATTTGAAAAGTTTTGCTCAGCAGAACGAATTGCCCGACCTAGCCGAAGAATTGGATCGGGTCGCGGTCGTGGCAGAAGCTGAAATAGACCCGGACAAGAGGGGCGTGCCGCATTTGGCACGAAGTGAAGAAACTGAACCTAGACGAATTCTTACGCAAGCTTGAGAAGGTTACGGCTCTTGAAGAAATTCATGGGCTGACATTAGGTTTACGTGATCACTACAAAATCGACCATGTGGTTTACCACTGGGTCAGTGCTGATGGTGATCAATATGGGTTCGGGACGTATCCACCCAAATGGGTTCAACACTACGTCGATAAGGAATATCTTCGTATCGATCCGGTCGTCATAGGCTGTTTTCAGGGCGCTCATCCAGTTAATTGGAAGCGCCTTGACTGGCGCAGCAAAGCCGCCCGGCAATTCCAAGTAGATGCAATCGCCCACGGTATTGGGAACCAAGGGTATTCAATCCCGCTGCGTGGGCCAAATGGACAATTTGCAGTGTTTAGCGTGTCTCACACGTGTTCGGACGACGTCTGGGAAGCATTCACCGCAGAACATCAACGTGATCTCGTTTTGATCGCGTATTTCTTGAACCAGAAAGCGTTGGAGTTAGAGAAAAATCGCGTGCCAGAAGCAACCCGCCCTCTTTCCCCCCGCGAGGTAGATGCCTTGACGTTCCTTGCGATGGGGTATGGACGTGCGCAAGTTGCGGACATGCTGTCGATCTCGGAACACACGTTACGGGCCTATATCGAAAGCGCGCGGTTCAAACTCGGGGCGTCCAATACGATCCATGCTGTCGCCAAGGCGCTGGCAGACGGGCACATCATCGTCGGCGGTGCTGCGCGCGATTCCGTGGGTGGCTGGCCGGGGCGTGATACACATTCCGGTCATTAACGCAGTCAATGATTTCTTAAGGACCAGCGTACGGTGCCGTAATCCTTCCTAGACCCGCACATCGCAATCTTAACCATCTTTTTATAGACAGGTTAGGATGCGGCAGATGCTGCGATATATTTATGGACGGGACATCGGTCTGGACACCAAATTACAGGCGTCAATGCACCGCGATCGTGCGGACCAGTTTAAGCGACGTCTTGGATGGGAAGTTACCGTTGATGACCGTGGCTGGGAAATCGACGAATACGACCGTGACGATACCCTTTATGTCATCTGGGTGATGCCCGACGGGACGCATGGCGGGTCCATGCGGTTCGTTCCATCATCCGGCCAGACGATGGTGAACGACCACTTTAGCGACCTGCTGGGGGATCGTGTGATCGACGATCCGTTGATTTGGGAATGCACGCGATATTGTCTACGCGAAGGGGTGCCATCCCGTGTTGCGGCGGCACTTATGCTTGGCGGTGGCGAATTGATGCGCGCGTTTCATTTGACGCACCTGCTTGGTGTCTTTGATGCGCGTATGATCCGCATTTATCGCATGATCGGGTCTAGTCCCGAAGTCTTGGGATCAAGCGGTACAGGGCGCGACCAGATCAGCGTCGGGCTGTGGCAATACAGACCGATTGATCGTGTGCAGGTGTTGCGCCGCGCCGCGGTGTCGTCGGACGTGTCCGAACACTGGTTCCAGCGGTCGATGGGGCGTCCCGTAATCCTACCGAAAGCCGCTTGATCGCTGGCACCTTCGCCGCGTGCCATATAGGGTCGGCGCATGAATATGCCGACCCAAGTCACCTTCTCAGAAGATCAGGCCGAAGCCTGGGATGCTGTTGCTCAGACCCTTCGTCAATCGGGGGTGCATCTGGACGACAGCCTGCTGATGCCGCCCGCTTCCGACAAGTCATCTGTGATGGCTGTGATCGGCAAGGCAGGGTCGGGTAAAACGCTGTTGTTGGCCAAGCTCTACAAAGCCTTGGAAGAGGCTGGTGTTGATGTCATTTCGGGCGACTGGGAAGGCAAAAAGCGCAAAGATCGCAGGACGTTGGCAATTCTTGCACCAACCAACAAAGCCGCGTCCGTTCTGCGCAATCGTGGCGTGCCTGCGACAACAATCCACCGTATTCTTTACACGCCGGTCTATGACCCAGAATACGAAAAGGTCGCCGAATGGTTGGCCGGATCAGGCGAAAAACCTGAAATCGAAGGTCTGACAGACGTCGCATTGGACCGTGCCTTTGCGTCGTTCGAGGCGAACAAATCGGTGCCAGCGGCGCTCGCCGCTGCCGGATTGCGCGGATCGGATTTTATCACGGGCTGGAAGCGTCGCGAAGAACCGCTTGATATCGGGTTCATCGACGAAAGTTCGATGTTGGACGCCAAACAGTTCGAAGACCTCCAAGAGATTTTCCCGACGCTTGTCTTGTTCGGTGATCCCGCACAGCTGCCGCCGGTGCAATCCTCTGGCGGGATGGTGTTCGAAACGCTGCCTGAAAAGAAGGTCAAAGTTCTGGAACGGGTTCACCGGCAAACAGCAGGCAACCCAATCCTTGATCTGGCACATGCGCTGGCCGACCCGATGCTGGATTTCTATCATTTCGAAAAAATGGTCGCGGAAGCCGCGCAAAAAGACGAACGGGTTGTCATGGCCCAACGGGTTGAATCTGACCTGATGGCGCGGTCACCCGTGCTGGTCTGGACCAACAAAACCCGTATTCGGTTGATCCACGCATTTCGGGCCGCATATGGCGCGCCCAGTGACGAACTGCTGGAAGGCGAACCGCTGATCTGTGACGGTATCGAACTGCCGATGAAGCACCGCAAAAAGCGGCTCGACCTCGAAGCACGCGGACTGATCAAGGGCGCGCAGGTCGTTTATCTTGGGCCGGGTCGCAAACCCGGTTTTTCGCGCTTGCACGTGATGGGGGCGGAAGAGCCGCAAATCTCGGCAGCGTCTATCGTGAAAATCGAACAGGAAGGCGACGAAGAACCGTTTATCCCGTTCGCGGCACGCATGGGTGCTACGTTCCTGCATGGCGCGGCTGTCACGATCCACAAAGCGCAGGGGTCGCAATGGGATACAGTGCAAGTCTTCGCACCCGATATCGAAATCGCCGCCCGCATGGGGCGGGTCGAGGCGGGCCAACCGCTTTGGAAACGCCTGACATACGTTGCAATTACGCGGGCGGAGAACCAGTTGCGCTGGGTGGTGCGTAACCGTCTTGCCAAGCCATTGGGTGAACTGCGTGTGGACGACCTACGCGCACCAGCGGCACCATTGGAACTGACGGGCGGGGGAGAACTATGAAAAGCATCATTATCACGGGCGCCAGCAGCGGCATTGGCAAAGCGACCGCTGAAAAGTTTCTCGACGAAGGCTGGCGTGTCGGCATGATCGCGCGTCGTGCAGAACCGCTGGAAGATCTTGCTGCTGCCTATGACACCGCCGTCGCGCTGCCCTGTGATGTTACAAAAGAGGCGGATGTTGACGCCGCTTTTGACGCCTTCGGGCAGGTTGATGTGTTGTTCAATAATGCGGGCATGTTCGGCAAACAAACCACTATCGACGAGATCAGCCTCGCCGATTGGCAGTCCGTGGTCGATGTGAACCTAACTGGCATGTTTCTGTGCGCGCGGGCGGCGTTCCGGCTGATGCGCAAGCAAACACCGCAAGGTGGCCGGATCATCAACAACGGCTCGATCTCAGCGTATAGCCCGCGGGAAGGGGCGATCTGCTACACGACGACAAAACACGGGGTCACGGGGCTTACCAAAACGCTGAGCCTTGATGGGCGACCCTATGACATTGCGTGCGGGCAAATCGATATTGGCAACGCGCGGACCGACCTTGTAAAGCAGCTTGAAGAAAAACGGGCGGCTGAGGGTCTTGATCCGTTACCAAGCATGGCCGTGGAAGACGTAGCCACAGCGATCTATCACATGGCGATGTTGCCGCCCGAGGCAAACGTGCAATTCCAAACGCTGATGGCGACAAAGATGCCCTACATCGGTAGGGGATAGTGTTTACCGTTTGAACACGGAAAACACGGCAGACGCACCCCAACCGGCAGCGATCGCAATCGCCAGCGACATCAAGCCGTACAGAAGCGCGTTGTCATGCGCGAGATTGTACAGCCACCGTTCCAGCCCGACCTTCTTCACGGGAATATCCGTCACATAAACATCGACGATCTCGCCACCACGGGTCAGATAAATCTCGGCGCGGTAATCGCCTTCGGTCAGGTTTGCAGGCATCGAAATATTGGTGCGGAATAGGGTTTCGTCTTCGACCAGAACAGCGTCCGGCAGTGTTTGGTAAAGACGCTGATCCTCTCGAATGCGGATCAAGGCATCCTCGAAATCAACCTCTTTGCCATCCATCTGCCCATATGTCCGGATTGCATTCGCAATGCTGATGCGGGCTTTGCTGTCGACCTCAGCGTTCAGAACGTCGGCCAATGGCATGTTCGTGGCGACGGCATAAAACGATGGTGCAACCGCTACGTTCACGGAATCCGTGTTCACCCAGATACCAAGCCTGCGTGCCTTGCGGCGCACAGTGACCGGACCGTCGGGCCCTGCAACGGTGATAATAACACCCAGTTTGTCGCCCGTCGGTGCAGGTGCATCGCGTTTGATCGCGCCAAAGATCAGGATGTCTGAGCCGTCGAAATTCGCGGTAATCGCGACCTCGTCACGGCTGAGACCAAGAACGATTTCTTCGGCTTTGGCAGGCATGGATAACAGGCAAAGCAAGGACAGCAGACGGATCAACATCAGTGACCACCCCCGCCGCCAAGAGAATACAGTTCTGACGGTTGCACGAGCAAATCAAAGGCTAGCTTGCCGCAAACCAACAGCACCATGATGGCCAGCAGAATACGCAATTGTTCGGCCTTCATCTTTACGCCGATCCGCGTGCCGATCTGTGCGCCAACAACGCCGCCGACCAACAGCAATACGGCCAGAACAACATCAACGGTGTAGTTGGTTGTCGCGTGCAGCATTGTCGTGAACGCAGTCACAAAAATGATCTGGAAAAGGGATGTGCCGACAACCACTTTGGTTGGCATGCCAAGCAGGTAAATCATCGCCGGAACCATGATGAACCCACCGCCAACACCCATAATCGCGGCAAGAATACCTACGGTGATCCCAACCAAAAGCGGCGGAATGACAGAGATATAAAGACCGGATACCCGGAACTTCATCTTGAATGGCAGGTTATGAATCCATGTGTGTTTACGACGCGTTGGCGGGGCGCCTTTGCCGGATTTGCGGATCGCCCGTAGGCTTTCGACAAACATCAGCGACCCGATCATGCCAAGGAAAACAACGTAGCAAAGTTGTACCAGCAAATCGACTTGGCCCAGCGACCGCAGGTAGTTGAACACCACGATACCAAGTGCCGCACCAATCAAACCACCGATCAGCAGCACCGTCCCCATCCTGAGGTCCACGGTCTTTCGCTTGAAATGGGCAAGCACCCCCGAAAACGATGAGGCAACGATTTGGTTTGCCTCTGTGGCGACGGCCACAGCAGGTGGAATGCCAATAAAGAACAGTAGGGGGGTCATCAAGAACCCGCCACCAACGCCGAACATTCCCGACAAAATACCCACAATGCCGCCTAGTCCAAGTAATAGGAAGGCGTTCACCGAAACCTCGGCGATAGGAAGGTATATTTGCATTGGGCTGTTCCGAGCGTTTAAGTCCGCTGTCTTCACATGACCCGACTAGGTGGATTAAGTCAAACCCCCCGCGACACATTTTTGTGCAAACGCGGCATTGGCAGGGGATTGGACCTAATTGTGCGGCTTAATTGGCCTTGTCACGCAACCAGCGGCGCAACACTTTTTCAAGCTTTGCAGCACCAATCGGGGCCATCGCCTTTGTGTGTTCGTGGCTGATGTTTTCATCGGACATGCCAGCGGCCATGTTTGTGATGCACGAAATTGCAGCGGCCTTTAGTCCCAAGAACCGCGCAAGGATCACTTCAGGTACGGTAGACATTCCAACGGCATCGGCCCCCAGCATTTTGATCGCTTTGATTTCCGCCACGGTTTCAAATGATGGACCCGAATACCACGCATAGACGCCGCTATGCATATCCACACCTTCAGCGTCGGCCGCATGGCGCATGGCCGCACGGATGCTTGGGTCGTAGGCGTCTTTCATCGGGACAAAGCGGGCATCAGTCGGTTCACCGATCAACGGGTTCAGGCCGGAAAAGTTGATGTGATCAGACAACGACATGATCGACCCTGTCGGCATTTCCTGATGCATGGAACCGGCCGCGTTGGTTGCGACCAACGTGTCAGCGCCCAATTCCTTCAGAACCTCTAACGGATGACGCATCGCATCGCCGCGACCGCTTTCGTAATAGTGCGACCGCCCGCCGAAAACAGCGACACGGACACCGTCCAGATCGCCCACAGTCAGGCTGGCCTTGTGACCAGACACGCCCGCATGCGGAAACCCGTCCAGTTCCGCGTAAGGGATCGCAACCCCGTCCACTTCATCAGCGATATGTGCCAGACCTGACCCAAGGATCAGGCCAACGCTGACAGGGGCGTCGCCCGCCTTTGCGCGGATCACGTCCGCAACGGATTTAGCGTTCTTTGACATAAGGTTCTCCGCCAGCGCGAGGTGGGATCGCTTTGCCGACAAAACCGGCAAGAATGATCACGGTAAGGATGTAAGGCAGCACGTCCAGCAGCTGACCGTTCACCTTGAACGACAGAATGCTTTCGATCAGGTCGGGACGCAGCGCCAACGCCTGCAAGAAGCCGAACAGCAACGTCGCATAAAGCGCATACCACGGACGCCACTTCGCGAAGATCAACGCAGCCAGCGCGATGTACCCGCGACCAGCGCTCATGTCCTTCACAAAACCAGCTTGCAGCGCGGTCGCCAAATAAGCGCCCGCAATGCCGCACAGCACGCCGCAGATCGCAACAGCTGCATAACGCAGACCAACAACCGACACACCAGCCGTATCCACAGCGGCAGGGTTTTCACCTACAGCGCGCAGACGCAGACCAAAACGGGTGCGATACAGCAACCACCACGTGGCAGGGACGCAAAGCAGGGCGATGTAAACCAACACAGTGTGGCCAGAGATCAGTTCGTAATAGATCGGGCCAAGCACGGGCACGTCGCGCAACGCGTCCGCGAATGGCAGTGTGATTGGTTCAAACCGTGCGCCGTCCGTCAATTGCGGTGTCCGGCCCCCTTGTTTGAACCAGCTTTGGGCGACAACAACAGTCAGACCAGCGGCAAGGAAGTTGATCGCAACACCAGAAATCAACTGGTTCCCACGGAATGTAATCGACGCAAGGCCGTGGATCGCAGACAGCACCAATGAGGCGGCGATACCTGCCAGTAAGCCCACCCAGACCGACCCGCTGACATATGCGACAGCAGCAGACAGGAACGCGGCGGCCAGCATTTTGCCCTCAAGACCAATGTCAAAGATACCCGCACGTTCGGAAAACAGACCCGCAAGACAGGCCAGCAACAAAGGCGTGGACAGGCGCATCGTGGAATCGAGGATTTGAAGAAGAGTTAACAGATCCATGGCTTATGCCTCCGCCTTATTGCGCCGCATGGCGAGGAACATTTTCTCAAGCGGGCTGCGGACCATATTGTCCAGCGCGCCGGTAAACAGGATCACAAGCGCTTGGATCACAACGATCAATTCGCGTGGGATTGATGTCCACAGAGCCAGTTCTGCGCCGCCTTGGTACAAGAACCCGAACAGGATCGCCGCAAGGAATACGCCAAACGGATGGGACCGGCCCATCAACGCCACAGCGATCCCGATGAAACCGGCACCTTCGACAGCATTCAGAACAAGGCGTTCGGCCTCACCCATCACGTTGTTGATTGCCATCATGCCAGCCAGACCACCGGAAATCATCATCGAGATCATGATAATTTTCGTCGGGCTGATCCCTGCGTATTTCGCAGCACTTTCAGAATGGCCAAAGGCACGGATTTCATAACCCAAACGGGTTTTCCAGATCAGCGCCCAAACCGCGAAACATGCAGCAACAGCGACAAAGAATGAAACGTTCGCAGGTGCACCACGGAACAAGGTTGTTTCGCCAAAGCTGAACATGTCTTGGAACGAAGGCAGATGGGCGCTTTCCGCGAATTTCGCCGTTGCAGGTTCCATCGACCCTTTGACTTTTAACGCGCCAATCAACAGGTAGTTCAGCAATGCAGCGGCGATGAAGTTGAACATGATCGTTGTAATCACGATGTGGCTACCGCGCTTCGCCTGCAAGAACGCAGGGATCGCCGCCCAAGCGGCACCAAACAGGGCCGCACCAAGGCTGGCACCCACCAGCGCAATCGACCAATGCGGCCACGGGATATAAAGACAGACAAGGGCCACGCCCAAGCCACCCAGAACAGCCTGACCTTCACCCCCGATGTTGAACATGCGGGCATGGAACGCCACGGCGACGGCCAGACCCGTGAACATAAAGTTGGTGGCGTAATACAGCGTATAACCCCAGCCATAGGTCGACCCCAACGCGCCATCGATCATCAGTTTCAGCGCAGCCAGTGGGCTTTCACCAATCGCGAGGATCACGAGAGCCGACAAAAAAGCGGCCAAAATCAATGAAATGAGCGGGACAAGGACCACTTCGGCCCATTTTGGCATCACATCCATTACGCAACATCCCCAGTCATACCGGCCATCAACAGGCCCAGTTCTTTTTCGTCAGTTTCAGCGGGCAAACGTTCGCCCATGATCATCCCGTCAAACATCACGGCCACGCGGTCGGACAGGGACAGAATTTCTTCCAGTTCTACGGACACCAGCAAAATCGCCTTTCCCTGATCACGCAGGGCAACGATCTGTTGGTGAATAAATTCAATAGCACCGATATCCACGCCGCGCGTCGGTTGGCCGATCAGCAACAGGTCCGGATTGCGTTCAATTTCACGGGCCAGAACGATCTTCTGTTGGTTGCCGCCGGAGAAGTTCTTGGCAGCCAGTTTCGGATCAGGCGGACGCACGTCAAACCTTTCCATCTTTTCGATGGTGTCCTGTTTGATCGCATTGTTGTCCATGAACAGACCAGAGCGCTGGTATTTCTCGTCATGATGATAGCCAAAAGCGGTGTTTTCCCACGCGGCATAATCCATGATCAGACCTTCGCGCTGGCGATCCTCCGGCACGTGGGCAATTCCACGGGCACGGCGGGACCGACCGTCAGATTTTGATCCGGTTAGGTCCAGCTCCACGCCATTGACCAAAATTGTGCCGGTCGCCTTTTCATAACCGCCCAGAACTTCAAGCAATTCGGACTGGCCGTTGCCTGCAACACCGGCGATCCCAAGGATTTCACCCGCCGCGACGTTGAAACTGACGTCTTTCACGCGGTGAACGCCCTTATCGTCGGTCACGTTCAGGTTCTTCACTTCTAGGATATTTGCACCCGGTTGGGCAAGGACCTTATCAACCTGCAACAACACCTTACGGCCGACCATCAATTCGGCCAGTTCCTGCGGGGATGTCTCGGACGTTTTCACTGTAGCGGTCATTTCACCACGGCGCATCACGGACACTGTATCCGTCGTATCCATAATCTCGCGCAGTTTGTGGGTGATCAGAATGATCGTTTTACCTTCGGCTTTCAGACGCTCCAGAATGCGAAACAACTGATCGGCCTCAGCGGGGGTCAACACACCAGTGGGTTCGTCCAAAATCAGGATGTCGGCCTTGCGGTACAGGGCTTTCAGGATTTCGACACGCTGCTGCATACCCACGCCAATGTCTTGGATTAACGCGTCAACTTCGACGTTCAGACCGTATTCGTCAGCGAGGTCTTTCAGCTCTTTGCGGGCGCGGTTCAGGGACGGTTTCAGCAGTCCGGAATCCTCGGCGCCCAAAATCACGTTCTCTAGAACGGTGAAATTCTCGACCAGTTTAAAGTGCTGGAACACCATTCCGATACCAGCGGCAATCGCGGCTTGGCTGTCAGGGATTGCGGTTTTCGTGCCGCTGATGAAAATTTCGCCAGCGTCGGCTTTGTAAAACCCGAACAGGATCGACATCAGCGTCGATTTACCTGCGCCGTTTTCGCCGATGATGCCGTGGACCGTGCCGGGCATCACGCTGATCGAAATATCTTTGTTCGCTTGAACGGGACCAAAGGCCTTGGAAATGCCTTTCAGCTCAATGGCTGGTGCTACGTTTGTCATGCGGGTGCCCCCATCCCTACAAATCCTACCATGCGTGTGATCTTGCCGTCGGGGGCCAGATCAACTGTGTACTGACCCAATTGGGACTGATCGCCCTCACCGAATTGGACCGTCGCACGGGCGTAAGTCAGGGTTGTTGATGTGTTGATGACGGCAACAGGCATGCCCGGTGCCATCTTGGAAAACTGTCCGACATAGGCCTGAACGGCAGCTACTGTCGTCAAAGGGTCAGCCGTGCGCGGGTCCGCATAGACAATTTCATCCGAAAGAGAATCCGCGACCTGCGCGTCTCTGGTTGCATCGTCGGCAATCGACCATGCGGTGAAAAAGGCATCTATTTGGGGGATCATCGGCATATTCCTGAAATGAGATGGGCCGCACCATAATCAAACGGTGCGGCCCTGATCGTTTGGCCTATTTGGCTGACTTAGAAGTCAAGCGCTGGGCACGTCTCGTCAGAGTTATAGTTGTGGACAGAAATTTCGCCGGCCACGATCGCAGCTTGTGCCGCGTCAAGTGCTGCAGTCATTTCTGCTGTGATCAGCGCTTCGTTGTGCTCGTCAACTGCGTAGCCAACGCCACCGTTGGACAAGTCCATTACGTTGAAACCTGGCTCAAGATCAGTACCAGCGGTCATCGCGTCATAAACCGCGTTATCAACGCGCTTCAGCATGGATGTCAGAACTTCACCCGGGTGCAGGTAGTTCTGGTTCGCATCAACACCGATGGACAGGATGTCTTCGTCAGCGGCTGTCTGCAGAACACCAACGCCAGTACCACCAGCGGCTGCGTAGACAACGTCAGCACCCTGTGAGATTTGCGCTTTTGTCAGCTCGGAACCCTTAACCGGGTCATTCCATGCTGCAGGTGTTGTACCTGTCATGTTTGCAACAACAGTCGCGTCAGCGTTAACCGCTTTCACGCCCTGTGCGTAGCCACATGCAAAGTTACGGATCAACGGGATGTCCATGCCGCCAATGAAACCAACAGTGTCAGTCTCGGACGCCATCGCAGCCAGCATACCAACAAGGTATGAACCCTGCTCTTCAGCGAACACGATGGAACGGACGTTTGGCGCGTCTACAACCATGTCGATGATCTGGAATTTAGTGTCTGGGTAGTCGCCAGCAACTTCACCAAGGGCGGACGCCCATGCGAAACCAGCCATAACGATTGGGTTTGCGCCAGTTTCAGCGAAACGACGGATCGCTTGTTCGCGCTGTGCGTCGGACTGAATTTCAACTTCGGCGTATGAACCGCCAGTTTCTTCGGCCCAGCGCTGTGCGCCGTTGTAAGCAGATTCGTTGAAGGATTTGTCGAACTTGCCGCCAAGATCGAACAGAACAGCAGGGTCAGCAGCAACTGCGCCAGCGGACAATGCCAAAGCGGCCGTAGCACCCAAGAATTTCGTTGTAAGGGTCATAATGGTGTCTCCCAAGTCGTTGTGAGGAGGGAAGGCCAACGACTTTCCCCCAAAAGTCAAACCAGTCTGTGCTGGTTTATCGCACGATAAGGCATTGCCAGCCCGCTAGGGTCAACCGGTTTTTCAATTCGAGGGATGTTTTTTTGACCAACCGGTCAATTTTTAATCAGACCATTTGCGGAATGATCACCAATCAGCGTGCGGCGTAGGACCAATGCAGCAACGGCATGTCCATCGGGGCGGGCGTAGTATTTTGGGCGCATCCCGACGCTTTCGAAACTATTGTTTTTATACAGTGCCTTAGCTGCAGTATTGTCTTCGGCGACTTCGAGAAAGACCGACGTCGCCTGTTGTCTGCGCAGGTCGTCCAAAAATGTGGCAAGGTTGCGCTGGGCGTGGCCTTGGCGGTGAAAATCAGGGTCTGTCGCGATGGTCAGGACCTCTGCCTCACCTGCGATCAACCGCCCTAGTAAAAATGACCGCACGTCACCCAGCAGAATCACACCTGAGGAATCAAGCAGGCTCGCGAACTCTTTCGCGGTCCATGGGCGGCTCTGGGTGAAGGCCGCCGCGTGAACGCGCGCCAGATCATCGGGTGTCATGGCAATAGAACAGGGGCTGCGTCGCGCGGCGGGGCCGCGTCTGCGGCGCGGACATAATAAGGGGCGGGGCGATCGGTTGCGTTTGCGGCGCGGTCACGCGCAATCGAGGCGATGTTCTTGATCATGGTCTCGGGTGCGACAATCGGCGGGGCGGCCTGTGCGATATCTGACGTCGCGGGCACCAGAACTGCCGTGCTGATTAAATCGGCAAAGGTTTGCACGTAAACCTGATCACGCGGTGCGCTCACCTGCGCGACCACGGGGCGGGGCAATCCATGCACCTGCGCTTCCAGATGGGTCACACCCACAGCCGGAATATCAAGCCCCAAGGCCAACCCACGCGCTGCGGATACGGAAATACGGATACCCGTGAAATTGCCCGGACCCGTGCCCACACCAATCGCGTCGAGATCCTGCCAAGTCAGCCCGTTGTCCGACAAAACCTGTTCCAGCATTGGCATCAGATGTTCGGCTTGGCCCTTGGCCATCGGATCAACACGCACAACCACTGTGTCGCCGTCGATCAGGCAGGCAGCACAATGCGCGCTGGCCGTATCAAACGCCAGAACCCGCGTCGTCATGTGATCGACCACGTCAAAGGTTTGGTGGCATGACGCGTCAGCACAGATTTCGCTTCCAGATCAAGCTGCACGCATTTGACCCACCAGCCAGATGTGGCCCCTGCGGGAAACAAATCGTCTGGCAAGTGGGATTTCGCTGCGTCTTTAATCTGGGCGGCTGTCATCGGATCGCTGGACATGACGCGCATCATAGCGTCCTTCATCGCCGTGTACTTGGCCGCATCCACATTGGTCACTTGACCGGGGACATTGACGTTTTCGACGGCGATCTTTGTCATGGCTTAGGCCGCGACTGGACGAACTTCGATGACTTCAGGAATATAGTGACGCAACAGGTTCTCGATCCCCATCTTCAACGTCAGCGTGGATGACGGGCAACCGGCACAGGCGCCTTGCATGTGCAAATATACGATCCCGCGCTCAAAACCGTGGAATGTGATGTCGCCACCATCTTGGGCCACAGCAGGGCGCACGCGCGTATCCAGCAATTCCTTAATCTGACCAACGATTTCGCCGTCTTCACCAGTGTGCTCGGCGTGGCCGGACGTGACCTGATGATCGGCACCCATCACAGATGCGCCAGACTGGTAATGTTCCATGATCGCGCCCAGAATACCGGGTTTGATGTGGTCCCATTCAACGTCGTCGGCTTTCGTGACGGTCACGAAGTCCATACCAAAGAAAACACCCGTCACGCCGCCAGTCGCAAAAATGCGTTTGGCTAAGGGGGATGCTTCACCAGCCTCGGGTGTTGGGAAATCAGCGGTGCCAACCTCTAGAACGGACTGACCCGGCAAGAACTTCAGCGTGGCTGGGTTCGGTGTGGATTCGGTTTGAATAAACATGAGGTGCGGTCCCTTCGGTTGGACCACAGATATGCGCCCGACCCGGCAATGTGTCAAGGGTTTGGAATCATTCTAAGTTGGTAGGGCAGCAGCAATTCCGGCTGTTTCACAGAACCGTCATAAGAATCAGCGACACCTAACGCAACCGATACCCCATAGTCGGCCGCTGCGACCCCGTCCCAACAAACATCGCAGCAGACCATTTGCGCCCGGCGCTCCCCCGCCGGGCGCGTTTGTATCGGTGACAAGTCTCGGCTTTACCGACCGCAATCTGCATCCTACGCTCTGCTTTGGCACAAACAGGGGCAGACCATGGCGACCGGAACCAACATCAAAACCTACTTCGAAGGCCAATGGCATGACGGCGATGTGCCGATCATGCGGGCGGCAGACCACGGGTCGTGGCTTGGGACGACCGTGTTCGACGGGGCGCGGCTGGTGAATGGGTTAACGCCGGATTTAGAACCACATTGCGCACGGGTGAACCGATCAGCAGAGGCACTATTGATCACACCTACGGTCCAAGCGGGTGACATGGTACAAATCGTGCGCGAAGGGCTGAAAATGTTCGCGCCCGACGCCGCGGTGTATATCCGGCCAATGTACTGGGCGCTGGATGGTGGACCGACAGCCGTTGCACCAGCGCCAGGGGCGACAGGTTTCGCAATCTGCCTCGAAGAAATCCCCTTTCACGCAAATGCCACGACGACACTTACCACCACCCGCTTCCGCAGGCCGGTTATGGAAGACGCAGTGGTTAACGCCAAAGCGGGCTGCCTTTACCCCAACAACGCACGTATGTTGATGGAAGCGCGGGCAAAAGGGTTCGGAAACGCGCTGGTCGCGGACGCCATGGGCAATGTCGCAGAAACAGCAACGGCAAACGTCTTTATGGTGCGCGACGGGGTCACGTTTACGCCGATCCCTAACGGAACGTTCCTAGCTGGCATTACGCGGGCGCGGCACCTGTCAAATATGCGGGACGCGGGCATGGAAGTGCATGAGACGATCCTGACTTTCGACGATTTCCGCGCAGCGGACGAAGTTTTCATCTCAGGCAATATGTCCAAAGTTACCCCCGTGACGGCCTTTGATGACGTCGAATACCAGCAAGGACCGATCACACGACAAGTCAGAGATATGTATTGGGACTGGGCGGCAACCGCCTGATACCGATTGCCAGCAGGGTTTGGTTACGGCACACTCTGACCAAAGGCGCATGAGGGAGGCATCAATGCGGAAATTCTTAGTGGTGCTCGACGACAGCCGTGAATGTCTGAATGCAATGCGGTTTGCAGCGATGCGGGCCGCCAATACCGGCGGCGGCGTGACTGTCCTGTCGATCATTCCACCCGATGAATTCAACCACTGGATCGGGGTTGGTGAAATCATGCGGGCCGAAGCACGCGAACGGATCGAAGTCCATTTCGAAGTCTTCGCCAAATGGATGCGCGATAAACAAAACGTAGACCCCGAACTGGTCATCCGCGAAGGTGAACCGATCAACGAATTGCTGGACTACATCAACGAGGATTCCGAAGTCGGCGTGCTGGTTCTCGGTGCGGGGGCGGACAAAAAAGGTCCGGGTCCGTTGGTGACGTCGCTATCGCGCCAAGCGGGCGATTTGCCCGTTCCGCTAACGATCGTCCCGGGCGAGATGTCAAAAGAACGGCTGGAAGCAATTACATAAGAGGTTACCGGCGTGGTTCAGTTGAGCGTCATCTGACGCACATCATGCCTGATCGAACGGTACACTTTGCGCCCCCATTCGGCGTAAATCTTGGGGCCGGGGTGGTAGCCGTCAGGGCTCATCAGGCTTGGCTCCGGTTCAAAATCCAATTCTACATAACGGCAGTTACTACGATGCTGCACCATCTTGCGCAGCGCGCGATCATAACGGGCGGCTTGGGCGCCAACGATCCAGCGCAGCGGCTGCGGCAATAGCGGAAAGTATTGCATTTTCGGAATGCCATTGATGCACAACACGTCGGGTGCGAACTTTTCTTCCAGCAGGGCCAACAGTTCTGCGTAGCTTCGTATCCAAATATGAACGGGCGTCAGGCTTGTGATGTCGTTCACGCCCAGTGACACCGAAATTAGATCGTATTTCTCTGACGGCATGTCGTGCACGCGGTCCATCGTTTCCGGTGTGGTTGATCCTGTCTTTGCGTTCACGGCCCATGTTACCGTGTTGGTCTGTGTCAAACGGCGCAGCATATGACCCAATAACGCTTCTTCCTGATGGGATGCGCCGACACCTGCAGCTGAACTATCACCGACAATCAAAAGCCGCAGATCAGGACCAGTGCCGCGTTTGCCTGACCGTTCACCTGACGCATCCGGCAATTTCAGCGCGGATTTCCTGACGTTATACGCCTGCCAAGCAAGGTAGGGGGACAGCGCACAGCGGGCAACGACATCAAGCATCTTCTCTCTCCAAGGCAGTTTTTCGCAGGTTCACAAGAGCAACTTCAGAACGGCAATTGGGTTCCCGAAAAGCTGCGCAAATACGGGGCCAATTACGCCGGAAAATGGGGGGCACTATATATTAAGGGTGCCAGAGCAAACGGAAATTTCGCGTTTCTGGGTTCCGCGAAAAATCATGAAATTTTCTTGGAACGATTAGCCGGGCTTGTCGTTGCTTAGCCGTAACCGCTGACGAATTCAGCGGATAACTACTGAGGAGAATACGATGAAACGCTTTCTTACAACAACCGCCGCAGCACTTGTACTTGGCACGACTGCATACGCCGACGGACACACAGCCGTGTTTTCTGACATGGAGTTCGACTCCGCTATCAATCTCAATGCCTCTGATCTGATCGGTGCACGTGTTTACGCATCCGAAAACGAAGTTGACGCCGAAATGACCGTTGAAGCAGATGGTGAAAAAGAATGGGATGACATTGGCGAGATCAATGAAATCGTACTGTCCCGCGCCGGTGATGTGCAAAACGTGATCGTAGGCGTCGGTGGCTTTATCGGTATTGGCGAAAAAGACGTCTCAATCAGCATGGATGAGCTTAAGTTTATCAGTGACGGTGAAGAAGCCGACGAATACTTTGTTGTCGTGCAGTCCAGCGTTGCGGGTATCGAAGATGCGCCAGCCTACATTGGTAACGATGCCGATGAAGACACAATGATGGATGACGAAGCCGCAATGGCGGACGACGCTGATCGTCCAATGCTGATGGCACCAGACATCGAACGTGAAGGCTACACACGCGTCAGCAACGAAGATCTGACAGCGGAAGACCTGACCGGTGCACGCGTCTACGGCCTGAACGACGAAGATGTGGGTGAAGTTGGCGAACTGATCCTGAACGACGACGGCACAATTGGCCGCGCGGTGATCGACGTTGGTGGTTTCCTTGGCATGGGTGAACGCCCAGTTGCGGTGACGCTGGAAGAACTGAACATCACACGTTCTGACGATGGTGAAGACTTCCGCGTCTATATCGACAGCACCCAAGAAGCGCTGGAAGCACAGCCAGAGTACGAAGGGTAATACCTTCTGAATTGTGAACTGATCGGGGTGGGGGGAAACTCCCACCCCTTTTTGGTGTCCAGCTTAGCGCTGTGGCCGCAGCAGCCCGACGATATCATAGGTTTGCTGCAAAATAGGCTCTGCGATTTCACGCGCCTTTACAGCACCATCCGCCAAAATCCGGTCGATCTCTGCTGGATCATCCATCAGGCGCGCCATTTCGCCAGAAATCGGGCTGAGTTTCTCAACGGCCAGATCCGCGAGCGCAGGTTTGAATTTACCCCAACCGGCACCAGCATATTCGGTGATCACATCATCGGCGCTGCGATCATCCAAAGCGGCGTAAATCTCGACGAGGTTCTTCGCCTCGGGCCGATCTTTCAGACCGTCCATCGTGTCTGGCAAAGCATCAGGATCGGTGCGGGCTTTCTTGAACTTCTTCGCGATCAGGTCCGCGCCATCCGTCATGTTGATGCGTTCCATGTCCGATTCACCGGACTTCGACATCTTCTTGGTGCCATCGCGCAGGTTCATAATCCGCGTCGCGGGGCCTTCGATCACTGGGGTTGTCTCAGGGAAGAAGTCGTTTTTGAAGTCGTGGTTAAACTTCTTCGCAATATCGCGCGTCAATTCAACATGCTGCTTCTGGTCTTCACCAACCGGCACATGCGTTGCGTGGTACAGCAAAATATCGGCGGCCATCAGGGCAGGGTAGGCGTAAAGGCCAAGCGAAACCTTCTCAGCGTTCGCACCGGCCTTGTCCTTGAACTGGGTCATCCGGTTCATCCAGCCGACGCGGGCCACACAATTGAAAATCCAGCCTAATTCGGCGTGGGCTGCAACCGCAGACTGGTTGAACAAAATGGATTGCGCGGGATCAAGGCCGGACGCGAGATACCCAGCCGCGACTTCACGTGTAGCATTTGCCAGCTCTGCAGGGTCTTGCCAGACGGTAATCGCATGCATGTCCACAACGCAGTAAATCGTCTGCATATCGCCTTGCATACCCACGAACCGTTTGATCGCGCCAAGGTAATTGCCCAGCGTAAGACCGCCGGACGGTTTAATCCCCGAAAATACGCGGGGTGTGAATTGTGTTTGTGTCATGTGACGGGTCCACTCTGGCCATCTGAAATGAGGTCGCATACCCATGCCAGACAGATACACGACTTTCAACAGGCCTTGGGGAACGACGACCATGCATAGCGATCCGGATTTTGAACCACCCGTGAACCCGTTACCGCCCGCGATTATCGTGCTTGCCTTGATCATGGTTGTCGTCGAAGGGGCGTTGTCGCTTGCGGCTGCTGGCATCATCGGTGGGCCAACTGGCATCGGTTGGCGGATCGGGGCGTTGCAGGACTACGGCATCTCGCCACTCGTGCTTGAGGTGATCACAACCCGTGGCGATTATGGCCGCGATCTGGTGCAGCGCTTTGTGACCTATCCGTTCGTTCATGGTGACTTTACCCACGCATTGTTTGCAATTGCGCTTTTGCTTGCGTTGGGCAAATTCGTTGGGGACGCGTTTGGATCAATCAAAACGCTGGTCGTCTTCTTTGGCGGTTCTATCTTCGGGGCGGTCATATTCTGCCTGCTCGCCCGCGATTCCAGTCCGCTGTTCGGGGCATACCCTGCGATCTTTGCACTTATCGGGTCATACACATACATCCTGTGGCTTCGCCTTGGCCAAACGGGCCAAAACCAACTGACAGCTTTCCGCTTGATTGGTTTTCTGTTGGGGCTGCAATTGGTCTTTGGTCTGTTGTTTGGCGGTGGCCAATCGTGGATCGCGGAACTCGCGGGCTTCGTCTTTGGCTTTGCTGTCGCGACCATCCTTGTACCGGGCGGTTGGGGCGCGTTGGTCGCACGTCTGCGCCAGCGGGGATAAGCACTGGTCAGGGCGGTGCAGGCCCGCTAAATAACACCAGACGAAATGGGGAAGACGACAATGGCTAGCCAAATTAAGCCCAAGCGCGGGATTATGGACATCGCTTTATACGTAGGCGGTGCGTCCCATGTGGACGGGCAGACCAACGTGCTGAAACTGTCGTCGAACGAAAACCCGCTCGGACCATCAGCGGCGGCCAAAGAAGCAGTGGCGCGGTCGGTCCACGACATGCACCGCTACCCGTCCACCGACCACGGTCCACTGCGTCGCGCAATCGGCGAGACGTGGAAAGTGGACCCTGATCGCGTGATTTGCGGCGTCGGATCGGACGAAATCATACACTTCCTGTGCCAATGCTACGCCGGTCCAGGGGATGAAGTCATTCACACCGAACACGGCTTTGCCATGTACCGCATTTCAACACTGGCCGCAGGTGCGACACCCGTTGAGGTGAAAGAAAACGACCGCGTCACCGATGTGGATGCGATCCTTGACGCCTGTAACGCCAACACCAAAATCGTTTTCATCGCGAACCCGAACAACCCGACCAGCACCATGATCGGTGAAGGCGACCTGATGCGGCTGGCCGACGGCGTGCCTGATCATACGATCCTCGTGCTCGACGGTGCCTACGCAGAATTTGTCGATGGCTACGATGGCGGGGCATCCATTATCGAAGCCCGCGACAACGTCGTCATGACCCGCACGTTTTCCAAGATTTACGGCCTTGGCGGATTGCGGGTTGGCTGGGGTTACGGCCCCAAGGAAATCATCGACGTGCTCAACCGCATCCGCGGCCCGTTCAACCTGTCCTCTGCCGCACTTGCAGCGGCGGAAGCATCAGTGCGTGACCTCGACTATCTCGAAAAATGTCGGACAGAGAACGCCAAATGGCGCGACTGGCTGGCCAACGCCCTGGCCGAAATCGGCGTGCCTTGTGACACATCCACAGCCAACTTCGTTCTGGCCCGTTTCGGGTCCGAACAGGAAGCCAACGCTTGCGACGACCACCTCAAATCCGAAGGCATCCTTGTGCGCCGTGTCGCGGGTTACAAACTGCCGCACTGCCTGCGGATTACCGTCGGCGACGAAAGCGCATGCCGCCGTGTCGTGCACGGCATCGCGCAATTCAAAGGGGCGCGGTAATGGCTGTGATCTATGAACGGGTCGCGCTGATCGGCCTCGGCCTCATCGCGGGTTCGATGGCGCATGCGATGCGCCGCGCGAAATGCGTGACCGAAATTGTCGGCACCGCGCGGTCCGCCGAAACACGCGCAATTGCGACCGAAATAAACTTGTGTGACCGGATCACTGAAACGGCTGTCGAAGCTGTGAAAGACGCTGATCTGGTCGTGCTGTGTGTGCCCGTTGGGGCAATGGAAGCCGTTATGGCCGACATCGGACCGCATCTGAAACAGGGTGCGACGCTGACAGATGTCGGGTCGGTCAAACAAGCGGTGATCGACATTGTGAACCCGCATGTCCCTGAAGGTGTTCACTTTATCCCCGGTCACCCGCTGGCAGGGACCGAACACTCCGGCCCGCATTCTGGCTTCGCGACGCTATTCGACAACCGTTGGAATATCCTTGTGCCGCTCGAAGATTCCGATCCGGCCAAGGTCGATCAGCTCACGCAATACTGGGAAGCGCTGGGCGCAAACGTTGAAACCATGACGCCGGACCACCACGATCTGGTTTTGGCCGTCACCAGCCACACGCCCCACCTGATCGCCTACACAATGGTTGGCGTCGCCGACGATCTTGCCCGCGTCACCGAAAGCGAAGTTGTGAAATTTTCGGCGGCTGGTTTCCGTGACTTCACCCGTATCGCAGCATCCGATCCGACGATGTGGCGGGACGTGTTCCTCACAAATAAAGACGCGACGCTGGAAATTCTTGGCCGCTTCACCGAAGAACTTTTTGCGTTGCAACGGGCAATCCGGCAAGGCGATGGTGAACATCTGCACGACTATTTTACGCGCACACGGGCGATCCGGCGCGGGATTATCGAAGCGGGCCAAGACACATCAGAGCCGAACTTTGGCCGGACACCGGGCACGAAAGATTGATCTTTCGCGCGGCTCTTTTGCTGTGCACGCTCGGGTGCAGCGCGGCCTTCGCGCAAGACGCAACGCAACGCCCGAACGCGCGGCCCGCAGCGCAAACGACCGCGCCGGTAGCACCTGTTCAACCTGATCTATCAGCCATTAGGCCTTTGTCCCGCACGCCCGGTGTGATCGCGATGGCCCCGCGCCTTACGGTCCCATCCGCTGAATTGCGCCCGACAGCGCGCCCCTACGAACGTCCTGAATTGGCCCATGGTGCTGCGACTGATCCGCAATTGCGGGCGGAACAAGATCTCTTTGCATTTAGCCCGACGGCACCCGCCTTGTCCGAACGCCCGACGCAACGCCCAGCTGCGATTGAACGTGCCGCGCAACAACGCGCCGCCGCCATCCGGCGCGGTCAAGTCTGCGGCGACCCCGCGATCCAGGGCGAAGCCATCGGGCGCGTGAACGGTCGGGGACGGTGTGGCATCGATAACGCTGTGCGCGTGCGATCGGTAGCTGGTGTGACCTTGCAACCAGCCGCGACCATCGATTGTCGCACGGCATCAGCGCTGAAACGCTGGGTGACGACGGGTGCGCAACCCGCGACGGGCGGGCAGGCGGCATCGCTACGGGTCGTGTCGCACTACGCCTGCCGTAATCGTAATGCGGCCTCGACTGGCCGTTTGTCCGAACATGCGTTCGGCAAAGCAATCGACATCGCAGGCATAGGTCTGAAAAGCGGCCGCGAAATTACTGTTCTAACCGGTTGGAATTCATCGCGCGATTCCAACGCTTTGCGACGTATGTGGCAAGCGGCCTGCGGGCCGTTCGGCACCGTGCTTGGCCCCAACGCAAACCGATTCCACCGTGATCATTTCCATTTTGATACAGCAAGCTACCGATCTGGATCGTACTGCCGTTAACGAAAGTCCGGCTTGCCGATATGGCTGAGCCGGCCCATCGGCGGCAGGATTGTCCCGCGCACAATCTGCGTCAACACATGCGGCGCTGGCCAAATTTGTGACACCGGAAACATCACGTGATCGCGCAACTTCGGCAGGAACGTACTGTCCGATTGATACTGCGGGGTAAACGCGGCCGACATCGCCTGAAACGCCCAAACATGCCAACGACGGGCCTTTGCATATAGGGCAGGGGCGGCATCAACACCTGCGACCGAGACAGCTTTCGCCAAGGCAACAGCATCCAGCAACGCCATATTCGCCCCCTGGCCCAACTGCGGGCTGGCACGGTGCGCGGCGTCACCAATGTGAACGATACCGTTGCCGTAGGGTTTGCGTAAAGTCCCGTGAGTGTAGCGGGCCATCGTCATTTGATCGGTCTGCGTGATTTGGGCGGCAAAAGGGGCAAAGGCGGGCCACAACGCCGTCGCCGCATCGCGCCATGCATCGATGCCGCCCGCCACCCAATCGGCATGCGCACCGGACGGCATCGACCAAAAAATCGCAGCCTTCGGGCGGTCGTCACCCGGTAATGTCCCAATTGGCAAGACACCCACCATCCGGTCCGCGCGGCGATAGCACTGGCTCAGGTAATCGTTCGGCAAATCTGTTTCCGGCCAATCGACCGTGCCCCAAATCGCGCCATAGGCCAAAGGGCGCGACACAATCGGCGACAAAGGGGATCCGGCACCAGCGCTATCCACAACCAGATCAAACGGTCCAAATTGTTGCCCATCGGCGGTGGTCAAAACGCCAGCAGAGGCTGACTTGATCACAGCGCTGCTTTGCAATGCAATGTCGCGGTTCTTTGCGGCTTGGAACAACGCATCAAACAGGCTCGCGCGGTGGATGGCCAAACCGCGCTGCAGCCCGTGTTTGGCATCGTAATGAACATCCAGCACCCGCCGCCCTGATGGTTCCACGTGGCCCAACATACGGCTGATGAAATTGCCCTTCGCACGCGCCAAATCACCTGCGCCAACGCAATCCAGCACAGATTGCCCAATCGGCTGGATCACCAGACCCGACCCAACTGGGCGCGGCGTATCAAATTGGTCAAAGACCGTCACATCATGGCCCTGATCCGCCAACATCGACGCCGCTGCCAGCCCGCCGATCCCCGCGCCAACAACCGCAATCTTTTGAACAGAACCCATCGTGACCCTCTCACCTGACTTTCGGGCACACTAACCGCATAAATCCGCGCAAACCATGGGGCAACGCCGCCTCTTTACCCGCGCTGGACAGCGCCTTATAAGCCGCTTTATGAGACATCACATGATGATCCAGATACGAATTATTCACCCGGCTGTCTGACCACCAGACGAGCCGGGCTTCAGGTGTTGCGAGCGCGCGCCGCCCTTTCCCTATGACGTGATATGACCCAAAGGACGCCACCCATGTGCGCCGACACCCCTGAATACAAATCGACCCTGAACCTGCCCAAAACCGACTTCCCGATGCGGGCTGGTCTGCCAAAGCGTGAACCAGAATGGCTTGATCGCTGGAACACCATCGGCGTTTACGACCGCCTGCGCGACAAAGCGAAGGTGGAAACACGCGAACCATTCACCCTGCACGACGGCCCGCCGTATGCGAACGGTCACCTGCACATCGGTCACGCGCTGAACAAAATCCTCAAGGATTTTGTGGTGCGGTCCCAGCAGATGATGGGCAAAGACGCACGTTATATCCCCGGTTGGGATTGCCACGGCCTGCCGATCGAATGGAAGATCGAAGAAAAATACCGCGAAAAAGGCCGCGACAAGGACGATGTACCTGTCGTTGAATTCCGCCAAGAATGCCGCGATTTTGCTGCGGGTTGGGTCGACATCCAGCGCGAAGAATTCAAACGCTTGGGCGTCACCGGCAAATGGGAAAACCCATACCTGACGATGGATTTCCACGCCGAGCGGGTGATCGCGGAGGAATTCCAGAAATTCCTGATGAACGGAACGCTGTACCAAGGCTCCAAACCCGTCATGTGGTCGCCTGTTGAACAAACAGCGCTCGCCGAAGCCGAAGTCGAATACCACGACAAAGAAAGCCACGCGATCTGGGTGAAGTTCGCCGTCCGCGCCAAAGGCGAAGGCGTCGATATGGCGCTGCTGGACGAAGCGGGCGATTTCGAAGGCATGCAACAGAACCTCGCTGAGGATTTGCTGAACACCAGCGTTGTGATCTGGACCACCACGCCTTGGACGATCCCGTCAAACAAGGCGGTCGTCTACGGCGCGGACTACGCCTACGGCCTTTACGAGGTCATCGGCACGCCCGAGGAAAGCTGGTGCACCATCGGCGAAAAGTTCATCCTCGCCGACAAATTGGCCGATGGCGTGCTGAGCAAAGCACGGCTGGAAGAAAATATGTGGCGGCGCATCCGGTCCGTTGATGCGGCAGAGCTTGAAACGATTTCCCTGCGCCACCCGCTGAACGGCGTCGAAGGCGGCAATGGCGAATGGGATCAACCACGCGATTTCCGTGCCGCCGACTTTGTGACCGACGAAGAAGGCACCGGTTTTGTCCATTGTGCACCATCGCACGGGATGGAGGAATTCGAACTCTACCGCGACCTTGGTATGCTTGAGCAGATGATCACCTACAACGTGATGGACGACGGGTCTTTCCGCGAAGATCTGCCTTTCTTCGGCGGCAAACGCATCCTGCGCGCCAAGGCCAAAAAGGGCGATTGGGAAGGCGACGCAAACGGCGCTGTCATCTCGAAACTGGCAGCCGTTGGCGGTCTGCTCGCGCGTGGCAAAATCAAACATAGCTACCCGCATTCATGGCGATCCAAAGCGCCAATCATCTACCGCAACACGCCGCAATGGTTCGCGGCCGTGGATAAAGCGGTTGGCGACGGTCAGGACACATACGGCACCACGATCCGCGAACGCGCGTTGCGGTCCATCGACGAACTGGTGACATGGACACCGCCAAAAGGGCGCAACCGTCTGCACGCGATGATCTCTGATCGTCCCGACTGGGTGCTGTCGCGGCAACGCGCATGGGGTGTGCCGCTGACGTGCTTCACCAAAAAGGGTGCGCTGCCGACCGACGCTGATTTCTTGTTACGCAGCGACGAGGTGAACAGCCGCATCACCGCCGCATTCGAAGATGAAGGCGCGGACGCGTGGTACATGGACGGGGCGAAAGAACGGTTCCTGGACGGCATCGTGAATCCTGACGACTACAATCAGGTCATGGACGTGCTCGACGTGTGGTTCGATTCCGGTTCAACCCACGCCTTCACCCTGCGCGACCGCGAAGACGGGTCCGAAGACGGGCTTGCTGATCTGTATCTCGAAGGCACAGACCAACACCGTGGCTGGTTCCATTCGTCGCTCTTGCAAGGCTGCGGAACGATTGGCCGTGCGCCATATCGCGGCGTGATGACCTGCGGATTTACCTTGGATTCCAAAGGCATGAAGATGTCGAAATCCTTGGGCAACATCATCGCACCCAAAACCGTAGCCGACCAATATGGCGCGGATATCCTGCGTCTTTGGGTGGCGCAGGTCGATTACGAAAACGACCAACGGATCGGTGATGAAATCCTGAAAGGGGTGTCCGACAGCTACCGCCGCTTGCGCAACACGATGCGCTTCTTGCTCGGATCGCTCAACGATTTCACTGACGCGGATCGGGTTGAACCGGCGGATATGCCAGAACTGGAACGCTGGGTGCTGCACCGCCTGTCCGAACTGGATGAGACCGTGCGCAAGGGCTACGCTGCCTACGATTTCCAAGGGGTTTTCCAAGCGGTCTTCGCCTTCGCAACGGTCGAACTGTCCGCGTTTTACTTCGACGTCCGCAAAGACGCGTTGTATTGCGACGGCGACACCGCACGCCGCCGTGCATCACGCACCGTGCTCGACATCCTGTTCCACCGCCTGACAACGTGGCTGGCACCCATCCTTGTCTTCACGATGGAAGAAGTCTGGCTGGAACGTCACAAAGGCGACGACGTCTCGATCCACCTAACCGACATGCCGGAAACACCAATGGCGTGGCGCGACGCGGCACTTGCTGAAAAATGGGCAACCGTGCGCCAAGTGCGCCGCGTTGTGACCGGCGCGCTAGAGGTCGAACGGACCAACAAAGTCATCGGCGCATCGCTCGAGGCAGCGCCGACCGTCTATGTGACCGCAGATGTTGCTAGAGTACTAGAAACAGTAACCTTTGACGATCTGTGCATCACGTCCGGCATTACCGTCAGCATCGACGCGGCCCCAGCGGATGCGTTCACAAATGACGATGTCGCGGACGTCGCAGTCGTGTTCGCACGGGCGGACGGCGACAAATGCCAACGCTGCTGGAAAATCCTGCCAGACGTGGGCACGCACAGCCACGCAGGTGTCTGCGGACGCTGCGACGCGGCTCTTGCGTAAAGCAAACCAACTGCGGGCCGGCATGCAATCGCCGGTCGGCCCGCTGACTATTGTCGTGGAAAACGACGCTGTTGTCGCGCTTGATTGGGTGAAACCATTGCGCGATGACGATCATCCGGTGCTCGATGCAGCATTGGACCAACTTAGCGAATATTTTGACGGCAAACGGCAGGATTTCGATCTACCCTTTGCGCCGCAGGTCTCTGACTTCCAAAAGATATTCGGAAAAGCGCTTTGCGACATCCCATACGGTGAAACGCGGACCTATGGCGACCTTGCCAAACAGCTTAACCGTCCGGCACAGGCCATCGGCCAAGCCTGCGGGGCGAACCCGATCGCTATCCTGATCCCATGCCACCGCGTTCTGTCGTCGACAGGTCTTGGCGGGTATTCAGGGGCAGGCGGGGTCGAGACTAAGGTGAAACTGTTGCAACTTGAAGGCGCCGGTTCGCTTCTTTTGTAGCAAAGGCCACGTATCGATCGCAGCAAAACCTCGGCTGTCTTCAGCCGTCTTTACCGTGGATCACCTGCTGCATGGCACCAGCGCCAAGCAGATAAATCGACGTCAGCATCAGACCATAATGCGCCAAAGACGCTGGGTCGAAATTGACCCATGCAGCCCAGCCTGCAAACACCGTCCACGCGATCGCCACAGGCAGGGTAACCATACGCCAACGTGCGGTACGGACTGGATGAACAAACTTGATCGGGAAAAACATGGCGGCGGCTAACACGGCCACCAGCACGAGGCTCACGTAGAAATTGGGCTGGATCGCAAACAGAACAAGCACCACCATGTTCCAGCATCCGGGGAAGCCGGAAAAGGAATAATCTTTTGTTTTCATGCGCGTGTCGGCAAAATAAAGGGCCGATGCAAATGTGATGACAATGATCGCCACCCAACCGGTCCAACCCGGTAACAGCCCCGATTTGAACAGCGCGTAGGCGGGCACAAACACATAAGTCAGATAATCGATGATCAGATCCAACAAGACGCCGTCAAAGATCGGCGCGTTGGTCTTCACGTCGTATTTGCGGGCTAGCGGACCATCGATCCCGTCCACGAAAAAGGCTACGACGAGCCACACGAACATCATGGACCAGTCCAGTTCAACAGCGGCGAGCATCGCAAGCATCGCGAAAACCGCACCGGAGGCCGTCAGTAAATGAACGCCCAAAGCTTTTTGTGAAAGTGTCATCCCGCGTTCATGCAGGAAATTCCGTGTCGGGGCAACAATAAGACCGCAGAAGGAACAACAAGATGGTCAGTTCCTGTGCAGCGCGTTTGCATGGGGGCCAGCCCCCATACCCCCGAGATATTTAAGGCCAAAAGAAGGGGTATCAGGCTTTCGGGTGGGCGCGGTTGTAGACGTCCATTAGATGGGCTGTATCGACGGCAGTGTAGGCTTGGGTAGTCGACAGGCTTGCGTGGCCCAGCAGTTCCTGAATAGCCCGCAAATCGCCACCCGCAGTAAGTAAATGGGTCGCAAAGCTATGGCGCATCGCGTGGGGCGTCGCACTTGCGGGTAAACCCAATTGAAGACGTGCCCTTTCCATAACCTTTTGGACGATACGCGGATTAAGCGCGCCACCACGGGTGCCACGAAACAACGGGCCGTTTGGTTCAATCGGGTGAGGCGACAAACGCAGGTAGGTTTCGACTGCGTCCTTCGCCGCATCAATCACGGGCACGATGCGTTCCTTGCCGCCTTTGCCTTTGATCATCAAAGTATCCGGCAGTGGGACCGACGCACCTGTCAGGCCCAAGGCTTCGGAAATCCGTAATCCGCACCCGTACATCAGCGTCACAACGGCCATGTCGCGCGCTGCCACCCAGCTGTCTTTGGCCTGCAATTCGACGGTGTCGATCATCGCAGAGGCGGCATCAATCGCCAAAGGACGCGGCAGTTTCTTGGTGAATTTCGGGCTTCGGGTGGATAGCACAGCTGTCGGTTCAAAACCCTCGCGTTCCGCAAGCCACCGATAGAAGGTTTTGACGGCCGATAGCGCACGCGCCAGTGATCTTGCACCCACACCGCGGCTGCGTTCATGCGCCATCCACGCCCGCATATCGGTGACGCTGATCTTCGCAATTGGCCCAAGGCCTTGGGCCTCGCAGTTGTGTTGCGTCATGAAGGCCAGAAAACCCATCACGTCTGTTTGATAGGCTTTGAGCGTATTGTCGGCGGCATCGTTCAACGCGCGGCAGTGGTCCAACCACGCCGCAAGCGCATGTGACAGCGCTGGCGAAATCAGGCCAGCCACCGGCGCATCGCGCGTTCGAATACGCCACCGAAGAATGTCAGCAAATCTGTGCCCTGCTGCGGGGTGAACTGATGTGGATCTTCTGATCCCATCACCAACATACCGGGCAGGCGGTTCGGACCAAAATCAAGTTTCAAACAGGCTTCTGAACGGATGTAGCTGGCTTTGTCGCCAAACAAGCTGGTGTCGTCTGCCGTCACTTGGCGCAGGGTCACTTGGCGCACGGACATGTTGCGGCCATGGGTGATATATTCGTCAATCTCACCAACTGGCACGACCTGCAAAACTTCGCCAACCTTGGCGACCGCGGCGTTCGGTTCGGCATCTTCGCTTTCCAACACCAGACGCATTACATCAACACGCAGTGTATCGGCAACGTCACCGGACAAATCCTGCAAAAAGGCTTCGAATTCAGTGGCATCCATCATCCGCAGAACTGCACGGTGGATTTGGTTTGTGCCAGCCAGGTTTTCGTATGCGGCGGCGATCACTGAACGGTGGGTGTCCTCAAGACGATCCAAACGGGCCTCAAGACGTTCCATCGCAATACCGCGCAGATCGACAATATTGCCGCCCATGGTCTGTTCGTTAGCGGCCACGAGGGCGCTCATGATGTCTTTGTCCTCAAGCAATGCTTCAGGATCGGAAATAATTTTGGCGCGGATATCCGCGTCCATCAGGGGAATGCTTGTCATTAGAACCTGCTCGCTACGGTATTATTTTCTTTTAGACATAGCAGAGCGAAGATGCCTTGGGATAGTTTTTTCGCACTGCGGCACAAAGCGGGGTATCGGTGCAACATACGCAGCTACACGCTGGCAAATAAGGTATAGTGACCATAGCGTCGGGATAGAGGCTTGTCCGAGCGGAAATTATGTTTGCGCAAAGCGCGGGACATAAAATGGTTCAGAACGCCATGACCAATCAGCGCAACACAGGGATGATCGCCGGTCGCCCTGACCATCAGTTTTGCGGCACGGTCGACACGTGCAAAAAACCGGTCGCGGCTTTCGCAATTCTTGCGACGACCAAGAAACCAAAGAACACGAGAGATCGCAAACAAGGTTTTGGGTTTCGCACGAAACGGAAGCGCCGGAAGGTCAGGTAATTCGGCTTCACGGAAAACCGGGTCGTTCACATCCATAAATCCAAAGACTTCCATCGCCGTATCGGGGCTGCGTCTGAGGCTGCTGGTGAAAATGTAATCGCAACGCGGAGTCGGTTGCGTCGGTAGGAACGCGACCAAAGGGGCCGCGTTATATGCATCAACCAAGGCGCGAAAGTCACGAAACGCAACGCGTTCCGTATTGTCAAAATCGACAGCAGCATGACGATAAAGATAGATGTGCGCTGACACCAACTTGGCCCCGATAAAACGAAAATGGCGACCCTTAGGCCGCCATTCGTTTACCATAAATCGGCGTTTTCTTAAAGGATTGTGATACCTGCTTTTTCGATATCGGCCATGAAACCGGCCAATCCTTTGTCGGTCAGAACGTGGTTTGCCATCGCTTTGATCACTTTAGGAGGCGCAGTGCAGACATCCGCACCAATTTTCGCGCATTCGGACATGTGGTTCGCCGACCGGATAGAGGCGGCAAGAATCTGTGTGTCGAAGCCGTAGTTGTCGTAAATTGTCCGAATATCTTCGATCAATTCGAGACCGTCTAAGTTGATGTCATCCAAGCGGCCGATGAATGGGCTAATGAATGTCGCACCGGCTTTGGCGGCCAAAAGCGCTTGGTTGGCAGAGAAGCACAGCGTCACGTTAACCATCGTGCCTTCGTCGGACAGCGCCTTGCAGGTTTGCAAACCGGCCCATGTCAGTGGCACCTTTACGGCGATGTTGTCAGCGATTTTAGCCAACTTGCGGCCCTCGGCCAGCATGGTTTCCGCGTCCAATGCGACCACTTCGGCGGACACAGGACCAGATACGATGTCACAAATTTCTTTCGTGACTTCCAGAATGTCGCGACCTGATTTGGCGATCAGGGACGGGTTGGTTGTCACGCCGTCAACCATGCCAAGGGCGTGCAGTTCCTTGATCTCGTCAATTTCAGCCGTATCTACGAAAAACTTCATCTGTAATCCCTCCGGGGAATGGGTTGGCGTTTGTTGCGCCAGCGTTTACCTCAGAACGGACAGGGCGAAAAGCCCATACCGCAACTGCCAATCGCCCGAAGGGGATCACGCTTGAGCCAAGAATTCTTCCACGAAGGTGAATTGGTCGCCGTTTTGACGGCCCAGCCGCTGGACAGGTTCCTTGATTACAAGGCGACCGAAGGTGGCTGTCACCTTGGTGCATTCGTTGAAGTCCCGTTGGGGCCGCGCAAAGTGCTGGGTGTTGTCTGGGGACCGGGCAAGGGTGACTTTGATTACAACAAGGTAAGGTCGGTCATTCGGGTGCTGGATGTCGCGCCCATGCGTGACGAGATGCGGCAATTCCTGACGCGCGCCGCCGACTACACGCTGACACCGCTGCACGCGATGCTACGCCTCGCGACCCGCGCACCGGGATTGGGTGATGCCCCGTCGATGCGTAAAGTCTACCGTCTTGGCGACCAAGAACCCGACCGCGTGACGGCGGCCCGCACCAAGGTACTAGAGGTGCTGCGCGATTATGGTGGCCTGTCGTTTACCCTAAAAGAACTGGCCGCCATGGCGGGTGTTGGGTCCTCTGTGGTGAAAGGACTGGTGAAATTGGGGGCGGTCGCCGAAGTCGACGCCCCTCGTGACATGCCCTATCCGATACTTGATCCGGACTACGGCGGCAAAGAACTCAGCCCCGATCAGGCGGCGGGCGCGGATGCGTTACGCGCCGATCTGCGCAGCGACAAGTATGGGACGACGCTACTAAAGGGCGTGACGGGTTCCGGCAAAACCGAAGTCTACCTCGAAGCGGTTGCCGAATGTCTGCGCATGGGGCGTCAGGCGTTGGTGTTGCTGCCGGAAATCGCGCTATCTGGCGAATTCATTAACAGGGTCGAAGCGCGGTTCGGCATGAAACCAGCCGAATGGCATTCCGGCGTGACGATGACCGAACGCCGCCGCTGTTGGCGGATGGTCGGGCAGGGGGACGCACAGCTGATCGTGGGTGCGCGATCCGCGTTGTTCCTGCCGTTCCAAAATCTGGGTCTCATCGTCGTCGATGAGGAACATGATACGTCATACAAACAAGAGGATGGTGTCCTTTATAATGCCCGCGATATGACCGTTTTGCGGGCGGCGATTAACGGGGCGCAGGTTGTCTTGGCGTCGGCCACACCAAGTCTGGAAAGCTGGGCGAATGCGGATCAGGGAAAATATAAACGGCTCGAGTTAAAATCGCGTTACGGTCCGGCAATCATGCCGAAAATGTCGGCTATCGACATGCGTGTCGAAGACCTGCCGGGCGGCAAATGGGTGTCCCCATCGCTGCGCCAAGCCATTGCGCAACGCATTGAAAAAGGGGAACAATCGCTCGTTTTCCTGAACCGTCGTGGTTACGCGCCAATCACGCTGTGCCGTGCTTGTGGGCATCAAATTGGCTGTGATCATTGCGATGCGCGGATGGTCGAACACCGCTTTCTCAAGCGCTTGATGTGCCACCAATGTGGTGAAACCAAACCGATGCCAAACGTCTGTCCGCATTGCGAAGCTGAGGATAAACTCAGCGCCGTTGGCCCCGGTGTTGAACGCATGGGCGAAGAAATTACGGACCTGTTTCCGGATGCCCGCGTCGCTGTTCTGTCGTCCGATCTATACGGCTCTGCCCGCGCTATGAAGGCGCATATCGAAGAAATCGCGCAGGGCGGCACCGACATCATCATCGGGACGCAACTGGTGGCAAAAGGCCATAACTTTCCAAAGCTTACGCTTGTGGGGGTCATTGATGCGGATCTTGGATTGCAAGGCTCTGATCTGCGTGCCGCCGAACGTACGTTCCAACTGATGCGACAGGTTGCGGGGCGTGCCGGACGGGCCGAAACCCCCGGTGAGGCGTTGCTGCAAACTTATCAGCCCGAACACGGCGTGATCCGCGCGATTTTGGCAGGCGACGAAGAAGCATTCTGGGCGGCCGAGGCGCATGAACGCAAAGACGCTGGCGTGCCGCCCTATGGTCGCATGGCGGGGATCATCCTTAGCGGAACGACGGCGGAAGAGGTGTTCGATCTGGGCAACGCGATGGCACGCCAAGACGGGCCATTGCGCCGGATTGGCGCACAGGTTTTTGGTCCCGCACCAGCACCTATCGCACGGGTACGCGGACGGCACCGCGTTCGGTTATTGGTCAAAGCAGAAAAGTCAGCGCCGCTTCAACAAGCGTTGGCGCAATGGGCCGGTCAGTTCAAGCTGCGCGGCGAATTGCGGATGGCCATCGATATCGATCCGCAAAGCTTTTACTGACGCGTAAGCCGCGCTTTCCAATCCCGTATAAGGGGCGTAAGCCTGCCTCATGAATATCGTCCGCCTTGAAGATGCCCGGCACCTGCCATTCTGGCAGCGGCCTGTGACGCTGCTATTTCTGTTCGCTATGGCGCTGCCGGTTGCGTTTGCGACATGGTCTGCTTTGCTGAACAATTTTGTCATTGAGGTCGCAAACTTCGACGGCTCTGACATTGGTTGGCTGCATACAGTCCGCGAAATTCCCGGTTTCTTTGCGATTGGCGTGATTGCTTTGATCATGTTTATGCGCGAACAGGTGTTGGGGATTGTGGCCCTTGTGATGCTGGGCGTTGCGACTACGATCACGGCCTATTTCCCGTCGATGGCGGGGATTCTGACGATCACGATGCTGTCTTCGATCGGATTCCATTACTTTGAAACGGTGAACCAATCCCTGCAATTGCAATGGATCGACATCAAACGCGCGCCCCAGATGTTGGGCTGGCTGACCGCAGCTGGGTCGGGTGCGACGCTTGTGGCCTATCTGTTAATTGTGGGCACGTGGAAGACCTACGACCTAAGCTACGCTTTTGTTTACATGGCCGCTGGCGGGTTTACTACGTTTGTCGCGGTTTTCGCCTTTTTCGCGTATCCTCAATTCGAAAGCCCGCATCCGCAGTTGAAGACTTTCGTCCTGCGTCGCCGCTACTGGCTTTATTACGCGCTGCAGTTCATGTCGGGCGCGCGCCGTCAAATTTTCGTGGTTTTCGCGGGCTTTATGATGGTCGAGCTTTTCGGGCTAGAGGTCCATGAGATCACGCAACTGTATTTGATCAATCTTGTGGTCAACATCGTCTTTGCCCCGTTGATGGGCCGTTTGGTCAGCGTGTTTGGCGAACGCCGTGCGCTATTGTTCGAATATGCGGGACTGATAGTGGTGTTTTTGGCCTATGGCGGCGTCTACTACTTTGGCTGGGGCGTCATCGTCGCGGCGGGGCTTTACGTTGTGGATCATATCTTTTTCGCGCTCGCCTTGGCGTTAAAGACATATTTCCAAAAGATCGCGGATCCCCAAGACATTGCCCCCACAGCTGCCGTCGCTTTCACGATCAACCATATCGCGGCGGTGTTTCTGCCTGCAGGGCTGGGCTATTTGTGGCTGACGTCACCAACGGCGGTTTTCGTGTTGGCGGCTTGCATGGCGAGCGTTTCGTTTGCGCTGGCATTGTTGATCCCGCGCCATCCTGTGCCGGGGTACGAGACACGGTTGCAGACACCCTTGGCGCGCGTTGCCTAGGTTTCGCGGCGAAACTGTTGTTTTTAAATGATTTTTAACGTATTTTCGTACGGCGTCTTAAGCTAAAATTCACGCCCTTGTGTGTGCTGCTGGAAAGGTCGCGTGCCGCGCACTATATACTACCCGAACTCGAACAGGAGATTGCCATGTTCTTTATGACCCGCGACAAATCCGAAATGATCTCTGCTGATGCGGCCCTTCCGGGGCGTGCGGTGCCAATCCCGACTGCTGAAGCGCACCATGTCTTTGGCACGCCAATCACACCAGATGTGCCAGAAGGCCAAGAGGTTGCGATGTTTGGCATGGGCTGTTTCTGGGGTGTTGAGCGGATGTTCTGGCAACTGGATGGCGTGACGTCGACGATGGTGGGCTACGCAGGCGGGTTCACCCCAAACGCGACCTACGAAGAAGTGTGTTCCGGCAAAACCGGCCACAACGAAGTGGTCCGCGTCGTCTATGATCCATCGGTGATTTCGTATGATCAGTTGTTGCAGGTGTTCTGGGAAGGCCATGATCCGACCCAAGGGATGCGCCAAGGTAATGATCGCGGCACGCAATATCGGTCAGGCATCTACACTTATACCGATGCGCAGGCCGAAGCGGCAGAAGCCAGCAAGGCGGATTTTGCCCCGCGCCTGTCAAAAGCAGGATTCGGTGCGATCACAACAGAGATTACGCCGGCACCCACATTCTACTTTGCTGAGGATTATCACCAGCAGTATCTGTCAAAGAACCCGGACGGCTATTGTGGGATCGGTGGCACTGGCGTGACCTGTCCAATTGGTGTCGCGGTCTAAGCAAAACACGATAAGCGATCACAAGCCTTCCCTGCGGGGAAGGCTTTTTTGTTTTGACCTGCCCGTCGCCACGGCATACCGGAGGGCAAACCGCAAAGGGCACCTGATATGACCACTTATTCTGCACTAACGACACTGATGGGCGAAGAGCTTGCGACGAAACTGGGCGACGCGCTTGAGGCACTGACGCCTGAACCAACTGGCGTGGGCGTTTTCGAGGTCGAAGATGGGTCCGGCCTATGGGAAGTCGGGGCCTATTTCGACGACCAACCTGATGTCGCTGGCATGGCTGTGTTAACCGCGATGTATGACGTGAAGCCGTTTGTCGTGTCCGAAGTTCCCGACACCGATTGGGTTGCACATGTGCGGCGCGAACTGGCACCGGTCGTCGCAGGCCGGTTCTTCGTCTACGGGTCACATGACGCGGACAAAGTGCCTGATGATTGTACGCCATTGCTGATCGAAGCGGCGATGGCTTTTGGCACGGGGCACCACGGCACGACATTGGGCTGTCTGCGGGCGTTCGACCGACTGGTCAACGCAGGGTTCACATCTGGCAAGGTCGCGGACATCGGGTGTGGGACCGCCGTTTTGGCAATGGCCGCGGCAACCGTCGTGCCCGAAGTTGTGATCGCCACGGACATCGATCCGGTCGCCGTTGATGTCGCCGAAGTGAACGTGCGGGCGAACAAGCTGGACGGTCAGGTGAACTGTGTCACAGCCCCCGGATTCGAAACCCCGGTGCTGAAAGACGCGGCCCCGTTCGATTTGATCTTCGCCAACATCTTAAAAGGGCCACTAATCGGCCTTTCTGCCGACATGGCAAACGCGACAATCGCAGGTGGGCATGTGATTCTGTCCGGTATTTTGAACGAACAAGCTGATGATGTGGTTAACGTTTATGAAGGAAATGGATACAGTCTTTTGCATCGCGATATGATTGTTGAATGGACGACGCTTACATTCACCAAAAAGACTTAATTCCTTCGTAAATCAGGGCCTTGCCCCATTATTGCCACAATTCAGCGTCAATTTTCGAGTATACCCATTAGGGTAGGATTTATGTTTGAGTGAGGTCGTAATGGCTTATGTTAATGCACCATTTGAGAAACGCCTGCGCAAAATTGTGCGCACGAATAATCGCATGGCGAATGCGGGCGTAGTTCATAAGATGCAATCGGATGGTTTGGTTGTTGCCAAGCCACGACTTTACGCGCCCCGTTTTCCGTGGCGCGGTTTAGTTCTGCTCACTTTTGCGGTGTTTGTGTTTAAGGGGTACGTGCATTACGCACTGGGGGAAGCTGATTTTAACCAACGCATTTCGGCCCTGTCCGAAGGGACAGTGTTTGAGCAAGTCGGGGGACTTGCCATGTTTGCCGATCCTATGACGTTGGCGATTTCAGAGCTGCTTAACAAGTTTATCGGGTAATTTCTGGTCGGCAGGCGCATGCCGTCAGTATCGAGTCTGTTCATTGTTTTGAACACCCACATACGAAAGGCCGGTTAGATTTCTCTAGCCGGCCTTTTTGCTTGTCCCAAGTGTTGGGAAATTAGCGCGTGATCGCCGAAATGGTGTCCAGATCAGCGTAAGTCAGGCCTATATCTTCGAGTTCACGTGCTGACAGTTTGGAGAGCGCTTTGCGTGTGATACGCGCGTCGTTCCAAGTTGCCAAAGTGCCTATTACGGAGGCGAAGATGTTAGAAAAGCGGCCTGCGTTCAGGACGGCGACTGGGCGGGTGGTGTCAAAAGCGGCCATGGCCATGCTCCTTAGCTGGTGCTGCATTGCAGCGGTGATGTCTGATAAGCCGCACTTAGGAGTCTTATCCGAGTCTGACTAGGGACTTTTATTGCATAGGTCATATGCGTTTTCAGAATACCCGAGATTTCGTCGTTTTACCCTTTGAAATAAGGCGAAATGGGGCAGCGGATGATGTCGTTTTTTGGCGGTCTGATGGCGCATTCTGACCTTCAAAATGGGCCATGCTGCAATTGCGACATGATGCATGTCGGATTTGGTCAATTCAGTTCCCGCTTGGTATATGTTCGCCTTTTGTGCTATCGGTGAAAAAACAACAAAAAGCCGAGCAGGATGAGGAAATCAGATGCGCGTATTGGGGATTGATCCGGGGCTGCGGAACATGGGCTGGGGGATTATCGACGTGGCTGGCAGCCGTATGACCCATGTCGCCAACGGAATTGCCCATTCGACGGGCAAGGATTTGGGGTTTCGGTTGTTGTCGCTTTACGAACAATTGACGGACGTTATTCATACTTACGGCCCAGAAACTGCCGCCGTTGAACAGACGTTTGTGAACAAAGACGCGGTGGGCACGCTGAAACTGGGCCAAGCACGCGGGATCGCGATGTTGGTTCCGTCGAAAGCGGGGCTCGAGATTGGCGAATATGCCCCCAACGCGGTTAAAAAGGCCGTTGTTGGCGTGGGCCACGCTGCGAAGGCGCAGATTGACCATATGGTCCGCCTGCAATTGCCGGGGGTCGAATTGGCTGGCCCCGATGCGGCCGACGCATTGGCGATTGCCATTTGTCACGCACACCATCAACAATCGGCGAACCATTTGTCACGCGCGATTGCAAAGGCCACAGCATGATCGGGAAGATTTCAGGGATTATCGACTATCGCGGATCGGACCACGTGCTGATCGACGTGCGCGGCGTGGGCTATGTTGTCTATGTGTCGGACCGCGTGAAAGCCGGATTGCCCGCGAATGGCGAAGCGGTGGCCCTGTTCACCGATTTGTTGGTCCAAGAAACGAATTTGCAACTTTTCGGCTTTACGTCGTTGGTAGAAAAGGAATGGCACCGCCTGCTGATGTCGGTGCAAGGGATCGGTGCAAAAGCGTCGATGGCGATTTTGGGCACGTTGGGCGATGAAGGTGTCAGTCGCGCGATTGCGCTGGGCGACTGGAATGCGATTGCGAAGGCCAAGGGCGTTGGTCCGAAGACCGCGCAAAAGGTGATCCTTGATTTAAAGGACAAAGCGCCGTCAGTGATGGCAATGGGTGGCACCTTGGCCGAAAATCTGGACGACGCGGTTTTGGAACCCATTGAGGCCCCGAAAAAGAAACGGGCAGCGCCGCCAAAGGCAAATCCTGCGCAGCCAGAGGCGCTGTCGGCGCTGGGCAATCTTGGTTATGCGCCCGGTGATGCGGCAAGTGCGGTCGCTGAGGCGTTGGGCGCTGAACCTGATCTACAGACGGCTGGATTGATCCGCGCCGCCTTGAAGCTGCTGGCCCCGAAGGAGTAAAGGGTGTCCATGCAAGAACCGGACCCCACATTACGCCCTGACCGCCAGCCCGAAGATGCGGATCGCGCGTTGCGTCCGCAAACGCTTGATGAATTCATCGGCCAGCGCGATGCACGCGCGAACCTGAAGGTATTTATCGAAAGCGCGAAAAAACGCGGCGAAGCGATGGATCACGCGTTGTTCCATGGGCCGCCGGGCCTTGGGAAGACAACGCTTGCGCAGATTATGGCGCGTGAATTGGGTGTGAACTTCCGCATGACCTCTGGCCCTGTTTTGGCCAAGGCGGGCGATCTGGCCGCGATCCTGACCAATCTGGAAGCCCGCGACGTGTTGTTTATCGACGAAATTCATCGTCTCAACCCTGCTGTTGAAGAGGTGCTTTATCCAGCACTGGAAGATTTCGAGCTTGATCTCGTGATTGGCGAAGGACCAGCTGCGCGGACAGTGCGGATTGAATTGCAGCCCTTTACGCTGGTCGGCGCGACAACGCGGATGGGCCTGCTAACGACCCCTTTGCGGGATCGTTTTGGGATTCCGACGCGGCTCGAATTTTACACCGAAGATGAACTGCATGAAATTGTCACGCGGGGTGCTCGCCTGATGGGCGCACCTGCGGCGGATCTAGGTGCCCGGGAAATTGCGAAGCGAGCGCGGGGCACGCCGCGTATTGCGGGGCGTCTACTGCGCCGTGTTGTCGATTTCGCAGTTGTGGACGGCGACGGAACCGTGACGCAGGAAATCGCGGATATGGCGCTGACACGGCTTGGCGTGGATAACCTCGGCCTTGATAGCGCCGACCGTCGGTATCTGCGATTGATTGCGGAAAGCTATGGCGGTGGCCCCGTGGGTGTCGAAACCCTATCGGCGGCGTTAAGCGAAAGCCGCGATAGTTTAGAAGACGTGATCGAACCATATCTGCTGCAAAAAGGGTTGATCCAACGAACCCCGCGCGGGCGTATGTTGGCGCAGGCCGCGTGGCGCCATTTGGGGTTGGATGCGCCCAAAGGGCAGACGGATATGTTCGGGTAGCGGGATGCGCGATTTTTCTGGAAAAATCGAAACGTAAGACCCTCCGGCGAGAATTGTTAAGGACAGATGAAAATGGAACCTGATCAAGTTGCTGCGTTGTTTACGCGTGCTGATGACAGCTATCTGTGCGCGCGGTGGGGGCGTCCGATTGTGCCAGTGGTGTTTGGTGTGGATGACGCGACGCTTGCCGTTTTCAAAGGCGCGATCGAAGCTGTCGTAACGCTTGCCAACCACAAGATGGATGAAACGGACATGGAATTGGGTGCAAACCTGATGGTGTTCTTCTGTCGCGATTGGGACGAGATGCCAGAGGTGCCGCATCTGGAAAAGCTGGTGCCGGATTTGGTGCCGCTGGTGGAACGCCTGAAGGCGGCGGACGCCAATCAATACCGGATTTTCCGCTTTGACGAAGCTGGCGCTATTCGCGCGGCCTTTGTTTTCCTGCGGATGGACGCGCATCTTGAACAGGTGTCGGCCGATACGTTGGCGCTTTCGCAGGCGGTTCAGACGATTGTTTTATGGTCCGATCAGGCGTTTCGTGAAACATCGCCTTTGGCCGTTGTGAATGACCAAACAGTTCTGCGTCCGGAAATCGCAAACGTCATCCGCGCGGTCTACGATCCGGTTATGCCAGCCGTTGCGCATGATCCGTCCCATGCTTTGCGCCTGTCCGCCAGGATTGGGATGGTGCAATGACCCATGTTTTGCCAGTCAAAGTCTACTACGAAGACACGGATATGGGCGGGGTTGTCTACTATGCCAACTACCTCAAGTTCATCGAACGGGCCCGATCCGAAATCGTTGAAGAATTGGGCGTTGACCAAAACGTGTTAAAGACCGACGGATACGTCTTCGTCGTGACTCGCGTGGTGGCCGATTATCTGGCGCCTGCGAAACTTGGCGACCGGTTGGACGTCAAAACCACGCATAAGGCGACATCGCCGCTGCGGTGGGTGTTCGATCAAACGGTCTGGCGCGGCGATCAATGTCTGTTCAAGGCCGACGTCACGGCCGTTTGTATGACGAATGAAGGGCGTCCGGTGCGTCTTCCGGCGGAACTTCGCGCACAATTGGCATAAACGCCAACAATTCGTGATCAATTGCGTCGTGGATTTTGTTTTCTCGATGCGCTAACACTATCTGCAACAGAGCCCGACAACGGGCCTAAGGGCAGAGCAGGTATATGGAACACGACTTCACAATGTGGGCGCTGTTTGCGCGCGCGACGATTACCGTCAAATTGGTTATGATCATGTTGATCGCCGCATCATTGTGGTGCTGGGCTGTGATCGTGGACAAGATCATTCAATACCGCAAAGCGCGGCGCGAAGCGGAGGTTTTTGACCGCGCATTCTGGTCGGGCGAACCGTTGGATACGCTTTTTGATCAGATCGGTGCAAACCCGCGTGGTCAAAGCGAAAAGATTTTCGCCGCTGGCATGCTGGAATGGCGCAGGTCGCACAAGCAGGACGGCAATCTGATCGCAGGTGCACAGGCGCGGATTGACCGGTCGATGGATGTGGCGATTGCGAAAGAATCCGCAAAGCTGACAAAGGGCCTGCCGGTTCTTGCAACGACCGGATCGACCGCCCCCTTTGTTGGCCTGTTCGGGACCGTTTGGGGGATCATGAACGCGTTCATCGAAATCGCTGAAGCCCAAACAACGAACCTTGCCGTTGTGGCACCCGGTATTGCTGAGGCGCTTTTGGCAACGGGTCTTGGCCTTCTCGCCGCGATTCCTGCCGTGATTTACTACAACAAACTCAGTGCTGATGCCGACCGGATCACCGCTGGCTATGAAGCCTTCGCCGACGAATTTGCGACGATCCTAAGCCGTCAGTTGGATTCCTGATATGGGTGCCGGTGTCATGAAATCAGACGATGGCGGGGGCCGCAGACGGCGTCGCCGGTCATCGCGTGGCCAGCCGATGGCCGAGATCAATATCACGCCGTTTGTGGATGTGATGCTGGTTCTTTTGATCATCTTTATGGTGGCCGCCCCGTTGATGACCGTGGGTATTCCTGTCGAATTGCCGGAAACCAGCGCGAACGCGTTGCCGTCCGACGACGAAGAACCGCTGACGGTTACAATCACTGCGGATGGGCGCACGTTGATCCAGACGACGGAAACGCCGCGCGCTGAACTGATCGCGAAATTGTCCGCCATTGCCGCGGAACGCACATCTGACCGCATCTTCCTGCGCGCTGATGGCGCGAATTCGTGGAATGCGGTCGCGGAAATCATGGGCGATTTGAACGCGGGTGGCTTTTCCAACATCGGCTTGGTGACGGACATGGCCCAAACAGGCGCGAGCGAGTAAGCCAAAATGGCGACACCGGGCACCATCATTTCAGGCGCAGGGCATGCGGGACTTCTGATCTGGCTGATCGCCGGTTGGGGCTTCAACGCGGAGCCATTGCCGTTCGAGGTATCCGAGGTTTCGGTCGTTTCTGGCGAGGAATACGCGCAGATCGTGGCGGCCACCACGCCGCAGCCGGGCACCTCAGATCCGTCCGCGCCACCCGTGCCAGAAGTCGACGATGCGGCCCCAACCCCCGAAGCGGTCGATGATCCGACGCCTGTGCCAGCACAACCCGAAGCCGTGGAAACTCCGGCTGAAGATACACCACCGCCTGCACCTGTTCCTGCCGCTGAACCCGCCATTGTCAGCGATGCGATCCCGGAACTGCCGCCTGTGCCAGACACGCCACCACCCGGTGCGCCAGATTTGACGTCTTCGCCCCGACCGCAACAGCGACAGGCGGACCGTATTGCACCAACACAGGTTGCGCCGCCGCCGGAAGACGTGGCTGTAGCAGAGGTTGCGACCGAAAGCGCAGCGCCCGAACAAGAAACACCCGAAGAGATCGTCGAAGATGCGGTCGAAGAAACGGCACCCGAAGAAGCCGCGACAGAAATCGTGTTGGAAGACGCCGTGCCGTCAGGTGCGGTCGAGACATCCGTGCGACCCAACGTGCGCCCAAACCGGCCAGCACCCGCGCCTGTGACACCAGCAGAGACATCGACTGCATCAAGCGACAACGTGGCGACCGACGTGGATGACGCGGTTGCAGCGGCGCTCGCGGATGCGGCCAGCAGCAGCGACGCGCCAAATATCCCGCAAGGCCCGCCCATGACCGGATCAGAACGTGAAGGTTTCCGTGTCGCCGTGAACCGATGCTGGAACGTGGACCCCGGATCAGTGGCGGCACGTGTGACGCTTGTTGTTGGGTTTAGCCTAGATCAAGCGGGCAAAGTTCAAGGCGACGTGCGTCAGATTTCCGCGTCCGGTGGTGATGGTTCTGCGCAAAGCACGGCGTTTCAGGCGGCGCGGCGTGCCATCCTGCGGTGCCAAAATCCAAATGGATACCAGTTGCCTGCGGACAAATATGGGCAATGGAAAGATGTCGAAATTACCTTTGACCCTTCAGGGATGCGATTAAGGTAGCGGCAAGAAATTGCGCAGGGGGGCAGGAACCTTTTCCCCGTGACGCGTGTAATAGTTAAGACGAAGGTGCAGGCGCACCTATCGAAAATGAGGCGAGAGAATGAAACGACTATTGACCATTTTGCTAGCGGCGGCCTTGTCCGGCGGGCTAGCGGCCCCCGTTGTGGCGCAAGATGGTCCGTTGCGATTAACCATCACCGATGGTGTGATCGAACCGCTGCCGTTCGCAGTGCCCGCGTTCGAGGCCGAAAACCCGGAGGCCGCACAGGTCGCCGCCGATATCACGCGCCTTGTTGCGGCTGACTTGACCGGGACGGGCCTGTTCCGCGAAATTCCGTCGTCTGCCTTTATCGCGCAAGAAGCATCGTTTTCGCAGCCAGTGTCCTATCCTGACTGGCGCGCCATCAACGCGCAGGCCTTGATTAAAGGGGCCGTGACGGTCAGCGGACAGAATCTGACGGTGAAATTCCGGCTTTATGATGTGTTCTCTGGTGCTGAATTGGGCGGCGGATTGCAGTTCGCAGGCACCGTGCCCGGCTGGCGGCGCATGGCCCACAAAGTGGCCGATGCAGCCTATTCGCGGATCACTGGTGAAGGCGGATATTTCGACAGTCGCGTGGTTTATGTGGCCGAAGCAGGGCCAAAAGATAACCGTGCCAAACGGCTCGCGATCATGGATTATGACGGTGCGAACGTGCAATTCTTAACAGACAGCAGTGCGATTGTTTTGGCACCGCGTTTCAGTCCGACAGGCGATCGGGTCCTGTATACATCGTATGAATCCGGCTTCCCGCGCATTAACGTTTTGGACGTGGCGAATGTTGGAAAACGGCAGCTTCCTACCGCTGAAGGCGAAATGGCGTTTTCGCCGCGCTTTTCGCGTGACGGGACACAAGTGATCTACAGCCTCGCGAATGGTGGCAACACGGATCTTTACCGGACGGACTTGGCCAGCGGTGCGCACACGCGGTTGACCTCTGCCCCTTCGATTGAAACGGCACCGTCGTTTAGCCCCGATGGCAGCCAAATCGTGTTTGAAAGCGACCGTTCGGGCGCGCCACAGCTTTACATCATGTCCGCAAATGGCGGTGATGCGCAGCGCATTTCCTTTGGCGAAGGTCGATATGGCACACCCGTTTGGTCACCGCGGGGCGATCTGATCGCCTTCACAAAACAAAACGCAGGCCGGTTCCACATTGGCGTAATGCGTACCGACGGCAGCGAAGAACGTCTTTTGACCGCATCACCTTTGGACGAAGGCCCCACATGGTCACCGAACGGGCGCGTCATCATGTTTTTCCGCGAAACATTGGGTGCCGGTGGCACGTCGTCCCTGTATTCGGTCGATGTTTCAGGGCGCAATTTACAAGCCGTACCAGTCCAAGGCGGCGCATCTGATCCGACATGGGGTCCATTACAGCCATAAAACAAAGCGTGATTCACATGATGCGAAACACATGTTAAGATCGCGCCAACAAACCAAGAATAATAGGAACGGGCATATGGTATTTTTGAAGAAGGCAGCGCTGGCGACGCTGATTTTGGCTACTGCGGCGTGTACGAACCCTGATCGCTTCGGCGGCAGTGGTGGTGCGGATGCGGGCGCTGGTGCAGGTGCAAACACAGGTGCGCCATTGGTCGCACCCGTTGCGCCAACCGGCGCGAATGATCCGCAAAGCCCGCTGTACTTTACACAGACAATTGGCGATCGCGTCTTGTTCGTCGTGGATAGCTCTACCTTGACTGCGGCTGGACAGCAGACATTGAACGGTCAAGCGAACTGGTTGAAAACAAACGCGGATTATCAGGCGATTATTGAAGGCCACGCCGATGAGCAGGGCACGCGGGAATATAACCTCGCGCTTGGCAATCGTCGTGCAAACGCGGTGCGTGAATATCTTGTATCACAAGGCGTTCCATCGACGCGCTTGCGGGTGATTTCCTACGGGAAAGAGCGCCCGATTGAGGTTTGCGCATCCGAGGCCTGTTATTCGCAGAACCGACGTGCTGTGACTGTGATCGCAGCTGGCGGCACGAGCTAAGGAAAAGACAATGCGGCGTTTTCTGACTATCGCGACTGTTATTGCTATCACGCCTTTGACGGCTTTCGCACAGGATGGGACACTGGCGGACATTCGCCAGCAACTTTCTGTGCTTTATAGCGATATCAACGGGTTGAAAGGGGAACTGTCGACGACAGGTGCCCTGACGACTGGTATCGCAGGGAATACGCCGCTTGATCGCCTAAACGCAATCGAAGCGGAATTGCAGCGGCTGACCTCCAAAACCGAGGAACTCGAATTTCGCGTAAACCGTATCACGGTGGATGGAACCAATCGCATCGGTGATCTTGAATTCCGTCTGTGTGAACTCGAAGAAGGTTGCGACATTGGGCAGTTAGGCGACACGCCATCCTTGGGTGGCGTTGATAACGGGGCGAATGTTCCGGCGGCGACACCGGCCCCTGCGACAGGTGGCCCTGCTTTGGCCGTTGGCGAACAGGCCGATTTTGAGCGGGCGCAGGAGGCGCTCGCTCAAGGTGACTTTCGCAGCGCCGCTGACCTCCTTGCGACCTTCAGCGCGACCTACCCGGGCAGCCCAGTAAGTCAGCAAGCGGAATTGCTGCGTGGTAAAGCGCTTGACGGTCTTGGCGACACGACCGCCGCTGCGCGTGCGTATTTGCAGGCATTTTCGGGTAATCCACAGGGGCAATACGCGCCTGAAGCGTTGCTAAAGCTTGGTGTTGCTTTGGGTGCCGTGGGGCAGGTTCAAGATGGTTGCATAACACTCGCTGAGGTTGGTGTGCGCTTCCCCGGCGATCCAAGCGTCCTTGAATCACAATCGGCAATGCGCAATTTGGGTTGCTCGTGACGGCATGCTGCCTGAACTTCCTGAAGAAACCGTAAAGCTACTATCGAAATTGCCAAAAATCGGGGTCGCCGTTTCTGGTGGCGGCGATTCCGTCGCACTTTTGTTGGCGGTGCATGCCGCTTTTTCTAACAGCACCACGCGGATACATGCCGCGTCGGTTAACCATGGTCTCAGAAAAGAAGCGGCAAGCGAATGCGAATTCGTCGCGACGTTGTGTGCCGCGCGAAACATCCATCACACGACATTATCGTGGCAGGGTACGGGCGCCATCGGCAACCTTCAGGCCGCCGCTCGTGATGCCCGCTACAGGTTGTTGGCTGATTGGGCGCAGTCGCAGGACATTCAACACGTTTTGTTAGGACATACGTTGGATGATCAGGCCGAGACGATTCTCATGGCGCTTGGTCGTGGGGCAGGCCCCGAAGGCTTGTCCGGCATGCCATTGCGAACCGTCAAACACGGCGTTGCGTTCCTGCGGCCATTCTTGGGAACGTCGCGGGATACACTGAGAGAAGGATTAAGTACCGCAGGCCAGAACTGGATCGACGATCCATCTAACGAAGATCCCCGTTTTCAACGGATTAGGGTCCGGCGACTTCTTGGTCCATTAGAAGATGCCGGTATTCCATTAACCGCGTTTTCACAGATTGCTGAAAACATGGCGCAAACGACGGAAATGCTGGTCCACGCGACAGCTGATCTGTTGACGGAACATGTCATCGAAGACCAAGGGGACTACCTGTTGCGCCAGGATGTGTTGGCCAAGATTGGGTGCGAAGGTGCGCGGCGATTGGTGCTCGCCATTATGCGCACACTCAACAGCGGCGAAGCCGCGCCGCGCCGCACTGAACAAATCGAAGCATTGCGGCGACTGCAGCGTGGTGAGGACGCGACCATTGCGGGCTGCAAGCTATCATATGGCTGGGGCATGGTCCGATTTGCGCGCGAATATCGTGCTGTGCAGCAACGTGTCGCCAAAACGGACGAAATTTGGGACGGTCGGTGGCGGCTGGACGGGCCACATGCCGACGACATCCACATCGCAGCGTTGGGTGATGCCGTCGATGATTGCCCAAACTGGCGTCAAACGCGCCTTCCAAGGGCATCGTTGCGGTCTAGCCCTGCGATTTGGCGCAACGATACGCTCGTTTCGGCCCCGTTGGCGGGTTTTTCGAATGCATGGTCGTTACAGATTGTCGCTGATTTGCCAAGTTCGGGGTCAGGTCATTGAAGTCTCGGCGTGAACGTCTATTTTACCTTTAACGCTTAGGCCCGACTCTGTCGGTGCCGATTTTCCGATTTGTAAGGAGTGTCGCCTTGGGCAACGCACGCAATCTTGTATTCTGGGTCGTTCTTTTTCTGCTGGTGATGGCTTTATTTAGCCTGTTTTCTGGCGGGCAAAGTTCAAGCATGTCGAATACGAAGAGCTATTCAGAATTTGTCACATCCGTTGAAGGCGGTTCTGTGGCGCAGGTCACGCTTGATGGTGAGCAAATCCGCTACCGTGGTACGAACGGTCAGGAATATGTGGCCATCATGCCGCGCGACGCAGAGGTTACTGACCTTCTAATCGCCAACGATATTCCCGTTGCTGCGCGGGCGCAGGAACAGTCAGGTCTACAATCATTCCTGATTGGTTTGTTGCCTTTTGCATTGCTGATCGGTGTGTGGATTTATTTCATGAACCGCATGCAGGGCGGCGGCAAAGGCGGTGCGATGGGTTTTGGGAAATCCAAGGCAAAGCTGCTAACCGAGAAACATGGTCGCGTCACGTTTGACGATGTTGCTGGTATTGATGAAGCGAAAGAAGAACTCGAAGAGATCGTAGAATTCCTGCGCAACCCACAGAAATTCTCTCGTTTGGGCGGCAAAATTCCAAAGGGTGCGCTGCTTGTGGGCCCTCCGGGAACTGGTAAAACGCTGCTGGCGCGTGCAATTGCGGGCGAAGCTGGTGTGCCGTTCTTCACAATCTCTGGTTCCGATTTTGTCGAAATGTTCGTTGGTGTGGGTGCGTCTCGTGTCCGTGACATGTTCGAGCAGGGCAAAAAGAACGCTCCTTGCATCGTGTTTATTGACGAAATCGATGCGGTTGGTCGGTCCCGTGGTGCTGGTTACGGCGGCGGAAACGATGAACGTGAACAGACCTTGAACCAGTTGCTGGTTGAGATGGATGGTTTTGAAGCAAACGAAGGCATCATCATCGTCGCGGCGACAAACCGTCCTGATGTGCTTGACCCAGCGTTGCTGCGTCCGGGCCGTTTTGACCGTCAGGTTCAGGTGCCAAACCCTGATATCAAGGGTCGCGAAAAGATTTTGGGCGTGCATGCACGCAAGGTCCCGCTTGGTCCTGACGTTGATCTACGCATCATTGCGCGGGGGACGCCTGGTTTCTCTGGTGCTGACCTTGCGAACCTCGTGAACGAATCCGCTTTGATGGCGGCGCGTGTTGGTCGCCGCTTTGTCACCATGATCGACTTTGAATCCGCCAAAGATAAGGTCATGATGGGCGCAGAGCGCCGGTCAATGGTTATGACGGAAGACGAAAAGAAACTGACGGCATACCACGAAGCTGGGCACGCGATTGTCGGGCTAAACGTTCCGCAACACGATCCGATCCACAAGGCCACGATCATTCCACGCGGTCGTGCGTTGGGCTTGGTGTTGTCCTTGCCGGAACGCGATCAGCTGTCTGTCAGCTACACCAAATACACTTCCAAAATTGCGATGGCGATGGGCGGTAAAGTTGCAGAAGAACTGATCTTTGGACCAGAAAATGTAACGTCCGGCGCGACGTCTGACATCCAGCAGGTATCAAAGATTGCCCGTGCGATGGTGACACAATTCGGGTTCTCTGAAAAAATCGGTCATATCGATTACGCAAATGAACAGCAAAGCCATCTTGGGAATTATGCAGGCGCGACAAGCCATTCAGCCGAAACCCAGAAGACAATCGATGAAGAGGTACGCCGTTTTATTGACGAAGGCTATGAAACTGCAAAACGGATCCTGACTGAAAAAGCGGATGATCTGGAACGATTGGCGCAAGGTCTGCTGGAATATGAAACACTTACCGGCAATGAAATCACACGCGTGATCGCAGGTGAGGCCCTGAACCGTGGTGATGATGCGGATGATACGCCGCCAAGTGACGGTAATTCAGTGACGGCAATTCCAAAGACGAAGCCGAAAAAGCCAAAGTCGAATGACGGTGGTATGGAACCTGAACCGTCAGTCTAAGCAAACGAATTGACCCCGCCCTAGTGGCGGGGTTTTTCATTTCTAAGGGTTGTGTTTTCTGAGTGGCTTGGTCTTCATGTCCGAAAATGGAGACCGCAAATGCCAGCACTGACCCCCACATCATTTTCAGGAAAAATTACGTGGCTCGGGTCGGTGCCCAATCGGGCCACGCCGGAGATTGAAACCAACGCGCTGCAAGACATGCCGTTGACCTTTGCCGGTGCGAAGAACGAAGTTCATGCAGGGTTAACCCGTCCGTCGTGCAGTCGTGTTTTGTCTCAATACCCGCGTGACACCGAAATCCGGAATACCCGTCAAATCAGCATCGTGTGCGCGACGGAACTAGCAAAGATCGCAGCGACGTTGGGCTTGGATGCGATTGATCCCGCTTGGTTGGGTGCATCAATCGTGGTAGACGGCATACCGGATTTTTCGCATGTGCCGCCATCATCACGACTGCAGTCGCAAGACGGGGTGACCCTGACGGTCGACATGCAAAACAGGCCCTGCATCTTTCCCGCCAAGACAATTGAGGCGGCGAAACCGGGCCATGGGAAAGCATTCAAAGCGGCCGCGGCTGGTATGCGCGGGGTCACCGCCTGGGTCGAACGCGAGGGCACATTGCGGTTGGGCGACACGTTGACCTTACATGTCCCGGATCAACGGGCGTGGATGGCCCAACCGGACCTTTTTGAAGGCTAAGGTTTCCAATCCGAAACGATCCTCCATGAAACCGACGATTCCGGCAGGCGTTATGTCGCAATCGCGGTGCTGATCTTCTTTGCCGATCGATAGAAGCGATTTAGAACACGGGCAGTTGCCCGCGCATCAGGGAGGCACCATGGCTTATAAGACGGATATCGAGATTGCACGCGAAGCAGTCAAACAACCGATTCAAGAAATCGGTGCGAAGTTAGGCATTAGCAGCGACGATCTGCTGCCCTACGGCCACGACAAAGCGAAAGTTAGTCAATCTTTCATCGATTCCGTCCAAGATCGGCCAAACGGTAAACTTGTCCTCGTGACCGCGATCAATCCGACCCCTGCGGGCGAAGGTAAGACAACGACGACTGTCGGGTTGGGCGATGGGTTAAACCGGATCGGCAAAAAGGCCGCTGTTTGTATCCGCGAGGCGTCGCTTGGGCCGAACTTTGGTATGAAAGGTGGGGCTGCTGGCGGTGGGATGGCGCAAGTTGTGCCTATGGAAGACATGAACCTGCATTTTACAGGTGACTTTCACGCGATTACTTCGGCCCACAATTTGTTGGCCGCGATGCTCGATAATCACGTATACTGGGGCAATTCGCTAGAAATCGACATTCGCCGCGTTGCTTGGCGTCGCGTATTGGACATGAACGATCGGGCCCTGCGTCAGATCAACGTAAACCTTGGCGGTGTTGCAAACGGTTTCCCACGTGAAGGCGGGTTTGACATCACGGTTGCATCAGAAGTGATGGCGATCTTGTGCTTGGCCAAAAACCTTGAAGATTTGCAAAACCGTTTGGGCGATATGATTGTGGCCTATCGTCGGGATCGATCTCCGGTTTTCTGTCGTGATATCAAGGCTGACGGGGCGATGACTGTCCTATTGAAAGACGCAATGCAGCCAAACCTTGTGCAAACGCTCGAGAATAATCCTGCTTTTGTCCACGGTGGCCCGTTTGCGAATATCGCACATGGCTGCAATTCGGTTACGGCGACGACTACGGCGTTGAAAATTGCTGATTACGTTGTGACTGAAGCAGGCTTTGGCGCGGATTTGGGCGCAGAAAAATTCCTGAACATCAAATGCCGCAAAGCGGGGCTTTCGCCGGATTGCGTGGTTCTTGTTGCAACGGTCCGGGCCATGAAGATGAATGGCGGCGTCGCAAAGGCAGATTTGGGCGCTGAGAATGTTGAGGCAGTGAAGTCGGGGTGTGCCAACCTTGGCCGCCATATCGGAAACCTGAAATCGTTCGGCGTGCCGGTTGTTGTCGCGATTAACCACTTTGTCACGGATACGGATGCGGAAGTCCAAGCCGTCAAAGACTATGTCGCGACACAAGGGTCCGAAGCGGTGCTGTCACAGCACTGGGAGTTCGGATCAAAGGGGTCTGAAGACCTTGCGAAAAAGGTCGCTGAGGTCGCCGAGGCCGGTATTTCGAATTTCGCGCCGATCTATCCAGATGACATGAGCCTGTTTGATAAGATCGATACGATTGCAAAACGTATCTACCATGCCGATGAAGTGTTGATGGATCAAAAATTGAGGACGCAGTTGAAGGACTGGGAAGATCAAGGATACGGTAACCTGCCGATTTGCATGGCAAAAACACAGTATTCATTCACCACAGACCCGACCGTGCGCGGCGCGCCCACTGGGCATTCTGTTCCTGTTCGCGAAGTACGTTTGAGTGCGGGCGCGGGCTTTGTGGTTGTGATCTGCGGTGAGATTATGACGATGCCTGGCTTGCCACGTGTCCCATCTGCGGAGGCGATTCACTTGAACGCTGACGGCCAAATCGAAGGCCTGTTTTAAAGAATGGTGGGGCGATGCGCGGCTGCGCCGACGCCCCACCCACCATCCCAAAGGTGCTTGCGACCGTGGTAAACATCCCCCAAAAGCGCCTTACATTTCCTAAGACTGAGGTATGACATGACTGCGACTGTAATCGACGGAAAAGCCTTTGCGGCCAAAGTCCGCGGCCAAGTAGGCGAGCATGTTGCCCGCCTGAAAGAAGTGAACGGGATCACGCCGGGTCTGGCTGTGGTACTGGTTGGCGAAGATCCGGCGAGCCAAGTTTACGTCCGCTCAAAGGGCAAAATGACCGTTGAGGTCGGGATGAATTCTTACGAGCACAAATTGGATGTCGATACGACGGAAGAAGCGTTGCTCAAAGTGATCGCTGATTTGAATGCTGATCCAGCGGTCCACGGTATTCTGGTTCAATTGCCTTTGCCTGATCACCTCGACAGTGATTTGGTGATTAATTCAATTGATCCTGCAAAAGACGTCGATGGTTTCCATATTTCAAACGTTGGTCTGCTTGGTACAGGGCAGAAATCAATGGTGCCTTGCACGCCATTAGGTTGCTTGATGATGTTGCGCGAGCATCACGGTTCTTTGTCGGGTTTGAATGCAGTTGTCATCGGGCGGTCAAATATTGTCGGGAAGCCAATGGCGCAATTGTTGTTAAACGATAGCTGCACTGTGACCATCGCACATAGCCGTACAAAAGATTTGGCCGGGACCGTAAAACAGGCGGATATTGTTGTCGCAGCAGTCGGACGTCCTGAAATGGTGCCGGGTGATTGGATCAAGGAAGGTGCAACCGTTATTGACGTTGGTATTAACCGTATTGATGCAGGCCTTACGGACGATGGCACACCAAAGACGCGTTTGGTTGGCGATGCTGACTACGAAAGCTGCGCTGCGGTAGCGGGTGCAATTACGCCGGTTCCGGGCGGTGTTGGACCAATGACGATCGCATGTTTGCTGGCCAATACCGTGACAGCATGCTGTCGTGCCAATGGTTTAGCAGAGCCTGAAGGTTTGACTGCGTAAAGTTACGTAACGATAATTTGGCGACTAACATTATTTAGACTTGGAGATCGTCAAACGAGAACTTAACCTAGTGACCAATAATTGTGCAGTATGATTTTTTAGTTACGGGGTAGGTGTTGCGAAATTTCGGAAGGCAAGTTGCCAAAGTTTTGACGAACGGTCGTATTTTTTCGATGGTCGTTTTCGGGTGCATTTTCTTTTCATTCGCGGGACCGTTTGGCAGTTTCTCGGACTTAAGCGTCGGGGCCCGAATGCTATTTTGGGGCCCCGTTTTTATCGGCGCTTATATCACAAAAGCAGTTACCCACAGTTTGACGGCGACCTTCTTTGAAGGACGGTCTTTGGCCGAAAGTCGGACAATTGATTTTCTCATTTTTAGCGGCGTCTTTTCCCCCATTCTTTTCACCTTTTTGAATTTGGGTCCCGTATCATGGGGCGCAGACAATATTTCGCTGGCTATTTTGTCATCTTGGGTTTTGCTGACCACGGGGACATGCACAGCGCTGTTTGCGCTGATTAATCCGGAACCTGTCTTTGTTGATCCACGTGATGAACCTGTTGAAGAAGCCCCGCTACCACCACGTTTGTTCAGTCGGTTAGGGATTTGTTCGAACGAATTCGCTATCACCCGCCTCACCGTGAACGATCACTATGTGCTTGTCGGCCTGTCCGACGGCAGCGAGCAGCGCCTATTGATGCGGTTATCAGACGCGATTGCCGAAATGGATGATGTCATGGGCTATATCACACACCGGTCCCATTGGGTCAGTCAGGCGCACGTCAAAGGCATTATCTACGAAGGTCGCCGCGAACTGTTGGAATTGACTACGGGAGTGCGTGTCCCGATTAGCCGAACCTACCGCCCCGTCCTTGTTGCCGCCGGACTAATCCCAGAGGCACGGGAACAGCGCGAGACCCAGTTAACACAGTGATCGCCTGTTTGCTAAACAGCTGACGTATCGCGGCATCTGACACCTTTAGCCCACCGGTATAGGCCCCAAAGGCGGGCAGGATCAGACGCTGAGTATCGTAGACGAAACAAGGTCTTAGCCGCCCCATTCCGGGAACACCGTGTTTTGGGTGGTAGTGTCCGGATACTTCGGGCACCGCATCGCTGGCGATATGGCGAAAAGCCACCGTGCCGATAGTCATTTCGCTTAGATGGCTACCGCCTAAATCTACGGGCCCCGGATCGTGGTTCCCTTCGATCCACACCCACGTGCGCCCCGCTTGCAGCCGCAGCAGCGTCGTTTGGTTCGCCTCATCCAGCGCATCGACACCGAGAAGATCATCAAAACTATCGCCCAAACAAACGATCTGCTGCGGATCGAGACGGTTGATCTCTGCTTCCAGCCGATTGAGCGTTTCAAGATTTTCGTATGGCGGGATCAAGGTGCCAGTTCGGCGCGCGATTCTATCTGATTTACCCAAATGCAGGTCAGAGACAACCAAGGTACGATGGTCAGGGATCCAAAGCGCACCGGTGGCTTCAGCATGGAACGTCAGATCGGCGAAGGTAAAAACATGGGCGGTCATAGGGACGGAAGTGCCGCGCGTGCGTGCGATTGGCAAGCGTTATTGGGGCAGTTGGCTTAACCCTGCGCTTTCCATTAGCAATGCGGCAGTGTCGTCCAACAGCTTGTCCTGCGCGCTACCTGCGACCATCACTTTGCCCCGTTCTAACAACATGGGCGCAGACAATGGCGACACGCGATCCAGAATGACATGGTCAATGCGTCCCGCAGTCCGATCCATCATCTCGGCGATACGGCCAAAATCGACAAGCCCGCGCAGCGCCTCTTCCCGTGCGATTTGCAGGATCAGGTGGTCAGGGTCGTACTTATAAAGCGTGTCATACAGGATATCGCTGGAAAATGTTGCCTGCCTTCCGGTTTTGCGTTTTTGCGGCAGATTCCGTTCGATCAGCCCAGCAATCGTCGCGGCCCCACGAAACGTCTTCTTCATCACCGCATTGCCGCCCAGCCATGTTTCAAACCCGTCGGTGATGGCCGTCGTGTCAAACAGCGGGGCAGGATCGGTGACCGGATCAAGCCCCCAAAACAACGTCGCATAATCGGTCGCCACAAACCCCATGGGGTGCAGACCCAGTTGTTCCATCCGTTGTGTCAGAAGCAGACCAAGCGTTTGTTGCGCATTGCGCCCCGCAAAGCCGTAGACACATGTGTAGTGGCGGTCATCGAAATACATGCTTTCGACAAGAATCCGATCTGCCTCGGGCAGTTTGGAAATGTCGCGTTGCAGATGCAGCCATTCAGCGGTGTGCATGGGCAGTTGCGGCCAGCTATCCTGCTGGAACATGCGCAAGATGCGGGCCTGCAGTTGGGTCGATGTCGCGAATTTGGTGCCCATGAATGTCGCGATCTTGGGCGTTTTGGCGGCGTCGCGTGTGACCTGCACGGTCAGTTCTTTCAGACTGTCATAGCGTACAATCTGCCCACCGATCAGGAAGGTATCACCGGGTGTTAGCGTGGCGGCAAAGCTTTCTTCGATCTCGCCTAATGCTTTGAAATTACCCTTGAGTTTAACCTTGAGGGTTTCAGTGTCCTGAATGGTGCCGATGTTCATGCGGATGCGCTGTGCGGCACGCGGATCGCGCAATTGCCACAACCCGTCGGGGCGCTGCATCAGCCGCTGCCATTTGTCGTAGGCCCGCAGCGCATAACCACCGGTGGCGCAGAAATCGAAACAGGCATCAAAATCGGGACGCGACAGGCCGAAAAACGCACCCACGGTTTTCACTTCAGCATACAGGTCGTCCACGTCGAACGGCCCCGCGCAGGCGATGATTAGGATGTGTTGGCACAACACATCGCGCGGACCCGGTCCCTTTGGATCACCGTCCAGATCTTGGGCATGCACGGCCTCTAACGCCGCGACGCATTCCACAACTTCGAACCTGTTTGCAGGCACAAGTAGCGCTTTGGACGGCGCATTATAGCGGTGGTTGGCGCGCCCGATCCGCTGCACCAAACGTTTCACATTCTTGGGCGCACCAACTTGAATAACCAGATCGACGTCGCCCCAGTCAATGCCCAGATCAAGTGATCCGGTGCAAACAATCGCCTTCAAATTACCCGCGACCATGGCCGCTTCGACCTTTTCACGTTGGGATTTATCTAATGATCCGTGGTGGATACCGATTGGCAGCGCCTCTTCATTCGCAAGCCAAAGATTGTGGAAAAAGATTTCGGCCTGTGCGCGGGTATTGTGAAAGATCAACGTCGTATTGTGTTTTTTCACCTGCTCGAGAACCGCAGGGATCGCGTATTTGCCGCCACCACCGGTCCATGGCGGTTGTTCTTCGGTGACGAGCATCTGGATGTCAGGCGCAGGGCCGGGATCGGCATGCAAGATGGGGCAGGGATCAGGATGGCAGGCCAGTTCATGCGCAATCGCGGCAGGGTCTTCGACCGTCGCAGACAGACCAACGCGGCGCAGATCGGGCGACATGGCTTGCAAACGGGATAGGGCAAGCATCAGCTGATCGCCGCGTTTGCTTTCCGCGAGCGCGTGAATTTCGTCGACAATAATGCGCTGGACACCCTTAAACATGCGCGGCGCATCTTCGTATGATGTCAGCAGCGCAAGGCTTTCGGGCGTGGTGAGCAGGATATGTGGCGGGTCAGCGCGTTGTCTGCGCTTTTGCGTGTAAGACGTGTCGCCAGTCCGATCTTCAATGCGGATCGGCAGGTCCATTTCATCAACGGGCGCGCGCAAATTACGTTTGATATCAGCGGCTAAGGCTTTCAACGGTGACACATACAACGTGTGCAAGCCATCGTGCCCGCCATCCGCCAGTTCCACCAATGTGGGCAGGAAACCAGCCAGTGTTTTACCGCCACCAGTGGGAGCAATCAACATTAACGCGGGCAGGTCCTTGCGGTCCAACATGTCTTGCTGATGCGGGTGGATCGACCAACCGCGTTGCGCGAACCAGTTGGTGAATTGGGGGGGCAGGGCGCTCATGCGCTTAAGGTATGGCAAACGCCAGCGGCTGCAATGGGGCGGCCGCTGGAATGCATTGTTTTCTCGAAATGAAGACGTGTCGTTAGTGGATGATGTCTTCTTCTTTGACGAACATGTTTTCCCAGGCACGATCCACCAGTTTTGGTGTCATCTGGTAAGGAATACCTTCAAAGTCACAAATCGCGATCATCTGGTCGATGAGGAAGATCGGCTGATAGTTCGCATAGGCGTTGCCGATTTCCGGATAGCGGTTGTTCAGCAGGTGGATCAACGTGTCTTCATCTAACGGCATCCGACGTTTGCGGGCGACCATCGCGAAGATTTTCAAGAAATCCGCCTGATCCGGCCCGTCAATTTTGATCTTATAGAAAATCCGGCGCAAAGCCGCCTTATCGAAGATCTTGTTCGGGTGGAAGTTGGTCGAGAAAATCACGAGCGTGTCGAATGGCACTTCGAACTTTTCACCAGATTGTAGGGCCAGAATATCTTTGTTTTCTTCCAGCGGAACGATCCAGCGGTTAATCAATGCCTGCGGCGGTTCAGCCTGACGGCCAAGGTCGTCCACGATGAAAATGCCACCGCTGGATTTCAGCTGCAAAGGCGCCTGATAGGTCCGCGCGGTCGAATTATAGACAAGATCAAGCATCGATAGTGAAAGTTCACCACCCGTGATCACGGTGGGCCGTTCGCATTTGACGTAGCGGGTATCAAAACGCCCCGATGTCCGGCGCAGCGAATTCGGATCGTCTGCATCGTCTTCGGCGGCATTATGCACGATGGGATCGTAAACAGTGATCACCTGACCTGAATATTCGATGGCGCGCGGCACGTAGATCTTGTCGCCAAGCGCATCCCGAATACCGTTTGAAATTGATGACTTACCGTTGCCCGGTGGTCCGTACATCAGCACGGAACGTCCCGCACCAACCGCTGGCCCAAGTTGGTCTAGCAAGGCGTCAGGCAGGATCAGATGGCCCATCGCGGACGTCAAACGGTCACGCGATACTTGAATGTTCCGAATGGATTGGCGTTGTACCTGATCGCGGTACACTTCGAGCGGCACAGGCATCGCGCCGAAATATTCAGACTGCGATAACGCATCCAGTGCGCGGGATTTACCGGCATCCGTCAGCTGATACCCCATTTCGTTGCCAGCGGTGGCAGACATGGTGCCTGTCGCTTCCAGCAGCAGTTGGGACCGCGCCATATCGACCAGTTCTTGCACAACGGGGATCGGCAAACAGATCACAGGGCTGAGTTCGCTAACCTGATTGAGGTTCATTCGGAACATGGTCTTGATCAGGATGTCGCGCATCATCGACATGGGCAACTGCATCCCTGCCAGCCCTTTGGGGGCCGGGGGTGCCATAACGGATTGGGTGTGTACGTTCATAATGGGCCTGCTGTCTGACTGCACGAAACACCCCGTTTTGGCGGGGTGATTTAGGGTTCAAACAACACGGGTATTATGGCGAAATGATGAACAAATGACTGGTTTTCGGTGGCATTTGTGATGGCTTAGCGCAGGACCAGCACCATGAGCAGGTAGAACACGAGTGTCATGCCCAATGGAAAACCCATCGGAAACCGTTTGCCAGTTGTCCAGCTTTCCCAATGGGGCACGGCTTTGCGGATCGGGGACATGCGTGCCAAACGGTGCGCGAAGAACCCCGCCAGCAAGCAGGCCGAAAACAATGGGATCATTAGTTGGATGTCGGCTGTAGCGATAAACGGACCTGCAGCCGCGATGAATTTCGCGTCACCAGCACCCATCGCACCCGCAGCGTTTAGGATAATCCCGACCAGCAAAAGAACGGGCAAATGGGTCCAATGCCAAAGATATTGATCAAAAGGCAATGCAATCAGCCCAAGCACGGCGTAGCTGGCGACAAGCGCGCCAACGGCCACGTTCGGAATCTTCATCCGCGCCAGATCGCTAAAGATCACAAAGCCTGAAATAGGAACAGCGGCGAGGAGAAACCACGCCGCTGCCCAAGATGATAAACCGTCCACGTCGTGAAGCCCTTAGTTGGCGACGTTATCTTCGAGGGCGCGCAGGGCACGCGTTGCTTCCTCGAAGTGCTGTGGATGGGTGTCGATCGCTTCACGCAACAGGCCTTTGCCGATGTTGATGTCGTTCTGTTTGATCGCGGTCAGCGCCATTGTGTGCAGCAATTGCGCACGTTCGGTCTGGGTCATCGGGATCACAGGCAGATCGTAGTTGCGCTGTGCGCCGCGGGCCAGAACGATGTTGTTTTTGGCGGTAAACAGTTGTGGATCATGGCGCAGGGCATCTGTGAACAGACGTTCCGCATCACGGTAAGATCCACGTGTCAGGTTGGAATAACCCCAGTTGTTATAAACACTTGCAGGGGTCGTCGTCAGGCCAACGGCCGTTTGGTAAAAGCTGTCCGCTTTTTCCCACTGTTCGTTGCTGTCGGCGATGATCGCTTCAAGACGGTAGCGTTTGAACGTCTCGTGGGTCGGCGGAATAGAATTCAGCGTCGCGGCGGCCTTGTCCCACTGGTTCGTGCGGATATAGGCATCAGCCAGCTCAACGCGGTCTTCGTTGCCTGCGTCAGCGTGGCTTGTCACGGCTTCCCACGCGGAAACGGCTTCAGAACTGCGCTTTGCGCGGATGTAAGATTTGGCAAGGCCGCGCATCAGATCAATCCGGCCCGGATCGTTTTCGTTGGCGCGGGAAAAGTAGCTGACCGCCTCGTCGGGGTCGCTGACTGTCAGGAAGACATCGTTCAAATTGGTTTCGTCAACGACGTTCAGGTCCTGCAAAGCGCGTTGAACTTCGGCATCGCCGGATTTTTCACACGCAGACAGCGCCACGATTGCGGCAATACACATCGGAAAAAGAATAGGGTGGCGCATGTTTTTGCGTCCTTTTTACTGCTCTTACCTCAAAGTGGTGCTGTGAGAGCGAAATCGCCTGTACCCCGTCGCACCAATTCAAATTGTTGGTTTTCTTGTGATTGAGCATAGAAAGGGTCGTTTAACTTTGCGAGCGCCGCGCGCAGGTTGTCCCGAATTTGGTCCGAATTTCCGTTATCCGTGGCAAAAGCGCGACGGAATGCCTCGCTTGCTTCGCCTGTTTTGCCCTGTTCCATCAAAATAACGCCCAGATTGTTCCATGCTGGCGCGAATTCAGGTGCTTCGATGGTAGCACGGCGTAGCCACCGTTCGGCTTGGCCAAGTCGGCCCAATCGCAGGTTCGCGGATCCAAGGGCGGACAATGTATCGGGGTTTAACCCTTGTTGGGCTGCCGCGCGGGTGTAGGCGTTCAAGGCCAGCTCAAACTGTCCGGCTGCCATCAAACGGTGCCCCACGATTAGCCCGTCGATATCGGATTCACCCGCGACACCCGGTGCAAACGGGTCGCCGTCTGAACGTTCAAAGCCGCCTGACGTGCAGGCGGCTGTAAAACTTAAGCCCGAAATGAGTAGGGCCTTTATGATGTGCATGCGTGCCTGCCTTAGTTAGCCACCCAAGTTCTGGGAGATGCCGTAGATCGATGGTCCGATCAAAATGACCAGAAGCGGCGGCACCGTCAACATCATCGTGGCCAATGTCATCTTTGTTGGCAGTTTGTTTGCGGCTTCTTCCGCACGCATCACACGTTTGTCCCGCATTTCAGATGCATAGACCCGCAACGCGTCGGCAATTGACGTACCAAACTGCTGGGACTGCACAAGCACGGTCACAAAGCTGGTGATATCCTGCACACCACACCGTTCAGCCATGTCTTTCAGCACGGCGCCTTTTTCTTTACCAGCTTTCATTTCGTGGCTCACCACTTCGAATTCACCAGCAAGATCAGGGAAGCCTGATTTCAGTTCGTTGGCGACGCGAATGATGGATTGATCCAAAGATTGGCCTGCTTCGACGCAAACCAGCATCATATCAAGACTATCTGGAAAGCCGTTGGTGATTGCTTCGTGGCGCATGGCCTGACGACGCGTGACCCAGTATTTCGGCAGCATGTAGAACGCACCACCCGGGATCAGAACCCAAATCAACAGATCTTGGGTCGTTGTTTCGTCGCCGGAATTGGTCATAGCGTAGACCACACCGATGATCAGACCGATCACACCCAGTGCGAACTGGGAAAAATGGTACATCCGCACGGCGTTTTTGCTTTGGTAGCCGGCTTGCATCAGCTTCAGCTTCACAGCGCTGAATTCTTCTTCGTCCTGTGGTTCGAGGAAGTTCGCGTACTTTTCCAGTTTATCACGACCTGACGCTGCACGCAGCTTTTCAGGCTTGCCCGGCATCTTTTGCACGGTGCGCGTGTTGGCCTTTAGTCGGTCCAGCGGATCAGCTTGCTTTTTCATCAGAATAGGCAGGGTGATCAGGATCATCATGAACCCGAGGGCACCGACCAGCATGACCGGACCAAATGGACCGAGCATGTCTTCAACCATCAGTTTGGCGTTGTTAAAGAATTCCATGGGGTAACCTCAGACCTTAATATTCACGAGCGCCCGCATCACGATCATGTTCGTGACCAAGAACGCAGCAACAATCAGACAAGCAGGGATAAACACGTCGGTTTCCATCACTTCGTCAAAGTAATCCGGCTTGATCAGGTTGATCGCAATCAGCGCCATAATCGGGAAAGCGGACAGCAATTTGCCGGACCATTGGGCCTCGGCCGTAATCGCTTTCACGCGGCGAAACAGGCGGAACCGTGCGCGGATCACCTGCGCCAACCCGTGCAGAATTTCAGCCAGGTTACCACCGGATTGCTGTTGGATCGTCACAGCAACCGCAAGGAAGCGCATATCCTGCATGTCCAGACGTTCTGCCATGGCTTTCAGCGTTTCACCCATGTCGCGACCATATGCCGCTTCATCGGAAATCATGCCCATTTCGGTGCCAAGCGGGTCAGCGATTTCTTTCGCAACGATCTGGATCGCGCTGGAAAACGGGTGACCAACACGCAAAGACCGGACCATCAGTTCAACCGCTTCTGGCAGTTGTTCTTCGATCATCGACATGCGCTTGTTCGCTTTTTTAGAGATCCACATGTAGACCCCGCCGATGCCCATGCCGACGGCCACGAAGATTCGCGTCAATGTTTCTATTTCGGTGGCGAACGTCAGGCCAACAAATGCGGCGACAGATGCGCCCGCCATCACCATTATCAACTGAACCGGTGAAAACGCGATGTTTGCTTTTTGGGCTTTGGACGCCAAAATCGAATAAAGCGGGATGCTTTGCGATCTCATGTGCTGCGTCATTTCCTTACGCAGCTGTTCCAGCACCTGTTCGCGCTGACCACCCTTTTCAAGCAGGGCCAGACGGCGGTTCACCTTGTTATCCAGTTGAACGGATTTCCCGAAGATCAGCAAATACGCACCCTGCACCAAGAAAAGTACAGCGGCGAAAATGACGATATAGATAATGGGTTGTGCTGAAATCATTGGATTTACTCCGCAACCATGGGTTCAAAGATAGCTGGCGGTAGATCGTAGCCCCACAGCTTAAAGCGGTCGGAATACGCGGAGCGCACACCGGTCGCGGTAAAGTGGCCGATAATCTTGTTATCGGGCGTCAGACCCACACGCTGGAAACGGAACACTTCCTGCATGGAAATCACGTCGCCCTCCATGCCTGTGATCTCTGTGATGGATGTCATCCGGCGCGAACCATCTTGCAGACGCGACGCCTGCACGATCAGGTTCACCGCAGATGAAATTTGGGACCGCACCGCTTTCAGCGGCATTTCGATACCCGCCATCGCGATCATGTTTTCCAGACGGGAAATACCATCGCGCGCATTGTTGGCGTGAATTGTTGTCATGGACCCGTCGTGGCCCGTGTTCATCGCCTGCAACATGTCGATAACTTCTTCGCCACGCGTCTCACCCACGATGATCCGGTCCGGACGCATCCGCAGGGCGTTTTTCAGACAGTCGCGCGGGGAAACTTCGCCTTTGCCTTCAACGTTTGGTGGACGTGATTCCATCCGACCTACATGTGTCTGTTGCAGCTGAAGTTCCGCTGTATCCTCGATCGTCAGGATACGTTCGTTGTTATCAATGAAAGATGAAAGCGCGTTCAGCGTCGTCGTTTTACCGGAACCCGTACCACCAGACACGATGACGTTCAGACGTGTGGCAACGGCGGCTTGCAAATAGGCCGCCATTTCTTCGGTAAAGGCGCCGAACTTGACCAGATCGTCAATGCCAAGCTTATCCTTCTTAAACTTACGAATAGAAACGAGCGACCCATCCACAGCCACTGGCGGAACCATGGCGTTGAAACGCGACCCGTCTTGCAAACGCGCATCGACGTAAGGGTTACTTTCGTCAACACGACGGCCAACGGCAGAAACGATTTTATCGATGATCCGCAGCAGGTGCTTTTCATCTTTAAAGGTCACGTCAGACAATTCGAGCTTACCAGCGCGTTCCACAAAAACCTGCTGCGGACCGTTCACCAGAATATCGTTCACAGTGTCGTCTTGTAGAAGCGTTTCGAGCGGGCCAAGACCCGTCACCTCAAAGAACAAATCCTGAGACAGGGTTGTGCGTTCTTCACGGTTCAGAACGATGCCCATTTCCTCAAGGGATTCAGTCGCAATCGCGTTAATCTCTGCACGCAAATCGGCCTCGGACGCGGTTTCAAGCGCGGCAAGGTTCAGATTATCAAGCAGGGCTTTGTGCAATTCCAGCTTGATTTCACCAAGCCGTACTTTGCGGCGCTTTTCTTTGTCCGCTGCAACGACGTCGCCCGCAGGCTTAATCGGCATGGCGCGCATCAAAGACTTCTTAGGTGCCTCTTCTACAACGGCATCAGGAACTGCGGATAGCGCCGGTTTGGCTGCTGCCTTTGCGGTATCGCCGCCTGCACCTGGTTTTTTATACTTCGAAAACATGGTCTTGTTCCTTCCCCTCAGCCTTCAACGGCTTCGGCGGCACCAACTTCGTGGACCGATTTCGCGAGTTTCGCGATTTCTTTGCGCAATGCATTCTTCGGAAGACCAGCCCCCAACGGCAGACCGTGGTCCGCGTTTTGTGCAACTGGTTTGCCACCATCTGGCATCAAAACTTCAATGCTGATGCCAAGGCTGTCGGCCAAACGTTTGACCCGTGATTTGCCGTTCAGATCGGTAAATCCAGGTGCGCGGTTCAGCACAAAGCGGATCTTTTCGAACGGTAGGTCTTCGGCCTGTAGGGCACGTTTCAGACGCAGGGTGTTCTGCGCAGACCGCATGTCCAATTCGATCATGCCGAAATAAACGTGGGCCGCATCGAGAACAGTCTGGGACCATTCCACCATCGTCGATGGCATGTCGATCACAACGTAATCAAAGTGGCTTGCCGCCAAATCCATGATGCGTTGAATGTCTTCCGGGCCAACAAGATCAAGCGGGATCATGTCGAACGGGGCGGTCAGTACGTGCAGCGTGTCTTCGTATGTCGTCATCGCCTGCATGAAGGATTCGCTGTCCATGGATTCGGTGTCGGTCAGCAATTCAACGACGGTTTCGCGACGCGGCAAGTCGAGATAGGTTGCCGTCGTGCCAAATTGGAAATCAAAATCCAGCAAACAGACCTTTGGCGCATCCACTTTTTCAAGCGTCGCCAGTTCCCACGCAAGGTTGACGGCCATGGTCGTCGCACCGATGCCGCCGGACAATCCGTGCACGGGCATGATCACACCATTTTTGCCACCGCCAATTTTCTTCTTGCGGGGCGCTTCGCCTTCAACTGGATCAACATCCATAACTTCTTTTGGTGTCAGGACTCGTTCAATCGCGCGGGCCAATTCGCTTTCAGGAAGCGGGTAGGGGACAAATTCGTCGCCGCCTTCGCGCAGCAGATTGTGCAATGCGGCAGGGCTCACATCTTCGGTGATGAGGATCACCTTGATGCCTTGGGCCTTTGCGCCAGCAATAATCTGACTGATCAAAGCGAGGCGGTCCTCGTCTTCGTGGTCCATCGCGATCGTCAAAAATTTCAGGGAGGCGGCATCTGGCTGCGCCAGAAAAGGAATAGCGTCGTCAAAGGACAGATCGCCCCATTGTTCACCCAGTGCGGCTTCCATGTCTTCGATCAGCAGATCGAAAATCTGGACGTCACGGCTGACTGTACACGCAACAATCGGCTGTGGTTCATGCTGCAAAACTGCGCTGCTCATCACTCAAATCCTCATCATTACGGGATGTTTCCGATGACTTTGGAGGATTCGTACCGGCCCCCTTGATCTTTCGGCCCGCACAAATCGCATGCGGAGAAATCCCTATGATGTGGTTTTGGCCCCGAAACGTGTCGACATTTGGGCCAAAAGATCGCCTTTGTGCGATATTTGGCAACGATCATGGATATTTTTAAACGTTGTTGACGCGACCCATACGGGCCGCGCCAACAAAAAATCATCAAATAGAGAGGCTATTTGGTATGTCGCGATCGCAGTTTAGCCGCCGTCGGCGCCTTCGCTGATGGATTGCGCTGCGGTCACGCCTGTTGGTGGAACAGCACTGGTGACATATTCGCGGAAGATGACCTGCGCGTATTTGCCGTTCAGTTCTGTGCCATCGCCGTCAACAAAACCGGATACTTCCGTGATGGTCCGACGGTTACGACGTTCCATGCTTTGTGTCGCGACAACTGGCTGTTCTTCACCGAAGGATACAACAGCTTCCAAACGGGACCGGCTAATGCCCTGTGACGCAAGGAACGAAACAACCGCTTGTGCGCGTCGCAAGCCAAGACGACGGTTATAGCTGTTAGGCCCAACCAGATCGGTGTGGCCGAAGACCTTAAACCGGACTTCTGGGAACTGTTTGATCCAGTTTGCTTGCGTGGTCAGGGTCGCACGTGCGGCACCGTCCAGTTGGGCAGAATTGAACGCAAAGTTCACAGTTGATTCAACTTCGGACGCAAAGCGGCGCTGCAGGTTGATGGTCAAACCGTTCTGGCCTGTTTGGACCAGGTGGTTGTTCATCGTGGCATTACCGAAGTTGCCGTTATCCAGTTCGGATCCAAGCGGGCGATCAAACGCGCCACCTGATGTTTGGTCACATGCACCCAGCAAAGCAAGAGCTGCAACGGCTGACAGATAGATTTTCATTGGATCATTCCCTCTCAATCGTCCAGCACGTAGCCGTAAGACCCGCTAAAGTCTTGGCGTGCAACTTCACCAGCGCCACCGGCTGTTGGTGCTTCACCTGCGGCAACGCGGCCAAACAGGAACAATTCACGCTCGGTTGGTGGGCGAACACGGTCAGTTGGCAAGGCAAGCGCTTCGCCGCGTGTTGGTGTCACAAGATGTGGCGTTACAATAATAACCAGCTCTGTCTGGCGGCGCGCATATTCAGCGGACCGGAACAGGGACCCAAGCACAGGCACATCGCCCAGCCATGGCACCTGACCATTCAGATCGGTGAAGTCATCAGACAACAGACCCGCGATGGCAAAGCTTTCGCCGTCGCGCATTTCAACAGTTGTTGATGTCTCGCGGCGCGTGAATGCGTCGATCGAGAACCCGCCAGCTGAAACGCCGTTTGATGGGTCGATTGCAGACACCGCAGCAACCAATTCAAGGTTGATGATGTCTTGGTCGATAACCCGTGGAATAAAGTTCAGTTCAACACCAAACGGCTTATATTCAACGGCGATGCCACCTTCACTCTGCGTTGTTGGAACCGGATACTCACCACCGGCAAGGAACTTTGCCTCTTGGCCGCTGAGTGCGGTCAAGTTTGGCTCTGCCAATGTCCGCACAACACCGCGGCTTTCCAAGGCTTCCAGCAGAATGCCAACTTCAAGGCCGCCTGCGTTAAACCCGAACAGGAATGCCCCGTTGTTTTCGTTCACAGCAGGGATTGCCGCGCCGAACGTGCTGGCCACTGCGCCAGAGTTGTTCAAGCTACCTGTACCCGCTGACACGCCCAGATCACCGCCAAGGCCTGTGCCTTGAACCGCGAGGGACGAAGAAAGCGATTTGGATACAGACCGCTGCATTTCTGCAAAGCGGACTTTCAACATCACCTGTTGTGTGCCGCCAACGACCATCAGGTTCGAAACCCGCTCTGGTGCGTAACGGTTCGCCAGTTCAAGGGCGCGATCCAAACGGGCAATCGAAGATACGGTGCCGGAAAGAACAATGCCGTCGTTGGCTGTGCGGACTTCAATATGTTCGCCGGGCAGGATTTGCTCCAGACGTTCTTTGAATTCTGCGATGTCGGGGGTCACGTGGACCTCGACGTTTGTGATCAGGCGCCCATCGGCCCCCAATAGTGTCAATGTCGTGCGGCCCGGTTCCTTGCCCAGCACATAGATCGTGCGGTCCGACAGGGACGAGATGTCCGCGATGCCGGGGTTGGCGATAGAAAGTTCGGTAAATGCAGAGTCGCTCTCTACAACCACAGCGCGGTTCATTGGCACTTGTAGTGCACTTGATGTTGCTCCTCGCAACACGCGTAGTGTTTCCGCTGCACTTGAGGTTGGAACTGTCGCGAACGACAATGCCAAGCCCGCAAGCGCGGCCTTGATAAGGTTCGTATATGTCATGGTGACCTGCCTCTCCGATCACGCCTCGTTAAATGGGTCTTAGCGCCCGATGTGGTGTGACGATGCATTGGATGAGCATTTATTGCAATAATCAATGCGTTGGAGGCTGGTCCTTATGTGGATAACTGGCAACAGATGGGGTTAAACCCTTTAGTCTGTTACACCAAAACGAAGCATCGTGGCCGCTGCGCCACAGAGATTTATGCGAAAACGGCGCCGCTGATGTCAGCGACGCCGTCTATATTAGTCCTTGTCAGCGCTTAGTTCGTGCAAGGAATTTCGACTTCGACAACCTGTCCACCGCTGCGTTGCTTGATAAAGCACTGCTTTGGGGCTTCAACTACGACAGGTGCTTCTTCGACAACTTCGGGTGCTTCTTCTTCGACACCAAGTAGCGTTCTTTGGTCAATCGCAATGGAACTGATCGTCGCCGTATCACCGGCACCAACCAGCGCCAAAGACAGCTTACCAGTCGCGCTCGCTTGGGTCAGGGCCGCCACGTTGGCAGGGCTGACCTGTACAGTCACAGTCCGGGCAATTGCAGCGTCGCTGCGGTTTGAATCGGATGTCTGGTCAATCGCGATCAGTTCAACAGATGACAGGATCAACTGCGTGATGTTTTCGTTTTCACCGCCAGCCGTGCGCAGACTGCCGGACCAATAAACGTCAACACGGTCGCCTGGACGCAGGAAGCCGGACACACCGGACTGCACATCGACGCTGATCGTAAAGGCGCGCATGCCGGGGCTCAGCAGGGACGTAATACCTGCGATATCGCCCGGTTCGGTGACCTTCACAGCCAGAACGGGTTCGTTAATTTCCATCGGACGGGTCACAACACGCAGTTCTTCGTCGCCTTCGGGGAACAGTTCTTCCTCGGTCGTAAAGACGCCTTCGGGCAAGAACGGTTCTGCATATTGAATGACGGCGACGTCATCAGCGGTCAACGTCTCACCATATTTCATTTGGCGTGTAACGGCGTAAACGCCAACGGTCGGAACAACTTCAGCGGCACGCTGCAACAGCAGATCGCGTTCGCTTTGCGTTTCGCTGACGTAGCCGTTCACCATATAAACAGCAAAACCGGCGAGACCCATCCCGACGATCATGACTAAACCAAATACTGCACGCATTTCATTTACCTCAAGGTTTTATTTGTATCACAAAGTGGACTCTTGCCCGAAGTCCCGCTTTGCGCGTTTTGTCACCTGCGCAGCCGACAGTAAAGTTAGCCCGCGCTTGCCCACATAGCGGCGATGGTCGTCAGTGCGCCGGTTTGAATTGTCGACAATACCAGCAAGCATAGCGCAACAGCCGCTGCGGTCAAAACAACCCAGTCGACAGTAATTGCGCCGTCTTCGTTGCTCCAGAAGGATTTGATCGATTTTAACATTTTGATGCTCCGCGCACTTAAATTTCCGCTTCATTCTTGAACCCTTTATGTGGCGCAAACGTGGCCAAGCTATGAATTTTCAGGGATTTGGTGTTTCGAAGTCATTCGCATTTTCGACGTTTTATAGGGAAAACGGAGCCCCTGAAAACGAAGAAAGGCCACACTACGATTGCAGTGTGGCCTCAATTCTTGTGGCGAAGTCAGGTAGACCCTGACTACGTCAACTCCAGATTAAGGAGTTGTACCGGAAGAAGTCATTTCAGAAACGATTGTAGTCGCTTTTGTAGACGCGCCAGTTGAAACTGCGTTGCCGACAACCAGGCCGAGAGCAACGATAGCAGCTGTCAGAACAACCCAGTCTACTGTTACTGCGCCGTCTTCGTCGTTGCGGAAGTTTTTGATAAAGTTAAGCATTAAATTCCCTCCTCAGGGTGTCGCTAGTTTTTCAGTTATCGTCTGCGGATCGTATCTTGCCGGCCTCTTGTTGGCTCGATCCCCGCTTTGGATGAGTAAGTTTTGACGTTGGAATGCGGCGAGAGTTTGTCTTGGTTGGTGCAATTTTGCGCAGCCCCCAAAAAAATTGAGATTTATACGTAAGTATATGTTTTTATACGAATTATAGGGCAATTTTTATGTATTGCCCCTGCGCGTTCGTTGCGCATTTGCGTCCAATCCAAATCGAATTAGGCAATTGTTTGCGTTTTGCTGGCAATACAAAACAAATGTTGCTTGATTGGAAGGAATAAAAAACGTCGGCAGGACATTCATAATGTATATTCGAACCGCTTTCGCAGCGGCGCTTGCACTTGTTTGTGCGACAGGGCCCGTGGTGGCTGAGATAAAGCGCCTACAACCAGACTTTACGTTTCGCCGTGTCACGGTGCCAACCGCAGGTGCATCGAACCGGATTCGTGTACAGGTGACACCTCGTGCGCCGACGACACCTGCCGCAGCAGGGACAGCCGTATCCGCCCAACCGCAGGCCCAGCCCCGCAGTTCTGGGATGGAATGGTTCTGGTCGACAATATCTCCTGCCCGTTCTGACAGCGGACCGGGGCGTTTGCAGCCTGCGCTGCAATTGATCAACAACCCTCCGGGGGGCAATTCCGTGCCCGCCCCGCGTTTGCAGACATTACAAGACATCGCGCAGGCCCACGGCTTAACCATTTTGCGCGAAACCGTGGGAACGGATGTGTCCCCTGCATTGGTCCTTGCGCTCATTTCGATCGAAAGTGCGGGCAAGGTGCAGGCAGAAAGCCACGCAGGGGCCGTTGGTCTTATGCAGCTGATGCCAGCAACGGCTGAACGGTTTGGTGTCACAGACCGTGTGAACCCAGCCGAAAATATCAAAGCAGGTGTCGCGTATCTTGCCTGGCTCATGGAGCACTTTGATAAAGACCCGATTTTGGTGCTTGCCGGATATAACGCTGGCGAAGGCGCTGTGCGCGATAATAACGGCGTGCCGCCGTATCCTGAAACACGGGCTTACGTGCCGAAGGTGCTGGCCGCATTCAATGTTGCAAAAGGGCTGTGTCAAACGCCGCCGCAGCTTGTGACGGATGGATGCGTCTTTGCGGTCGCGAACAGATAGACAGGGTTTTGCCTGTTCTACACTGCGCCCAAAGCAAAAAAGTCAAAAGGCCGGATCGCATAGTGCGGCCCGGCCTTTTCTTGTCACTATATAATAGGCCTCAAACGATGGCGGCTTCTGTCGCGGCGCGCAGTTCGTCCTCTGATACGCCTTCAGCGCATTCAACGATCCGCAATCCGCCGTCGACAACATCCAGTACACCAAGGTTCGTGATAATCCGATCAACAACGCCTTGGCCGGTCAACGGCAAGGTGCAGGCTTTCAGCAGCTTGCTGTCACCATGTTTGTTCGTGTGATCCATCACAACAACAACACGACCAACGCCAGCAACAAGATCCATCGCGCCGCCCATACCTTTGACCAGCTTGCCGGGAATCATCCAGTTCGCAAGATCGCCGTTTTCGGCAACTTCCATCGCACCCAAGATCGCCATCGCAATCTTGCCACCTCGGATCATGCCAAAGGATTGCGAAGAATCGAAATACGCAGTCTGTGGCAGTTCCGTAATCGTCTGCTTACCAGCGTTAATCAGGTCAGCGTCGATATCAGCTTCCAACGGAAACGGGCCCATGCCCAGCATGCCGTTTTCAGACTGCAGCGTCACCTCTACACCTTCGGGGATGTAATTGGACACCAGCGTCGGAATCCCGATGCCAAGGTTCACATATGTGCCGTCTTCAAGTTCTTGTGCCGCGCGTGCGGCCATTTGGTTACGATCCCACATGGGTCAAGCCTCCCGCACTGTACGTTGTTCGATCCGTTTCTCGTGATCGCCCTGAATAATTCGGTGCACATAGATGCCCGGCAAATGGATGTGATCGGGGTCAAGCGAACCGGTTGGCACGATTTCCTCGACCTCAACCACGCAGACTTTCCCGCACATCGCAGCAGGCGGGTTAAAGTTGCGGGCAGTCTTACGGAAGATCAGGTTCCCCGTTTCGTCCGCTTTCCACGCTTTGACGATCGCGAGATCAGCAAAGATGCCTTCTTCCATGATGAATGTCTCGCCATTGAAGTCTTTGTGTTCTTTGCCCTCGGCAATCACGGTGCCCACACCAGTCTTGGTGTAAAACCCGGGAATCCCACAGCCACCGGCACGCATCCGTTCGGCCAATGTGCCTTGCGGATTGAATTCTAGCTCAAGCTCGCCAGACAAGTACTGACGCATGAATTCGGCGTTTTCACCGACGTATGACGAGATCATTTTCTTAACCTGACGGGTCTGCAGCAGAATGCCGATGCCAAAATCATCAACGCCCGCGTTGTTCGACGCAAACGTCAAATCCTTGGTGCCTGCGTCTTTGATCGCATCAAGCAGCAGTTCTGGAATACCGCAAAGGCCAAAGCCGCCCGCCGCAATAAACATCCCGTCGTGCAATAACCCATCAAGGGCTGCCGCCGCGTTGGGGTAAATCTTCTTCATGCCAAGCCTCTCCCGTTGTTCACAGCGTTGATGCCGTTACGTGAACATGGAGTCAATGAAATGCGGCGGTGCAGCGTAAATTATTGCAACCGGTTGCAATCCGGCTAGATCACACGGACCTGCGTTCCGACTGGCGTAATTGCAAAAAGATCAGCAATTTGTTCATTATATAGTCCGATACATCCGTCAGAAGACGGGCGACCGATCTTGCGGGTGTCGTGTGTCCCATGAATCAAATAGGCGGGCCAAGACAGATACATCGCATGTGTACCCAGCGGGTTTTCGGGACCTGGCGGCATATATGTCCAGCCGAACCGTTCCTTTTGTGATGCTGTCGGGGTCCAATCCGGACCTACGCGTTTGCGAACGATTTCGGTGTACCCGCGTTTGGTCAATTCATCCGTGGCCGGAACAGACGTTGGATAGACACGATATACATCGCCCTTCCAGAAATGCAGTGCGCGGCTTTGGGTGTCCGCGACGATGGCCGCAACGCCCAGCGTATCAAAATGGTCTTGCCAGTTTTGCGCGACGAATTTTGCGGTATTGCGCGACGTTGGGGGCGCGGATTGTGACAGCGCGGGCGTCGCCAGTGTCACGGCAGCGCCGGCAATCAACGTGCGACGGTTCAAAAATGTCGAGGTCATGCTGTATCCTGCTTTGTTTTCCAAAGCGATACGAACTACGCGGGAAAGGATCAACGCACGGTCAGTCACATCCCCGAGAGGGGCGGGGCCAGCGCACTGGCCCCTTATGTTTAGTCAGCTGCTTTTTTCTTCGCAGCGGGCTTCTTCGCCGCCGGTTTCTTTGCTGCAGGCTTTTTCTTCGCGGCTGGTTTCTTTGCAGCGGCCTTCTTTTTTGGCGCTGCTTTCTTTTTGATGGTTTTGCCAGACTTCGCAGCCCGTTCATCAAGCAAATCAACCGCATGCGCCAACGTCAGATCAGCCGGATCAATCGTGTCAGGGATCGTCGCGTTGATCTTTTCCCATTTCACGTAAGGACCGTATTTGCCGTCATAAATATTAACGGGACCGCCCGCCTCTGGGTGATCGCCAAGCTCGCGGATCGGTGTCGCGGCTTTCCCGCGGTTGCCACGTGACGCTTTCTTTTCGGCCAACAACTGCACAGCGTGGTTCATGCCGACAGTCCAGACGTCGTCAATCGTGGGCAGATTTGCGTTGGTGCCGCCTCTAAACGACGTGTTTTCAGCATGTTTCAGATACGGCCCGTACCGGCCTAAATTCGCCCAAACATTTACGCCATCTTCAGGGTGTTCGCCGATCAAACGGGGCAGTTCCAGCAATTTCACCGCGTCGGCCAGATCGATCTCTTCGGGATTCCATCCCTCCGGCACGCCTGTCCGCGGCGGTTTCTTGTTCTCTTCGGTCACAGGACCACGCTGCACATACGGGCCAAAGCGGCCTTTGAACACACGGATCTCATCACCTGCATCTTCACCCAACAGTTTCCCGTCAGGTGGAATTGCGGATGCTTCTGCTTCCGGATTTGGCGGGCCAAATGGGCGGGTGTACCGGCATTCCGGATAATTTGAACACCCGATGAACGCACCGCCAGAGCGCGCAGTCCGCATCGACAGCCGACCAACGCCGCAATTCTTACAGGCACGTGGATCGGACCCGTCTTCTTCAGGCGGGAACAGATGCGGTTCCAGAACTTCGTTAATTTTTTCAAGAACTTCGGTGATCCGCAGCTCGGATGTTTCGCCAATCGCGGCAGAGAAGTCGCGCCAGAAGTTCGCGAGAACCTTCTTATAGTCGCCGTTGCCTGCGCTGACTTCATCCAACTGGTTTTCCAGATCGGCGGTGAAATCATAGCCGATATATTTGCGGAAATAGTTGGATAGGAACGCCGTCACCAACCGTCCTTTGTCCTGCGGAATCAGGCGGTTCTTATCTTTTTCAACATACCCGCGATCCTGAATCGTGGTCACGATGGACGCGTAGGTCGACGGGCGACCGATGCCCAGTTCTTCCATCCGCTTCACTAGCGTCGCCTCGGTGTAACGGGGCGGCGGTTGGGTGAAATGTTGCTCAGGCGTGACTGTCTCTTTGACAGCTTTTTCGCCTTCGTGAATTTGCGGCAGACGCTTGTCATCATCATCGACAACCGCGTCGTCGCGACCTTCTTCGTAGACCGCAATAAACCCGTCAAAGACCATGACTTGCCCGTTGGCACGCAGCACAACCTGACCGTCGTCGCTGCCGATATCTACCGCCGTGCGTTCGAATTTCGCGGCTTCCATCTGGGACGCAATCGTCCGTTTATAGATCAGATCGTAAAGTTTGCGTTGATCTGAATCGACGATTTTTGCGGCAGCCGTGTCGACCATTAGATCAGTCGGGCGCACACATTCGTGCGCTTCTTGGGCGTTCTTCGCTTTGTTCTTATAGACGCGTGGCTTTTCGGGTAGATATTTATCGCCGAATTTGGCCTTGATCGCGTCGCGTGCGCCGGCGACCGCTTCGGGCGCCATGTCGATGCCGTCGGTCCGCATGTATGTAATCAGGCCGGCCTCGTACAAACGTTGCGCGACGGACATCGTTTGCTTGGCGCCCATTCCAAATTTGCGCGATGCTTCTTGCTGCAAAGTCGACGTCATAAACGGGGGCGACGGGTTGCGCGAACCGGGTTTCGCCTCGACAGATTTAACGACCAAATCGCGCGAATTGATCGCCTGAACGGCCATTTCCGCCTGCGTTTCATTTTCAATCGAGAATTTATCGAGCTTGTCGCCCGCAAGCGTCGTCAATCGTGCTTCGAATGTTTGGCCGCGTGGCGTTTGCAACACCGCTTTGACGGACCAGTATTCTTGCGCGCGGAAAACTTCGATTTCCATTTCGCGTTCGACGATGATCCGCAGTGTTACGGATTGCACACGGCCTGCTGATTTCGCGCCTGGCAATTTGCGCCACAATACTGGCGACAACTTAAAGCCCACCAAATAATCCAAGGCACGGCGCGCGAGATAGGCGTCGACCAAAGGCACATCAACCTGACGCGGGTTTTTCATCGCATCGGTCACGGCAGCTTTGGTGATGGCGTTAAACACAACGCGGGACACCGGCGTGTCTTTTTTGATCGCTTTCTTTGCTGTCAACGCCTCGGTCAAATGCCACGAAATCGCTTCACCTTCGCGGTCGGGGTCGGTCGCTAGGATCAGTTCGTTGTCGGTCTTCAACGCGTCAACAATCGCTTTAATATGCTTTTTGCTGTCGCTTGCGATTTCCCATTTCATCGCAAAATCATCGTCCGGATCGACTGATCCGTCTTTGGGCGGCAAGTCACGGACATGCCCAAAAGAGGCAAGAACGGTATAGTCGTTGCCTAAATATTTGTTGATTGTCTTTGCCTTAGCAGGGGATTCGACGACGACGACTGGCATGAAATTCCTGTCAAATAACGAGTTACGCAAGGTCTGCGCAAGATGTGGGGGCGCATGACTGAATGTCAATGCGCAGGTTTCGAGACAAGCGCAATCCCTTTTTCTTGACCATCAAGTAGTTGAAAAGTGCTGAATTTATCTAGGGGGAATTCTGAAGGTCAATCAACACGTGCCAAAAGGCCGCCTGCATGACGGGTGATTTTGCCGTCCAGTTCGAGGTCCATAATCACGGGTGCGATGGTCGTTGGCGCAGTTTGAAGATCACGGATAAGCTGATCTTCCGCGACCGGCGATGGTCCCAAACGCGATAGGATTTGACTGTGCAGCGCGGCCGTTTCCCGCAAGCTGCGCGATGGTTTTTCGATTGGCGTTTCCAACGGAAGATCTGCTTGCTGCGGGGAGAGCGTCGCTATTGCGTCAATGATATCTTGCGCGGATCGTACCAAAAGCGCACCGTCTCTGATCAACATATTGCACCCTGCCGCCCGCGCATCAAAAGGGTGGCCGGGGACCGCAAAGACATCACGCGCTTGATCCAATGCGTTGCGGGCCGTGATCAAGCTGCCCGATTTTGCGGCGGCTTCGACCACAACGACAGCAGACGACAAACCGGAAATGATCCGGTTTCGCGTTGGGAAATGGCGGGCCTGCGGTTGCATGCCAATCGGCATTTCCGAAATCCGCAGTCCCTGTTTGGCGATGTCGCTGGCGAGTTTCGCGTTCTCAACGGGGTACACTGTATCGACCCCGCCAGCCTGCACCGCAATTGTTCCGTTCTGTAAGCTGCTTAGGTGTGCCGCGGTGTCGATGCCGCGCGCCAACCCTGAAACGACAACGATCTCCGCCTCAGATAGCCCCGCTGCCAGCGCTTTGGCCATGCGTGTCCCCAAGGATGATGCGTTGCGCGCGCCCACAAGTGCGACCATCGGCCGCCGTAGCAACGCCGTCTGTCCGATCGTCCATAACAACGGCGGCGCATCAGAGATTTCCAGTAGCGTGGCTGGGTAATCAGGGTGGTCTTCCGTTAACAGCGTGGCGCCTGCGGCTTTGCCCGCCCGCAGTTCTGCGTTGATCACGCCTTCAGGGCAGATTTGGTAATCCGTCACACCTGCCGCACGCGCGACATCAGGTAATGCCCGTAACGCGTCCACCGCCGTGCCATGTTCGCGGATCAGGCGGCGGTAGGTTGCGATGCCAACGCGTCGGGATCGCAGCAAACGGAGACGGTGAAAAGAATCGTCTTCCGTGGTGGGTGGGAGTGGGGGGTGAGTGGAAGGTGTCACGTCTCCAATGTCTCGTTCTCCGTTTGCTACACCTCTAGTGTTACGGCCAACTTCTTAACGGGATATGAACAATTTAAGGCAATTTGCCCCAATATTTCTGGGGGGCCTCTTTCGCCGCTCGCATTCGTAACCACCGCAAGAACGCCATATTGGTCGCCCCCATGATGGCCCCGACAGCTATGCCGAGCAGGACCATTTCATCTCCCGGGAAATCATTCCCAAAGAGGATAAGTGATGTCGCAGCACCCGCCACTATCCCGATCCCTGCACCGACAAGCGGTTTATCATGATCAGCGTTTGCCAGCGCTTTTACAATTGGCGTCAGGACGATCAACGGAATCCAGCTGACAACACCAGACAACATCAACGCAAAGAAAACGACTGCCACAAAATCAATGGTTTGAAGGATCGCCGACACCTGCGCAGGCTCAAACGCCAAAACCTCGACCAACGCCGATCCAATCGTCATCAAAGCCCACCCACAACCGGATGTCCCAACCCAAGTGAACAGCGCTGCAAGCAACACGGTGCCCCACGTCACAGGTTCACGCACGCTTGCAGCCAGTATTTGTGTCAAGTCGCAGCGCCACCAACAGTCAGCCCGCCAATCATCAGGCTTGGCTGACCAACGCCAACAGGCACCCATTGGCCCGCTTTGCCGCAATTCCCGATGCCCGGATCAAGCGCCATATCATTGCCGATCCCGCGGATATGCTTCAACGCTGTCGCCCCGTCACCGATCAGCGTGGCACCCTTAACTGGTGCGCCGACAACGCCGTTCTTAACGCGATAGGCTTCGGTGCAGCTAAAGACGAACTTGCCGTTTGTGATATCGACCTGACCACCGCCAAAGCCGACCGCATAAATCCCGTCCTTCAGATCAGCGACAAGCGATTCCGGCGTGTCGGGACCGGACAACATATATGTGTTGGTCATTCGCGGCATTGGCGCGTGGGCATAGCTTTCACGACGGCCATTCCCCGTGGGGGCGACCCCCATCAGGCGCGCATTTTGACGGTCCTGCATGTAGCCAACCAGAACACCGTCTTCGATCAGCGTATTCTTTGCACTTGGCGTGCCTTCGTCATCGACCGTGATCGATCCACGCCGGTCCGGAATTGTCCCGTCGTCCAACACAGTGACGCCCTTGGATGCAATCTGCTGACCCATAAGACCTGCAAAGGCGCTTGATCCCTTGCGGTTAAAATCGCCCTCTAACCCGTGACCAATCGCTTCGTGCAGCAAAATACCGGGCCAGCCTGGCCCAAGCACAACATCCATAACACCAGCAGGGGCTGGTTCTGCGTCAAGATTCACTAGCGCGATCCGCAGCGCTTCACGCACGGCAGGTTCCCAGTTGTCGCTGGAAATCAGGCCGATCAGGCCCGCACGCCCACCGCCACCAGACATGCCGCTTTCGCGTTGTCCGTTTTCTTCGACAATGACGCTGACATTCAGGCGCGACATCGGGCGTGTATCAGTGACCAGCACACCATCAGGGCGCAGAATCAGAACTTCCTGATGCGACGCGGCCAGAACGGCGGACACTTGCACGACGCGATTGTCCAATGCGCGGGCAAAGTCGTCGATCTCGCGCAGGACATCGATTTTTGCGGGGAAGGTGGCCTGCAACATCGGGTCTTCGTCAGAATACAGCTTCTTATTGGTGCCGACAGGGCCATCGGCCATCGTGCCGCCACCATCGCCTACAGCCAGCCGCGCAGTGCTGACCGCACGCTTCAATGCGTGTTCGTCAATCGTGGTTGAATGCGCATAGCCTGCGGTTTCACCTTTTACGGCGCGCAGACCGAATCCTTCGGATGCATCGAAACTGGCGGTCTTCACGCGGCCATCGTCAAACGCCAGAACCTCTGACCGGCGGCGTTCCAGAAACAGTTCCCCGTCGTCAGCCCCGGCTGTGGCGTCTTGTAGCAGTGAAAGCGCAGTGTCGCGGTCTAGATTTGTATCAAACGGGCGGAACGGATCAGCGGACATGCAGGTTTTCCTTATCGGTGGATGGATCAAAGGACAAAAGCGTCCGTTTGCCGCAACAGCGGTTCTTGAGTTGTTCATTTAAATATGGGACATGGGCGGCAGGTTACAACGGGATTCCGTCTTTCTTAAGGGTGTTCGCCCATGACGGAGCTAGACGATTGCGCCCACGCGCGCCAAGACAGACAGGACATGACATGCGACTGAAGACTATCGCGACTTCACTTTGGGCCTCAGCAGGACTGATTCTTGCGGGTGCTGCGGCTTCTGCACAAGAGGTCACTCAAGAACTGGACATCATCGGCCAGCCAACACCGGGTGCGACTGGTTTCCAGCCGGCAGCAACCGAATTGGCCCGCGATCTGCAGTGGTTGGACGGTATGCTGTTGGTGATCATCACGATCATCACATTGTTTGTGACAGGCCTGCTGGCGTGGGTCGTCATCCGGTTTAACCGCAAATCAAACCCGACACCGTCTACATTCACACATAACTCTCCTTTGGAAGTTGCATGGACAATCATTCCAGTTGTCATTCTGGTCTTCATCGGTGCGTTCTCTCTGCCGGTTCTGTTCAAGCAGCAGGAAATCCCTGCAGCGGACATCAACATCAAGGTGACAGGCTACCAGTGGTACTGGGGCTACGAATACACTGACGAAGCCGTTTACTTCGACAGCTACATGCTGGCCGAGGACGAGCTTGAAGAATACGGTTACACAGCTGATCAGAACCTTCTCGCGACAGACACAGCCGTTGTTGTACCCGTGGGCGCGACTGTTGTGATGCAGGTGACTGGTGCTGACGTGATCCATTCTTGGACCATCCCGGCATTCGGCGTGAAGCAAGACGCGGTTCCAGGTCGTCTGGCCCAGCTGTGGTTTGCTGCTGAACAAGAAGGCATCTACTTCGGTCAGTGTTCCGAACTTTGCGGCAAAGACCACGCGTACATGCCAATCACGGTCAAAGTTGTGAGCCAAGAAACTTACGACGAATGGTTGGTTGCTGCGAAAGAACAGAACCCAGCCTAAATCAAAAACGGGTGCGCGTCCGTCGCGCACCTTTCCCGCCACATCGCAATTTTGAATGGACATCCGCATGAGCGACATGAGCCTGAACGAAGCGACCTACACCACATCCAGCCAAGAGCCGTCGATGGGTGATTATTATGCCTTGATGAAACCGCGTGTCATGTCGCTGGTTGTTTTCACGGCATTGGTCGGTTTGCTGGTGTCGCCCGTGCCGGTACATCCGTTCATCGGATTTGTCGGTGTGTTGTGCATCGCGGTGGGGGCGGGTGCCTCTGGCGCGCTGAACATGTGGTGGGACGCAGATATCGACGCGGTGATGAAGCGGACAGCGAAACGCCCGATTCCCGCGGGTAAAGTCGCACCGGGCGAAGCGCTGGGCATCGGTGTCGCGCTTTCCTTCTTCTCCGTCATCTTGCTGTTGCTCGCGACCAACGCGCTTGCCGCTGGTCTGCTAGCCTTCACCATCTTCTTTTACGCCGTCGTCTATTCAATGTGGCTGAAACGGTCGACACCACAGAACATCGTCATCGGTGGGGCTGCAGGCGCATTTCCTCCAATGATCGGCTGGGCCGTGGCGACTGGTTCCGTGACCATCGAATCCGTGCTGATGTTCATGCTGATCTTCATGTGGACGCCACCGCATTTCTGGGCTTTGGCCTTGTTTGTAAAGACAGATTACGGCGATGCGGGCGTTCCGATGCTGACCGAAACGCACGGTCGCGACAGCACCCGTAAACATGTGATTGCCTACACCGCTTTGCTGGTACCTGTGGCGATTGGCCTTGGTTTCACATCCATCGGTGGCCCGGTTTACTTGACCGTTGCCGCGATCATGAACGCGTGGTTCCTCAAAGGCGCTTACGACATCTGGAAACGCGATGATGCGGCGGCTGACGCTGACAACTACGCGGTTGAAAAGTCGGTCTTTAAGGTCTCGCTCTATTACCTGTTTGCCCACTTCGTCGCCCTGCTGATCGAAGCGGCGCTGCGTTTGAACGTTGGTGGTGTGTAATGGCGATCAAAGTCGAACATGAAATCCACGAACGGCGCAAAGGCCGGAACATGGGTGTGGGCCTTCTGCTTGCTGGCACAATTGCGATTGTCTTTGGTTTGACTGTCGTGAAGGTTTTGCAGCTCGGTAATATCACCGAATTGGATCTTGGTGGTCGCCTTGATGGGCCTGATACGTCTGTTCCTCTCGCAGCTGAGGGGACCGAGTAATGCGGATGTTTCCTAAGCTAAAGGGCCCTCAACGCACGGCGGCTCAGGCTGGCGGTGTTGTGATCCTGATGGGATCACTCGCTTGGGCGTCTGTACCTTTCTACGATTGGTTTTGCCGCGTGACCGGTTTTGGCGGCGCAACAAATGTTGTCGAAGCCAACCAAAACGAAGTTCTGGATCAAACGATTACAGTCCGCTTCGATGCGTCACTGGAAAAAGACATGCCGTGGGAATTCAAACCCGCGCAGCGTGAAATGGAAATCCGGATCGGTGAAACAGGTCTGGCCTTCTACGAAGCGCACAACCCGTTCGACGTGCCAATCGCAGGGCAGGCGGCCTACAACGTGACGCCGTACGAAGCGGGTGGATTTTTCGACAAGATCGAATGTTTCTGCTTCACCGAACAGGTCCTGCAACCGGGCGAAACCGTGATGATGCCGGTCAGCTTCTTTGTCGATCCGGCTATCGTTGATGACCGTGAAGGCAAATATGTGCACACGATCACGCTTTCTTATACGTTTTACCAGATTGATCTGCCTGAGACTTTTGAACAGGCAGCTTTGACAACACCGGCGCAAGACGCCATAGAATTGAACTAGCAAGAACCCCAAGGGACGACAGCCATGGCGCATGAAAAGAATCACGATTACCACATTCTAAACCCCTCTATCTGGCCAATGCTTGGCGGCGTAGGTGGTTTCATCATGTTGGGCGGCAGCGTCTTTTGGATGCACGGCTCCGGCCCATATGCGTTCCTGATCGGTCTCGCGCTTGTGCTGTACGTGATGTACGCATGGTGGTCCGAAGTGGTTGCCGAAGGCGAAGGTGGCATTGATCACACGCCGGTTGTGGCCATCGGCCTGCGTTACGGCGTGATCATGTTCATCATGTCCGAAGTCATGTTCTTTGCAGCGTGGTTCTGGTCTTTCTTCAAACACGCGATGTACCCGATGGGTCCGATGTCGCCTGCCGTTGACGGTGTTTGGCCGCCAGTCGGGATCGAAACATTCGACCCTTGGCATCTGCCGTTGATCAACACGATGATCTTGCTGTGTTCCGGTATGGCCGCGACGTGGGCACACCACGCTTTGGTCCATGAAAACAACCGTGAAGACATGAAGTGGGGCTTGATCCTCGCCGTTGTTCTTGGCGCGATCTTCACCGTGTTCCAGATCTACGAATATAGCCACGCGGCATTCGGTTTCTCGGGCAACATCTACGGCGCGAACTTCTTCATGGCGACAGGTTTCCACGGCTTCCACGTTCTGATCGGTACGATCTTCCTACTGGTTTGCTTGGTCCGCCTGCAAAAGGGTCACTTCACTCCTGAAAAGCACCTCGGGTTCGAAGCAGCGGCTTGGTACTGGCACTTTGTTGACGTTGTGTGGTTGTTCCTCTTCGCAGCCGTTTACGTCTGGGGCGGCTAACCGCCACATCGGGGTTCACCCCGACCACGATCAAAGATAAGACAAACGCGCGGGGTCACACCTCGCGCGTTTTGCTTTGAAAGGCTGACAATTGCGTAAGATTTTCTTTCCAATCCTACTCGGTATCGCGGGATGCGCGATCTTGCTTAGCCTTGGTGTCTGGCAGGTGCAGCGCCTACAGTGGAAGACGGGAATCCTGACAGAGATTGACGCCACGATTGCATCCGATCCGGTTGCGATCCCAGCTGATCCCGATCCCGCAACAGATCAGTTTCGACCTGTCGCGACACAGGGCCGCCTGAAAGGCACGCCGCTTTATGTGCTTGTCACTATCGAAGGGCTTGGACCCGGCTATCGCTACGTTGACGCGCTGGAAACCGAAGACGGGCGCACTGTGATGGTCGACCTTGGATGGGTGCCGCTTGCGCAACTTGGCAACCCGTTCACCAAATTCCACGTCATCGACGTGACTGGCAATCTGCATTGGCCCGACGACAAAGATGACTGGACGCCGGACCCTGATCCTAAAGGCATTTGGTTCACCCGCGACGTGCCGTCCATTGCCGCAGGCCTGAACGCCGAACAAACCCTGATTGTCGCGCGCGACGTGCAGTTGCTTGATCTCGTCACGCCGCTGCAAAGCTATCCGTTCCAGCCCCTTCCGCTTGACTCTGGGGTGATCAAGAACGACCACCTGAACTACGCGATCACATGGTTCATGCTGGCCCTCGTCTGGGTCATCATGACAGGCTATCTGATCTTCCGCATCCGCCAAGAGGACCGCTAGAATGCGTTATATTTCCACACGGGGCACAGCGCCCGTGCTGACATTTGAACAAGCCATGTTGACCGGCCTCGCCCGCGATGGGGGGCTGTATCTGCCCGAAACCATCCCGACGCTGACGGCAGACCAAATTGCGGACATGGCGGGGCAATCCTACGAAGACATCGCCTATACGGTCATGCGACCGTTCATCGGTGACACCTTCAGCGATCATCAATTCCGCGAGCTAATCAAAAATGCCTACGCGGGCTTTGGCCATGACGCGCGCGCACCACTGGTCCAACTCGCGCCGAACCATTTCCTGCTGGAACTTTTCCACGGTCCAACGCTCGCGTTCAAAGACTTCGCGATGCAGTTGATCGGCCAAATGTTCCAAGCCGCACTTTCCCGTTCGGGCGACCGCGTGACTATCGTAGGTGCGACGTCCGGCGACACAGGGTCCGCCGCAATCGAAGCTTTCCGTGGTCTCGATAACGTCGACGTCTTCATCCTGTTCCCGCATGGGCGCGTGTCCGAAGTGCAGCGTCGGCAGATGACAACACCGTCCGAATCCAACGTGCACGCAATTGCCGTCGATGGCGATTTCGACGATTGCCAAGCCGCCGTGAAAGACATGTTCAACGATTTCGCCTTCCGCGAAGACGTCAAGCTGGCAGGCGTGAACTCCATCAACTGGGGCCGTGTTCTGGCGCAGGTTGTCTACTACTTCTCCTCCGCAGTATCCCTTGGCGCACCGCATCGTGACATCAGCTTTACCGTGCCGACAGGCAACTTCGGCGACATCTTTGCAGGTTACATTGCACAACAAATGGGCCTGCCGATCAAAGACTTGGTCGTAGCCACAAACCGCAACGATATCCTGCACCGTACGCTGGAAACCGGTAGCTACACCAAAGAAGGCGTTCAACCGACAATCAGCCCGTCGATGGATATCCAAGTGTCGTCGAACTTTGAACGCGCATTGTTCTACGCATACGACCAAGACGGCGCAGCCGTTGCAGGCCAGATGGAAGACCTGAAATCGGGCGGTTTCCAGATCAGCCAAGGCGCCTATCAGATGTTGAAAGACACCTTCAAATCGGGCCGCGCATCCGAAGAAGAAACCTCTGCTACGATCAAAACATACCTCGCGCAGCACGGCGAATTGTTGTGCCCGCACACGGCTGTCGGCACCCACGTGGCCGAAGACCATCTTGGCACCACACCAATGATCACGCTGGCCACCGCGCATCCTGCGAAATTCCCCGATGCGGTGAAAGCTGCCTCTGGCGTGATGGCCCCCCTTCCGCCGCGCATGGCAGACCTATATGACCGCCCAGAACGCGTAACACGTTGCGCCAACGACCTTTCCGCACTGCAAGCGGTCATCAAAGAACGGATCACATCTTGAGCATTGAACTGCACACACTTTCCAACGGTTTTCGGATCGTCACGGAAAGCATGCCGGGCCTGAAATCCAGCTCTATCGGGATTTGGGTGCAAGCCGGTGGGCGGCATGAACGGATCGAACAGAACGGCATCGCGCATTTTCTGGAACATATGGCGTTCAAGGGGACCAAAACCCGCAGCGCCTTGCAAATTGCCGAAGCCATTGAAGACGTTGGCGGCTACATCAACGCCTACACGTCGCGCGAAATGACGGCCTATTACGCCCGTGTTCTCGAAGACGACGTGGCGCTTGGGCTGGATGTGATCGCGGATATTCTGTTGAACCCAGTTTTCGATCCGTCAGAGATTGAAGTCGAACGCGGCGTGATCCTGCAAGAAATCGGTCAAGCCTACGATACGCCCGACGACATCGTTTTCGATTGGCTGCAAGAAGTGGCATATCCCGATCAGGCACTGGGTCGTACGATCCTTGGGCCGTCTGAACGGGTCTCTAGCTTCTCGCGCGAGGATTTGAATACCTTTGTCGGTGAACATTACGGGCCGAACCAGATGATCCTCGCGGCGGCGGGTGCCGTTGATCACGACGCGATTGTGAAACAGGCAGAGCAGCTGTTCGGTCACTTGTCCCCAATCCAGCGCCCCACGAACCTGATCCAACCAGCCGCCTTCGGCGGCGGTGAACGGCGCGAGATCAAGGATCTGGAACAGGTCCATTTCGCCTTGGCGCTTGAAGGACCAAACTACCGCGATCCCGCGATCTACACGGCGCAAATCTATTCATCGGTGATGGGCGGCGGAATGTCATCGCGCCTGTTCCAAGAAGTGCGCGAAAAGCAGGGCCTGTGCTACACGGTCTTCGCGCAGGCCGGCGCCTACGAAGATACGGGCCTTACGACGATTTACGCGGGCACAAGTGCCGAACAAATCGAACAGCTTGCCAATATCACGATGGACGAAATGAAACGCGCAGCCGACGATATGACCGCTGAAGAAGTGGCGCGCGCACGGGCGCAGATGAAAGCGGGTCTTTTGATGGGGCTCGAAAGCCCGTCAAACCGCGCAGAACGTCTGGCGCGGCTCATGTCGATCTGGGATCGCATTCCGACATTGGAAGAAACCATCGGGTTTATCGACGGCGTGACAACAGGTGATGTGAAAGCATTCGCAGGTGATCTAGCCACGAACCCAGGTGCGGCCATGGCGCTGTATGGACCCGCCGAAGCGGCACCAACGCTCGAGGCACTCAAAGCGCGGCTTGCCGCGTAATGTTGGGCGTCAAACGGAAAGTCCGGCTTGAAACCGAACGTTTGACACTTCGCCCACCGACCCATGCCGATTTTCGGCCATGGGCGACATTGCGCGCGGAAAGCCGCGATTTCTTGACGCCTTGGGAACCGACGTGGGCGCCCGAACACCTGACACGCAAATCCTTCACAAACCGTGTCTATTGGGCGCAAAGGTCAATCTCGTCCGGGACGGCGGTCCCGTTGTTCATCACGCGGCGCGAAGATCAGATGCTGCTGGGGGCGATTACGCTGGATCATATCCGGCGTGGGCCCGCCCAAGCAGGGACCACAGGATACTGGATCGGGGAACGGTTCGCGCGGCAGGGCTATATGCGCGAAGCGATTGAAGCGATGGTACATTATGCCTTCGTGTCACTCGATCTGAGCCGGATCGAGGCAGGATGCCTGCCCGAAAATACGCCGTCGCGCGCATTATTGGAGCAATGCGGATACAAATACGAAGGCGTGGCGCAGTCTTATCTTCAAATTAACGGGCGCTGGCGTAACCATGTTCTATACGCGAACCTGCGATTTGATCGGCGCGGGAAGACCGACGCCGGTTAGGGGTGGTTGACCAATTGCTGAACAAGAGTAGCGTGGCGACATGAAAAAGATCCTGATCATGATGGTGTTGGTCTGCGTAACCGCATGCGGGGTGCCTTTAGCGCGCAAAAGCGCGATTGATCCGCTTTTGTACGACGCCCATGATATCGCCCGTTCAGACAAAATCGCGATCTTTATTCCAGGGGCGCTTGCGTCGATCGACATTTTCGAAGCGACCGGTGACTGGGATGACGCAGGTTATGCGCGTGCCATGTACCGTTTTCCGGGGTTGGACGGGATGCCGAACGATCACTTGATTCATCCCGCGACCGTAGCAGAACGGATCGCTGCATTTGCCAATAGTTATCCAGACAAGGACGTCGCGCTGATCGGATATTCGACAGGCGGACCAATCGCCTTGTTAACCGCGCCCCAGATTACCGGCGACCGTGATGTGCGCGTAGCAGCGATGTCGACGGCTGTGGAACACGGCGGCGGGTTGAGCACCGTTTTTCGCGGCGTGGAAGACATCGTCAAAGCGATGATCGCGACCGGGTCGCTGCGGCGACAAACTGTGTGGAAACGGTTCTGGGCGGGCCTTTTGTACGGGCCGGATGCCCTAGACGATCCGTCATTCGAAGACCGCTTGTCCCGCGATATTGCGGCAGGTGAAAAGATCATCGTCAAGCTCGATCCGGCAGTGGCGTTGGCGCATACCTTGGGCCTGCCGGGATTTCAGGTGCCCGACGATTTGGATTTGAACGGGATCCCCGTCGCGTTCTTTGTTGGTCTGAATGACCGCGTCTTTTCAACGCGCCAGACCTACGATTTTTCCAAAAAAATCGGCGACGTCGCGATTTATGGCTATCCCGAACAGGGGCATCTGTTGTTCTTTACACGACCGGATGTTTTTGACGACATGCGTGCCTTTGTCGAAGATCGACCTGTCGTGCAGTAGCTACGATTTTTCGTGAAGAATCGATTTGGGGGCCAGCCCCCAATCCCCCGAGATATTTATGACCAAAAGAAGCAGTTACACCGTCTGCATGCGATCAAGGACGTTCAGCCCCTGCATGTGAAGAAAATGCAGAATGTCGATGAAGATCCAGTTCTCGGCTAATTTGTCGCCATCGCGCCGGTAGATATCGACAACCCGCATCTCCGCCCGTGTTTTGCCGTCACCAGGCAGGCCCATATATCCGCCAAGCGGCACGACGGACAGGTTCGACCACCCAAAGAATCCGCCATAATTGCCCTCGGCCAGCCGCGTGATGTGCCCGTGGAATTCGCGTTCCCCAAGTTGGGTGCGGAAAGGTCGTTGGTGCTGCGCGATGTAGCGGTCGATCGTGTATGTGGCACCGATCCCTTCGGGTCCCCACCACAGCATGTCGTCGTGCCAGCATTGGGCTAATTCTTCCTGCGGGGTCGCGTCGCGGGGTGCCGCATTTTCTTTGCTATTCGAATTGGCTTGGATATCACCGATCATGCGATTGATCAGGTCGAGCGTGTCCTTGCCAGCCTGTTCTGGCGCGTCGACATATTGCAAACCATCGTGGGTCATTGGTCCGGGTTGGATCAGATGCATGCCCGTTTGCGGCGGCAGCGGGTAAACGCCCGCCTGCTGCATCAGGTGCAACAGGTCGATAAACAGCGCGGTTTCGACGATCTTGCCATTCTCGACGCGATTGAATTCGGCGTAGCGCAGCATGACGATTTTGCGGGTCGGCGGTATCCCGAGAAATGGCGCATCAAAAAGCCCCATCAGGTGCCCCATCGACATGACCCATGTGGATGTGTACCCGTCAATCATGTTCAAGCCTGCGAAGAAGATGTCTTCGCGCCGTTGAACCTTTGTCATCGCGGACAAAAACGGTTCATAGAAGTTCGCGGCGACCGCTGCGGCCCCGTGATGTTCATAAAATGGATGCATCCCGCGCCAGTGCCAGTCTGGCGTCGTGTTTTCGGCCAGTCGATCAGCGACGGTTTCGGATGTTGCGGATGCAAGCGCTGCATAATGGTCGCGGACGACTTGCTTTGCTTCTTGGAACGACATGGGTCAGCCTTTCACCGCGCCTGCGGTCAAACCGGATACGATCTGACGCTGGAAGAACATGATCATCACAAACAGCGGTGCGGTAATCGACACAACGGCCGCGACCGCGAACATGACATTGCCTTTTGTTTGGGTTGTCCCAAGGAAGGACGCCAGTTTCGGCACCATCGTTTGGTTCTCTTTTGACAGCAACATAGAGGTCACGGCGAAGTCGTTATAGGCCAGCAGGAAGCTGAACAGACCCGTTGTGATAACCCCTGGCCACATGACAGGGATGATGACATGGCGGAACGCTTGGAACCGTGTGCAACCATCCACCATGGCAGATTCGTCCAAATCCTTTGGGATGTTTTTAAAAAACGCATGCAGCATCCACAGCGTGAATGGCTGGTTGATCGCGACCAATACGATGATGGTTGTTGATAGCCGCCCCCACAGGTTCCATTCGAAAAACGGCAGCAGGTAGCCGGACACCAGCGTGATCGGTGGCATCGCCCGAAAGATCAGCGCGAACAACAGGAACCAGAATGCGTAGCGATAGGTGGATCGCGACAAGGCATACCCGCCCAATGTTCCGCAGGTCAGCGAAATCGTGACCGTAAAAAAGCAGACGATCAGGCTGTTAAAGGCAGCACGCCAGAATTCTTCCTGCACCCATGCCCCGTGATAGCCATCGCCGGTGAATGGCCCGCCGGTTTCGACCCGCGTCAGTTCGCCGGTCAAGGATTGGGCCCAATCCGCTTTGGAAAAGAAATCGCCTTCGACTTTGAACGATCCCCACAGGGTCCACAAGAATGGGAAGGCGGCCATGATCAACCAGATGATCAGGAACCCCATCGCGATCAATTGGACGGGCAGGGGACGGCGGGTTGCAGTGGACATGGTCGTCTCCTTAGTCTTTACCAAAGTCGCGGTAGGTGCGGACCAGCACCGGCGACAGCAGGATCGCAACGCCAATGATCGTCAGCACAGACGTGGCCGCGGCGGACGATAGCAATCGTGTTTCGCCCCCCAAGTCGCTGAAAATCGCGATTGAAAGTGATCGTGCGTGGGCCTGTGCGCTGAACGATATGATCGGCTCGAACACCCTGAAATTGTCCATCAGCTGGATCAACGCAATGAACGTCGTCAGCGGGAACAGATGAGGGATCACGACGTAACGGATGCGTTCCCAGCGGCTGGCCCCGTCAATCATCGCTGCTTCGATCGTGTCTTGGTTCACCGTTTGCAGGCCCGCGTAATAGACGACAAAGGCGAACGGCGCCGAATGCCATACCCCGTAAAACATCAACATGATCCACATCAGCGTCGTGTTTGCCTTGACCGATAGGGTCGGATCACCTGACAGCCATTGTAATCCGCTGCCCAAAATACCGCGCGCATCGACCATCCAGAAAATCGCCAACGACCCGACCAGCGGGGTCACGATAAATGGCAACAACGAGAAAAAGATCGTCGGGCCTTTCAGGGCGGTTGCGACCGAATTGATGGCAACCGCGATGGCAAAGCCCAAGATCAACGTCAGCGGGGTCACAATGGCGGTGTAGGTCAGGGTGAAGGCCAACGCGTCGTAGAACGGCAGGTTCATCAAGGCGTTCGCGAAATCAGGCAATCCGTCGGATTCGATCCACGCGGTCTTTACGTCTTCGACAGCAAGGTGGTTACGGTCCTTGTAAACGTCGAGCCCGGCCCATTTGCCCAATGGTTCAGCGTCGCGCAGGGCTTGGGTGGCCTCTTGGTTAACGGATTGGGCTACGGTGCAACCAAACGGGCCGCAGTTTTCGACCTCGATAATCACCTGTTCGTGGGCCGTGTAAAGTGACTGGGTCACAACGGACACGACGGATGATGCGATAAACAAGAGCATCAAGATGGCCGATGGCAAAACAAACCAGAAGAAAGATGAATGTTTCATGGCAAGGGCCCCCGGCCATCTAAATGATCTTGGAAATGAGGTGTGCGAGGGGCCGCAAAGCCCCCCGCGAGAATTGTCTTACTGCAAGAAACCCTGCTCGGTCGCAGCGGCTGTGTAGGCCGCTTCGATGTCCGCAAGCGTCTGTTCTGCAGATTCGTCGCCTTGCAAGAAATCAGCGATGTTGTCGCCAAGCGCTGTGTGCAGCAGACCTTGGAACGGCACCATCGGGTACGGTGTTGAACCAGCTGCAACGGACGCCAAAACGCCTTCGTTCACAGGCTGGGATTCAAATCCGTCCATCAACCATACGGCTTGGGACATGGTTTCGTCGTTCAGCAAAGCAGGTGATGTGGCGTGTGCCAATGCCTGGAACGTGGCCGCCGCATCCGCGTCGCTGATGTTCTTTGCAACAGTCCAGCCGTCCCACCACAGTGTCGTCGCAGGCGTGCCGCTGTCGCCAACAGTCAATGGACCGCCAACAGCGGTGTTGCTATACACAACTTCTTCCGCGCCTTCGTCGTCCATCAGAACGCCTGTCCGGCTGCCCCACATGTTCATCAACGCCACGTTGCCCGCTTCCCATTCCGCGGATGTCGCGTTGGAATCGTGCGTCAGGTAGTCTGGGTTCATGTAGGCAGTCAGCGCCTTCATCATTTCCAACGCTTCAACGCCTTGGGCGTTGTTGATGGATACGTTCGCGGTGCCCGGTTCAAAGAATTGACCGCCGGTCCCGATATACATGTTGGTGAATTCCTGCGCGAGGTTCCAACCCGCCGCATATGCGCCCCCAACAGGGTTTTCCATAATGCCTTCGGCGCGGATTTTCTCGGCAGCTTCCAGTACGCCTTCGTAAGATGTGGGCGCATCCATGCCGATTTGCTCAAGCACGTCCTTACGATAAACAAGGTGCTGGGCGTTCGCCATAAATGCGACGGCCATGATCTTGCCGTCCACTGTGATCAACTGATGGGCAGGGATATCTGCGCCATATTCAGCGACCAAGCCGTCAAGCGGCTGTATGACATCTTCGTTGATCAGCGCCACGATGGACGAATTCGCTACAATCGCAGATGTGTATTCTGCTGGATTGCCAGACATGCCAGCGACGTTCAGCGTCTGGTGGTCTGCAGTCAGGTTGGACGCGGTTTCATCGGCGCCAGCGGCACATTCAAGCGCGGCGGCGGATACTGATTGGATGGCCGGGAACTCATTCCCGATGATGCTCAGGCGTCCGGCATCAATGGCGCAGGCATGGCCGTCGGCCAGTGCAGATGTACCAGCGACGGCGGCAATCGCGGTCCCTAGCAGTGCTGTCTTTAACATTTTCATTCCAAGAAACTCCCGGTTGGATCTGTGGTGGCCGGGTTGGTCCGGCGCATTTTAAAAGCGGCCGTGCGACCACAAAGTCATATGTCATCGGCCGTGATCGAATCGCGACCGCATTGCATACGTTTGCAAGTTAACCTCCTCAATGTGCGGTTTGGCAAGACATTTCGTTTCGCCGCGCTGCAGAATTGCGTCAATGAAAAAAGGGTCTTGCCACGCATCCAGATTCGCGCCAAGATTTTGCAAACGTATGCAATCGCGAGGGGCGATCATGGCAGAAATCCAACTTCGAAAGGTGTCCAAGCGCTGGGGCGACTTTGTCGGCGTGAAGGAATTTGACCTGACGATCGCCGATCAAGAGTTTCTGGTGTTGCTTGGACCATCGGGTTGCGGCAAGACAACGACCATGCGGATGATCGCGGGATTAGAGGACGCGTCTGGCGGCGATATCCTTGTGGACGGCAAGCGGATCAATGACCTCGAACCCAAAGATCGCGACGTGGCGATGGTGTTCCAATCCTATGCGCTCTACCCGAATATGAACGTTTACGAAAACATCCGCTTTCCGTTAAAGGTGCGCGGGATTCCACAAAGCGAACATGACGACCGAGTCAAACGCGCGTCGGCCATGGTTGAACTTGATGAATTCTTGCATCGCAAACCTGCGGAACTGTCCGGTGGTCAACGGCAACGCGTGGCGCTTGCCCGTGCCGTTGTGCGCGAACCAAACGTGTTTTTGATGGACGAACCTCTGTCCAACCTCGATGCCAAATTGCGAGTGTCGACGCGGGCGCAGATCAAAAACCTCAGCCACGAACTCAAAACAACTACGATCTACGTAACGCACGACCAGATCGAAGCGATGACGCTCGCCGACCGCGTTGTCGTGATGAACAAAGGCGTGGTGCAGCAGGTTGGGACGCCGACCGATATCTACGATCAGCCCGCAAATACATTCGTCGCAGGCTTCATCGGATCACCTGCGATGAACCTGATCAACGGCGTCATGGAAGGCGGGACATTCACGGCGGATAAGGTCGTGATCACGGGCCTGTCGACGCAGCATTCGGGGCCAGTCACGCTGGGTTTCCGTGCAGAGGACGCGACTGTCGCCGACGGCGAAGCACAAGCAAATTCAAAGGTTTACTCGCTCGAACTGTTGGGCGAGGCCACAATGGTCACGATGCGGGCAGGCGGCACAATCTTGTCCGTGAAATCTGGCAAGGACTACCGCACAAAGATCGGCGATACCGTACATGCCACCATTCCTGCCGAAATCTGTCACTTGTTCGACGCGACAACAGGAGACCGTTTGTCATGACCATTCGTTATCTAAAAACGGGCAAGCCGGAAACGGAACGCCAAGAAGATGATGCAAAGGTGCGGGGCATTGTCGAAACCACGCTCAAGGACATCGAGGCGCGCGGTGACGCCGCGATCCGTGACTTGTCGGCAAAGTTCGACAATTACACACCCCCTTCGTTTCGTCTGACCCCATCCGATATCGAAGCCGCGATGTCCAAAGTCAGCGCGCGCGACATGGAAGACATCAAATACGCACAAACCCAGATCCGTACCTTCGCCGAAGCGCAACGGGCATCCATGACCGATATCGAAGTTGAAACCCAGCCGGGTGTCATCTTGGGGCATAAAAATATCCCCGTGCAATCAGTGGGTTGCTACGTTCCGGGCGGTAAATTTCCGATGGTTGCTTCGGCCCATATGTCGGTTCTCACAGCGTCCGTCGCGGGTGTCCCACGGATCGTGGCATCCGCACCGCCGCAAAATGGCGCACCGCATCCAGCGATTGTCGCCGCCATGCACATGGGCGGGGCACACGAAATCTACGTCCTTGGTGGGATGCAGGCCGTGGGTGGCATGGCCATTGGGACCGAAACAATTGATCCAGTGCATATGATTGTCGGGCCGGGAAATGCATTCGTCGCAGAAGCAAAACGGCAGCTTTTCGGGCGCGTCGGCATCGATCTGTTCGCCGGACCAACCGAAACCATGGTTATTGCCGATGAAACCGCCGCAGACGCTGAACTTTGCGCGACTGATCTGCTAGGGCAGGCGGAGCATGGGTATAATTCACCCGCTGTTCTCCTCACAAATTCTGAAAAACTGGCCAAGGATACCTTGGCTGAAATCGACCGTATCCTCGAAATCTTACCAACACGTGAAACGGCAAAAACATCGTGGGACGACTATGGCGAGGTGATCGTATGTGACACCTACGACGAAATGCTCGCCGTCGCGGATGACATCGCGTCTGAACATGTTCAGGTGATGACGGACCGCGACGATTGGTTCCTCGATAACATGACCTGCTACGGTGCTTTGTTCCTTGGGCCGCGCACAAACGTATCCAACGGCGACAAGGTTATCGGAACAAACCACACGCTCCCCACCAAAAAGGCGGGTCGGTACACCGGCGGGCTTTGGGTTGGCAAGTTCTTGAAAACACACAGCTACCAGCGGATCACGACGGATGAAGCCGCAGCACGAATTGGTGCCTACGGATCGCGGCTATGCATGCTGGAAGGATTTGTGGGACATGCCGAACAATGTAATGTCCGCGTCCGTCGGTACGGCGGTAAAAACGTGCCGTATGGAACCGCCGCCGAATAATTCCGCTTTGGGCGGGCCTTCATTGGTCTTGCCAAAAGCGACACAAGGATCACGACATGCAACTGCCGCAGACCCCATCTTTCAATCTTTCTGGAAAGCGCGCGCTTGTCGCTGGCGCATCGTCCGGCATTGGATTGGCCTGCGCGGTGGCGCTGGGGCAGGCGGGCGCCGATGTGACATTGACCGCCCGTTCAACCGATAAACTTGAAAACGTGGTTAAGGCGATGCAGGCGGCAGGGCTCAGCGCGCAATCCTTCAAGATGGACGTGTCCGATATTCCCGCGACCCAAGCGCAAGTCGCAGAACACGGCCCCTTTGATATTCTGGTCAATTCGGCCGGACTTGCGCGGCACGGACCAGCGCTCGACACGACGGAAGAAGATTTTGATGCTGTCAGTGCGCTTAACCTCAAGGGCGCGTATTTCTTAACGCAGGCCGTCGCAAAAGACCTTATCGCGGCGGGCAAACCGGGGTCATTGATCAACGTGACATCGCAGATGGCGCATGTCGGTGGGATCGATCGGGCGGTGTACTGCGGCACAAAACACGGCGTCGAAGGCTTCACCAAAGCAATGGCGATTGAATGGGCCCCTAAGGGAATTCGTGTGAACACTGTCTGTCCAACCTTTATCCGCACGGCCCTGACCGAAGCCACGTTTCAGGATCCGGAAAAGGTTAAGTGGCTGGAAGAAAAGATCAAATTAGGGCGCGTAGGTGAGGTGACAGATATCATGGGCCCCGTTGTTTACTTAGCGTCCGACGCGTCCGCGCTGATGACGGGTACGCATCTGTTGATTGATGGCGGGTGGACGGCTGACTGATGCAGCATGATCGGATCACATCCCTACAGGTCGCAGAACGGGCAGGCGTTTCACAATCAGCGGTCAGCCGCGTGTTCACCCCCGGTGCATCGGCGAGCGCGAAAACAGTCGCAAAGGTTAAGAAAGCAGCTGTCGAATTGGGGTACAGACCCAACATGATGGCGCGCGCGATGATTACCGGCAAAAGCCGCATCATCGGTCTAGTTGTCGCTTACCTTGATAACCAATTTTACCCGCTGGCGTTGGAACATCTGTCCAATGCATTGCAGGAACAGGGCTATCATGTCCTTGTCTTCACAGCTTCAAACACCAAGCGTGAAATTGATGAAGTGATCCAAGAACTGCTTGATTATCAGGTAGATGGGATCATCACCGCGTCTGTCGGTATGTCGTCCGACTTAACAGATCGTTGCAAAGCGGCGGGCATTCCAGTGGTCATGTTCAACCGCAGCCAAGATGGCGCCGACGTTGGCTCTGTCACTTCTGACAATGTGGCAGCAGGGCGCAAAGTTGCGGATTTCCTCGTCGAGGCTGGCCATAAAAACATCGCGCACATTTCCGGTTGGGCTGGGTCATCGACCGGTCGCGATAGACAACAGGGCTTGATCGAAGGATTGCAGTGCCACAATCAAGAACCGACGGCGATCATCGACGGAAAATACGACCGTGCGATTGCGGCACAAGCGGCGCGCGACCTGATGAACAGCCCGTCACCGCCCGATGCCATTTTTGTCGGAAACGATCATATGGCCTTTGCCGTGCTTGATACGTGTCGATTTGAACTCAACCTTGACGTGCCTCGCGATGTGGCGATCATCGGTTTCGATGATGTACCGCTTGCCGCTTGGCCAGCCTATAATTTGACGACGGTCCGCCAACCTTTGGTCCGCATGATCAACGCAACGGTTGAAATGATCATCGGGCAAATCGGCGAAGGTGAAATCGCGCCAAGCCGCATCGTCTTTGACGGCCCACTTATTCAGCGCGGCACAACGCGCCCACCAAAAGGAACGATATGATGAAGGGTTTTCAGGCCAAGTGGAAAGATTTTCCCGACTATATCATTGGTGTGACAAAAGAAATTTGGGAAGATCGCGGGGTGGAAACGCTCAATCGTTACTACGCGCCCGACATTCCTGTACGGACGCCGATGGGCGTTTCAGTGGGCAACCAAGCGACGATTGCCGCGACAATGGCGACGATTAATGAATTTCCTGACCGCGAATTGTTCGGTGAGGATGTGATCTGGTCAGGCGATGAAGACGCCGGATTTCTGTCCTCGCATAGGCTTTTGACTAAGGCGACGCACACAAGAGATGGCCAGTTTGGCAAAGCCACGAATAAATCATGGGTTGTGCGCGTGATCGCCGATTGCGCAGCAAAAGACGACACGATCTATGATGAATGGTTGGTGCGCGATTACGGTGGTTTGGTCCGTCAATTGGGGTTCGATCCGAAAACCTTTGCGGCAGGCTTGATCGACAAAGAAGGTGGCGCAGCCCTTGCGAAACCCGTCTTTTCGCCTGCGAACGACATCGCCGGTGACTACAAAGGCACGGGAAATGACAACGCCTGGGGGCAACGCTACGCCGACATCCTGACACGGCTCATGGATAAAGATTTCACCACGATTACAAGGAATTACGACAGGGCCGTGATCGGCGAATACGCCGGGGCTGTGACGTCTATCGGGCGCGAAGGGTGTGACGCGTTCTGGGTTGGCCTGCGGTCGTCTTTCCCGAATGCGACGTTCAAAATCCACCATCAGATTGGCATGGACGCCGACATGCTTTCACCGCGGGCAGCCGTCCGGTGGTCGCTCGATGGCATCCACGACGGATGGGGGACGTTTGGCGAACCGACCGGCGCGCCAGTTCATATCATGGGCATGTGCCACGCAGAGTTTGGCCCATTCGGGACGGATGGCGTGGGGCTGCGCCGCGAGTTTGCGCTTTATGACGAAGTTGCAATCTGGAAGCAAATTTTGATGGGGGCCGTGTAAGTGACTACTTTCAAACGGTTTCATTCAATAAATAGTCGCGAGGAAACATCATGACGCCTGCTGAAATGGAAGCACGGATCGTGCGCTACGGCGATCTGCGCCCGTGCAAGACCGCCTTCATCGACGCCCATACGCCGGGGTCTGATCAGAAGGAAAACTTCACGATTATTGGCGGTGGTGTGTCCGAATCTGCTGACCAACATGTGCATATCGCCGACACTCCGGGTTTCAATATCGGTGCGGCTGGCCAGCCGCCGAAGTGCCGCAATTCCTTGCACAGCCATACAACGGCCGAGGTGTTTTTTGCGCTGAAAGGCCGTTGGCGGTTCTTCTGGGGCCGTTGGGGAACTGCCGGCGAAGTCGTATTGGAAGAGGGTGACATCATTAATATTCCAACCGGCATTTTCCGAGGTTTTGAAAACATCGGGACTGACTACGGGATGATAATGGCGATCCTTGGTGGCGACGACGCTGGCGGCGGTGTCACATGGGCGCCGCAAGTCATTGAAGACGCAGCAGAACATGGGCTCGTCTTGGGCGAAAACGGGCAATTATACGACACCAAGAAAGGCGCGTCTTTGCCCGATGGTGTAAACCCGATGCCAGTTTTGACCGAAGCAGAGCTCGCCAATTTCCCCGAACCTTCGACCTTGGATGTCGTGCCGCGGCACGTCGCGCGATACTGGGATTTGATGGCGTTCGCCGACAAACAACCTGCCAAAGTCATCGGCGTTGACGGCGTATTGCCCGACAAACCTGGTTTCGAGGTAGAGCTGTTGTCGCGCAATTCGATTTCGGATGAACTGCAGACACACCATCATCACACGATCCTGATGCCGATGCGCGGACATTGGCGTTTGGATTTTGCGGGTGGCACGACCAGCCTAAATCCCGGCGACACAGCTGCCATTCCGCCCAGCACGCCACATGCCTTGTATCCGGCAATGACAGGCGAGGCGTCCTTGTACCGTGTGTTTTCGAACGACGATCCAGCCGGTTCGACATGGCTTGGGTAGAACCTGCTTTGACCGATGCACTATTTATAATGCAACAATAACAAATATTTGGATAACAAATGGCTCGTATTCTTACGACACACGTTGGTAGTCTTCCGCGTACCCAGAACGTGGTCGACTTCATTTTCGCGCGCGAAAATAACGAACCCTTCGACCAAACTGCATTCAATATGGCGATGGCCGAAGCAGTTGACGCGACAGTCGCGCGGCAGGTCGCAGCAGGTGTCGACATCGTCAGCGACGGTGAGACGTCCAAAATCAGCTATGCGACATACGTGAAAGACCGCTACACAGGTTTTGACGGCGACAGCCCGCGTAATGCGCCAAGCGATCTTAAGTTATTTCCGGGATTCCTAAAACGGCTCGCCGACGATGGCGGGACCCCAAAATATGCGCGTCCGATGTGCGTCGGGGAAGTGAAATCAAAAGGGCAAGGCGAACTCCAAAAAGATATCGCAAACCTGAAAGCTGCGATGGTGAAACATAACGTCGATCGCGGCTTCATGAACGCCGCATCCCCCGGTGTTATCTCTCTTTTCTTACAAAATGATTACTATAAGTCTCGCGAAGCCTATTTGGCAGCACTCGCCGATGCCATGAAGGCGGAATATGAGACCATCGTAGCGTCAGGCCTTGATCTGCAGCTGGATTGCCCTGACCTTGCGCTTGCTAAGCACATGCTTTTCAACGACCTTTCCGATGCGGAGTTTACGAAAATTGCGGCCGGTCATGTCGAAGCGCTGAATCATGCCCTGCAGGATATTCCGTCCGACAAGGTCCGCATTCACATCTGTTGGGGCAATTACGAAGGCCCCCATGTTTGCGATATTCCGATGGATACCATGTTTGACACGTTGATGTCGGCGAAGGCGGATTACGTTTTGTTCGAAACGTCCAACCCGCGGCATGGTCACGAATGGACAACGTTCCGCGACCGTAAGGCCGACATCCCTGACACCAAAATTCTTGTTCCTGGTGTGGTTGATACAACGACCAATTTTGTGGAACACCCCGAACTGGTCGCGCAACGCCTTGATCGTTTTCAACAAATCGTAGGGTCCGATCGCGTCATTGCCGGATCAGATTGTGGATTTGGAACATTTGCTGGGTTTGGTTCAATTGATCCGGATATCGCTTATGCAAAGCTGAAAGCAATGTCGGATGGTGCGGCATTGGTCGGATGACACCGCTTGTGCTGCTGCCGGGAATGATGTGCGATGCGCGGCTGTTTGCGCCGCAAATCGCGACGTTCTCGGCGCAGCGCGCGGTTCACGTGGCCGCTCTTACAACAGATAGCATCGCGGCCTGTGCAGCCCATATTTTGCAGGGGGCGCCGCCTGTGTTCGCGCTAGCTGGCCTATCCATGGGCGGCATCGTGGCGATGGAAATTCTGCGGCAGGCGCCGTCTCGGGTAGACCGGATCGCCTTGCTCGACACCAACCCATTGGCTGAGGTGGATGCAATTCGCGCCCGACGCACGCGTCAGATTGAAAAAGTACAAGACGGGCATCTTTTGGACGTCATACGTGACGAGATGAAACCGCACTATCTGGCCAACGGTCCGCATCGCGCAGATATCCTTGATCTGTGTATGGACATGGCAGCCTCTCTCGGCCCCGCGACTTTTATTAACCAATCTAAGGCCCTTGCCAGCCGTCCTGACCAAACCGAAACGCTAAGATCGGCGTCAGTCCCCGCTTTGGTGCTGTGTGGACGCGATGATGCATTATGCCCGGTCCACAGACATGAACTTATGCACGATCTACTCTCAAGTAGCGTCCTGCAAGTCATCGAAAACGCAGGACATTTGCCGACTTTGGAACAACCCCAGAAAACGACGGCGGCGTTGAGCCGCTGGTTGGAGGATACATGAACGACGACCTGCTCACCTTGCTGCGATCAGTCGATACGCCCACCGTTTGCAACGCCATCGAAGTGGCACAGGGCCAACGCGGTTTTAACGCTTTCACACGTGGAACGATGATCTGTTCCGCGCCCGATGATCCTGCGATTGTGGGCTACGCCATCACCGCAAAAATCCAAGCGCTGAAGCCACCAACCGAACCACCGGACGTCATTCGGGCCCGTCGCATGGCGTACTACAAAGCGATGGCTGAAGGCGGCAAGCCAAGTGTTGCTGTCGTGGAAGATGCTGATTTCCCACATGCAATTGGTGCGTTCTGGGGGGAAGTGAACACGACGATCCACAAGGGATTTGGGCTATCAGGCACGTTAACGAATGGTGTGATGCGGGATCTAGGGGACATGGCGGACGATTATCCCGTCATTGCGGGGTCCATCGGGCCTAGCCACGGATTTGTGCACGTCACTGAACTTGGCACGCCCGTCACTATCTTCGGTTTGACCGTGCAGCAGGGGGATTTGATCCACGCGGACCGTCACGGTGCCGTTGTGATCCCGCCGGAAGTGGTTGATCAATTGGCCGATGCCATTCAAAAGATGCAGGACACGGAACACCTCGTCCTTGGGCCCGCAAGAGAGCCCGGGTTCGATTTTGAAAAGTTTGAAGCCGCGTGGGCGGCTTTCGAAAGGGCCCGCACCTGAAATGTCCATTCTAAACCCCGCGACCAAATCCTTCATTGATGGCCTGAACCTTTCAAAAGGGACCGTGAAAGACGGATCTGACAGCTATCTCACCGAACCGCGGGGGCGTTGGAAAGGGCAGGGGATCGTTCTGGCACCTGCGACGACCGAAGAAGTCGCGCATATCGTCAAGGCTTGCAATGACGCAGCCATCGGGGTCGTTCCCTACAGCGGCGGGACCGGATTGGTCGGCGGGCAATTGATGCAAGAAGGCCCTGCACCGATTGTTCTGTCGCTTGAACGGATGACGCAAATTCGGGCGAACTACCCGACCGAAAACGTCCTGATTGCCGAAGCGGGCTGCATCCTTTCCGATGTTCAGGCCGCGGCTGACGACGTGGGCCGCTTGTTCCCATTGTCGCTCGCCTCGGAAGGGTCCGCACGGATCGGTGGCCTGCTTGCGACCAATGCGGGCGGCGTGAACGTCTTGCGGTACGGGAACGCGCGCGCGCTGTGTCTTGGGCTGGAAGTCGTGCGGCCGGACGGATCAATCTGGCACGGTTTGACCCGATTGCGTAAAGATAACACCGGCTACGACCTGCGCGACCTTTTGATTGGTGCGGAAGGCACGCTTGGGATCATCACCGCCGCGGCGCTCAAAATGGTGCCGCAACCGGCGCAGACTGGGGCGGCATTTATGGCCGTAAATTCCCCATCCGCCGCGCTTGATCTGCTGGTGATGGCAGGCGATCACATTGGTGACGGCTTATCGGCGTTTGAACTAATCCACCGCCAAGGGATTGATTTCTTGTCGGAAACCGGACCGCAGGTGAAGCCGCCGTTCGCGGATCAACCCGATTGGATGGTGCTCATCGACGTCGGCCTGCCGAAAGGGCTGGCCCCTGACGATGCATTGATGAACCTGTTTGAAGCAGCGCTTGCGCAGAATCTCGTCACAGACGGTGTCATCGCGCAATCAGTCGCACAACGGCAGGCGTTTTGGGATGTCCGCGAAAACATTCCAGAAGGAAACCGCCGGATCGGGTCTGTGTCTTCGCACGATATTTCGGTTCCCCTTTCGGCCATCCCCGACTTCATCAAACAGGGCACGGCCGCTCTCGCGAAGATCGGCGATTTTCGCATCAATTGCTTTGGCCACTTGGGCGATGGAAACCTGCATTACAACGTCTTTCCGGTGCCCGGGAAAACCCGTGCGGATTACGAAGATATGCGCGAAGCGGTCAAAACCTGCGTCCATGACCTGTGCCATTCGTTTGGCGGATCGGTCAGTGCCGAACATGGCATAGGACGGTTAAAAGTTGGTGACCTCGCAAAATACGGTGATCCGGTAAAGCTAGCAATGATGCGTAGCATCAAGAATGCGCTGGATCCGGTTGGCATCATGAATCCGGGGGCTGTTTTGCCGCAAGACGGTCCTGATAAGGCCTGAAACACGTCCCGAAATTCAACGATATCTAGTCGAAAAAAAAGCCGCACTAGTCGATCACAGTTATCCTTAACTAAGAGGTGTATTGATGAAGCGACTATTGTTCATCCTTTTAATTTTGGCTTCGCCTTGTCTGGCTCAAGAATCTGAACCTGTATTTCTCGAACGCGATGCGTTGATGGATTTGGTTCACGAAGGCGACGTTGAGGGTCTCGAAGCTTTGTTTGCGCAGACTCATCGGCGCGTTTCATCCGGCGAATTGCGGCCGAACCACCTGCGGGCATTAAACACCTGGCTCATCGTTTCGGATCCTGAGGTCTTAGCGGTTACATACGATTGGTTGGACGCGATGCCGGAATCCATCTACGCGAAAGTGGTGGTGTCTTTCCAAATCAGACAATTATCATCGGGAATTCGAGGTGAGAGAACTGCTATCAATACTCATCCCGAGGCACTAACCCGTTTCAATTACCTCCGAGAAGAAGCCTTTCGCCTTGCCTCTGAGGCGTTCACCGCGGCGCCGGGATATGTGCCTGCGTCTGATGCCGTCATCATGTTGAACGGTACAATGCAAGTATTCTGGTCCGAAGGGATTGATGCAATTGTTGCTAATACAATGGCGTTGGAGCCAAATTTTGTAACAGTGAGGCGTGCCGCATATATGCATTTGCCGCAATGGGGCGGTGAGGGGACATCAGGTGTCGAACGTCTGTGTAACCTATGTTCCGCAAATCCCAGCTGAAGAATGGCTGACAGTTGACACATGCATCGCTCTGCTGATTTGGATCAACTCTTTCGATGAACCTTCCCGCATGGCGGCCGCTCGGGTCTTGTCTAAGACCGAAGCGCCCGAGTTGGAATATGAAATCTACAATGCGATCATTGCCGCAGACCACATCGAACGCATGGACGAAATCGGCGCCTTTCTAGAAAGAGAGGGACCCAAATTTACGAAAGATGTCGAATTGGCCCAGAGATACGTGCGATGGGTCTTTGACACTCGCGGCACACCAATGGGCTGGCTAGAGATGGATATCATAAAACAGGCAGGTGAAACGGCTAGCACGTATTTGGCTTACGATCCGTTCAACGACACGCTCCTGCAAGCGGTCGAGAGGGCATCGAATTTGTCTGGTCGCGCCCGCCTAGCCGACGAATTAGAGCGGGACACCCTTGATTTGACAGCACGTCGCGTTGCCGCTCAACCATATAATGCCCAACGGTGGTTTGATCTGGGAACCCAAGTCTTGATTGCCAAGGGATTTCAAGAAAGCCAACCTTACATGGCGAACGCTATCGCCTACGGTTTGCAACGCGCTGAGATATCGACAGGCTACGTCAATCAAATGGGACAGTATCTCGGCAATTTGGATATTCAGCTGGAGCGGACCGAAATCACTGAGGCGGAACATCAAGATGAGACTACAACAGTGATTTGCGAAGCCAAACGCGTCGCGCGACTGAATGAACACCTCTGCGAATACGATCAGCAGCATTATAAACACGAATGCGACCCATACTCGGATAGCTATAGTTTAGGTAGCTATTTGGACGAAATCGGCGAAGATTTCATGCAGATGGCGAAAAGATCAAGCCTGTCTTGTGAGCAAGGTACGAACGCGACGCTGGAACAAACGGTTTATCGACCGGTTACAGTGGATACGTCCCAATTTGTCATTCCTGACCGTACTTTCGGGACCGAATAGGGGCTGAAGCGCATTTATCCCCCCTTGCAAATTCCCCCATCACAGGCCATGGAAAACCACCCCTCTTTGATAGGCCTGACGCTCCATGACCGACCTGAAAAATATCCGCAATTTCTCAATTGTTGCCCACATCGACCACGGCAAATCCACCCTTGCTGACCGTCTCATCCAAGAGACGAACACGGTGGCTGCCCGCGATATGAAGGCCCAGCTGCTCGACAGCATGGATATCGAACGCGAACGCGGCATCACGATCAAGGCGAACACGGTGCGCATCGACTACACGGCGGACGACGGACAGGATTATGTCTTGAACCTGATCGACACCCCCGGTCACGTCGATTTCGCCTACGAAGTATCACGGTCCATGCGCGCGGTTGAGGGGTCGCTGCTGGTTGTGGACAGCACCCAAGGGGTCGAGGCGCAGACACTGGCCAACGTCTACCACGCCCTTGATGCGGACCACGAAATCGTGCCCGTTTTGAACAAGATCGACCTGCCCGCGTCCGAATGCGAAAAGGTGGCGACGCAAATCGAAGACGTCATCGGGCTAGACGCATCTGAGGCGATCCAGGTTTCGGCCAAAACCGGCGTCGGCATCCGCGAAACGCTGGAAGCTATCGTGCAAAAACTGCCCGCGCCGAAAGGCGATCCAGATGCGCCGCTCAAGGCAATGCTCGTCGATTCATGGTACGACAGCTACCTCGGCGTGATCGTTCTTGTCCGCGTCATCGACGGCAGCATGAAGAAAAACGACAAAGTCCGCTTCATGTCCAACGACACCCTGCACCAGATCGACCGCATCGGCGTGTTCCGGCCTGAAATGCAGAACGTCGACACGCTGGGCCCCGGCGAAATCGGCTTTATCACAGCGTCGATCAAACAGGTGCGTGACACGCGGGTGGGTGACACCATCACGTCCGAACGCAAAGGTACCGAAACGCCGCTGCCCGGCTTCCAGCCTGCGCAGCCTGTCGTGTTCTGTGGCCTGTTCCCCGTGGACAGCAGCCAGTTCGAAGACCTGCGCGACGCCATCGACAAACTCGCGCTCAACGACGCGTCCTTCTCGTTTGAGATGGAAACCTCCGCCGCACTTGGCTTCGGTTTCCGCTGTGGTTTCCTTGGGCTGCTGCACCTCGAAGTCATCCGTGACCGGATTGAACGTGAATACGACATCGAACTGATCACGACTGCGCCGTCAGTTGTCTACCACGTCTACATGAAGGACGGGACGCAGGTCGACCTGCACAATCCGGCTGATATGCCAGACGTCACCACAGTCGATCACCTCGAAGAACCGCGGATCAAGGCGACGATCCTCGTGCCCGACGACTACCTCGGGGACGTGCTGAAACTCTGCCAAGACCGGCGCGGCATCCAACAGGACCTGACCTACGCGGGGTCGCGTGCGATGGTTGTCTATGATCTGCCCCTCAATGAAGTTGTGTTCGACTTCTATGATCGCCTGAAATCGGTAACAAAAGGTTACGCGTCTTTCGATTATGTGCTCACCGGTTACGAGACTGATAACCTTGTGAAAATGTCCGTTCTCGTCAACGACGAACCGGTCGATGCGCTGTCCATGATGGTGCACCGCGACCGTGCGGAACAGCGCGGGCGGGCCATGGTCGAGAAACTCAAAGACCTGATTCCGCGGCACATGTTCAAAATCCCGATCCAAGCGGCCATCGGCGGCAAAGTCATCGCCCGCGAAACCCTATCGGCGCTGCGCAAAGACGTGACGGCCAAGTGCTACGGCGGCGACGCATCGCGCAAACGCAAACTGTTGGATAAACAGAAGGCGGGTAAGAAAAAGATGCGGCAATTCGGTAGAGTCGACATCCCGCAGGAAGCGTTTATCTCGGCGTTGAAGATGGATAGTTGATCAGCCTATTTTAGTAGCTATGCTTTCAAGTAGTTCTCGCATGCTAATTGATGTGGGCATTTACGGAGTGTTACTTGTACCGATTGTATCTTGATGAAGTTGGCACCGATGATCTGTCTCATTTAGAGAATGATAATCACCGGTTCTTGAGTCTTTCCGGCGTGATAGTTGAATTGGCCCATGTTGAGGGATTTCTTAATCCGGCAATACGCCAACTAAAACATAGCGTTTTTGAGTTTGATCCAGATGATGTAGTACATCTGCATCGCTCAGATATCGTCAAGCGGAAGTCTGTGTTTGGCCAGCTGAATGACAACAAGAAACGCGAGTTATTTGATGGGTTAGTGCTCAATTTGGTTCAGAATACTGAATTTAGATTGATTACGGTTGTCATCGACAAGCTAGAAATGACAAGACAGCATCATTGGGAGCAGAAGCATCCCTACCATTACTTGATGGAAATAATGGTTGAAAAGTTTGTTCAGTTCTTGGAACGAGTTGACGATATTGGCGACATAATGCCTGAAGCTCGACAGGGAAAGAAAGACAGGAAGTTACAAGAGGTTTTCAGTGACGCGAAACAGAATGGTACCCGTTTTTTGAATGGAGAAAGAGGCGTAGAGAGGATTCATTCTCGCATACGCGGATCACAACTAAAATTTCGCACCAAAAAAGACAATATATCGGGTTTGCAGCTTTGTGACTTGGTCGCGCATCCTAGCCATATGTATATCCGTTCTCAAAAAAGGCACGATGTTCGACTCGGAGCCTTTGCTGAAAGTATTCTGCCGGTATTGATAGACGTAAAATACGACAGATCGGCATGGGGTCGCGTTGATGGCTACGGGACTAAATACTGCCCCTAACAAAAATGGAGCCCAAAGGCTCCATTCGGTGGATTATGTACCATCTGATACCAGCCGCCGTAGCACTGGGTTAAACTGAATATGGTGTGCTTTTCTTAATAAGTCAATAAAGCGCTAGGAACGAAACGCGTTTATAATGCTCACCCAATCCCCATCCGCTTCCGCCGCAGCTTCTCCACTTCCGCCAGCAAATCCGCCTCCTGTGACAGGTACAGCTTCCCCAGCTCGTCCGTCTCGGCCAGCATGAAGCCTTCGTCGGTCCCCAGCACCTCTGTCAGCCGCGCCAGCATAAACGTCCGCAGCACCGTGTTCATCCGGTCCTGATAGACTCCGCGCCCCAGCTTGCGGAAAAACTTTGCCACGTCCGTATCCACCCGCAGCGTGATCCGCACTTTTTCCGGCACTGCGTCCAGCGGGATGTCCGACCATTCGCGCGGCAGGATCGATTTCACGAAATCAGGGTGCCGGAAATCCCACAGCGTTTCAGACGCGACCTGCACCATTTCGGCATAGCGTTTCTGGTCGGTGGCAGTCATTTTCTTGGGCGGCATGGCGGGGGTCCTTATCGTGGAAAACCCCGTTTATGCGGTGCAGATGTTACCCGTCCGCGACCCGACCGCGCGGTGCACGGGTTGTGCACGCCTTGTGCACGCAAATCACATGTCCAAAAACGCCGAAACTGACGCCTCGAATTCGCGTGGTTTTTCCGCGTGCAGCCAATGCCCCGCCCCCGGAATTTTCGCGAATTTAGCGGCGGGGAAATGTTGTTTGATCGTGGGGCGGTAGTCCGGTTTGACGTAGTCCGATGTGGCCCCCGACAGGAACAGCGTCGGCCCGTCAAACGTCCCATCCACATGCGGGAACCCGATGATCTTGGGCATCTCAGTCGCCAAAACATCAAGGTTCAACTTCCAACGTTTCTCTTTCAGATCAAAGGATTGCAGCAGAAAATCGTCCACACCCGGATCAAGATAATTCAACTGCGCCTTCGCATCGGCCCGTGAATTGACCGACGCCATATCGACATCCCGCATCGCCTGTAGCGGCCCCATCTGCGTGTGATTGTAAGTGACAGGTGCGATGTCCGCGACGATCAGTTTGTTGATCTTTGCCGGATGCGCCAACGCCATCACCATCGCGGCCTTCCCCCCCATCGAATGCCCCAAAAGGTCCACAGGCGCGTCCACAACATCAGCCAAATCAGCCGCCATATCTTCATAAGAATGCGTTTCAAACCAAGGACTTGCGCCGTGATTGCGCATGTCCACCGCGACGACCTGACGGTCTGCAGACAGCCGTTTCGCCAGCACCCCCCAATTCCGCGCGGACCCGAAAAGGCCATGCGCGATCAGCAAAGTGGGTTTGTCAGTTTGTTCGCCATGAATGATGGTATTCAGCATTGTGCCTCTCTCGCGTTGACCCCAAAGGCCTAGCATTTATATTGCCACAATGGCCGAAGAAATGCTTCAAAATCAAGTGGATGAAATGCGTGCACTGCTCGATTCGCGTCTTCGTGCCCGTGGTCGAACGCTCGACGCTCAAATCCGCAAAGCGGGCCGTCGTTTGCCCCGCCGCATTCGTCGTGACGCGCGCAGCGTCGCGGATGCGCTCACCCTGATCGAGAACCCGAAATTGGCCCGTATGGTGGATCAAAGCCAGATCAGTAAATCCGCCGCAAGGGTCATCGCTTACCTCAAGACAATTGACCCACGCGATCGTTTCAAAGGGCGGCTGCTGAATATGCTTGGCGCAGTCTCTGCCGTTTTGATTATCACTTTTATTGCAGTGATTTACGTGATGGTGCAGCGCGGGCTGGTCTAGCCTAAGGGGCGCTTTTCCTGCCCCGGTTCAGGCGTCACCCGCACGACCAAAGTGACAGTCGCGAAGGACACGTAAAGCAGCAAATACCACGCCCCCATTTTTGCAAACCGCACCATTTCGAATGCCGATTGTCCGGTGTAAAGCCACGTGCCGGTTGCTGTTCCGATGTTCTCTGCGATCCACAGAAAGAAGCTGGACAGGAACGCGGCCAGCGGCAGCGGCATCCACATCCAGCGGCGTCTTACACGGAACCAGATTTGGGTCCGCCCGTAGATTAGGATGGTCGCGGCGAATAGTGCGTAGCGGATGTCGGTGACGAAATGGTGACTGAAGAAGTTGACGTAGACCAGCGACGCGAGGCCGAAGTGCATCCAAGCGGGAGGGAAGGGCGTCATTTCCATATCGAACAACCGCACGACCCGCGCCATGTAACTGCCCACGGCGGCATACATGAACCCCGAAAACAGCGGGACGTCGTAGATGCGGATGAGGCTGGGGTCGGGGTAAGCCCATGATCCTACATGGACTTTAAAGATCTCCATAGCCGTACCGGTGATATGAAACAGCAGGATGACCCGTGCCTCTTCCATGCTTTCAATGCCGGTTTTCAGGAAGATGATTTGCAGCGCAATGGCAATGAGCAACAAGCAGTCATACCGCGCGAAGCCCCAATCATCCTGCCAGATAATACGCGTTCCGATCATTGCGATCAGCAGACAGATTCCAAATATGCAGGCGGAGGCCTGTTTCAGCGTGAAGTGGATCAGGAGTTGGAAAAAGCCACGAAACGTCGTGAGCGGCGCAATATCAGTCATGCGGTTTTGTGGCACGGTGTATGTCTTTTGTTAAGACCTGCGTGCGATGCCTTTCCCGATCAAACATCGGGAAAGGCGTCTGTTTTTAGAGTTCCGGATAGATCGGGAACTGATCGCAAAGCGCTTCAACTTCGGCGCGCACCTTGGCTTCGACTTCGCCGTTGCCATCTGGGCCGTTGGCGGCAAGGCCATCGACAACTTCGACGATCCAATCTGCGATTTGACGGAATTCGATTTCAGTGAATCCGCGAGTCGTACCTGCAGGGGACCCAAGGCGAATACCGGATGTGACCATCGGCTTTTCAGGGTCAAACGGGATGCCGTTTTTGTTGCAGGTGATATGGGCGTTGCCCAATGCGACCTCTGTTGTGTTGCCCTTCACGCCTTTCGGACGCAGGTCCACCAACATCAGGTGGCTGTCTGTGCCGCCGGATACGATGTCCAAGCCACCCTTCATCAACTGATCTGCCAGGGCTTGCGCGTTCTTCACAACCTGTTCTTGGTAGGACTTGAATTCGGGGCGCAGTGCTTCGCCGAAAGCCACAGCTTTACCAGCGATGACGTGCATCAGCGGGCCGCCTTGGATGCCGGGGAAGATGGCAGAGTTGAACTTTTTCGCTAACGCTTCGTCGTTAGTGCAGATCATGCCGCCGCGTGGACCGCGTAGGGTTTTGTGCGTCGTTGTGGTGGCCACATGCGCGTATGGGAACGGCGACGGGTAGATGCCTGCCGCGACGAGACCGGCAAAGTGCGCCATGTCGACCAACAAATATGCGCCAACAGAATCGGCAATCTCGCGCATGCGCTTGAAATCGATGATCCGTGGGATCGCAGAGCCGCCCGCGATGATCAGTTTTGGCTGGTGTTCAGTCGCCAATTCTTGGACTTCGTCGTAATCCAACAGGCTGTCCTGTTTACGGACGCCGTATTGAACCGCGTTGTAAATTTTACCGGATTGGTTCGGCTTTGCACCGTGGGTCAGGTGACCACCAGCGTCTAGTGACATGCCCAAAATGGTATCGCCCGGCTTGATCAGGGCCTGAAACACACCTTGGTTCGCCTGTGAGCCAGAGTTCGGCTGAACGTTCACAAAGTCGCATCCAAACAATTGCTTAGCGCGATCAATGGCAAGGTTTTCGGCCACATCAACGTGCTGGCAACCACCGTAGTAACGACGGCCTGGGTAACCTTCGGCGTATTTGTTTGTCAGGACACTGCCTTGGGCTTCCATGACGGCGGCGGAAACGATGTTCTCGGACGCGATCAGTTCGATTTCTTTGCGTTGACGCTTCAGTTCCAACTGCATGGCAGCGTGCAGTTCTGGGTCGCGTGTGGCGATGGTTTCGGTGAAAAAGCCGGTATCGCGGACAGTGTCGTTCATGACGGGAAATCCCCTTTGGTGACGTTTGGCAGCGTCTTAACGCAGGATGGGCTTCGTCAAAAGCATCAAAACGACCATGATCGTTATGAGCCCGTCATGATTGGTTTCCGATCCGTTGCTTGCGTTTCGTCTTTGATCAGGGGATGTCTATAGGACTTGTTAAGGAATTCAGTGCTATGCCGCGTCGTCAGATCGCTTTTGTTGCCAGTCCGGTGCCTTTGGCCCAGCAGGCGTTATCTGCCTTGTCGCAGGCCCATGGCAATGTGCCGCAGGAAGAAGCGGACGTCATCGTGGCCTTGGGCGGTGACGGTTTTATGCTGCAGACCCTGCATGCGACCCAAAAACTGTCTGCGCCAGTCTACGGGATGAACCGTGGGACTGTCGGGTTCTTGATGAATGAATTTCACGCGGATGATTTGCGGTCCCGCCTTGAAGAGGCTGAAGAAGAGGTCATCAACCCGTTGGTGATGAATGCCCTGACCGTCGATGGTCAAATGCATGAAGCCTTGGCAATTAACGAGGTTTCATTGCTTCGGGCAGGACCCCAGGCGGCGCGTTTACGGATTTCGGTGGACGGTAAAGAGCGGATGAAGGAACTGGTGTGTGATGGCGCATTGGTCGCCACGCCCGCTGGATCGACCGCCTATAACTATTCGGCTCACGGTCCAATTCTGCCAATCGGATCGGACGTGCTGGCCTTGACGGCGATGGCTGCGTTTCGGCCGCGGCGTTGGCGCGGTGCGTTATTGCCAAAGCGGGCCGTTGTGCGCTTTGACGTGATCGACAGCGCAAAGCGTCCGGTGATGGCCGATGCAGACGGCAAGTCGGTGAAGGATGTGGTGAGCGTCGAAATCAGGTCTGATCCAAGCGTGCAGCATCGCATTTTGTTCGATCCGGGCCATGGGCTAGAAGAACGCCTGATCCGCGAACAGTTCGCTTAACGGTTTTGAAGGTTAGTTCTGCGTAGGGTGCATAACCCAGCGAAGGACAAGTCTATGAATCTTTATCAATGCTCGATCGATCTGAAGGATGATGCAAAAGCGGTGGCCTTTGCCGTCGCGGTCGAGGCGTGGATGACCCACCTGCAATCCAATGGCGTGATACAGACATGGCGATTGTGTCGGCGCAAATTGGGCTTTGGCGCGCCGGTGGCCCGTGATTTCCAACTTGAGATCGCAGTCGAAAATATGACGCAGCTTGATCAGGCATTCCGATTTACCGGCACCCATGATGAACAAACGGAACGCCTGTATACAACGGTTCATCAAATGGTCGGGGTTGCCGATATGGCGCTTTTCCGCCCGTTTCCGGATCCGGAAAGGGCGGAACGTATGGCGCTGATCTAGCCCCCACGCATAGTGCGGGGGCTATTGGATTGTCAGTCTGCGGCGTAACCCATGGGCTGCAACGCTGCTTTGATCTCGTCCAGAATGGCAGGATCATCTATCGTTGCAGGCATTTTGAACGGTTCGGAATCCGCGATTTTGACCATCGTCGCCCGCAGGATTTTACCTGAGCGTGTTTTGGGAAGGCGGTCGACGACAGCGACAAGCTTGAACGCCGCAACCGGACCAATCGTATCGCGCACACGTTTGATGCAATCGGCTATGATCTGTTCGTTGGGCGTTTCGCACCCATTGTTCAAGCAGACAAAGCCCATCGGCAGCTGGCCTTTTAACTGATCCGTCACACCGATTACTGCGCATTCCGCAACATCGGGGTGACCGGCTAATACTTCTTCCATAGCGCCTGTGCTTAACCGGTGGCCCGCCACGTTAATCACATCGTCAGTCCGCGCCATGATGTAAAGATAACCGTCTTCGTCGATCATCCCTGCATCGCCGGTCTCATAATAACCGGGGAACGTGTTGAGATAGCTCTTGAGGAACCGTTCTTCGGCGTTCCAAAGCGTCGGCAAAGTTCCGGGTGGCAAGGGCAGCTTGATAGCGATGGCCCCTAGTTCGCCCGCAGCCATTGGTTCGCCTTCATCGGTCAAAATCTGAATGTCGAAGCCGGGCAGGGCGACACTTGGGGACCCGATTTTCACGGGCATCGGTTCAATACCAGCTGGATTACAAACGGCGGGATAGCCGATTTCGGTCTGCCACCAATGGTCATACACAGGAACGCCCATGACGTTTTGCGCCCATTCGATCGTGTCTGGATCAGCGCGTTCGCCCGCAAGGTACAGGGCACGAAGACAGGAGATATCGTAGTTCTTGATCAATGCACCTGTGGGGTCATCACGCTTGATCGCACGGAACGCAGTAGGCGCAGTGAAGAAGGACCGCACGTTATGTTCGGAAATGACCCGCCAGAATGTGCCTGCGTCCGGCGTGCCAATCGGCTTGCCCTCAAATACAACAGTTGTGTTCCCGTGGATCAGCGGCCCGTAACAGATATAGCTGTGCCCAACGACCCAACCCACATCAGACGCGGCCCAGAACACATCGCCGGGATCGACGTCATAGATGTTTTTCATCGTCCAGTTCAGCGCGACCAGATGACCGGCCGTCGGGCGCACCACGCCTTTGGGCTGCCCGGTCGTGCCGGATGTGTAAAGGATATAGGCAGGATGATCACCCGAAACGGTCACGCAATCGGCCGGTGCGACGCCGTCTTGAACATCTTTCCAATCGAAGTCGCGCCCTGCGATCATATCGCACCGCTGTTCGTCGCGTTGCAGAATGATGGTGAAGTCGATCTTGTGTTTCGCAAGCTCAATTGCGTTATCTAACAACGGCTTATATTCAACGACGCGCCCAGGTTCGACGCCGCAAGAGGCGGCCAAAATGGCTTTGGGTGTCGCGTCATCAATGCGGACGGCCAGTTCGTTGGCCGCAAATCCGCCGAAGACAACAGAATGCACCGCCCCGATCCGCGCACAGGCCAGCATCGCGACTAAGGCTTCGGGCACCATCGGCATGTAGATGATAACGCGGTCGCCTTTTGTGATGCCTTTGTCGCGCATCGCACCGGCCAAGCCTGCCACCTTGTCTTTCAACTGCGCGAAGGTGATCGTGTCTTTTGATCCCGTGATCGGGCTGTCGTAGATAATCGCGGCCTGATCCGCGCGCCCGTTTTCGACGTGACGATCAACGGCGTTGTAGCACGCGTTAACCTCTGCATCGGTGAACCATTCGTAAAGTGGGGCCTTACTGTCGTTCAGCGCCTTCGTTGGCGGTGTGACCCAATCAATGGCCTTCGCCTGTTCCAGCCAAAACCCATCAGGATCCGCTTTTGCTGCGGCATAAACGCTTTTGTACGACATATTCTTCCTCCCCGAAGTCTACGCAACTTTGTTGCTGGTTTTGTAATGTGGAGCAAGCTTGGTCCGCGCGGAAAAGCGAAGGATTGTAAACTTATTGACTAATCTGATGGGGGGTAGCGCGTGCCGCCTATTAGATGTCGGTCGGGCGGACGTATTTTTGCCAGTACTCTTTGATCCATTTGACCGGAAAATAACCAAATTTCTCGTTCGATCCCCAGCGGGTGAAGGCCCCTTTGGTCATGTCTTCCGGATTTGGTTTTCCATGGAAGATGACGATATATGCATCCTTTGGCCGCGCTATCGGTCGGAAAAGGCCGAGCGGGAAATGATAGGCGAGGCTTTTCTTAAAGCTGAGCATCCAGCCCAAGGGCCAAGATTGCTTATCTTTGGCATGGTAATGGATAAAGTTCTGATCGTTCCGGAATTCGCGTAACTGATCGTAGGTCTTATCATGGAACATCTCAAAAAGGTGGTCCTGCGTGCCCGCAACAAAGCCGACGACGGATGAATTGGACATCAACGGTTTGCCGAACATCGATGGGAACATGCGGGGTAGGGTATCGGGGATTTCTTGAATGATATGCAGGCCGCCTTTACGCTTGATGTGATCGAAAAGGGGCGTCAAATCCTGCAAGACGACCACGTCCACATCGACCATGATCACGGGTGTGCCCGGCGCAATGATGCCAGGCGCAAACGCAGATAACTTGGGCCACATGCCCTTGACCCAATCCGCGCGATCAATCGCGAATTCGGGCAGCGGTTGTGTTTCAATCCCGTCGGCCAGACCCGTCGTATCGTCCGTGATGCAGACCATGCGAAACGGGGTCGTCATTATATCGGACAAGGCCCGATACAAGATGTTCGTGTACTTGCACGGATACCCCTGACCCCATTTAAAGCAAAGAAAAACAGGCGTTTGCGTATCAGCCATAATGCGCAACCGGTGTCCCTGCGAGGGCTGACATGTTCAGCAGACCGCGTGCTGTGATGGACGGTGTCACGATGTGGGCTTTGTTGCCGAGACCCATCAGAATCGGCCCAACCTCAAGCCCGCCACCTTTCATCTTCAAGATGTTACGCACGCCAGACGCCGCGTCGGTATTCGCGAAGACGAGACAGTTCGCCGGGCCGGGCAGGTGCGCATTGGGGAACACGCGATTGCGCAGTTCGACATCGAGAGCGGAATCAACGTGCATTTCGCCTTCGTAGGCAAAGTCACGGGGGGCCGCGTCAAGGATTTCCATTGCCGCGCGCATCCGACGGCCAGAGGAATTGTCGAGGTTGCCGAACTGACTGTGCGAACAAAGCGCAATTTTGGGGTCGATCCCAAAACGACGGATGTGACGCGCACAGCTGATCACGGTTTCTGCAATTTGTTCGGGCGTTGGTTCCGCGTGGACTTGAGTATCGGCGATGAATAATGGCCCATCTTCGAGGATCATCAGAGATAGGGCCGCTACGGGATGCAATGACTCGGACCCCAAGATTTCGGTCACGTATTTCATGTGCCACAGGAATTGACCAAATGTGCCGCAGATCAATGAATCTGCTTCGTTACGATGCACCATGACTGCGCCAATGGCTGTTGTATTCGTCCGCATGATGGCACGGGCGAGGTTTGGTGTGACGCCGCGCCGCGCCATGATGTCATGATAGGTGTTCCAATAATCGCGATAACGCGGATCGTTTTCAGGGTTCACGATTTGCAGATCAACGCCCGGCTTGATTTTCAGGCCTGCACGTTCCGCGCGCGCTTCGATCACTTCGGGGCGGCCGATCAGGATCGGTTGTTCGGTGGTTTCTTCCATGATCGCTTGGGCCGCGCGCAACACGCGTTCGTCTTCGCCTTCGGCAAATACGATGCGGCGGCTGGCGCTGCGGGCGGCTTCGAATACCGGGCGCATCAGGAAAGCAGATTTGAAAACTGATCCGTCAAGATTTGCTTTGTAGGCGTCGACGTCCGCGAGGGGGCGTTTGGCGACGCCGCTTTCCATCGCGGCCTTCGCGACAGAGGTCGCGACGACACCCATCAGGCGCGGATCGAATGGTTTTGGGATCAGGTAGTCTGCGCCGAACGTGAGTTGTTCGCCGGAATAGGCGGCGGCTGCTTCGGCTGACGTTGTTTCACGGGCGAGGGCTGCGATGCCGTCAACGCAGGCGATTTTCATCGCGTCGTTGATGTCTGTCGCGCCGACGTCCAATGCGCCGCGGAAGATGAACGGGAAGCACAGGACGTTGTTCACTTGGTTCGGATAGTCGCTGCGGCCCGTTGCGATGATGGCGTCGGGGGCGACAGCGCGTGCGTCGTCGGGTGAAATTTCCGGGTTCGGGTTGGCAAGTGCGAAAATGATCGGCTTTGATGCCATTTTCGCGACCATTTCCGGTTTCAGAACGCCGGGACCGGACAGGCCCAGAAACAGGTCCGCCCCGTCGATCACATCCATCAAGGTCGCGGGCGTCGTGCCTTGCGCATATTCGGCTTTTTGCGGTGTCATGTCTTTTTCGCGGCCTTCGTAGACAACACCTTCGATATCACAAAGCCACACGTTTTCACGCTTTACGCCTAGCTTAAGCAACATATTGAGGCAGGCGATGCCAGCCGCACCACCGCCGGTCGAAACGATTTTGATGTCCTCGAAAGACTTGCCGGCGACCCGCAGCGCGTTGGTTGCGGCAGCGCCGACGACGATGGCGGTGCCGTGCTGGTCGTCGTGGAAGACGGGAATATCCATGCGTTCACGGCAGATTTTTTCGACGATGAAGCAATCGGGGGCTTTGATGTCTTCAAGATTAATCGCACCAAAAGTTGGCCCCAAAGCGCAGACAATTTCAGCCAGCTTTTCAGGGTCGGGTTCGTCCAGTTCGATGTCAAAGCAATCAATGTTGGCGAATTTCTTGAATAGAACCGCCTTGCCTTCCATCACGGGTTTTGACGCCAGCGCACCAATATTGCCAAGGCCCAGAACAGCCGTGCCGTTGGTGACCACTCCGACCAAGTTGCCACGCGTCGTGTAATCGCGGGCGGTGTCGGCATCACCTTTGATTTCGATGCAGGCTTCAGCCACACCGGGGGAATAGGCGCGCGCAAGATCGCGTCCGTTGGCAAGCGGTTTTGTTGCGCGAATTTCCAGTTTTCCTGGCTTAGGGAACTGGTGGTAATGCAGTGCCGCGTCGCGCAGTGCTTCTTTCGCTTTATCGGTCATATCGCCATCCCAAATAATTTGTTTAACGTTAAACTACTTTTCCTGACGTAAGGAAAGCTTCGTGTTTTGCCTGCTCAAACCATGGATCAACTTAGCTTGCAAATCATCAATGCGCGCGACAAATTGTGACCTATGACCCAAAAAACAGAGATCAGAGCAGAAATCTGCCTGCCGACCACAAACCTGACTGCTGACATCGGCTTTTTTACGAAGGTGTTGGGCATGCAAATGGATCGCATTTATCCTGCCGATGATCCCAAAGTCGCGTCGTTTCGCGGCCATGGCTTGGCGGTTCAGTTGGATGCGGATGCTGCACAATCGGCTGGCAGGCTACAGTTTGCGACTGATGATCAGACGTTTGCAGATGGGAAAACGCAGCTTGTATCGCCCGGCGGGACGCAGGTTTCTGTCGTGCCCCTCAATCCACCGCTGATCTTGCCCGAGACCAACCATAGCTTCGTTGTGCGTCGGCTTGCTGATCAGGCCCCGTGGGTGATTGGCCGCGCAGGCATGCATTATCGCGATTTGATCCCCGACCGTTTGGGCGGTTCCATCATCGCGAGCCACATTCGTATACCAGATGGTGGTCCGGTCCCTGACATGGTGCATTATCATAAGGTCGGGTTTCAGTTGATTTTCTGCTACCGTGGCTGGGTTGATGTCGTCTACGAAGATCAAGGTGGACCGATCCGACTGACGGCGGGGGATTGCTTTATCCAGCCGCCTGAAATCCGACATCGCGTGTTAGAGGCGTCTGACGGCATCGAGGTGATTGAGATCGGTGTGCCAGCTGAACACGTGACGGAAATCGATCACGAGATGACCTTGCCCACTGCGGTTGTGAACCGTGATCGTGAATGGGATGGCCAGCGTTTTGTGCATAACGTCGCGGAAGGTGGCACATGGGTGGACGCGCGGCTGCCGGGATTCATTGCACGGGATACGACGATTGCGGAAAACACCAAGGATGTCGCAGGTGTGCAAGTGATCCGGCGCGGGCAGGGCGATCCGGTCTGGGCTGCACATGATGCTGACATCTATTTTACCTTTGTTATGCAGGGGGAATTCGTGTTGGAAGGCGACGGACAGGCCCCACATACCTTGGTCGCGGGTGATGCCTTTGTGATCCCGCCGGGGATGCGCACGCGGTATAGCGCGCCGAGCGACGATCTGGAGTTGTTGGAAGTTGCGCTGCGCGGTGATTTCCGCACCGAACTCTGACTTGCATCGCCCCGCGCGCTTCGTCACATTGATCCGATCAAACGACAGGAGCCTTGTATGTTATTGACCGATGCCGCCCGTGCTGTGCGCGAAAACGCCCACGCCCCTTATTCGAATTTCAAAGTCGGCGCGGCTGTGAAAACGGCTGCTGGCAATATCTATGTCGGCTGCAATGTCGAAAACGTGGCCTATCCTGAAGGCACCTGTGCAGAGGCTGGTGCGATTGCCGCGATGGTCGCCGCGGGCGAACGCGACATTGTCGAAGTCGCCGTGATTGCCGATAGTCCCAAGCCGGTCACGCCATGCGGCGGATGCCGTCAAAAACTGGCCGAATTTGCAGGTGGTGATGCGGTTGTGACGATGTTGACGACTGACGGCCCGCAAGAGGTGACAACCGTCGGTCAACTGCTGCCCGGATCATTCGATGCTGATTACATGACGCGGACGTAAGTTATGGATGCCCGTGCGATCATTGCGAAGGTGCGCCGCAAACAAACCCCTGCGCCAGAAGAACTTGCTTGGTTCACCAGTGGTTTGGCGACTGGTGTGGTCAGCGATGCACAGGCTGGCGCCTTTGCGATGGCGGTGTGTCTGAACGGCCTGTCTGATGCGGGGCGCGTGGCGTTGACGACCGGTATGCGCGACAGTGGCGATGTGCTGGCGTGGGAACTGGACGGGCCTGTTCTGGACAAACATTCGACAGGTGGTGTTGGCGATTGTGTGTCGCTGATCCTTGCGCCTGCATTGGCTGCATGTGGTGTCTACGTGCCGATGATATCGGGGCGCGGGTTGGGCCACACAGGCGGCACGCTTGATAAGTTGGAAGCGATCCCCGGTTTGTCGACTTCGGTCGATGAGGCCAAGCTGCGCAAGATCGTCGGGCATGTTGGCTGCGCGATTGTCGGAGCGACAGGCAGCATCGCGCCAGCAGACAAACGGCTTTACGCGATCCGTGATGTGACCGCGACGGTCGAAAGTATGGATTTGATCACAGCGTCGATCCTTGCCAAGAAACTGGCTGCGGGACTTGATGGGCTGGTGTTGGACGTGAAAGCGGGATCCGGCGCGTTCATGAAAACCCAAGGCGAAGCGGCTGCATTGGCCCGCGCATTGGTTGGCACCGCGAATGGGGCGGGCTGCAAGACGGCGGCGATGGTCACGGATATGAACAGCCCGCTGGCGCCAGCGCTGGGCAACGCGTTGGAAATCGCCATTTGTATGGAAGTTTTGGGTGGTGATCGTGCCGCTGCGCCGCGCCTTTACGACTTGAGCGTTGCGCTGGGCGCGCGCGTTTTGGCGTTACATGGCGAAGAAGAAGCAAAGGCGAAGGTCCGGTTGGAAAGCGCGATCAGTTCTGGCGCTGCGATGACCCGATTTGCGGATATGGTTGCAGCGCTTGGCGGCCCACCTGACATGGCCGATGATTGGCACACGCATTTGCCGAAAGCCAAAGTTGTACGTGATATTGTTGCGTCTGACGTGGGGCATATTGCTGCGATCAATGGCGAAGCATTGGGTCTTGCTGTTGTTGCATTGGGCGGCGGACGGCAGGTCGAGACAGATCAGATTAATCCGTCAGTCGGTTTGGCCAATATGGTCGGTGTCGGTGATGCGATTGCGGCGGGCCAGCCGCTTTGCACTGTTCATGCCGCAGATGACGACACCGCAGATGCCGCGGCCAGCGCCGTGCGCGCCGCGATCACGATCGGCGAGATGCCCGCGCCCACGTCGTTGATCATCGAAAGGATTGATCCATGACCGATCAAGCCCGTGCCTTTGTCATTGTGATCGACAGTGTGGGGATTGGTGGCGCACCTGATGCGGATCAATATTTCAATGGCGATTTACCTGATACGGGCGCCAACACTGTCGCCCATATTGCGCAAAAGCACGGGTTGCGTGTGCCGACGCTTGACGCGCTGGGGCTTGGTGCGGCTGTGACGCTTGCCTCTGGCGAGGTTCTTGATGGATTTACCACGTTGCCAACGGGCGCTTGGGGGGCTGCGACCGAGATTTCACGCGGGAAAGATACGCCTTCGGGCCATTGGGAATTGGCGGGCGTCCCTGTGCCGTGGGATTGGCATACGTTTCCCAAAACAGAACCTACCTTTCCGGACGAATTAACCGTGATGATTTGCGAAGCTGCGGGGACGGGCGGCATTCTTGCCAACCGTCACGACAGTGGTACGGCAGTGATCGACGCGGAAGGCGCGCGGCACATGCAGACCGGATGGCCAATCTGCTATACGTCCGTGGATTCCGTGCTGCAAATTGCAGCGCATGAAGAAACGTTCGGACGTGAGCGGCTGTTGAAGCTTTGCGCAGAAATCGCGCCGACGTTGCACGCGATGAAGATTGGGCGGGTGATTGCACGGCCTTTCATTGGTAGCCCTGAAACCGGATTTGAGCGAACCGCTTACCGCCGCGACTTTGCCATTGCGCCACCTTCGCCCACGCTTTGCGATTATGTCCATGATGCCGGGCGCATGGTGCATGGTGTTGGAAAGATTGGCGATATTTTCTCAATGCGGGGCATTGATAGCACTACGAAAGGCCGCGACGTTGACCTGATGGGTGATCTGAACAGGCTTGTGGATACGGCCGAGGCGGGGTCCATGACGTTTGCGAATTTCGTGGAATTTGACAGTGAATATGGCCATCGTCGGGATGTCGCAGGATATGCCGCACAACTGGAATGGTTTGATGCAGCACTTGCCGAAATTCTGCCGCGCCTGCGTGCGGATGATCTGTTGATCGTGACCGCAGATCATGGCAATGACCCGACTTGGCCTGGAACGGACCACACGCGCGAACGGGTGCCTGTGTTGGTTCACGGGATCGGTGCCAAGCCTTTAGGGCAGATTGATTTTGTTGATGTGGCCGCCAGTGTTGCGGACCATCTGAACGTGCCCTACGCGGGCCAAGGAAAGAGCTTTTTATGACCTTTGCGACTATGCCAAAAGTGGAGCTGCATTTGCACCACGAAGCGGCTGCACCGCCGTCGTTTATCCGCCAGTTGGCACAGGAAAAGAAGATCGACGTGAGCGCGTCTTTCGACGACGACGGCAACTACAGCTTCCGTGACTTTGCGCATTTCATTCAGGTCTATGACGGGGCAACTGTTGCGCTGACAACGCCAGAAGATTTCCGGCGTCTGACCTATGTTGCGTTGGAAGAGACCGCAAAGTCAGGTGTGATCTACGCAGAAACCTTTCTTTCGCCCGATTTCTGCGGGAAATGTGATCTTGTCGCTTGGCGTGAATTTCTGGCCGCGATCAAAGAGGGGGCTGATGCCGCTGAAAAAGATTTTGGCATCGTGCATCGTGCGATTGCGACGTGCCTGCGCCACGAAGGCCCTGAACAAGCCAAAAAAGCCGCGCATTGCGCGGCTGAAACTGCAAGCGATTATTTGACCGGATTTGGCATGGCTGGCGCTGAACAGGTCGGGCGGCCCGGCGATTATGCTTATAGTTTTGACATGGCACGCGAAGCCGGACTGCGGTTGACGTGTCACGCTGGCGAATGGGGTGGGCCGGACATGGTCGCTGACACTCTACGCGATTTGAAAGTCGAACGGATTGGTCACGGAATTAACGCGATCCATGACGATGCGTTGGTGGATCAACTGGCGGAAGACGGTGTCGTTCTAGAGGTGTGCCCGGGATCGAACGTTGTTCTGAAAGCCGTTGAAAGCTGGGAAAGCCACCCGATCGCCAAACTGCGCGATCGCGGCGTGAAGGTGACTGTGTCGACCGATGACCCGCCGTTCTTCCACACGACAATGACTGAAGAATTCGAAAACCTGAACCGCGTCTTTGGCTGGGATCGCCCAGACTTTGATGCGCTGAATACGACTGCAATTGAAGCCGCTTTTTGTGACGACGCCACGCGTGCTGCGATTGTCAAACGCCTAGAGGATGCCAAAAATGACTGAACAACATCTCAACCATGTGACCCATCCGCTTGTGCAGCACAAACTGTCGCTGATGCGCCAGAAGGATACATCTACCGCCGTATTCCGCCAGCTTCTGCGCGAGATTTCACAGCTTTTGGCTTACGAGGTCACACGCGGTCTGCCGATGACAACAAAGCGGATTGATACCCCGCTTGAGCCGATGGATGCCCCTGTTTTGGACGGCAAGAAGCTGGCGCTGGTGTCGATCTTGCGGGCGGGGAACGGCCTTTTGGATGGTGTACTTGAACTGATCCCGTCTGCCCGTGTTGGCTTTGTCGGGTTGTACCGTGACGAAGAAACGCTGGAGCCGGTGCAGTATTATTTCAAGGTTCCGACAGAGATGTCAGAGCGTCTGGTGATTGCGGTTGATCCGATGCTGGCGACCGGTAATTCGTCTGTGGCCGCGATTGATTTGCTCAAAAAAGCAGGGGCCAAGAACATTCGTTTTCTTTGCTTGCTAGCCTCGCCTGAAGGCATTGCCCGCATGAAAGAAGCCCATCCTGATGTGCCAATCGTCACGGCTGCAGTCGATAGTCATTTGAATGAGCAGGGCTATATCGTGCCGGGTCTTGGTGATGCGGGTGACCGGATGTTTGGCACGAAGTAATCGCAGTACATTTGTAAACAGATTGTTTACAAAATAGGCCGATTGGGGCATCCTCACACAAAATATGGTGGGGAATACAACCAATATGGTACGGGCGGCATTCGGTTTTGTAAGTGTTGTGGCTTTGACGGCTGGGGCAACGTTGGCAGTGCAAGCGCAATCGCTTGCCACACCGGCCGAGTTTCCGCCGACATCTTACCGTGGAACCCAGTATGTCGATAGCGCTGGCTGCGCGTTTGTGCGCGCAGGCCAAGGCGTTCTTGTGAATTGGGTGCCGCGCGTTGACCGTCAGCGTAATCAGCTTTGCGGTTTTCAACCGACTCAGATTTCAGGTGCTTCCGGTCCGACGGCTGCGTCTGGCCCTATCATTACTTTCACGGACGTGCCTGAAGCCCGTGTTGTTACGGCCCCCGCACCTACGCCGGCGCCAGCACCCGTGGTTGCGCCACAACCCGCACCTGTTGTTGCAGCGGCTGTCCCTGCCCCGGTTGTAGAACCAGCAGCGCCCGCACCCCGCCGTGTGACTTTAGCTGAGGTGTGCGAGGGAAACTCTGGTATTCAGGCAGGTTTCGCGACGTCCAGTGGCGAACCCATTGATTGTGGCCCGGCACCGGTTGTTGCAGCAGCGGCACCAGCTCCCGAAGCCCCACTACCGCTTCCGCCCGCTTTACAAGCGACTGTTTCTGTCCCTGCGGTCGCGACCGTAACCGACGTACCACGGATCACATTGGCGCAAGCCTGTGATGGGCGTTCTGGTATACAGGCCGGATTTATCAGTGGATCAACCGGCGAACCTATCGATTGTGGTCCTGCACCAGAGGTGATCGCCGCATCCGTTCCAGCTGCGGTCGCCGCGCCTGAACCGCGCCGCGTGACTCTGGCAGAAATTTGCGCGGAAATCGCCGCGACTGGTCGTCGGTTTACAGATTTCGCGACGGGCCAACCTGTTGCATGCCCAGCAGCACCTGCACCATTGCCCGCGCCAACTGTCGTCGCGGCGGTTGCCACGAATGCTGGCCCCGCTTCCCCGTCTGCACCAATGATGGCGCTGGCACCGCGTGCACCAGCGGCTCAAGCGCCTGCTTCGACGAGTGTTATCAGCACCGGCGCGTGTCCGGGTGTGACGGGCATCAGCGCCCAGTATCTTGTTGCGACGCCAGGCAACCCTGTACGTTGTGGGCCGCAAACGGAATCGCCATCCGGTACCGAATATAGCGCCCGTGCGACGGCCCCGACGTCGCTATTTTCAGGGCCCGCCGTTCCCGCGTCTAACCCGACACCAGCCGCTGTGCGTGCTGCTGCGCCGATCCGGCCACCTGCGGGTTACACCCGTGTCTGGAATGACGGGCGGATCAACCCGAACCGCGGCGTTCGCCGCATCACGCGCGAACAAGCCATTGCAGAGGGGCTGATCGCAGCACCAGCGGCGGCACCGACCGCGACTGTATCATCAAAAAGCGTGGCACCTGCCACAGTCCGCGCACCTGCGGCTGCGGCGACAGCGCACCGTTTTGTGCAGGTCGGCAGCTTTGGTGATCACGCCAATGCAAATCGCCTCGCTGGACAATTCCAATCGCGTGGTTGGCCTGTCACATTCGCGAACACGACACGCGGCGGCCAAGCGATCAAGATCGTGATCCTAGGGCCTTTCGCAGCCGCATCACAACTTCAGACTGGTCTACAAGCCGCGCGCGCCGCAGGCTTTTCAGACGCGTTTACCCGGAACTAATCGGTTCTCCCGGGAAAGGGCCTCGCACGTTATCGCGGGGTCTTTTCTTGCGCAGGTGTCGGATTGGGCTGTTTAGCTGGCGCAGATGCCTTGCAAGCGGACCCATTCGCTATCTGTCAGGATCGGCGCTGTGTCACCGTCTGTGATTTCGCCCAATTGGGCCCCTTCAGGATCACGAATAGCGGCATAAGGGGCCAACGGTATGTCCGCCGCATCAAAAGCCGTGCGCAGATCGTCCGGTTTGGCTGGGGTTACGTCTAGCGCTTGGACCGACTTGGCATAGTTCGACAGGACGTCACCGGGGATATCGCCTGTGGTGAATAGCTGCACAGTTGTATTCAGGCCTGCATCCGTCAGAACATCGCCGAGTGGATCGTGGCTATCGCGGCCAGCAATCGCAGCAACGATAAAGCCGGACGCAATGGCCGGATCGTCAAGTTGTTCGATCAAGGCACGGTCAATCAAGACGATGTTGCCGGGCAGGACAGTGGCCCCTTGCGGGAGTGTCTGCACGACAACGATCTGGCCTTTCGCATCACGTCCCATGAGGCGTGTTTTCAGCTTTGAGAGAGGTGCCGCCCCCAAAGGATTGCGACAGGTCGGTCCGGTGAGGCGTTGATAATGCCCCAATATGGTAGCGCCGATTTCGTTACGCTTTGAATCAGGAACAACCGAAAGCGTTTGCCGCATGAAGGCCCCAGGCCCCCAAAAGGCAGCGGCGCCTATGATCGCAGCAAGAATGCCCAATGTGACGAACCCGCGCAGGCGTGGTGCACTGGGGGCGGATTTAAGCAAAGCCTTGCGGATCGTTTCAATGGCGTCGACCATCAGGTCGTCTTCAATTTCAAGGGTTTCTTCGGCGTCGGGCGCTGGCGCAAACAGGGCAGGTCGCACACCGGGGTTGCGCCGCATCACGGCAGGCAGGGACCAATGTGTCACGGGTTGTTCCGTGCTGTCGTGCAAGACCAGTGTGGCTTTGCCAAAGGAAACGGTCACCTCGATAGGATCCGACGTTGCGGTTTCGCGCCAAACGCCGCCGCTTTCCAGCCGCTCAAATTGGGTCAGTGCCGTCATATGCCTGTTTCACTCTTTTCAATAGTTTAGCGTGCTGGAACGACGTTGAATAGATGCGCCTGCCGCTGATGTCGAAATGAGTTGTGGTGGGCAGATGAAATCAGAGCGTTTTTGCCAATTTGCGCAGTTCAAACTTCTGAATTTTGCCGGTCGACGTTTTGGGGAGGTCTTGGAAGACGACCTTTTTGGGCGTTTTGAAGCCAGCAAGCCGTTCGCGGGTGAACGCGATGATGGTTGCTTCGTCTGCCATAGCCCCGTCTTTGAGTTCGATAAAGGCGCAAGGCACTTCGCCCCATTTATCATCCGGTTTGGCCACGACGGCACATAGGTTCACAGCCGGATGGTGCATCAGTGCGGCCTCGACTTCGACAGACGAGATGTTTTCACCACCGGAAATGATGATGTCCTTGGCCCGATCCGAGATTTGGATGTAGCCGTTGGGGTGTTGGATCGCGAGATCTTCGGAATGGAAATAACCGCCAGCAAAAGCTTTGGCGGTCGCTTCCGGATTTTTGTAATACCCTTTCATAACCGCGTTCCCGCGGATCACGATTTCGCCCTGCGTGGCCCCGTCCATCGCCACTTGGGTCATGTTCTCACCGACCACCGTAATGTCGTCCATCATCGGGAAAGCCACGCCTTGTTGCGCTTTGATCGCCGATTGTTCATCCGCTGGCAGGTCATCCCACATGTCGTTCCAGATGCATTCGGTCACGTGGCCATAGGTTTCGGTCAGCCCGTAAACCTGCGTGACATTGAAGCCAAGCTTGCCAATCGCGGCCAGTGTCGCAGGGGCGGGTGGGGCGCCTGCGGTGTAAACCTCTACGGTGTGGTCAAAGTCGCGGCGCGTGGCTGCGTTCACGATTAAGTTCAGGACAATCGGAGCGCCCCCGAAGTGCGTGACGCCGTGATCGGCAATGGCGTCAAAAATTGCTGCTGCCGTAATATCGCGACAGCAAACGACCGTTCCACCAAGTGCTGGCATCATCCACGTATGGTTCCAGCCATTGCAGTGAAATAGCGGTACGATCTGCAGGTAGATCGGAAACAGCGGCAATTGCCACGAGATCGGCGTACCCATCGTCATCAGATATGCGCCGCGATGGTGGTAAACGACGCCTTTGGGACGGCCTGTCGTGCCGGACGTATAATTCAGCGCGAGGCTTTCCCATTCGTCTTCGGGCATGGTCCACGTGAAATCTGCATCACCGGTTGCTAGAAAATCTTCGTAATCTTGCTGTTCGCCGATGCCGGGCACACCTGCAACGGGATCGGGGACTTCGATGATCAAAGGGGCTGGGCCGTCCATGAGCGCCACGGCATTCATGCATATGGGTAGAAACTGGCTATCACAGATCACAACGGACGCTTCGCCGTGATCGAAGATGTAGGCGACCGTGTCCACATCAAGGCGCGTGTTGATGGTATTCAAAACAGCACCACAGGCAGGCACGGCAAAGGCGGCTTCGGATTGCGCAGGAATATTCGGCAGGATCGTCGCCACCACGTCACCGGGTTTGACGCCGGATTTCACCAGAGCGGACGCCAAGCGGGTCACGCGGGTGTAGTAGTCGGCATAGGTCAATCGCGTGTCGCCGTAGATTAATGCGGTCCGATCCGCGAAGACGGACGCCGCTCGTATCAAATGCGACAAAGGTGTGAGCGGCACATGATTGGCCGCACATTTGTCCAAGCCGGTTTCGTCTTTCATCCACGCCATGACGCACACCTCCCAAATGTTGTCCGAATTAGACTAGTCAGGGATTATCGAAAACGACAAGGTCAAAGAACGAAATAAGGAGACCGAATTGGCCGTATCAGACCAAAACCCGAAGCTTGCAGTTCTTTGCACGCTGAGCGCCATGGCGTTGTTCGGATTGATCGACAATTTCATGCGCTTAGCCGCTGAAACCGGCGGTTTGTGGCAGTTCCATTTTTTGCGGTCTTTGATCGCATTAGGGATTCTAGGCGTTCTTGCGGCCTTCATGAAAATCGGACTGCGCCCGAAGCGTCCGGCCTTGGTTCTAGGGCGGACGTTTTTTGCGACCGTCGCCATGTTGATCTATTTCGGCTGTCTGGGGATCATGCCGATTGCGCAGGCCGTGGCAGGGTTATTCACCGCGCCAATATTTGTGGTCATTTTTTCGGTTCTGTTCTTCGGCGAAACGGTTGGATTGCGACGCAGCGCGGCTGTGATCATCGGGTTTGTCGGTATCGTCCTGGTGCTGCGACCGGATATGCAAAGCCTGTCTTTGTGGACTTTCGCCCCCATGATAGCGGGCGCGTTTCACGCGATGGGGATCATTACAACGCGGCGGTGGTGTGACGGCGAAGGGACGCTTTCGCTGCTTGCGATGTTCTTTGGCTTTATGTTGGTGATTGGCGGGGTTGGTATGATCCTGATCGGCCATTTCGTGACAGATGTCCCTGCGGGCGCCGACGGATTTGTGTTCCGTGGGTGGGTGCCTTTTGAGGGGACGTTTATGATCCTGACGCTGATACAAGGCGTCGGATCGTTGATCGGGGTCGGCCTGATCATCAAGTCATATCAGTTAGGCGAAGCTAGTTTTGTGGCCGTCTTTGAAAACAGCATGATCGTATTTGCGACGCTCTGGGCCATCGCATTGTGGCGCGAGGTGCCGGACGGCGTGGGGGCAATCGGACTTCTGCTGATCGTGGCGTCCGGCATCATCATTTCGCTGCGCACAGGACAAGTCGAAGCCGCGGTATGATCATTTCAAAGGGCCGTCAGTATATCTTTGTGCATATCCCCAAAACGGGGGGGACATCGCTGGCCTTGGCGCTAGAAGATCGTGCGATGAAAGATGATATCCTGATCGGTGACACGCCCAAGGCAAAACGTCGCAAAGGACGGTTGAAAGACCTGACACCTGCGGGGCGGCTTTGGAAACACAGTACGCTGGCCGATGTCGCGGGAGTTGTCGATCCGTCGGATTTTTTCGTCTTTACGATTGTGCGAAACCCTTGGGATAGGGCGGTTAGCTATTACCATTGGCTGCAATCGCAACGTTTTCAGCACCCTGCGGTGGGATTAGCGCAAAGCCTGACATTCAGCGAATTCATCAATCATAAGGCGATTATGGCAGGATTCCAATCTCAGCCATATCGGTCCTATGTCACCGACACAGATGGCGTTTTGCGCTGCAATCTATTTGCACGGCTTGAAGCCTTGGAAGATGATCTGCGGCCGCTTTGGGATCATCTGGGCTTTGCTTGTAAAGTGAATCGCGTCAATGCGTCCGACCGTGAACGTGACTGGCGACACTATTACAACGACGCTGATGCACAGATTATCGCAACGGTGTGTGCCGATGATATCGCCAATTTCGGATATAAATTTAAGCGTTAGGGTTGTGCGGGTTGCCGTTGGGATCGAAATTTGTTTCGAGTTTGTGATGAATACCGCCGATAAGGGTTAATTCCCCATCAACCACGCAACAAAGACGCAAACTTGCCCTTTTTCCAACGCACGATCGTCTTGAGAATCGTCGCCTACTGGTTGTGCAAGCGGCGAGAACTGAAACCAATTCGGTCGGTGCCACGGGAAAAGGGGATTGTGCCAATGTTTGAGTTTAAAAAAGACATTTGGGGACGCAGTACAGTAGCCGAGGCTGGCTTATTGGCTGACGCGACGTTGGCAGAATTGGCGACTGGGCTTGTCGCCGGCACACAGGTCGCAACGCAATTCGGGTGGCGCGATGTCGCGGCAGTTGCTGTTGGCGATCTGGTTTTGACATTCGACGGGGGCATGCAGACAGTTGCCGCCGTGCACCGTCAAATACTGGTCACTGGCGGCGAACTGGCCCCTGCAGATACGTGGCCGCTGTTTGTTCCAGCCGAAGCGTTGGGCAATCGCGACGACATGATCTTGATGCCGACCCAATCCGTCATGATCGAAGCGGACGCGGCAGAAGAAGTATTTGGCGATCCGTTCGCGATGATCCCGGCACTTGCGTTGGAAGGATTTCGCGGGATCGTACGCGTGCCGCCAGCAGAGCAGATCGAATTGATCACATTGGTGTTTGCTCAAGACGAAATCATCTTTGCCAACACAGGCGCGTTGATGTTCTGCCCGAAATCCAACGACATTTTTGACGCTGGATTGTCCGTCTATAGCACGTTGTCGCTAGAAGCCGCGCGTGCGTTGGTGGCGGTCATGGAACTTGACGGTTTGGGCGAGATTGCGATGCAAACGCCGTATCAAGTCGCGGCATAAGAAACTTACAGAACAGGCAGATGTTTTCGGCTAAACTGGCCGAATGACTGCGAGAACCATCCTCATCACGGGCGCGCGCGCGCCAGTTGCGCTACATCTTGCGCGGTTATTTCATTTTGCGGGACACCGCGTTCATCTTGCTTGTAGCATCCCATCGCCGATGGCCGCTGCCAGTGTTGCCTGCACACAGTTCCACCTTTTGCCGTCACCACGCAGCACGCATTCTGCGTTTCGTTCGACAATTCAACGGATTGCGACTGATCACAACGTCGATCTTATTATCCCGACGTGTGAAGAGGTCTTTTACCTTGCGATGATAAAAGCCGACATCAAGGTCCCAATTTGGTGCCCTGATTTGGCGGATCTTGCCCGAGTTCATGACAAGTACGCCTTTATTGAGACAGTGAAGGACTTGGGCTTGCCCGCGCCCGAAACAGCGTTGTTGAAGTCGAAGGCTGATCGGAACGCGCAGCCTGAAGGCGTCGTGTTTAAACCGCAGTGGTCACGCTTTGCATCGGAAGTCATGATCAAACCGACCGCCCGGCAACGTGCCACATTGGCCCCTTCGGCCGCATTACCATGGGTCGCGCAGGCGTTTGTCGATGGTGTTGAAATGAGCACCTATGCCATTGCGAGAGATGGTAAAATGTTGGGGTTGGCGCAGTATCAATCGTTGTATCGCGCGGGCAAAGGTGCGGGCATTTGTTTCGCGCCTGTTCATGATGATCAGATCACGGATTTTGTGACCCGTTTTGTTGCTGGCACAGGTTGGACGGGACAGATTTCATTTGATTTCATCCGGCAGGCTGATGACACGATCATGCCGCTTGAATGCAATCCGCGGGCCACAAGTGGCGTGCATTTTTTCCGTGATCCAGCGGCCTTTGGAGCCGCAGTTTGCGGTAGAGGACCCGCAATTGTGTCTGGTGTATCGCAAACCCAAGCCGTGAAACTGGCGATGTGGGTCTATGGGCTGCCCAAAGCGATCAGGACTGGAGAGATTCGAGAATTCTGGCGCAGGTATCGGACCGCCCAAGACCCGTTGGATTGGCCCACTGACCCGCGTCCAAAGCGTCAGCAATTCAATGCTTTGGTGGAAATCGGAAAAATTGCACTGCGCGATCGGGTCAGCCTTCAGTCCGCATCAACCCGAGATATTGAATGGAATGGACCGGATCAAAGCTGAATCTGATGGATTCTTGGGGTTTCAGCGCAGTCCGGTAAGCGGCCTGACATGATGGCGGCGATATCGTTGCGTAGGAAATCCAATGGCCCCAAGACGGGTTTGGCATCAGGCCACAAAGCGGCGTTGCGACTGGCCGACGACAGCACCCGACGGTCCTGATGCAGCGCAAGTTTGAACATCGGTTTAAACGCCAATGCCTTTATCTGTGCGCCGATCCCTGTGTTTGGACCAATCAACCACCCGATCCCTTCGACACGATCCGGTGACGCTTGGCGAAGATGAAAGGTGGTGGCAAGGGTCAGACCGTCGGGCCCCCAGTATTCCAATTCCGCGATGCCGGGTGCCCGAAACCGCCCAATCGTTTTTGTGCGCGTCCCTTCCAATGTGCGGCTGACGACACCCTGCTGTTTGTCTTCGCCGGTATAGCAGGCCTCGACCCAGCCATCGCCGCCGGTGACGGTCACGTCGACCAACACTCGTTTTGAACTGAGCCCCCGCAGTAATCCCTTGTGGGTGAAATGCGTGTGGGTCGCGTCGAGGATGTTTTCGGCGGCATCGATGACGGTCGATTGTGTGTTTGATCGGACCATGCGCGTGATCACGTCCTGCCCGGCGGCACAATGTGTGTATGGGGTTGCCGACTGCGGGCTGTGACGGATGAAAACAGCCCCATCCTTTTCGCACACCTGCCACGTTTTCACGCGGGCTTTCGGCAGATTACCTGCGTGACCAGGGACGGCCGTGCATTGCCCTGAACCGCCAAAACGCCACCCATGGTAAGGACATTCGATCTCTCCATCGATCACCCGACCTTTCGATAGTTCGACTAAGCGATGCGGGCATCTGTCGGTCAGCGCGGTGAGACCGTCCGTCGCGCGGAACAAGACAATTGGGGTGCCGTCCAACATCACGCGCAAGGGTTTTCGGCCTATGTCTTTTGAAAGCGCGACGGCCTGCCAATGGTCTGATGTCATAGGGAAAACCTTTTCAATAGCGGAACGCCGATGCGGGACAGAACCTGTTCCATCACCCGCACGGCGAGACGTTGTTTGCGCGGCAGGTGATCGACGTAAACGGCGGTGTATTCGACGGTCGGCTTTGCCCTACGCAGGCGTTTGAAAGATGCGGCACCCGCGCTCATGTGAAAGAACAGCCCGTTTTCAATGGCGTGGTTCTGGGCCAAACCCATCACCATCCGATACAACCCCTCGGACTGCGGCCGATTTGTATTGTATCCCACAATCGGTTGGGTCAGGGTGCCAGCGTTTTCAAATAATCCTGTGACACCAACCAGCGTTCCAGTCTCATCCCGCAGCCCCATCAGCGTGAACAGCCCACGCTGGTGCATTTCGCGGATGTAGGTCGCCGTGTATTGTGGATTCAGTGGTGTGTATTTTTCAAGATAAAGCTGGGCATAAAGCCGTGCGGCGATCACGTAATCAGCGTCGGAAAATGCGTCGTTACTGACGATTTGCAGCGGGGTGTTCCGTAGAAGGCGGCGGTCATGTTTCATGTTGTTCGACAAACTGCGGTCATCAAGGCTGGCCGCGATGTAGACCATACGTGCGGGCAGCATGCGAAAGCCACTTTGACGCAGTTGATCGATGGTTGTCGGATCAGCGATGTCATTGAGCGATCTGATGATAATCGCGTGGTCGGGATACGTTGCTAGCAGTCGATCCCGCAGGTCCGCCGCATCTGAGATAGCGGGAATCGGGTTGGTCGAAAGCAGCCAGTTATTCACCTGTACCTGACGATCCAGGCCCGCGGCTTGTACAATGGGCCCACAGGCTTTGATTAGACCTTCAATCAGGCGGCGGAGCATGTGCCGCCTGACGAAATGGCGCGTTTCATCAATGGCGTAGTCAATGTAAGCCGTCGAAGGGCAGCAGATATAACAGGTTTTATCGGCGCCCCCATCGTTCAGCGTGAGTGGTAACGTCGCCCCATCCACGTCGATCGATTGCACTGTCGTTTGAAGGTTCGCGATGAGCGCGTTTACCGGAAAAGCATTGAATAAGGCTGCAAAGTCTTGGGCGCGGTTTGTGGAGGCTGACATCGCTATCCGGTCCAATCCTTGTGGACCCGACGCAGTTTTTGGTCGGTTTCCAATGTCAGATCCGCGTGCTGCAAATTCACGTTCACGCAAACTCCGCGCGCATAGAACAAGGAACGCAGGCCGTCGTACGCCCGAGCAGCGACATCGGGCGCAGATGACGTTGGTAATGTTAAAATCACCGTCGATTTACCACTTTGTACGACCCTGAAATCCGCAATGTCGGGGTGCGCCTGTACAACCGCGTCACGTATGACGTCGGGCGTCACAAAAGTCGCGCCAAAATCGAACGTGTCGTCTGTGCGCCCCACTACTTCTGATACAGCCGTTAACGGAGACCCGCAGGGGCAGGGGGTTGCTGAAAGGCGCAAGAGATCGTTCATCCGGTAGCGCGCCATGATTTGTGTTTCGCGCTGAAAGCAGCTGACGATTGGGGACACCAACCCACCATCCACGGTTTCGAGTTCGAAGAACACGGACTCTTCGGCTAGGTGCAGCGTGCCGCGCTTGCACGACACGGCGAACAATCCTTCGGTTGCCATGTAAATCTGGCGCAGCGGGCCGCCAAATCGATCCGTGATGATTGTCTCATCTATTGGATCCAAGGTTTCGGCGGCGCTGAAAACACGCTTCGGCGACAGGGGGATATCGGCTTCCGCAAGATGGCGCAAAATACGTGGCGGGGCGACGATCACCGTTGGATTGAAGTGTATGAGCGCGTCGATCCAAGCCACTACACCTTGCGTAATATCAAAGAACCGCAAATTCAAATGCCGCGTCCGGTTGGCACTGTCGTACAGGCTGGTGTTACGGGGCAGGATGATTGCGACCCTTTGCGGTTGCCACAACATGTCCGCCATCGTCTTGGCCAGAATTGTCCCAAGCCACCGATATTGTTCCTGCTGGGAAATCACAAAAAGCCCGCGATTACCGGTCGTTCCGGTGCTGGCCCCGACGATCATGTCACCAATCTGATCGCCTGACGACAAAGCCTGCCACGCGTTTTGTGCGGTTATGCGGGGCACGTTGTACTGATCGAACGCACCCATAAGATCGGCCTTTTCTATGATCGGTAGATCGTCCAAACGGCTCACAGGATCAGGGTAGGCGGCGACATTCGGAACAGATTTTTGCAGCCATGTCTTAAGGCGCCGTTTCTGCCACCGTTCAAAGTTTGCGCGGCTTTGGTGGGCGCGTGAATGCCAGCGCGTCGATGCAAATGCGCGTGCGGTTTCGGTCAGCATCATATGTCCCAAGCGGTTTGTTTGGGATCATGGCATAAGACGACTTCGCCGCCCGCACAGACGTATTGTCGGACGATGTCTGCTGCTGCAGCGGCTTTTGTTGTGTTGGCAGTGGCGAAGCTAGACGGGAAGCCAGGCAAGCGGTCGTCCATGATCGCCGAGGTTAACCATTGGACATCGGTCGCATATAAAAATGGTCGTTCAAGTGTTGGGAAATAGATGCCGAAATGGCTGTGTGTATGGCCCGGTAGCGGGATCGCGATCATGCTATGATCTCCCGCCAGGTCAAAACCGTCTGGTAGGGCGTTGCCGGTTTCAAATCTTGGCTGGGCTTTCAAGTCGATCAAACGTTCCGCGAAGTCGTCCGGCAACAGTTCTTTGAAGGAACCATGTCTGATGTTTGCGAAACGAGGTCCGGCCAAGACGCTTTGCGCCGCGTCTTGATCGACATAAAAACGGGCATTACGAAATCTGCGCAGTCCAGAAATGTGATCGGCGTGAAAATGGGTGATGATGACGTGTTTGATATCGTCTGCCATCAATCCGAACTTTTGAAGCGTCGAAACGATCTGGCCATCTGGCAAAAGTCGGGGCCGAAACAGCATGCCATAGAGGCGTAATGGCCAAGATCGCGGCCCTTGGGTTGTCTCTGGTGTATACCCTGTGTCGATCAACGTGGGGCCTAATTCTGGATGAAGTACAATACCGTAGCGGACACACAGCGGTACTTTGCGCCACCTCCCTTTGCGCAAGATCAAGCGTTCAAGCGTTGGCATTGTTGCGCTATTTGCAAATGCGACTTTCATGGCGAAAAGGTCCGTTCCAGCCCTTCGGCGAAGTTCACTTTGGGGGACCAGTTGAGCTGAACACGCGCCTTCTGAATGGACAGTCCTTGCTTGTAGGCGAACAGCCCCAACGCATAACGCGTGATGATGGGTTCACGTCTGAACGGATCAATGCGCGCTAGGTTTTCAAGCGCAGCGGCAAAGCCCATCGCCAGTTTCAGCGGCTGTTTCCGCCATGCAACTGATACGCCTGCTTTACCCGCTACCGCGTTAACGATGTTTTGGATCAGAAGGGGTTCGCCCCCCGATATGTTGAAAATGCCCGTCACTTTTGGGGCGTTCAGCGCGGCTAACACGCTATCTACGACGTCATCGACATGCGTCAGATCAATTTCGGCGATCCCATCGCGAAAAATCGGCAGAGGACGCCGCGCTGCGACACGCAAAAGCCGGGGAAGCAGAGCCGTATCGCCTTTGCCGTAAATGCCCCTTGGTCGCAAAACGATGGGGGATAGGTTGCCTGCGTTCAACACAATGTCTTCGGATTGCTGTTTGGTCTTGGCATAGGCGTTCACGGGGCGGGGTAGTGGGCTGTCTTCGGTGACGTTCAGTTGATCTTTGGGTGCGAAGTACACAGACGATGTCGAGACGTGGACGAAACGACTGACGTGTTGTCGTTTCGCGAATGTGACAAGATTTTGTGTGGCCACGACGTTCGCGTTCACAAAATCCGCATACCGGCCGTATGGTGCAGACAGCGCAGCACAATGCACGATTTGGTTAATTTCACCTAGATCTGGCCAGCTTTCGATAGGCGTTGAAAGATTAACAGCAGTGAAGCCGCGATCGGCGCATTTCTGCAGGTTGCGACCGGTGCCGACGACGGTTTCACCCGCCTCGCGTAGCGCTGCGACGACTGCACCGCCTAGAAAACCTGTAGCGCCCGTGACGAGCGTTTTCGTCATTCCGAAACCTCCATCGTGAGACCGCCGAAAGACACGCCTGCGGACGTCCCGAGCATGAGCAGTTTTGTGCCGTCTTTGATCCGATTATTCCGCCGCGCATAGTCCAACGTGATCGGCAAAGAGGCCGCGATTTGGTTCCCGACGGTCGCGGATATGTCGATGACTTTTTCGCGTGGGACAGCAAGTTGGCGGATCATATGGCGTAGCGCGTGGGGGCTCGCCTGATGGGGGACGATGACATCAACCTCACCAATTTTCCAGCCAGCGCACATCAGTAATTCATCAACAAAATCAGCGAAGTGTGCAGCGCTAAGCCGGAATAGAGCCTTGCCATCCATTTGGAAAAGGGCGTTGTTGTCGAATCCGACGGGGTCGTTGTGGTAGTCAAATCGTGTCCCACCTGCCCCTAGCTGACAGGCGTCATAGGCAGATGGATATGTACGCATCAGGGCTGTGTAGGGTGTTTCCCCTTTGGTGATCACAGCTGCACCTGCGCCATCACCAAAGAGCGCGGCTGTTTCCGGTGCCGTCGACCAAGGCAGCGCGCGGGATGCGATTTCTGAGGCGACAACCAAGACTGTGTTCGCCCTACCCAATGCAATCAATCCGGCAGCCATCTCGATCCCCGTGAGGAAACTGAGACAGGTGCTGTTGACGTCAAATGCACTGGCCGCGCCGTCAACGATCCCCAAGTGCTGCATGATTAACGGGGCGGTCGCTGGTAGACTTTGGTAGGGGACAGCGCAGCCTGAAATTACTGTGTCGATATCGGAAATGGCTAATCCAGCATCCTTCAGCGCTGCAAGGGCAGCAGTTTTCGCAAGGTCAATTTGTGTTTCTTGATCAACGACATAGCGTTGATCGACACCTGTCACCTCTGCAAGTGACCCGTCGTACCCGTGGATGAGGTCAAGGCTGGACGACGTGACGCAATTTTCGGGCAGCGCAGCGCCGGTCCCTGCAATTTTAATCATTCGCGTGCCTCCAGTCCGTCTTGGACGTGGTTAATACATAGGCATGGATCGGTTTACGATAAAGGTAAGGAACTCCATAGCGTTGATCTTGCCGTTGAGACTGAACATTGCTAGGGAAGGTCAATCTAGTATACTAGTACGCGATAAAGGGAAGCACATGATCACCAAGGCAAAACGTATTGTGTCCATCGGGGAATGCATGGTCGAAATGGCACCCACGGGGACGCCTGATCACTTTGCTGCGTCATTTGCGGGGGATACGTTCAACACCGCTTGGTATCTTGCACAGCTACAACCCAGCTGGGATGTCGATTATGTAACGTGTATTGGGACCGACACAATGTCCGACAAGATGGCGGACTTCACCCAAGCGGCTGGCATCGGCACCGAACATATCGGGCGTTTGACCACGCACACGATGGGTCTTTACATGATCCATCTGGAAGACGGTGAACGTAGTTTTGCGTATTGGCGCGGGCAAGCGGCGGCCCGCGAAATGATGCGGCAAGACGGGCTTGTTGCGGGCGCTGTGGCTGGCGCGAATATTGTCTATCTCTCTGGGATTTCTATCGCAATTCTTGATGATGCCGGACGTGCGGCACTACGTGAAACCTTGATCACGGCGCGTGAAAGCGGGGCTACGATTGCGTTTGATCCGAACCTGCGTCTGCGGCTTTGGCCTGATGTGGCGACGATGTGCGCGGCTGTCATGGATTTTGCCAGCGTCAGCGACATCGTTTTCCCGTCACACGATGAAGAAGCGTTGTTCTTTGGTGATGCAGATATTGCGGCGACCCAAGCGCGGTATCAGGGCGCGGGCTGCACCACGATAATTGTGAAGAATGGCGGTGGTGAAATTAGTTACTTATCCGGCGATGAAAGCGGCAGCTTCGCCCCGCAGATGGCCGACAAGGTTCGCGACACGACGGCGGCTGGTGACAGCTTTAACGCCGGATTTCTTGGCACTGAAGGGAACGTCGAAGACCAGATCGCGGCAGGGTGTGCGCTGGCGGGACGTGTCATTCAGGGCGCGGGTGCTTTGGTCGTAGGCGCCGTCGAAAAGGGCTAGCCTGCGCGGTTTTTGCGCAAATGCACGGCTAAAGCAGCGATGCGCATTCCGGCACAGGGGAAATCACCGTACCATCTTTGCTGTGCTGCAACAGATTATCGACCGCTAATTGCGCCATCGCGGCACGCGTTTCAACCGTGGCTGATCCAATGTGCGGCGTCAAAACGACGTTACGCATCTTACGCAATGCTTCGGGAATATGTGGTTCGTTTTCAAAGACATCCAGGCCCGCCATGCCTAGTTTTCCTGTCTCTAACGCATTGATCAGCGCCACTTCATCGACAACGGAACCGCGCCCTACATTGATCAAGACACCATCGGGACCCAAGGCTGCCATGACGTCGGCATTCACCAAATGATGCGTGCTGGCGCCACCTGGTGCGATGGAAATCAGCACGTCTGCGTCGCGCGCCATCGCAGCCAAATCGTCGTAGTAGGTGTAGTCCACATCACGCTTTGTACGCGTGTGATACAGGATTTTTGAGTTGAACGGCGCGAGTTTCCGCGCGATTTCCATCCCGATCCGGCCTAAACCCAAAATCCCGATGGTCCGATTGTCGACGCTCCGCGAGAGCGGCAGATTACCTGTTTCCGCCCAACGGCCCGATACGGCATGATCAACCTCGAGCGTGAAATTGCGGTAGCAAGCGATCAGAAGCATTAGCGTTGTTGTTGCGACTTCGGCGTTCAGAACATTAGGCGTATGCGTAACGATGACGCCGCGTTTGACAGCAGTATCTGTGTCGATTGCGTCATAGCCCACACCATTGGAACTGACCAATTTCAGGTCAGGCAGTCCAGCAAGATATTCCGGTTTTATCCCGTAATGTCCGTCTGTTAGCGCATACGCGATACCCGCGCCGTTTTCGGCGAGCCACGCGACAGGATCGTCCATGTCATCCACGTGATGCACAGTAAATGCGGTGTCCAAAGCGGCGCGGATTGTGGGGTTCAGCGGGGCGATTGTGAAAAGGTCGGTCATTGTGGCCTCAATGGTTGTCGCGCGGCATGTGTTTGCGTGCGATGTCTTGGTAATTGGACGCGTCGCGCAAGGTCATCCCGTCGGAGAGCGGTTCGACCATGTCGCGGAAGTACTGCTGCCACGGGGATTGTGACACGGGGATCGGGAAGCCGCCCGCAGCGATCAACCCTTCAAGCCGCGCTTGCAGAACGTCATCGGACACCAGAATGTTCGCGGTGCAAGATTTCAGATCGATGCGGATCGTATCGCCAGTTTGCAGTAACGCGAGCCCGCCGTTATCCGCGGCCTCGGGTGATGCATTCAGGATAGAAGGGGATCCTGATGTGCCTGATTGCCGCCCGTCACCGATACACGGTAATGCTTCAACCCCTTGTTTCAGAAGGTAAGATGGGGCGCGCATGTTCACGACTTCGGCCCCGCCAGGATACCCTTTCGGGCCAGCGCCGCGCATCACGAGGATACAGTTCTGGTCGATGCCTTCTGCCTCGTCATCAATCCGATGATGGTAGTCTTCAGGCCCGTCGAACACGATAGCACGCCCTTCGAACGCGTCGGGGTCATCCGGATTCGACAGATAAGTTTCACGGAACGCGGGGCTAATCACACTGGTTTTCATGATCGCGCTGTCAAACAGATTGCCCTTGAGATTGATGAATCCGGCCTCCTGCATCAGCGGGTCTGCGACGGGTAAAATCACGTCATCATTGATCGTTCGGCGTAGTCCGCAATTGTCGCCCATGGTCCTGCCATTCGCGGTTATCGCATCTGGATGCGGCAACATTTCGGCCTGCATCAATTCGCCCATAACTGCCGGAACGCCGCCTGCGCGATGGAAATCTTCGCCAAGATATTTGCCTGCTGGCTGGAGATTTACGAGCAACGGGACGGCGTGGCCATACGCCTGCCAATCGTCGTTGTTCAGATCGACGCCAAGGTGCTTGGCGATGCCATTCAGATGGATGGGGGCATTGGTTGACCCGCCGAGCGCAGAGTTCACAACGATCGCGTTTTCAAACGCTTGGCGCGTCATGATGTCAGTGGGGCGCAGATCTTCCCAGACCATGTCGACGATGCGTTTACCGGTTTCATAGCTAATCTGCCCACGTTCGCGGTAAGGAGCAGGAATGGCGGCCGATCCGGGCAATTGCATGCCCAATGCTTCGGCCAGCGAATTCATCGTCGTGGCCGTCCCCATCGTGTTGCAATAACCCACCGACGGGGCAGATGCAGCGGCAATTTCGATGAATTCGGCGTCGGTGATTTCGCCTGCAGCCAGCTTTTCGCGGGCCTTCCAAATTACGGTGCCGGACCCCGCGCGTTCACCTTCGTACCAGCCGTTCAGCATCGGTCCGACAGACAATGCAATTGCTGGAATGTTGACTGTCGCGGCGGCCATAAGCAGGGCAGGCGTGGTTTTATCGCAGCCAATCGTTAACACGACGCCATCGACTGGATACCCGAACAATGCCTCTACCAGACCAAGATATGCGAGGTTGCGATCAAGGTTCGCGGTGGGGCGTTTGCCGGTTTCTTGGATGGGGTGCACTGGCACCTCGAGAGGGACGCCGCCCGCTGCAATGATCCCGTCACGCGTGCGTTTCGCCAGTTCGATATGGTGACGATTACAAGGGCTAAGGTCGCTGCCGGTTTGCGCAATTGCGATGATAGGTTTGCCTGATTGCAGCTCTTCGCGGGTCAAGCCGTAGTTGAGGTAGCGTTCAAGGTAAAGCGCTGTCATTTCAGGGTTTTCAGGGTTGTTGAACCACTTTTGGGACCGCAGGTTTTCGGGGGTTATCTTTGGCACGGTAAGGTCCTTTGGTAGATGAACGACAGGCTGGGGCTTCTTGCAATCACGCGATCTTCGCCGCATGAATACCGAAAGCCTACGCAGGTTCGCGGCAGGTTTGCAACGCTACGACGAACCGAAAGGGTCCCGCATGACGCGCAAAATCACACTGCTTGGCACAGGCTTGATGGGCTACCCGATGGCCCGAAACATCGCGTCGGCCGGGTTCGATATGACCGTCTGGAACCGCAGCCGCACGAAGGCAGAAGGGTTAACCGCGCACGGCGTAATGGTTGCGGACACCGTCGTCGATGCAGTCACGCACGCGGATGTTGTGATTTCGATGTTGTCGGACGGTCCGGCGGTCGAAAGCATCATTGCGGATGCAAAACCAGCGTTGGAATCCGGTGCAGTTTGGCTGGATATGTCCAGCACCAAACCGGAAGAGGCCCGCGCATTCGCGGACACCCTCGCAACGTCGGATGTTTCCTTTCTTGATGCGCCAGTATCCGGCGGATCGAAGGGAGCAGAGGCTGCGACGCTTGCGATTATGGCGGGGGGCGACGCTACTGTTTTTGAAAGCGCAAAAGCCGTGTTTGAAACCATGGGGCGGCCTACGCTTGTCGGACCGACCGGCGCTGGGCAATTGGCGAAGCTGGCCAATCAAGCCATTGTGGCGGTGACCATCGGCGCCGTCGCCGAGGCAATGTTGTTGCTTGAACAGAATGGGGCAGATGCCACTGCGGTGCGTTCCGCGCTGAAAGGCGGATTCGCGGATAGCACGATTTTGCAGCAGCATGGGGCGCGGATGACGAAACGCGATTTCGTTCCAGGCGGCCTGACCAAGCTGCAGCTAAAGGATCTCGACAACGTGCTAGCGGAGGCAGGATCGCTGAAACTGCCCGTTGTTCAGCATGTGCGCGACAGATTTCATCGTTATATGACCCAGATGGATGCAGGCGATCGTGATCATTCGGGATTGTTTGAAGAGTTGCTTGATCTCAATGGGTTGCCGTTAGGCAAACCCTAAACCGGGCGCGTAAAGTTCCGAGATAAATGCTCGTGAATGCGACTGCGCGTTAGGGCTTCGTCCTTGGCAAGCACTGCATCCAAGATGCCTTGATGTTGGGTGACATTTTCAGGAACGTATTCAAAATCGCGATCCTTCGCGATCATCTGTTGGCGGAAACGATGGTAAACGACATCATGTGCTTCTTTCAAAACGTCTGATCCGCAAGCTTCGATCAGAGTTTGATGAAAAGCCTGTTCCGCGCGCGTCCAAAGCGTGAGCAGGCCGGTCGCAAAGGGTCCGCCGTTGATCCGGTTTTCAATATGGGACAGGCGGTGGTGGGCGGCCATCAGTCGGGATTCCCAGTCGATGTCGCCGTGACGAATCGACAGCACCGCGCCCTCTGACTCGAGTAAAACGCGAAATTGTGTCAGATCGTGCTGCAAGCGGTCGGATTGTTCGGGGACCCGAAACCCGCGCTGTTCTTGAAAATTTACCAAACCGACGGTCGAAAGCCGGAACAGGATTTCACGCATGCTGGATGCAGAGATCGCGTATTCTTGTGCAAGGTCCGCAGACTTAAGGCGTTGATTTGGCGCAAATTCTCCGTTGACGATCCGATCTCGGACGGTATCAAAAATTGGTATTTCAATGGCCATGTCCGCAACTACATCCGAAAAAAATTTTGAGATTTTGAGGTATTATCAAAATTATGGAAAAAGCAAGAATTTTGTTGTCGCAGCGTAAACCCGCCGCTAGCGTTAAACTTACCAAAATCAATGCCAGTCTCTGGGAGGAGCTGGGAAAAAGCTGATTTGGCCCTAGGGAGGACTAAAATGAAATTGATGACGAAACTGACGACGGCTGTTGCCGGTGTGGCAATGATTGCGTCTGCTGCCTACGCAGATGGGCATGCCTCAACTGTATTGCGTATTCAAACCCACTTTTCGCCTGAAACGCTGTCTGGCCAGATGGCTGCAGAATACATCGAAGACATCCAGACGATGTCCAACGGTGAGATCCAGATCGAAATGTTTTATTCCGGTTCTGTTGTGAAAGCGGCAGAAACGTTTGATGCCGCTGCAACAGGTATTCTGGATTGCGACATGACCGGTGGTGCTTACCAGACCGGTAAAAACCCTGCGTTCCAATTCACTGGCGATTTGCTGGGTGGCTACACGAACCCGTATCAGCAGCTTGCTTGGATGCTGCACGCTGACGGTGCGTCGAAAATCAACGATCTGTACAACCAATACGACATGGAATTTGTCGGCTGGTGGATCCCTGGTCCTGAATCGCTTGCGTCGACTAAGCCAATTGCAGGTGTTGCCGACTTTGAAGGGTGGAAATTCCGTTCACCACCGGGTTTGGCAACGCTCGTGTTTGCCGAAATGGGTGCTTCCCCGATCGTGATGGATTTCAACGAAATCTTTACGGCGCTTGAAACAGGCATCATCGACGGTGCTGATGCGGCCAACCTGACTAACAACGTGGGCCTTGGTCTGTATGACATTGCAGAGCACACGAACTTCCCGGGTTTCCATTCGATGCCAGCCGACCACCTTGCTTGCCGCAAGGACATTTGGGACGCGATGCCAGAGCACCACAAGCGCATTATGACCGTTGCGATGGAAGCATTGGCGCTGAAGAACGCAACAGCAAACGAAGTGCAAAACGCACAGACCGCTGTTGATCTGCGTGCGAAGGGTGTGAACCTGTACGAGTGGCCTGAAGCAGAGCTGGCACAGTACCGTGAAGCTGTGAAAGCTGGTTGGACAAGCTTTGCCACGACACCAGAGGCAGAAGCACTTTTGGAAAGCCACATTGCCTTCCTGACACAGATGGGTCTGTTGAAGTAATCCTTCAGACGCACGACTGACAGACATTCGGCAGGGCTATTTGATGGCCCTGCCGTTTTCACCTCTTTCCCCGCCAGGCACCTATGAAAATCGTTAAGATTCAAAGCCATGTTTTGCAGTACGACCTGCCAGAGCCTTTGGGCTATTCGCAGCAGTATTATGTGAAACGGTCTGCCCATTTGGTGGAAGTGACGACCGACGAAGGTATCACCGGATGGGGCGAATGTTTTGGTCCGGGCAACGTGGCGCTGGCCAACAAAGCCATCGTTGAACGTGTGATCCAACCGCTGATCTTGGGAATGGACCCAATGGATCGCGATGTGATTTGGCACAAAGTTTACAATCTGCTCCGCGACCACGGACAAAAGGGCATGCCGATGCAGGCCCTATCCGGCGTTGATATCGCGCTGTGGGACATCGCGGGTAAGGTCGCAGGCCTTCCCATTCACAAACTGATCGGCGGCGCACACCGCGACCACGTGACCGTTTACGGCTATGGGATGATGCTGCGCCCTGATGAAACCGCCGACAGCTTGGCGGCGCGTTTCGTGGATGAAGCCGCTGAGATTAAAGAAATGGGCTTTGCCGCAACCAAGACGAAAGTCGGGTTGGGGCCGAAACCGGATGTGAAATTGGCCGAAGCGGTCAGACGCGGTGTCGGCGACGATTTCCGTTTCATGGTGGATGCCAACCATTGCTACACCACGTCGGACGCGTTTTACGTTGGCCGTGCATTGCAAGACCTTGATGCGTATTGGTTCGAAGAACCCATCGCGCCTGAAGATCACGATGGCTATCGCGAATTGCGCGCTGGTCTCGACATCAATATTTCGGGCGGAGAAGCCGAGTTCAACCGCTGGGGCTGGCGCCAAATCCTTGAAAACCGCGGTCTTGATATTGCACAGCCCGAAGTCTGCGCACTTGGCGGGATCAGCGAATATCTACGGGTGCTGGCCCTTTGCCACGCGCATTTCACGCCCGTTATTAACCACGTCTGGGGCTCTGACATTGCCGTTGCGGTGAACCTGCAACTGCTTGCAGCAATGCCGCCTATGCCCGGGGGGCTACACCCGTGGGAACCGATGTTGGAATTCGACACCACACATAATCATTTCCGCGATGATCTTTTGGAAGACCCGCTGGACATCGCAGGCCAGGTGAAGACGACCAACGGCACCGTCAAAATTCCGGACAAACCGGGAATAGGTGTTACGCCAAACACGGATTTCATCAAAGAGTTCGAGATTACTTAGACGACCTTGGGAGGGGACAGTCATGGACGAAGCAGAAACAGGAGGCCTATTGGAATGGATTATTCCATTGGCGTTTATCATCTGCATGGGATGGGTGATTTGGCACATGCCGTCGTTCATTCTCGACTTTCTGCCGCCCGCGAACGAAAGCCTGTATGGCCAGATCGAAGCATTGCAATTGCGCAAAGACGTCACGCCTAATCTCGGGGCCGTGGTCGGCGGGCACATTGATATCATCGACCTGACAGCGCTGGTCCTTATTCCAATCCTGTTCGTCTTGGGGATGCGGACCATCAAAGTCGCGACGATGGAATTCCAAGACTGGCGCGCCATCGACCGCGTGGCGATTTTCATCGGTCGCGTCACTATGATGCTGGTTTTGCTGATGACGATGGTGATGATGTACGAGGTGTTCCTGCGCTACGCGATTGAGAAACCAACACTTTGGGCAAATGAGCTAACATTGTGGATCGCGGGTTTTGTGTTTTTGTGTTCAGGCTTTTACGCCATGCAGCAACGCAGCCACATCCGTATTTTCATCCTTTACGAGGTGATGCCGCGCTGGGCGCAAAAAGCGTGCGATACGGCGTCGGTCTTCTTCATCTGCGTTTTCGCCTTCTTCCTCGTCTTTGGCAGCTACAAGCAGGTGTTTCTGACCAAATTTTACCGGTGGGAAATGTTCGGCACCGCCTTTGATCCGCCGATCCCCGCGACGATCCAGCCGATGATCCTGATCATCATCACGCTGGTAGCGATCCAGTCTGTGATCAACTTGATCGCCGATTGGAACACCGAACCCGTGATCGCGAGTGCGACGGACATGGATGACGAAGAACTTGAAGCGATCAAACGCAGCGTAGGGGCGAAATAATGGACGTCGGAACAATCTCGATTGTGCTGGTTCTGGGCCTGTTGGTCCTGCTAGCGATTGGTATGCCGCTTGGCTTTGCGTCTGCTGTTTTGGCGGTCGCGGTGCTGGTGATGAAATTTGAACCGGCATTGCTGACAAACCCGTTTTCATGGGGTGATGGCATGCTGACGGGGCGACCGGGGACGGGGCCGCTATACCTGCTCACCCAGAAAATATTCGACCTTATGACCGAATACGTCCTGATATCCGTGCCCTTGTTCATCTTTATGGCTGCGCTTCTGGAACGGTCCGGCATCGCCAAGGAAATGTACACATCGCTTGATTACTGGCTGTCCCGCGTGCGCGGTGGCATCGCGATTGTCACGTCTTTGATGGCTGTGATTATGGCGGCCATGTCGGGCATTATTGGCGGTGAAGTCGTTCTGTTGGGCCTGATCGCACTGCCACAGATGTTACGGCTTGGCTACGATCAGAACCTCGCCATCGGGACGATCTGTGCGTCAGGGTCGCTTGGCACAATGATCCCGCCGTCCATCGTTTTGATCATTTACGGCCTGATCACTGAAACGTCGATTAAGGCGCTTTTCACTGGCGCGTTCCTGCCCGGTTTCATGTTGGCCAGTTTCTTTATCATCTACATTCTGGTCCGGACGAACCTGAACCCGTCGCTGGCCCCGTTGCCAGAACCGCAACCCGGTGAGCCGACAGGACGTCAAAAACTAGGTCTGTTCGGTGCGTTCTTGTCGGTGCTGATGGCCGGCTTCACGACGCTGTTGCTGCTGCGGGCCTTGTTCTTTACCGTAACAGGTCAGAACACAAACATGGGCGAAAACGTTGATCCGATTGCGTGGGGGATGACATATCATATCCCCTATATTATCGGCTATTTGGTCGCGGCACTGGTGCTGGCTTTCTTCGTGTTCGGGATGGAACGGGTCAAAGTCGGTTGGGAACATGGCAAGGGACTTGTCCCGCCCTTCACTGTCATCGGCATCGTTTTAGGGTCCATCTACGGCGGTATTTCCGGCATCACAGAGGCGGCAGGCATGGGCGCCTTGGCCGTCTTTGTGATCGCGTTGATCCGTGGTGAAGCATCGAAATCACTGGTGTGGGATGCACTGATGCGGACGTTGCGCTCCACGGGCACGATCATTTGGGTGACTATCGGGGCGGCCGCCTTGGCTGGGGCCTACACGCTTGCAGGCGGTCCATCCTACATCGCGGATCTGATCGTTGGCGCGGACATGCCGACCATGGCCGTATTGCTGACGATGATGCTAATCTTGCTCTTTATGGGTGCGTTTATGGATTGGGTCGGGATCGTATTGCTGATTATTCCAGTGTTCTTGCCCATCGTAAAACGTCTACCGATCGAAGAAATCGGCTTTATCGGTCAACTTGAGCCATCTCAAATCTCGATCTGGTTCGGTGTTTTGTTCTGTATGAACATGCAGGTCAGTTTCTTGTCGCCACCATTTGGACCAGCTGCGTTCTACCTGAAGTCGGTGGCACCGCCGCATATTTCGTTGACGGACATCTTCCGTGGGTTCTTGCCGTTTATCTGTGTGCAGTTGATCGCCATCACCGTGCTGCTCGTGTGGCCATCCATCGTGACGATATTGCTATGACCCTTACGGCAGATCAAATTGCGCAGTTCAAGAAGGACGGCTACTTGATCGTCAAAGACGTCGTGTCCCCCGATTTGCTGCGTGCAATTCGGGGAGAATACGATGGGGTCATGGACCGCTTGTACGACGATTGGTTCGCGCAGGGTTTGGTGACTGATCCAGCCGAAGGACTTGATTTCTGGGCGAAGCTTGATCGGGCGCGGGCGGCTGGAGTTGAATGGTTTCAACCGCTCGATATCTCGCTTCCTCATGCTGATATCACGGAAGACACGCCATTTCATTTTGGTCGTGCGGTGTTTGATCTGGTCACACATGATCCGATCCTTGATGTCGTCGAAACCGTTCTTGGCGGTGAGCTGACGTCAAATCCGATCCAACATGTCCGCATTAAGCCGCCGCAACGCGAAGTGCCTGAAGGCGAAACGCGTGCCCATATCGGCGTCACTGCATGGCATCAGGATCGCGGCGTCGGGCATCCGTTGGCTGATGAAACAGATATCATTACGGTGTGGATCGCAGTGACGGATGCGACAGTGAAAAACGGGTGCTTGCGCCTGATCCCCAATCCGCCTGACGATATGTTGCCGCATTGCCCGCAAATTCAAACTGCGATTCCTGACGCACACCTCGATCAGGATCGCGCAATTGATGCGGAAATGACGGCAGGCAGTATCCTGTTAATACACCCGCTGACCCCACATTGTTCGGGGCCAAACACGTCTGACGGTTACAGATGGTCGTTTGATATTCGATATAATGTAAGCGGGCAGAACACAGGACGTCAGCAGTTCCCCGATTTTGTTGCCAGATCGCGGGCGCAGCCGCAGACGGAATTGCGGAACTGGCGCACGTGGCTGGGTCAGTGGCAACAGGCGCGGACGACAGCGGCCACGTCACCGCATATCGACCAACATCGGTGGCAAGCGGATAGTCCATTCTGTGCCTGATATTCTTGTTATAGGTGCCGGACTGATCGGCGCGCGGCACGTGGCGGCTGTGCAGGATCATCCTGACTGCACGCTGGCAGGTGTTGTTGATCCGGTCCAGGTGGACGGGATCGCCGCACCTGTTTTTCGCGACATTGCCGATGTGAGTGTGCACGTCGATGGTGCGATCATCGCGACACCTACCGGATTGCATGCGTCCCACGGACTGCAATGTGCGCAGCGCGGTTGGCATATGTTGATCGAAAAGCCGGTTACGGCGACATTCGACGAAGCCCGCGATCTTGGGCAGGCCGTCCGTACGCACGGTGTACGGTGTCTTGTTGGCCACCACAGACGCTATCATCCATCTATTGACGTCCTGCGGGACGCAATCTTGTCTGGCAAGATCGGCGCGCCCGTGACCTCTACGTTGATATGGGCGATGCGTAAGCATGACAACTATTTTAACGCGGATTGGCGGCGTGCGGATGGCAGTCCGGTGATGATTAACCTGGTGCATGACATCGACTTGCTCAGGTTTATCTTTGGCGAGATCACCGACATTGCAGCCCTTGGATCAAATGCCCAACGCGGCAGCGACAAAGTCGAAAGCGGCGGCGCTGTTTTGCGGTTTGAAAGCGGGCTGTGTGCGGCAATCAGCTTTGCTGATACCGCGCCCAGCCCGTGGGGGTTTGAAGCCGGAACCGCAGAGAACCCCAACATTGGTACCACCGGTCAGGATATGTGGTGGATTACGGGCACGCAGGGTGGGATCGCGTTCCCATCTCTCACACTTTGGGGTGGTGCCTCTGATTGGTCACAGCCCGCGACAGCGCAAACCTTATCTGCTAACAAGACGGTACCATTGATCGCGCAACTGACGCATTTTTGCCAAGTGATTGCGGGCACTGCCGAACCGATAATTGATGTCGATGATGCTGCGCGGACGCTGAAGGTAACGCGTGACATTGAAACGCTCTTGGCGCAGCAAATACTGCAGCCCGAAGATACGAAGGAAAAGATAGCATGACGAAACCCACCATTGGATTTATCGGACTGGGGCTGATGGGATCGGCTATGGTCTCTCGCCTTCAGGACTTGGGTTATCAGGTGACCGTGACTGCGAACCGGTCTCGCCCGAACATTGATGCGGCTGTTGCACGCGGGGCGACCGAAGTGGACACCGCGCGCGACGTGGCCAGTGCCAGTGATATCGTCATGCTGTGCATGGATACATCCGCAAGTGTGGAAGCCCGCATGACCGGCGCAGATGGCGTGATTGCAGGACTTCAATCAGGCGCAGTCGTCATCGACTTCGGCACGTCACTGCCCGGAAGCACGCGCGCCTTGGCCGAAAAAGTCGCGGCTGCTAGCGGCACGATGCTGGACGGTCCATTGGGTCGGACGCCCCAGCAGGCCTACGACGGCAAATTGAATATCATGGCTTCCGGCGACAAAGCCGCTTTTGACAAGATCAAACCAGTTTTGGATGACTTGGGCGAAAACGTCTTTCATTTGGGGGCCGTTGGATCGGGTCACACAATCAAGCTGATGAACAATTTTTTCGGGATGACCGTTGCAAACGCGATGGGCGAAGTGTTCGCGATGTCGGACGTCGCAGGTGTGGACCGTCAGCAGGTGTTTGATGTCATTGCGGCGGGTCCGTTGAAATCGATGATGATGGACCTGGTCAAAGGCTACGCAATCGACGGCAATCCAGATATGTTGGCTTTCAGTATCGGTAATGCGGCCAAAGACCTTGGGTATTACGACCAAATGGCAAAAGATGCGGGCACAGAGTCCGCGCTTGTCGGTGGCCCGTTGAATGCGATGAAATCCGCGAAAGACGCAGGCCACGGCGATGAAATGGTGTCGCAAATGGTCGATTTCTATTCCAAAATGTTCGGCCAAAACTAGGTGAGAGATGCCACAACGCCCGATAGAATAGGCGTCGGCATCTTGATGATGCTCGTCGTCTATTTGTTGTTCACCATGGTGGACACAACGGCGAAGTGGTTGATTGGGCTAGGGTTTCCGGCGCTGCAGGTTGCCTTTCTTCGCTATGCGGGCCACTTTGCCATTAGCGCAGGGATTGCTGCGACCGGACAAACCCCGCTGCGCCACCCCAAGCTGCCGTTAATTGTTTTGCGGGCCTTGCTTTTGGTGGTCGCGACGATGCTGAATTTCATCGCGATCACCTATCTGCCGCTGACGATCATTTCGGCCATCGCGTTCTCAGTTCCCATCATCGTGTGTCTCTTGTCCGTTCAGGTTCTGGGCGAGCAGGTCGGACCTTGGCGGTGGGGCGCGATCCTACTTGGGTTCGTGGGCGTCATCATCGTGATCCAGCCTTTTGGCGTCGATTACCATTGGGCGGCGCTATTGTGCGTGGTGAACGCGTTCTTGCTGGCGGCCTATTCGCTGTTGACGCGGTATTTGACTCAAGATGTCGAAACCCAAACGCTACAGTTTTACGGCGGTTTGACCGGTACGATTGTGATTGCACCGATGGCTTATGCGGTCTGGGAACCTGCGAAGACGTGGCCGGATTTGGCGATGTGGGGCATGCTGGGCCTGTGCGCTTGGGCAGGGCATGAAATTCTGACACGTGCCCATAATATCGCACCTGCAAATGCGTTGATGCCGATCTCGTACAGCTATCTCATTTACATGATGGCGTCGGACATCCTGATCTTTGCGCTGTATCCCGATGCAATCGAGATTGTTGGCGCAAGCGTGATCGTTCTGGCGGGTCTTATCATCTGGAAAAGAGGCCGCTAAACGCAAAAAGGCCCGCACATTGGCGGGCCTTTCGATGATTTGGTAGGCTTAAGCAGCGTTCGCTTTGGTCCCGAACCGACCGTAGAACGACTGGGTTTTGTCAGCCATTTCACGTAGTAGGGCAGGTGTTTTGAAACGCTCGCCGTATGTTTCCGCTAGTTGATCACAGCGTTCTGCCGCGTAAGGCGTCCCGATGATATCAAGCCAGCTGAACGGGCCGCCGGACCAAGGCGCAAAGCCCCAACCCAAGATCGCGCCAACATCGCCTTCGCGGATGTCTTCCAGCACGTTTTCTTCCAGCGCACGCACGGCTTCCAATGTCTGCGCAAAGAGCAGACGGTGCTGCACGTCGATCAGATCAGGCTGTTCGTCGGCTGCTGGGTACTTGGCGGAAAGCCCTTCCCACAGACCTTGGCGTTTGCCTTTGGCGTCGTAAGCATAGAAACCGCTGTTAGATTTGCGGCCAAGACGGCCTTCGTCGAACATCCAGAACAACACTTCATCCTGCGCGTCGTCGTAGGCATCGCCCATCGCGGCTTTTGTCGCTTTCGCAATCTTCACGCCGAGGTCGATGGACGTTTCGTCGGTCAACTGAAGCGGACCAAGCGGCATACCAACCAGTTTCGCAGCGTTTTCGATCAGGGCAGGTTCAACACCTTCCTTCACCATCCGGATACCTTCGTTGATGTATGGAATGATGCAGCGGTTCGCATAGAAGAACCGTTCGTCATTCACAACGATAGGTGTTTTGCGGATTTGACGTACGAAATCGAGTGCCTTGGCCACGGCTACATCACCGGTCTGCGCACCTTTGATGATCTCGACGAGCATCATCTTGTCCACAGGGCTGAAGAAGTGGATACCGATGAACTTTTCAGCATCGTTTGATGCCTTCGCAAGTTCAGTGATCGGCAGCGTTGATGTGTTCGTAGCGAAGATGCAGTCAGGACCAGTCACGGCTTGTACCTTGGCTGTCACGTCGGCCTTGACGCCCACGTCTTCGAACACGGCTTCTACGATCAGATCACAACTTTTCAGCGCGCCGTAGTCAGTCGTCGCGTTGATCAGGCCAAGGATTGCTTCTTTCTTTTCAGGTGTCGCCTTTTTGCGGGCGATGCCTTTGTCCATGTAGGCAGCGGTGTAGTCTTTACCCTTGTCCGCAGCTTCCTGTTTCGCGTCGATCAGCACGACCTTGATCCCCGCCAAAGCAGAGACAAGCGCGATGCCCGCACCCATCATGCCAGCGCCGATGATGCCAACTTGGGACACCTTCTGGTCTGCCACGTCAGGACGGTTCGCCCCCTTTTCTAACGCTTCTTTGTTGATGAACAGTGACCGGATCATCGCCTCGGAGGATGGATTCAGCAGGACAGAGGTAAACCAGCGGGCCTCGATCTTAATGGCCGTATCAAAAGGTACCATCGCGCCTTCGTAGACGGCGGAAAGCAACGCTTTCGCAGCAGGATAGACACCTTGCGTCTTGCCGTTCACCATCGCGGATGCACCGACGAATGTCATGAAACCAGCAGGGTGATACGGCGCGCCGCCGGGCATTTTGTAGCCCTTTTCATCCCATGGTTTTACGATCTTAGGTTCTGACAAAACCCATTCTTTGGCCTTGGCCACAACTTCGTCAGCGTCCACAACTTCATCGATCACACCAGCGGCCTTGGCCTTTTGCGGATTGTTCAATTTGCCCTCAAGCAACAACGGCGATGCCGCCATCGCACCAAGTTTGCGCACCAAACGGGTCGTACCGCCCATACCGGGGAAAATGCCGACCATGATTTCTGGTAGACCGATCTTGGCTTTGGGGTTGTCCGCAGCAAAAATCCGGTGACACGCCAGCGGAATCTCCAAACCGATGCCCAAGGCGGTGCCGGGCAGGGCGGCAGCAATCGGTTTGCCGCCTTTGTTGGTCTTTGGGTCCATGCCCGCACGTTCGATCTTGCGCAGGATGCCATGGGATTTCATCAAGCCGTCCATCAGGCCTTTGGCAGGGTTGTCGCCCGCGCTGGCCTTCATCTTGGCAATAATATTCAGGTCCATGCCCCCGGCAAACGTATCCTTGCCAGATGTGATAACGATGCCTTTCACAGCATCATCTGCCAACGCCATATCAATGCAGGATTCCAGATCTTCCCACCCTTGCAGGCTGAGGACGTTCATGGATTTGCCAGCGACATCCCAAGTGATGGTTGCAACACCGTCGGCATCGATTTTCATAGTAAAATCAGTCATATCGGTGGCTCCTTACACGCGTTCGATGATTGTTGCGACACCCATGCCGGATGCGATGCAGAGGGTGGCAAGGCCAGTGCCTTTGCCAGTCCGTTCCAGTTCGTCCAGCAATGTGCCGATGATAATCGCACCTGTGGCGCCCAGCGGGTGCCCCATGGCGATAGAGCCGCCATTGACGTTCACGAGGGACGGATCGACATCGAAACGCTGCATGAAACGAAGGACAACGGACGCGAACGCTTCGTTTACTTCGAACAGGTCGAGGTCGGAAATCGCCATGCCGCTGTCCTTGAGAATCTTCTCGGTCACAGGAACAGGGCCAGTCAGCATGATCGTTGGATCAAGGCCGATTTTAGCGGTGTGCTTGATGATCGCGCGGGGTTTGATACCCATCGCTTCGCCGTATTCCTTGGACCCGATCAACAGGCCAGCAGCGCCGTCCACGATACCGGAAGAGTTACCAGCGTGGTGGATGTGGTTGATCTTCTTAAGATGCGGGTACTTCATCAGCGCGACTTTATCGAAGCCAGGCATCTGTTCGCCCATCATCTGGAACGCAGGGTTCAGCTTGGCCAGTGCGTCCATATCAGTGCCCGGACGAATGTATTCGTCGTGGTCCAGAATGGTCAGACCGTTCTGGTCTTTCACAGGAACGATGGATTTGGCAAACCGGTTGTCCGCCCATGCAGCCGCAGCGCGGTTCTGGGATTCAACAGCCAGTTGGTCGGCCTGTTCGCGTGTAAACCCATATTCGGTGGCGATGATATCAGCCGAAATACCCTGTGGAACAAAGTACTGATCCATTGCGATAGACGGATCAACAGCGATGGCTGCACCGTCAGACCCCATCGCAACGCGGCTCATCATTTCGACGCCGCCTGCGATATAGGCCTGGCCGGATCCTCCGCGAATTTGGTTCGCAGCAAGGTTCACAGCTTCCATGCCAGAGGCACAGAAGCGGTTGATCGACAGACCGGGGATGGATTGATCCAGATCCGAAGCCAGCACTGCAGTACGGGCCAAGCAGCCGCCTTGTTCGGCAACCTGCGTGGCGTTGCCCCAAATCACGTCCTCCACGGCGTGACCTTCCAGACCATTGCGGTCTTTCAGTGCGTTCATCACGCCTGCAGACAGGCGGGCTGACGTCACTTCGTGCAGGCTGCCGTCCTTGCGGCCCTTGCCGCGCGGGGTGCGGACAGCATCATAGATATAGGCTTCGGTCATAGTTTCCTCCGGGTATTTAGGTGCGATCGGCAGGTGAGCCGGGCATCAAGTCGTATGGGTGTTTCCAACCGGGTTGGGCGGCGATTGCGTCCATCCAGCGGCCGATATTGGGGTAATCTTTACGGTCAAATGTGAACGGTTCTGGGTAAAACAAGTATCCGGCGACGGCGATGTCAGCGATTGTGATGTCGTCGGCAGCCAGCCATGCAGTACGGCCCAATTGCGTTTCGACAACCTTCAATGCGGACTTAAGGCGGGCAGCTTGAAAGGCGATCACATCAGCGTTGCGGCGGTCTTCTGGCATAAAATTCATCAAGAACCGCAGGTTACCAGCAACGCCGGATACCTTATGGTTGTCAAAGAACATCCAGCGCAGAACTTCGCGACGTTCCGCTGCCGATTTGCCGCCTAATTTGCCAGTCTTTGAAGAGACATAATCTTGGATCACGCCGGACTGGGGCAGGACCATATCACCATCTTCCAGCACTGGAACTTCGCCCATGACGTTTAAGTCGAGGAACGCGTCGGACCGGCCTTCACCGTTGAAGAAATCAACAAACTTCGGCGTCCAGTCGGCACCTGCGAGTTCGAGTGTCAGAGCCGCTTTGTAAGCATTTCCGCTTTCGCCGAAGCAGTGCAAGGTCATTGTCATGGTGTGGTCCCTTTCGAGGGTGCGTCCAGATCATAGGACAGAGATTTGAGTTGTTCTTGGACAGATGAAAGCAGAACGCTGCGTCCAATTAACGGCCCATGCTGATTAGTCGCCATTGTGCGAGTAGCCGAATGGGATGAAGCTGCACCGTTGCTGTTTCATCTGCCCAAAACAACTCGAAAATGCGACGTCACCGCTTGCGATGCTCCAATGTTGTCGTGAACTGCCGCAATCTGCTGCGCAGATTGTCGCCGTCCATCAACGCATCGAAGTTTTCGAACACAAAACTCAAAGCCTCCCCTTTTTCCAATCCCGCGTCATCCGCAAAGCGGGTCAACCTCCGATACCCGTCTTCTGTCATTCCGACAGGAAACCGACGTGTGAGGCGAAACCGTTTGGGCATGACACTCCTCCTTGGGGAAAGGCGGGCCGCAAAGCCCGCCTTCCATCGTGTCGTTAGAACTGTGCGGCGTCCAGTGCCATCACAGTGTCCGCGCCGGTGTTGATCCGCGCGAGGTGCATTGCCGTCGCAGGCAATTGACGTGCCATGTAGTATTTCCCGGTCGCGATTTTCGTGTTCAGGAAGTCTACATCGGTGTCGCCAGCATCCAGCGCTTCTTGCGCGGCTTTCGCCATGCGTGCCCACATCAGGCCAAGGCAAACGTGACCCATCAGGTGCATAAAGTCGTAAGACCCTGACAGCGCGTTGTTCGGGTTCTTCATGCCGTTCTGCATGAAATACATGCCCGCTGCCTGCATGTCCTTGGATGCCGCTTTCAGTGGCTCAAGGAAGTCAGCTTTCAGCGCTTCGTCGCCATCGTTTTCTTTGATGAAGTTCTTCACCATGTCAAAGAACGCCATCACGTGCTTGCCGCCGTCTTGCGCCAGTTTACGGCCAACAAGGTCAAGCGCTTGCACGCCGTTTGCACCTTCGTAGATCATCGCGATCCGTGCATCACGGGCGAATTGGGACATGCCCCATTCTTCGATGTAGCCGTGGCCGCCGTAAACCTGTTGCGCTGCTGTTGCGTATTCAAAACCTTTGTCGGTCAAGAAGCCTTTCAGCACTGGCGTCATCAATGAAATCAGGCCGTCCGCGTCTTTGTCGTCGTTCTTGTGCGCACGGTCGATCAGGCTTGCGCCCCACATCGTGAAGGCACGCGCCCCTTCGACAAAGCTTTTCTGGTCCATCAGGTTACGACGGATGTCAGGATGCACGATCAGCGGATCAGCAGCTTTTTCAGGGTATTCGACGCCAGTCACGGCACGCCCTTGCAGACGGTCGTTCGCGTAGAACACGGCGTTTTGGTACGCGATTTGAGCTTGTGCATACCCTTGCAGGCCCACACCGAGACGTGCTTCGTTCATCATTGTGAACATCGCGCGCATACCTTTGTGCTCTTCGCCCAAAAGGTAGCCGGTCGCTTCGTCGTAGTTCATCACGCAGGTGGAATTGCCGTGGATGCCCATCTTTTCTTCGATCTTACCGACGGACACGCCGTTGGGATCACCAAGGTTGCCTTCATCATCGACCATAATCTTTGGAACGATGAACAATGAAACACCTTTGATGCCTTCAGGGCCACCCGGAATTTTGGCCAAGACGAGGTGGACGATGTTGTTCGCCAGATCATGATCACCTGCAGAGATAAAGATCTTCTGACCGGAGATTTTAAACGAACCATCATCTTGTGGCACCGCTTTGGTGCGCATGAGGCCCAAGTCAGTCCCGCAATGCGGTTCTGTCAGGTTCATGGTGCCGGTCCATTCGCATGTGACCATCTTTGGCAGCCATTTTTGCTTTTGCGCGTCCGTGCCGTGGGCGTGGATCGCGGAATAGGCACCGTGTGTCAGGCCTTGGTACATGTTGAAGGCCATGTTGGCGGACACGAATGATTCTTGTGCGGCAGAATGCATCACATACGGCAGACCTTGGCCGCCATATTCCGGATCGCAATCCATTGCAGTCCAGCCGCCTTCTTTCATGACCTTAAAGGCCTCGTCGAAACCGGTTGGTGTCCGCACGATGCCATTTTCAAGCACGCATCCTTCGGTGTCGCCAACTGCGTTCAGCGGCAGCAATACGTCGGTTGCGACTTTTCCGGCTTCTTCAAGCACGGCGCTTGTGAATTCCGCATCAAGATCGTCGTAGCCCGGGACGTCTTGGGCGCTGACGTTCAACAGATTGTGCAACACAAACTGCATGTCTTTAGTAGGGCTATTGTAGATCGGCATGTGCGGGTCTCCTCCGGTATCAACTCTTAGGCAGCGGCGATCTTGCCGTTTGCCAAATCTTCAAGGCGCTGTGCGCCCCATTCCATTTGTGTCTTCAGCTCCTCGATGGCGACATTCAGTTCATCGCGCTGTGCGATCATGTCGGCGAGGTGCGTTTTGGCCAGTTCGTATGTTTTCGCGAGCTGCGCCTGTTGGCTGTCGCCCATGTGGTACATGTCCAGCAGCTGCCTGATTTCCTCTAGGCTGAACCCGAACCGCTTACCGCGGAGGATCAGTTTGAGGCGGGCTTGATCACGCTTTGTGAACATCCGGCGCTGGCCGTCACGCATAGGAAACAAAAGTTCTTTCTGTTCATAAAACCGCAAAGTGCGGGGGGTTACGTCGTATTTCGCGCACATGTCGCGAATGGTCATTGTTTCAGTTGTCATTGTGCAATCCTTGGGCTGCATGTTGTTCGTTGTGCAGCCGAGGTGCGCCGTCGACTCGAACCTTACAAGCTTTGTTGACGTTAACGTAAACGGAACGTGGCGTCATTTTGCGCCTGACGAAAGGTCAGCAAAAGTCACCCTAGGTCACGCGTAATTTAATAAGAGGGAAGGGAAAGTTGGTTTTCCCCTCAGACGGGAAAGCGGGTAAGGATTTCCAAACCGGATTCGTCTAATAATAAGGGCTTTGCGATGCCTGCGGTTTCACGAAGCGTCAAAAATTCAGGCAAAACGTGTGCAGGATTTGTATAGCATCCTGATATCCGCACGACGGGCCTGATCACGGGGCCCATGCGGGTCCGTGATCAAAATTGACCTGAGGTCATCCGACGTTTTTGGCTGTCAGATCGCGCAAACGCTTCAATTCGGTCATCGTGTCATCCAGCTGTTTGCGCTGTTCGTCCAGTTCAACCAACTGTTTGTCAGCCAGTTTGACCCACGTTTCCATCTGCGCTTGCGTACCTTCGTTTTCGTAGATTTGCAGCCACTGGCGAATGTCTTCCAACGCGAATCCGAAGCGGCGTCCACGCAATATCAAAGTCATGCGTGCAAGCTCTTTGCTGCCATAGAAACGAGAACGGCCCTCTTTTTCGGGGCTGAGTAGTTCGATGTACTCGTAGTAGCGCAGCGTCCGTGGGGTCACATCGAACTTGGCACACATTTCTTTAAAGGACAGGCGGGGCTCAGACATTTCGTTCTCCATGACGCTAGTATAGCGCGCACTAAATCCAAGGCAACGTGCCAATCGCCCTTCATTGAGGATGCCAAGAAACAGCTTTTCGTAAGCGTCCGAGAATGTCAGGTGTGGGGCAATACCAATTGCGAGGGTCACCAGATGACACCAGACGAGCAAGCAACGATGGTTGCATCGTTCATACAAAACATGCCCCACGCCAAAGCGCTCGCGATGCATGTGGAACATTCCGGCGATGGCGAAGCGGTGATTTCCATGCCCTACGACGAACGCCTTATTGGCGATCCTGAAACAGGCGTGATCCATGGTGGTGCGGTTTCTGCATTGATGGATACGTGTTGTGGCACAGCCGTTATGTGTCACCCGAATGCGGGTGTACCCACAGCCACGCTGGATCTACGTATCGATTATATGCGCTCTGCGACGCCCGGACAGGCAATCACCACGACCGCCACATGTTATCACGTGACCCGCAACGTGGCCTTTGTGCGCGCAGTTGCCACGGATGACGATAAAGATCGCCCAGTGGCGACGGCGACCGGTGCATTCACCGTCCCACAAGTGAAAAAGGTGGCGACATGAAGAAGCCAGAACCCGTACAGGTCGTCAAACAAAGGCGTGATGCGGCCCTTCAGAACCTTTTGGCCGACGTGCCCTACATTCAGTTTCTAGGTGTGCAATTCGATCGCCGCGGTGACGAATTGACTGCAGTGCTGCCGTTCAAAGACGATCATATCGGCAATCCCATGCTTCCCGCGATCCATGGCGGCGTGACAGCTGCGTTTCTTGAGATTACGGCAATCATCCAGCTGAGTTGGGAAATGATCTGGGACGATGTCGAAACCCCGACAACCGATGTGCCGACCCGCGTTTTGCTGCCAAAGACCATCGACTTTACCGTCGATTACCTACGCTCTGGCCTGCCGCGTGATGCTTATGCGCGTGCGCGGGTGAACCGGTCTGGCCGCCGTTACGCATCGGTGCACGTCGAAGGCTGGCAAGACAACCGGACCAAGCTATTCGCCCAAGCGACGGGTCACTTCCTGATGCCGGATAGGTCTAAACCCTGATGAAGATCGATAGCCTGACGCATCGCCGCGTTCTGCAAATCTCGCTCCCGATTGTGCTGTCGAATGCGACCGTGCCGATCTTGGGGGCTGTGGATACGGGTGTTGTCGGGCAGATGGGCGAAGCCGCGCCAATTGGGGCAGTTGGCATTGGCGCGATTATCTTAACCGCGTTCTATTGGATCTTTGGGTTTCTAAGGATGGGGACCGCAGGCCTTGCCGCCCAAGCGCATGGGGCAGGGGATCAACCCGAAGTCGCCGCTTTGCTATCGCGCGCCTTGTTAATTGGCGCGACGGCAGGGTTTGCGATGATTCTGCTGCAAATCCCGCTGTTTTATGGCGCGTTCAACCTGTCGCCCGCCAGTCCCGAAGTCGAAAGCCTTGCCCGTGAATATATGGCAATTCGGGTGTGGTCCGCCCCTGCGACTATTGCGCTTTACGGGATCACGGGCTGGTTGGTGGCATTGGAGCGCACCAAAGCAATCCTCGCGATCCAAGTGTTGATGAACGGGGCAAACATCATCCTCGATCTGGTATTCGTGCTGGGCTTTGATTGGGGCGTAGCTGGCGTTGGCTGGGCCACGTTTATCGCCGAATGGGCAGGACTTGCTTTGGGTCTATGGCTTTGCCGCGACGCTTTCAAAGGCACAGCATGGCGCAATACAGAACGCATTTTCGACCGCATCCGTCTGAAAAACATGGCGGTTGTAAACACGGATATCATGATCCGCTCCGTTCTATTGCAGGCGATCTTTGTCAGTTTCCTGTTTTGGGGCGCTGATTTTGGTGATGTGAACCTCGCCGCGAACCAAGTGCTTCTGCAGTTTCTGTATATCACGTCTTATGCGCAAGACGGATTTGCCTTCGCGGCGGAATCGCTTGTCGGTCAAGCTTTGGGGGCCAAAAAACGCGCTGCGTTGCGCCGCGCTGCCATTTTGACTTTTGGCTGGGGGGCTGCGACCGGACTACTTCTAGCGACCTGCTTTGCAATCTTCGGACCTGCGATCATCGACACCATGGCCAAAGCGCCAGAGGTCCAATCGGCGGGCCGTACTTTCCTGCCATATATGATTGCCGCCCCTTTGGTGGGGGTCGCGTCGTGGATGTTGGACGGTATTTTTATCGGGGCCACACGAACCAAAGACATGCGCAATATGATGATCATTTCGGCCTTGGTTTATTTCGCCTGTGTGTTTCCATTGATGGCCGCGTTTGGAAACCACGGGTTATGGCTTGGGCTATTGTTAAGTTTTGTGGTGCGGGGCATCACACTGGGCATGAAATACCCCGCACTGGAAGCGGCAGCTGACCCTTAGTTGGCGCAATCGCGCAGGGTAGCTGCGAGGTTAGTCATCATCGCGATGTAACCCACGCCTGCGCGGTCTGTGACATCAACCATCGCCGTTTGTGCCGGTGTGTTTTCAATCAGAACGGCGGCCCATTCCGCGTCACTGTTGGATTCGTGCAGCACGCAGGTCACGTCGCCCGCTTCGACCATCTCACGCAGCTCGCGCAGGTGGCCAGGGCCAGGATCGGCGTCTTCGGAGTTGGAGATAAAGCCCGCAGGGGTCAGACCGACACCGACTTCAAAATACTGGAAACTGTCGTGCGGCAAAATGATTTGTGTGCCGTCGATCTGTGTCGCAATGGCGGCCAGCTCTGCCGAGAGCGTTGTCAGGTCCGTTTGGAATGCAGCAAGGTTCGCGGTGTATTGTTCCGCGTTCTCCGCATCTTGAACGATCAAGGCTTGTGCCACCGCATCGGCCCAAACGGATACGACGGTAGGGTCGAGCCACGCATGCGGGTCAAATTCACCATGGTCGTGGCCCGCATGATCGCCATGGTCTTCGTGGTCATCATGATCGCCGTGTTCCGCGTGGTCGTCGTGGTCTTCGTGATCATCATGACCATCATGTTCCGCGTGATCGTCGTGCTCTGCATGATCATCATGGTCCATGGCCTCATCAAGATCGCGGAATGGCAGCAGGTTCCATCCTTCCGTTTCAAGCAGTGACAGGTGCGCGGCGTCACCTGCGAGGTTTTCAAGCGGATCAACCAGCCAAGGTGTCAGGGATGCGCCCACCCAAATCACGAGATCAGCTTGGGAAAGTGTACGAGCCTGTGATGGACGCAATGTAAAATCGTGGGGATCGTCACCCGGGGCTAGCAGGACGTCTGGCGTCCCAACGCCCTGCATCAATGTCGTCACGATGCTATGGGTTGGGCCAAAGTCGGTCATAACTTGTGGCGCGTCCGCCCAAGCCGCGGCAGGTAGGGCCGCCAGTAGTGACAAAAGTGGGAGAGAACGTAGGGACATGACTTGCCTCTTTGAGTGAATCAACATAAATTGTGGTATGTTATAACGTAACATGGATGGCAAGATGGAAACGACACCCGCCAAAGGATTCGCAAAGCACGACCATCGTGCCTGTGTGGCAACCGCGCTATCTGCGGCGGATGCTGCGTGTCTGGAGCGGAAGGTGCAGTTCACGCCGGTGCGGCGTCGGACGCTTGAAATCTTGCTCGAAGCACATGCAGCCCTTGGCGCATATGACGTCTTGGCGCGGCTTGATGCTGACGGTTTTGGGGCGAAGCCACCTGTGGCCTACCGCGCGTTGTCTTTCCTTGTGGATCAAGGGTTTGTGCACCGGATCGAACGTCTGAATGCTTTCGTGGCTTGCGCGCATCCTGATACGACCCACGATCCGGCATTCATGATTTGTCGCAGTTGCGGAACTGTTGCTGAAGCGCAGGCAGGCAATAGCGACTTGGGTCAAAGTGCGGCCTCTGCCGGGTTCCAGATCGAGCAAACTGTGATCGAAGCCGAAGGTCTGTGCCCAACTTGTCAGGACCCGTCATGACACTTTTGACGGCTGACAAGGTTGCAGTCCGCTACGGCGGTCAAACGGTTCTGGATCGTGTCACCATGGCATTGGTGCCCGGTGAAATCGTTACGATTGTGGGGCCAAACGGGTCCGGAAAATCAACGCTTTTGCGTGTATTGATTGGTGCGCTGAAGCCAAGCACGGGGACTGTCACGCGGTCCAAGGGCATCAAGGTCGGTTATGTGCCGCAGAAACTGCACATCGATCAGACAATGCCGCTGACGGTGCGCCGTTTCTTGGATTTGCCGAAAAAAGTCAGCGATGCGCAGGCCTGTGAAGCGCTTGAAACCGCTGGGCTGTCTGATCTCGGCAAACGGCAGATGTCGGATTTGTCTGGGGGGCAGTTCCAGCGGGTTCTGCTTGCGCGAGCGATCCTTGGACGCCCGGATATTCTGATGCTTGATGAGGCGACGCAGGGGTTGGATCAACCGGGCTCTGCGAGCTTCTACCGTCAGATCGAAGCGGTCCGCCAAGAATTGGGTTGCGCAGTCTTAATGGTGAGCCACGAATTACACGTCGTGATGAGCGCCTCTGACCGCGTGATTTGTCTGAACGGTCATGTGTGTTGCGAAGGAACGCCTGAAGTTGTCAGCGCGGCACCAGCATATCGCGAATTGTTCGGCACCGGGACGGGGGGCGCTTTGGCGCTGTACCGGCATGACCACGATCATCACCACCACCATGATCACGACCACGACCATACCCATGAGGCAGCCGAATAATGCTTGACGATTTTGTGGTACGCGGGGTCCTTGCGGCCCTTGGAACTGTTGTCGCGACAGGCGTTCTGGGCTGTTTCGTCGTGTGGCGGCGCATGGCCTATTTCGGGGATGCGATGGCACATGCGGCGGTTTTGGGCGTGGCATTGTCGCTGGCGTTTTCAATGTCGATCTATGTGGGCGTGATCATCACAGCGATCTGTATCGCTTTGATATTCTTGCAATTAACTGGCGCTGGGCAAACGGCTGACGCGGCGCTTGGGGTGCTGGCTCATAGCGCCTTGGCGCTGGGCCTTGTGATCGTGTCATTGTTGTCAGGTGCGAAGCTTAGCCTGTCGGCTTACCTTTTCGGGAACGTCCTGAGCGTCGGAACGACAGACCTTGCAATCATCTGGGGGGGGGCGTTCGTCGTGGTTGGCGTTTTGTGGTGGCAATGGTCGCATCTATTGACGGCCACGCTGAGCCCCGATTTGGCCTATGCGGCGGGTATCGACCCGCGCAGGCAGGAACTGCTGCTGACAATTCTGCTGGCGTTGGTCGTGGCCGTGGCCATTAAGGTCGTCGGCGCGTTGTTGATAACGGCTTTGCTGATTATTCCCGCCTCCGCGTCACGCCAATTGGCTCGCACGCCTGAGGGCATGGCCGTTGCGTCAATCATTGTTGGGACATTGGCTGCATTTGCAGGTACGCAAGCGTCCTTGATGTTCGACACGCCAACGGGGCCATCAATCGTGGTGGCGGCGGCCTGCGTTTTTGCCGCGACGACGATTTTGGGGCGCTTGCGGGCGTAATGGTCCGCGCCTAGACATCCAACCACAATGTAACAGGACCATCGTTGGTGAGGCTGACCTTCATATCAGCCCCGAATGATCCGGTTTGCGTCGTGATCCCCAAAGCCGCGACATCGTCGATGAATTGCTCGTATAGCGCGCGCCCCTCTTCAGGTCGTGCCGCAGTCGAAAAGCCGGGACGATTGCCGCGAGATGTGTCGCCTGCCAGTGTGAACTGGCTGACAATCAAAGCTGATCCGCCCGTGTCGGCAAGCGACATGTTCATTTTGCCAGCATCGTCGGTGAAGATCCGCAGCTTGCTGATCTTTGCGGCAAGTTTGGCTGACTGCGTTGCGGTATCACCCTGCATCGCACAAACGAGGATCAGCAGGCCGGGACCGATTTCACCGATGGTTTCGCCGTCAACAACAACACGTGCGTCAGTGACGCGTTGGATCAGGGCTCTCACAATTCAGAGGCCCACGGTGGATTCGCACCAGCGCGCGACACTGTGATCGCGGCAGTTTTGGCGCCAAGGGACAGCGCATCACGCACGGCATCGTCTGATAGGCGAGCGACGCCGGATTTCGTCAAAAGCCCTGCGTTGTGTAAGCTGGCCAGCAAACCTGCGTTGAATGTGTCGCCGGCCCCGACAGTGTCGACAACGGTTGCCTTGTTCGCAGCGACAAAGATTTCTTGGGTCGGCGTGTATCCGGTCACGCCTTTCGACCCTTCGGTAATGCACAACAATTTCAGATCATTGTCCGCGACCATTTTGCGGGCTTTATCGGCTGTGTCGCCTTCCGGATCGATCCAATCAAGGTCTTCGTCGGATAGTTTGATGATGTCCGCGAGGCCGATCATCTCTGCGATGCGGGCACGATACACGGCTTCGTCTTTTATGAACGTCGGGCGGATGTTCGGATCGATCATCGTGACCTTGCTGGATGCTTCGCGTTTCAGCAGGGCCGCGTAAGTTCCCGCACAAGGTTCAACAGCCAAAGAAATACCGCCAAGGAACAATGCGTCCGCCGATGTATCGGGCAAGCTATCCAACGGCAGCATGCGTCCGGCGGTGTTTTCGTCGTAGAAGGCGTAGCTTGCGTGTCCATCCACCAGTTTCACGAAGGCCAGTGTCGTCGGTTGGTCCGAACGATGGGCGAGGCTAGCATCGACGTTGGATGCGGCCAGCGCACCGGTCAGAACTTCGCCAAACAGATCTTTAGAAATGCCTGAGTAGAATTGCGTCGGAACGCCAAGACGACCCAAAGCGATGCTTGTGTTGAACACGGCGCCACCTGCATGTGGCGCGAACGCGGCTTCCCCTGCGGATGTTTCACGCGGTAGCATATCGATCAGGGCTTCGCCCGCACACAGGATCATCGCCTATCTCCTATTGACTGTTAGCGATAACAAATCCCACACCTGCCGCGATAATCAAGCCGATAATGACTGCAAATGTGATTTTCCAAGCAGAGTATGGCCTTTCGCCCTGCACACGGCCCGTCCGGCCGTTGACGACAAAGCGATAGGTCTTACCGTTGTATTTGTAGGCCGCGAGCCAGACCGGCAGCAGGATGTGTTTGAAGGTCACATCGCTGATTTGCGTTTGAACATTGCTGATTCGTTGTTCATCGCCACCAATGTCGTATTTGACGTCGCGCCGGATCATGCGGTCCATATAAGCGCGGGCTTCGGTGAAACCGTCAGTCAATTCGACTTGATATCCTTCAGCTCTGAAACCAGCCAGATATTCGGGTTTATATGGTTCAAGCGCGGATAGATCCCAAGGTTCCAGACCGTCGGTGTATTTCTTAGGCAAGCTATTTGACGCGAGAACAAGCACGTCGTCAAAGAAACGCGCAACACGGCCAGACGCAGCCCGCCAACGGGTTTTGCGAACCCGAACCTGTTTTCGTTTCCCATCTCGCACGACTGTTTTGGTCTCGTAGTAATGGGTGCCGCGCTGGCCAGTATAGCTGGATTTGGTATCAGCATCGAACGTCCAGTAAGGCACGTAAATACCGTTCATTTTCCGGCCCTTACGTGCGTATTCCGTCAGCCCGTTTGGCGCGAACCACAGCGATCCCAGCCAATCCGTCAGTTCTTTACGGGACGCCGGTTCGTCTAGCTCAAACGGTAAAAGGCCACGCGGTTTGATATGGCGGTGCGTACCGGTATCCGTGACGACAGGTGTTGCACAGAACGGACATTCTGCAGCGTGCGTATCGCTATCAAATTCGGTCTGCGCGCCGCAATTGGGGCAGGTGATGACCTTTGTTTCTTCGATGTCTTCTTCGGCCAGTGCGTTGGCCACAGCGTCTTTAAAATCAAGTTCCTTGATCCCGCTGGCGACGCCTGCCGCTGATTCTAATGGTTCGGTATTGCCGCAATGATCACAGATGAGACGGTGATCGCCGGGATCGAACCGCAGATCGGAGCCGCAATTATCACAAGGGAACCGGTGTTCTTGGAGCGGGCTGTTTAGGGTATCGAAATCAGTGTCGGTCATGTGAAGCGTGCTTCTGCTGGGGCGGCTAAATCGGTTGGTTTGATCATAGCCGGAAACGCGGGCCAGCGACCACCCAAAATGGACGGCGTCACAGGAACCGATGCAAGGCTTTGGGGGCCATGATCCGCAACGCATTGTCGCGCAATCGCAGGTGCCGCCACGTGTGAAATCCTGCGTGACCAATCGCAATGACTGCAAGGATGTAGAATTCGTAGATGTGAACCTGACCGATGAAATCGTTCCACTTTGGCAGGTTCAGTGGCACACCTATGGGAACGATATTGCCTGCCCACAACTGCGTTGCAGATGTAACGCCCAAGCCAAACCCAGTCAGTGCGACGCCAAATAGCCCCCAGATAAGTGTCTTGTGCAAAACTTGATGGGCGCGTTTGGCCCGCGGACCGAGCTTTGGGCCGGGGCGTCCGACAAGGCCGCGCTTCAGATATGTTGCTGTCCAAAACAGGGCGAAACTGACGAAGATCAGCCCAAGAAACGAATGCACGTGGAAGGCCCATCGCCCGATCCGGTTCACATCTTCCGGTGTCACCAACATAAACCAGACGAAAAGTGGAACGGTCACGCCATGCAGTACTTTGACGAGCGACCGCTTGTTTGGGCTGAATAGGGCGCGGCTGTTGTTCATGCTTCAGACACGTGACGTGCCCGAAAAAAGTTTCGTCAAATAGGTAGGGCTGGCTGCAAGGTGCATGGAAAATTCAGTGCGCCACCATCGCCGAACGTGCCTTCGCAATAGTTATTGCCAGCTTGGGTCTGGAACAGCGAAATGCAAATACCGCTCCAATCGCCCGCTTCTGCGACGCACATGGTGTTGCCATCGAAACCGGAAATTGTGCTTTCGATCCGCGTGTTAAAGGCTGGATTGATGTATGTGGCGGTGCCGTCCAATGCGAAAATCACGCCTTCGCCGCTTGGTGCAAGCGCGCTGAACGCGTTGGCTGTCGGAAACCGTGCCGTCAGGTCGGCCTGTGTTGCAATCACGTCGACGGGTGACAGTCCTTCGGGGCGATCTGTCGTTGCATCAGACGCCACGCAGCCGGCCAAAAGGGCGGTCATCGCACAAAAGGTCGGGATGCGTGGCGTCATTGATTATGCTCCGGGTGGGGGCGGTGGTGCGACGGTGAAGATGCTGTTCAGATCAGCAACGTCTTCGGCACGCATCCAGCCGTCTTGCCCTTGGGTCCAAACCATAGTGTCACGTGTCAGCGCACCTTCGGTGACTTTGCGGCCCATCGCAGCTTTGGAGAACGGGCCAGTGACGTCGCCCGCGACGGCAATATGCCAAACATGTTCCGCAGGTGGCGGCGGTGGAGGCGGAGGTGCCATCGCAGCCGGTTGTTGAGGTGCTGCACCCCATGGTCCGGCTTGCGGGGCTTGATTGAACATTTGACCCATGTTCATGCCAAGACCTGCGCCCATGCCCATACCCATTGCTTGACCAGCGGCAGACCCTTCAGCCCCCATCGCTTGGGCCGCTTGATATTTCAGATGGTCATCAAGATTGCCTGTGATGCCGCGCGATGTGCGGGTATCCAGCGCCTTTTCCACGGCAGGGGGGAGGCTAATGTTCTCGATGTATAATTCCGGTAGCATGATGCCGTATTGCGCAATCGTCGGGTTGATCGCATCCGCAATCAGCTTGCCAACTTCGCCTGTATTCGCGGCCATATCAAGCACTGGAATACCGGATTTCGCGATCGCGCGGCTGAATTCCTGTACGATGATATTGCGGATTTGGTAGCTGATTTCGTCTGCCGTAAATTCACCGTCCGTGCCCACGATTTCGGTCATGAACCGTGCGGGATCGCTGACCTTCATTGTGTAGGTGCCGTAAGCGCGAATCCGTGTTGGTCCAAATTCGGGGTCGCGCAACATGATCGGGTTCTTGGTGCCCCATTTCAGGTTCGCAAAGCGGGTCGTATCGACGAAATAGATCTCGGATTTGAACGGCGATTTGAAACCGTGATCCCAGTGCTGCAGCGTCGTCATGATCGGCATGTTGTTGGTTTCCAACATGTACAGACCTGGCGTGAACACATCAGCCATCTGACCTTCGTGCACAAAAACAGCGGCTTGGCCTTCACGGACGGTCAGCTTCGCGCCGTATTTGATTTCGTGACCTGCGCGTTCAAAACGCCAAACCATCGTGTCTTGGGTGTCGTCGGTCCAGTGGATGACGTCGATAAATTGGCCAGAGAGGAAGTCGAGAATGCCCATGTGCTTGGCCCTTTCGTATTTGATGTTGTCGGTATGCTAGGCAGCGGTGCGCCGCATGGCAAGGTCATGAAAAACGGACCCTATGTAGGACCGGAAGCGAGTAATTCGCGGGCGATGACCCGCGCAATTGGGGCGGCTTCGGCGGCGGACATACCAGTGCGGAACCGCGGATCGTAGAGCATTTTCAGCAGCAATTCGTCGTGTGTTGTCAGCAACCCAAATTCTTCGTCGTCGTTGAAAATGGACGGGCGGGCCTGTGGACTGTCGTTGGCAAGGCCAAGCCCCTGCGCCAGCTCTTCGTGGAAACAGGACGTGCGCAAGAGATCGGGGTGTTCGGAGCGGATAATCGCCACGGCTTTGGAATAACTGGCACCGCCACCTTCGGAAAAGGCGACGACGATGCAAAGCTGGTCGCGCGGCAGTTGGGTGATCGCTCGCAAAGAGCTTTCGGCGATGCCGGGCACGATTTCACGCAGGCGGTCGCGGTAGGTCGCGCGGTCATCTTCGCCAAGTACAAGAACGTGGAAATTAGGGTCAGCGTCCGTTTGCAGGATCGATAGACCAGATACGCGCGATAGTCGCTGCGCATAGGCGGCCACTGTGGTGCGGTCGCGTGATTGTTGTTCCGGCGTAACCGAGGCCCCGAATTCCATCGTCATGCGCACGGGCATATCCCAGCGGCGTAAACGTGAAAGGGTGGCCTGCGGACGCAATACATCGCCGTCGGTGACGTATTCGTCAAACAAAGCGATCCGCACGAAATTACGTGCGAGAACGGTGTCGGTGAACGGGGTATCGGGACCGCCGCCATCACCGCGCAACAGGCCTTGCGTCAGCAGGTCATTTTGAAGCCGCCGGTAATACGTCGCCAGCGCTTTGCTGGCTTCGCTTGGTTCCGTGATCACGGGAGGGGCCAGTTCTTCGACGGGTTCCGGACGACTGACCGGTGGCGTGTCGGGGACTGGCGTGACGGGTGGTGTGGTTTCGCAAGCGGCAAGCGTCAGTAGGCCCGTAAGGCCCGCCGCGCGAATAATGCCGCTTGCGTTTGTCACTTAAGCACCTGTCGCAGTGCCGATGGTGTCACCGGTTTTGTCACCGCGTGCTTTGGCGGACGCGAGCGTGTCTTTTAGCTCTTTTTCCATCTTGATCATGTCGGCTTCTGCCTCGGCGCGCTTGCGCTTGCCTTCGTCCGCGATTTCCAAGCTTTCGTTGATCGTGGCGATCAGATCGGCGTTCGCTTGTTTTACCGCGTTGATGTCGAACACGCCGCGTTCCATTTCGGTGCGGATAACTTTGTTCGCATCGCGCAGGTTCTTGGCGTTGGCCGTCAGCAGTTCGTTCGTCAGGTCGTTCGCGCTACGCACAGCTTCAGCCGCTTCGGCAGAACGTTGAATAGTGACGGCCTGAGCCAGTTGGGTTTCCCAAAGTGGCACTGTGTTGACCAAAGTCGAGTTGATCTTCGTGACCAGCGACTTGTCATTTTCTTGCACAAGGCGGATCGACGGCAAGGATTGCATTGTCACCTGACGTGTCAGTTTCAGATCGTGCACACGGCGTTCCAGATCGTCACGGGCCGCACGCATATCGCGCAATTCTTGCGCCATCATTACCGCGTCGTTTTCCGGGGCTGCTTCTACTTCTGCAACCTTGGCAGGGATTACGGTTGCATCCAGTTCTTCGAGCTTCGCTTCGCCAGCCGCGATGTAAAGGGCGAGTTCGTCGTAGAATGCGAGGGTCTTGTCATACAGCACATCAAGGCTTTCGATGTCTCGCAACAGCACGCCCTCGTGGCGCAACAGGTCTTCGGTTATACCGTCGATCTGGCCTTGAACGTCTTCAAAACGCGCGACAAATTTGGCCATTGGTGCAGCACGACCCAACAGTTTTTCCCACCAACTGCGTTTACGACGCACATCGAGTTCGGAAACCGAGAAACCGCGGATCGTTGATACGATGTTGCGCAGGCTGTCGCCCGCTGGCCCGACGTCCTTATTGCGCACGCCTTGCAGCATGGATTGTGAAATTTCTTGCAATTCGGCCTGTGCGCCGGACCCAAAAGAAATGATCGACTGTGTTTCGGTGATGTCGATTTCGTTCATGCGTTTTGTGATTTCAGCTGACGTTGGTGCATCAGCTGCCGCTAGCGGAACAAGGTCGCCCATCGGTTCAGCCAGCACAACAGCTGTCACTTTTTCAACATCAGCCAGCGTTGCGGCAGCTTTTTCGCGGATCGTTTCAGACATATTGTCCCCCTAGGTTAGCGACCTGTTTTACAGGCCGTCACGCTGCAATCGGTCGCGCAGCACTTTGATTTCGATATCCATATCCGTCCGGTCATCTTCCATCATCTTGTCAGTCCGGGCGGCAAAGTTGTCTTGTAGGTCGTCAAGCAGTGCGATGTAGTCGGTCCGCACAGACGGATCAGGTTTACGCGTATACAGGTCCACAAACTTGACCGTCGCGTCGCGCGCGCCTTCAAGATAGACCCCCAGATACTTTCGGGCGCGTGTCAGGTCGCGCGGGTCTTCTTCGACCGTGCGGGCCATTTTACGGGCCGTCGCATCGAAAGACGCAACACGTGCCGTCAAATCACGGTCTTCGAGACGGGCGATGTGATCTTTCATCGCAGCAAGGCTTGCATCGGCTTGATCCACGACGCGGGCAACGCGGTCTTGTTGGAAGGTATCCACGCCTTCCATCCGCTTGTCTTTCAACGGGTCAACGCCAAAGGCCACGGTATGCAGGACTGCCCCGACAATGCCGTAGATCACGGACCCGATCAGCCCAGTATCGCCAGTGTATGCGGCCAAAGTAACACCCAAACCGGTTGCCAAAGACGCGATCATCTTGCGCGGGATCGCGGGTTTACGTGCAACACGGCGGGCATCGTATTCGGCTTGTGCCTGCAGTCCCTCGCGCGTGAACCATGCCGCGAAGGTCAACAATGCTGCACCAAGTAGTGCGATTGCGAGCATCGCAGGGCCATCATTGATTGAAGTGAAGACAAGAATAATTGCGGGCACGAATAACAAAGTCGTGCCTTTCGTGTTGTCTTCAATTGGCCGGTCGGGTGGTGTTTCACGGATGTCCGCACCAGAAGACGCCCCGTTCGGGCTATATTTTCCGCCAAATTTCTTCGCCATTACGCTGCCCCCAAAAAGCCGCTGGTCACGCCAAACAGCAAGATCACAAGCACGATGAATGCGATTGTCCGGATCGTTTCAGGCAAGGTTTCCCCAATGCTTTTTTGCGGTGGTGCCCCGTTGAACCACCTGAGTAACGCCCATATGACCAAGCCACCCATGATTGCGGGGAGTAGCAATAAAAAGAGCAGCAATAGTTTGATCATGGTTCACAGCGTTGGTTACCTCGGGTTGGTCAACAGATAAGCACCGTTTCGGAAATTACGAATGTTTCTGGTTTGCTGCCCGTTCTGCGTTCAGCTTCCGCGCGTAGCCGGATTGCAGGATTTCAACAGCAAACAATACGACAACAGAGAAGTAGAATGTGGATTTCGACATTGGAATAATGTCTTGGCCAAAGACCTTGATCCCCATCGAATCGTCATGCATCGCGTGGGATGCGGCAACACCCGCTTCACCAAGAAGCACAACACCGACGATCAGCAGGATAAAGAGGCCAAGCACCTCGTACATGCGGTTTTTCTCAAGAAACTTTGTTACGCCGTCGGCGAGCAGCAGCATTGCGAGGCCGGACAGCAGAATTGCTGTTGCCAAGATTGGGAACACGTCCGTGATCGCAAGGGCAGACAGAACCGAGTCGAACGAGAAGATCAGGTTCATCATGACGATCAGCAGTACGACCTGAACGGCGGATTTTCCGGATTTGCCTTCAACATCGTGGCCAAGGTGTTCGACCGACAGCATGTGCCGGATTTCCTTAATCGCCGTGTACATGATGAACACGCCGCCAAAGACGAATACGCATGTGGCAAAGTTTACGGCACCTTCCAGAACGCCTTCCCATGCGAATGTGTAAAACGGTGCGGCTAGCGCATCGATCAAGCTGATCATCACAAACAGCAGAACAACCCGCAGTGCCACCGCGATGATAATTCCCCAAAAGCGCACCGACTTCTGCTGGGCGACGGGCGCGCGTTGGCTTTCAATCGAAATATAGAGAAGGTTATCGAACCCCAGAACCGCCTGCAAAAAGCAAAGCATGATGAGATTGGTTGCGTTCTCGAGTGTTAAAAGATCAGCCACGTGTGTCGTTCCCTATTCTGGCAGTGCGCGCGTCACGCATATTGTGCATAACCCGTAAACCGCCACAAGGGTTCAACGTCTTGTGTTTTTCCCCGTAGGGCGGCCTTTTACGGGACGATTGACTGGTTTGCGCGTGCGTGTCGGGGTTGGTTTGCCGGACAGGCCCAATTGATCGCGGACAACGCGCTGCTTCACTTCTTCCACTTCGCCTTGCGCCAGTGCGCCTAATTGGAACGGGCCATAGCTGACGCGGATCAAACGGTTCACGGTCGCGCCGATGGCTTCCATTGCGCGGCGGATTTCGCGGTTCTTGCCTTCGCGGATGCTGATGGTCAGCCATGCGTTGGCACCTTGTTGGCGGTCAAAGGTGACGGTCATAGGCTGGTAATTAACACCTTCGACGCTGATACCTTCACGCAAACGGTCAAGGCTGGCCTCTGATGCGGACCCTTTGATCCGAACGCGATACCGGCGCAGCCACCCTGTGCTGGGCAATTCCAGTTTGCGCTTCAATTCACCGTCATTGGTCAACAAAAGCAGGCCTTCGGAATTGATATCCAACCGCCCCACAGACATCACGCGGGGCATATCTTCAGGCAAGTTTGCAAAAACGGTGGGTCTGTCGCGTTCATCGCGTTCGGTCGTCACGAGGCCTGCGGGCTTGTGATACAGCCAAATGCGGGGCGGATCAGGTTCGCCCACAAGTTTGCCATCAACAGTGATCCGCGCGCCACCGATGATATTCAGGGCAGGGCTATCAATGACCTTGCCGTTTACGGTGACACGCCCTTCGGCGATCATACGTTCGGCTTCTCGGCGGGACGCAATCCCGGCACGGGACAAAACTTTGGCGATCCGGTCGCCCTTTGGGATATCATCTGACATGTGTGCAGCCTTACGCACCACAGGCGGTCGAGGCAATGGCCCGCCTTTCTTTTGGCCTTAAATATCCCCTCCGGAGGCATCCGACACTTGCGCCAGACACTACATTTGCGTGACAACACCGCATGAAGTTTCAAAGTTACATGGATATTGCGCTGACCGAAGCCAGAGATGCGGCTGCGCGTGGTGAAGTACCAGTCGGGGCCGTGATCGTGCGGCAAGGCGCCGTGCTTGCAAGAGCCGGCAACCGGACCCGTGAACTCAACGACCCGACAGCGCACGCCGAAGTCCTGGCTATTCGTGCAGCCTGTACCGAACTAAGACAGGAACGCCTGACTGGATGCGACCTGTATGTGACCTTGGAACCCTGTCCGATGTGTGCGGCCGCAATCAGCAATGCGCGGATCGCGCGGCTTTACTATGGGGCGGCCGACCCCAAATCAGGTGGTGTCGCTCAGGGCCCGCGTGTCTTTGCACATGCCCAGTGCCATCATGCCCCCGAAATCTACGACGGAATTGATGCGCTCGCGTCTGAAGAAATGCTCAAATCCTTCTTTGCGTCTCGCAGGCGTTAGGTTTTCGCATTCCAACCGCCGCATGTCCTTGCAGGCCACCCCACGGGACGGTAAACGCGACCTCGATATCAGACGGAGACACGGCCCCATGTCCATTGACACAGAAACCGCCCGCCGCGTGGCAAAACTTGCCCGCATTCAGGTAGAGGACGACGCATTGCCTGCGCTGGCGTCCGAATTTAGCGCGATTCTCGGGTTCATTGAGCAGCTTAATGAAGTTGATGTGGGCGGTGTTGAACCGATGACCTCTGTCACGCCGCAGCGTTTGAAGCGCCGCGAAGATGTCGTGACCGACGGCGACCAGCAGGAAAAAGTGCTGGCCAACGCCCCTGATGCTCGTGAAGGGTTCTTTGCTGTGCCGAAGGTGGTTGAATAATGACTGATCTGTCCAAACTGACAATTGCTGGTGCCCGCGATGCAATGCGCAAGGGCGACGTGTCTTCTGCGGAATTGACCGAAAGCTATCTGAAATCCATCGAAGGGGCCGGCGCGCTGAACGCATTTGTGCATCACACCCCTGATATCGCGATGGATCAGGCCAAAGCTGCGGACGTGCGCATCAAAGCGGGCGATGCCCCTGACATGTGCGGTATCCCGTTGGGCATCAAAGATTTGTTCTGCACCAAAGGTGTCGCGTCCCAAGCGGCGTCCGGTATCTTGGAAGGCTTCAAGCCGGAATATGAATCGACTGTGACGACGCAGTTATTCGACGCGGGTTCCGTTATGCTTGGTAAGCTGAACATGGACGAATTTGCGATGGGGTCGTCAAACGAGACCTCTGTTTACGGCAATGCCGTGAACCCTTGGAAAGTTGACGCTGAACTGACACCGGGTGGGTCTTCTGGTGGGTCTGCGTCTGCCGTTGCCGCTGATTTGTGTCTTGGTGCGACAGGCACCGATACTGGCGGGTCTATCCGCCAGCCAGCCGCGTTTACCGGCACAACCGGCATTAAGCCAACTTATGGCCGCGTATCCCGTTGGGGCGTTGTCGCTTTTGCGTCGTCGCTTGATCAGGCTGGTCCGATGACCAAAGACGTACGCGACAGCGCGATTATGCTGGAAGCGATGTGTGGTCACGACCCGAAGGATTCGACGTCCGCTGACATCGCAGTGCCCAACTTTGAAGCAGCCCTGACAGGCGATATCAAAGGTAAAGTCATTGGTATTCCAAAAGAATATCACATGGACGGCATGCCCGAAGAAATTGAAAAGCTGTGGAAAGACGGCACCGCAATGCTGAAAGACGCAGGTGCCGAAATTCGTGACATTTCCTTGCCGCACACGAAATATGCGTTGCCTGCGTATTATGTGATTGCGCCAGCAGAAGCGTCATCCAACCTTGCCCGTTATGACGGTGTGCGGTTCGGTCATCGTGCAAAGCTCGAAGCGGGCGACGGCATCACCGAAATGTACGAAAAAACCCGCGCGGAAGGCTTCGGCGCTGAGGTGCAGCGCCGCGTGATGGTGGGGACATACGTACTGTCCGCCGGTTTCTACGACGCCTATTACAACCGTGCCCGTAAGGTGCGTGCGCTGATCAAGCAGGACTTTGATAAAGTTTATGCAAGCGGTGTTGACGCGATCCTGACGCCAGCAACGCCGTCGTCTGCTTTTGCGCTTGGCGCTATGAAGGATGCCGATCCGATCCAGATGTACCTGAACGATGTCTTTACGGTCACAGTGAACTTGGCTGGTCTGCCAGGGATCGCAGTGCCTGCGGGCCTTGATAAAAACGGTCTTCCGCTGGGTCTGCAGTTGATTGGTCGTCCTTGGGAAGAGGGCGATCTGCTGAACGTTGCCTATGCGCTTGAACAAGCCGCAGGATTTGTGGCCAAACCGGCGAAGTGGTGGTAAACACACCGCTGATTTCAAACGATTGGGGTGTGACCTCGTGAAAATTGGTAGTTTCAGCCTTGTGGCTGTTTTGGCCTTGGCCGCATGTGAAGTAACACCACCCGCTGTCCCTGATAGCGGGCGTGGTGTCGGTTTTGGCGATTACGCTGATTTCGAATTGGATCGCGCACGGCGCGAGGCGCAGTTGCAGGGCCAAACTATTGGTGCCCCGCTTTCCGCGACGCGTCAGCCTGTGATTTCGAATGAAACACCAAGCGCGGCAGGCGCTACCACGTCAGAACAAGCGATTCCGACATCAGATTTGGCTGCTGCGGGAATCGGAACAAGCGCGGCTGTGACGACTGCGCCGCTCAACGCGACCTCTGCGGCACCAATCGGTGAAACAGCAGAAGAACGCGAGCGTCGCCTGGCAAATAACCCAGAGATTTCGGACGAAAACAGCTTTGACGCTGTGTCGAGCCGCGAAACGATCGAAAGTGACGCGCAGCGTCGTGCCCAACAGGCCGAAGCGTTGATCGTTGTCGAACCTGTTCCACTGCCAGAAACACGTGCTGATTCTGGTCCGAATATCGTGTCTTATGCGATTAACGCGCCAAACCAGAAGGGGCAGGAATGGTATTCCCGTTCGATCCTGTCTGGCGAATCGCGGTTTTCAAGCAACTGTGCGACTTATGGCAGTCCAGATGCCGCACAGCGTGATTTCTTGATTCGTGGTGGCCCAGAACGCGATCCGCGTGGGATTGATCCGGATGGTGACGGGTTCGCTTGTGGCTGGGATCCTGCGCCATTCCGCGCGGCGGCTGGAAACTGACCCTTACACACCCATCGCCGAACTTTGGCCCACGCCGAGAAGCGTGTGTGCCGGATATGGTTGTTTTGCATTACACAGCAATGGCGTCTGCAGATGCGGCGTGCCGAACGTTGTGTAATCCCGACAACGAAGTGTCAGCCCATTATTTGATTGACGAGGATGGCACCGTTCGGTCGATGGTTGCCGAAGATCAGCGTGCTTGGCACGCGGGTGCAGGCGCGTGGGGTGATGTTGTTGATGTGAACAGCCGCTCGATCGGGATTGAGATCGCGAATGATGGATTTTCCCCGTTTGCGATGCCACAGATAGATGCGCTGATTGTGCTGCTTCATGGGATCACACAGCGCTGGTCAATCAAACCTGAACGGATCATTGGGCATTCTGATATGGCGCCAGGACGCAAGATTGATCCTGGCGTGCGGTTCGACTGGCGTCGCTTGTGGTGCGAAGGGTTAGGCGTTTGGCCCATAGAATCAGGTGCGTCTGACGTCAGCTTTGCAGAGATGGCCGCGCGATTTGGCTATCGCTGTGATGATCCGGATTTACTGTTGTCCGTGTTTCGGATGCGTTTCCGGCCATGGGCGGCAGGTCCGCTTGATGCCACCGACATTGCGTTGATCACTGATCTCGCCACCCGTTTCCCCGTTGACGCAGGCCCGGCCACGGCCTAAGCGGCATCTGCGCGGATGGCTGGATGGCTGCGGCATTTCGATGTCGAGGAAAGTCCGGACTCCACAAAGCACGGTGCCGGGTAATCCCCGGCGGGGGTAACCCTAGGGACAGCGCCACAGAGATGTAAACTACCCGCGTCCGCGCGGGAAAAGGTGAAACGGTGGGGTAAGAGCCCACCGCGGACGTGGCAACACGGACGGCACGGCAAGCCCCACCGGGAGCAATGCCAAATAGGGACCGCGTGTCGCCCGCAAGGGAGACGGGGATGCTTGACCCCCAGCAGGTCCGGGTTGGCAGCTAGAGCGGCGTTGGCAACAACGTCGTCAGATGAATGGTCATCCATTCGGGGCAACCCGAAGGACAAAATCCGGCTTATAGGCCGTCCGCGCAAAATTTCTTGTTTCGCAGAATGTTGATTTCTCTGGCGTTTGTTAACCATTTCATCCCAAGCTGGAACCAATCCCGAAGTGAGTCGTTCTGCTTTGTGAGGGGATCGTATGATAGTTCAAAATGACCCAACCACACTGGAAATGATCGGGGCCACCGCCCCAAGACTAAGACGTGACGATGTCCGCAGTGCCGCGACATGCGTCGCAGTTTTATCTGACACGGGTCGTGTCGCACTGGTAAGCGACGTATTTGTCGAAACGATCGGTCTTGATGACGCAACCCAGATTATTGGTCGGAGTTGGTGCAAGACATGGCCCGCAGATGCGCATGCCCCGTTAACTGTTGCATTAAATCGCGCGTGGCGCGGAATCGTCTCAACATATTGGGCGCGGTTTCCGAATGCTGAAGGCTTGCCTGTTGACTGGGACATCCGGATTTCGCCGATTTTTGATGAAGCTGGCGACGTCGCTTCTGTGCTCGCGGTGTCCCGCCCCGTAACAAAGCACTAATGCTGGCCCAAAAGCGGGTTATTGCGGTTGACTCGGACCGCTGCACGGGTAAAAGGCAGCTTCTATAGATATTCACCCGCAGGCCGTTTGGGCCGCATACCGGAGAGATGAGCCATGGCGAAGCCTACCACCATCAAAATCCGCCTGAACTCCTCTGCAGGGACCGGGCACTTCTACGTCACAAAAAAGAACGCACGTACAATGACTGAAAAGATGGTCATCAAGAAGTACGACCCTGTTGTGCGTAAGCACGTTGAGTACAAAGAAGGTAAGATCAAGTAAATTGATCCCATCTTTGGAAGAGTTAAGCCGCGCATCTAGCGCGGCTTTTTTCGTTTTGGGTCATGACATTTGGCGGTTCGCAAAATGAGAGGCTAACACAACGTCACCTGCGACATCGCAAGAGCTGACAATCCTTAGCTGATCGTGGCATACTCATATCAATCTCAGTATTTAGCAGGCAAATAATGGACCTTCAGGCGTCGTTTGAAAAAGATCGCAACTGTAGTGGCTGCCCAATTCGTCATCGCGCCGTGTGTGCGACCTGTGATGAAGACGAAATCCTCGTGCTCGATGAAATGAAGTATTATCGTTCATTCGATGCGGGCCAGCCAATTATGTGGGCTGGTGACCCTATGGCGTTTGTAGGGTCAGTCGTAAGCGGCACCGCAACAATTGAACGACTGATGGAAGACGGGCGTAAGCAGACGATGGGTTTGCTGCTGCCTTCTGATTTTATCGGGCGTCCCGGGCGGGAAACAGCGACTTATGATGTAACGGCTGTCACCGATGTCACGCTGTGCTGTTTCCGCAGAGATAGCTTTGAAAAGATGGTCGAGGCGACGCCACACGTGGCCCAACGTCTGATGGAAATGGCTCTGGATGAATTGGACGCCGCGCGGGACTGGATGTTGCTGCTTGGCCGCAAAACAGCCCGCGAGAAAATTGCGACGTTCCTGATGATGATCGTGCGCCGGACGAGTGAAGAAAAAACGCCCGCTGCTGTAGCAAATAAGAAGATCAGCTTGCCACTGACACGCGAAGCGATGGCAGATTACATGGGGCTGACATTAGAAACAGTCAGCCGCCAATTTTCCAAGCTACGCAAGGACGGGTTGATCGTGATGGACGGAAAGCGTGTCATCACGATCCCTGATGTGGGTGCCCTTCAGGCAGAAACGGGATCTGACCTAGGTTAATGCGCCATAAGTAAGGGTAGGGTGGTCAGCCGTAGCATGTCCCGCGTGACGCCCCCCAAGATCGCTTCGCGCATTCTTGAATGACCATATGCGCCCATGACCATGAGTTCGACGTCTGTCTCAGCCGCTCTTGCCAATAGCTGCGCCGCAATAGACGGCTGCGTGCGGGCATGAATAGCGACGTCAACTTTTGCACCGTTGCGCACAAGGTATGCCGCAAGTTTTCCACCGGGATCCGACCGGTCCGGGGCGTGCATCGGTGGGTCGACAATCGCAATGGTCGTAATCTTTGCATCTTTCATTAGGGGGAGCGCTGCGCGGGCTGCTGCCATAGCTTCGACCCCGTCGTCCCATGCGACTTTGATGTTGGTAAAGTTGCCCTTCATTTCAACGCCTTGGGGCACCACCAAAACAGGCACGTCTGCGCCAAATAAACATGCCTCAAAGGTCATAGCATCAATGCGGTCATTGTTGCCTTGATGCGGGGCGGGCAGGATTGTCAGGTCAAAAAAGCGCATATGGTCTGCCAAAAACGGATCAAGCCCGCCCGGCATCACGGTCACGGACTGCACGTCCCATTTGATATCTTCTGATGCCAAACGCGCTTGTGCGGCGGTTTCAAGTTGGTCGGCTTCTTCGCGCGCCAAATCGAAGTTTTGTTGGACCGCGATGGCGTGGGCGCCTGCATAATAGAAACCAGGCTCTGTTTCATCGACGCCTGTGCAAAGCACATGCAAATGGGCGTCGTGATGGCGTGCAAAACTAATCGCGAATTCCAGCGCGGAATTGTCCGCATCTTTATTGTGAAGAATCGTCGCTATCGATGTGTAGGTCATGATCATCCTCCGATGTTGTGCGGGCAAGGTGCCGTAACTTGTCGAAGGGGTCTTTGATCTAGCGCAATATCTTTTCCTTCCATTTCTTGACCCAGATCAATGTCGCTCACGCCGCCGTGAGCCAAAACGGGCCAATGAATAGGACCGCGTCCAATTGAGTCGGGGTCTCAAGAAAGGGGTATTTGCGATGTTGAACTACCTAAAGCTTCTTGCGTTAGGCATCGTTATTTTGTTCGCAGCGGTCGCGTCGAGTTTCGCACGCGATGTGGCCTATCAGGTCCACGCTGTATTAATCATGCTTGTTGCGTCCGGCATGTTCATTTGGGTTTTGCGCCAAACGGACGAGCCGGTCACGTTGGTTGATACCAACGGTTATATGGATGGCGTCATCCGTTACGGTGTTATTGCCACAGGGTTCTGGGGCTGTGTCGGATTTTTGGTCGGCGTTGTGATTGCTTTCCAATTGGCTTTTCCGGCGCTCAACCTTGAATGGGCCCAACCCTATGCGAACTTCGGTCGGTTACGCCCACTGCACACAAGTGCGGTGATTTTTGCCTTTGGTGGCAACGCGTTGATCATGTCTTCGTTTTACGTTGTGCAGCGGACCTCCGGGTCGCGGTTGTGGGGCGGGAACCTCGCGTGGTTCGTGTTCTGGGGTTATAATTTGTTTATTGTTTTGGCGGCCACTGGTTATCTCCTCGGCGCTACCCAATCCAAAGAATATGCCGAACCTGAATGGTACGTTGATATCTGGCTGACCATTGTTTGGGTCGCCTATCTTGTCGTGTATCTCGGGACGATCTTCACTCGCAAAGAAAAGCATATCTACGTGGCGAACTGGTTCTTCCTGAGCTTTATCGTCACTGTCGCGATGCTGCATATCGTCAATAACCTGTCCGTGCCTGTGTCCATTTGGGGCAGTAAATCGGTGCAGGTTTTCGCAGGCGTTCAAGATGCGATGACCCAGTGGTGGTATGGCCACAATGCGGTTGGCTTCTTCCTGACGGCGGGCTTCCTCGGCATGATGTACTACTTCGTGCCAAAGCAGGCAGGTCGTCCGGTCTTTTCTTATAAACTGTCGATCATCCACTTCTGGGCATTGATCTTCCTTTATATCTGGGCTGGTCCACACCACCTGCACTACACCGCGTTGCCTGACTGGGCATCTACATTGGGTATGGTGTTCTCGATCATCCTGTGGATGCCAAGCTGGGGTGGTATGATCAACGGTCTGATGACCCTGCAAGGGGCTTGGGACAAGCTGCGGACCGATCCGATTATTCGGATGATGGTTGTGTCGCTCGCGTTCTACGGCATGTCCACTTTCGAAGGACCGATGATGTCGATCCGCGCTGTGAATTCGCTTTCTCACTATACTGACTGGACGATTGGTCACGTGCATTCCGGTGCGCTTGGTTGGAACGGGATGATCACCTTTGGTGCGCTGTACTTCCTGACACCAAAACTGTGGGGCAAGGCATCGATGCATTCGATGGCTGCGATCAACTGGCACTTCTGGTTGGCCACGATCGGTATCGTTTTGTACGCGTCATCCATGTGGGTCAGCGGCATTATGGAAGGCCTGATGTGGCGTGAAGTCGATGCGCAAGGTTTCCTCGTGAACTCTTTCGCTGACACCGTGACTGCGAAGTTCCCGATGTATGTGGTCCGTGGCCTGGGTGGGGTTCTGTACCTGACCGGTGCCCTGATCATGGCGTGGAACATGTTCATGACGATCCGGGGTGGCGAAAACGTCACCGCCCCGGTCGGCGTCCCAGCAGAATAAGGAGCCTTAGACATGGCATTTCTTGATAAACACCAGATGCTGGAACGTAGCCCGACATTGCTGTTGGTTGGTTCCTTCCTTGTGGTCACCATCGGCGGGATTGTGGAGATTGCCCCGCTTTTCTACCTCGAAAACACGATTGAGGAAGTGGAGGGGGTACGTCCGTATTCCCCTCTCGAACTCACCGGACGCGATATCTACATCCGCGAAGGTTGTTACAACTGCCACAGCCAGATGATCCGTCCGATGCGTGACGAGGTCGAACGGTACGGGCATTATTCATTGGCTGCAGAGTCGATGTATGATCACCCGTTCCAATGGGGGTCAAAGCGGACTGGTCCTGATGTCGCCCGTGTTGGCGGTCGGTATTCCGATGCGTGGCATGTGGATCACCTGATTGATCCGCAATCCGTTGTCCCAGAATCCATCATGCCGAAATATGCGTTCTTGATGGATACAGTGATCGACGGCGAATACCTCCAAGATCTGATGGAAACTCATCGCTTTGTGGGTGTTCCGTACACCGACGAGATGATCGAAAACGCGAACGCCGACTTTAAGGTCCAAGTGGACTATGACGGCGACTGGGATGCGATGTTGGAACGATACCCGAATGCGGTTGTGTCCAACTTTGACGGACAGCCTGAGCTGACAGAGATGGACGCACTTGTTGCCTATCTGCAGATGCTGGGCACTTTGGTCGACTTCTCAACCTTCACCCCCGACGCAAGCCGCTAAAGGAGCAAGATCATGGATACATATTCTTTCCTGCGCGAATTGGCGGATAGCTGGGTTTTGCTGGCGCTGACGTTGTTCTTCATCGGTACGATTTTTTGGGCGTTCCGCCCCGGCAGTCGTGACGTCCACAAAGAAGTCGCAGACATCCCGTTTCGCAATGAAACCGCCCAAGCTACCGATCCGGAGGCAAAATCATGAGTGATCCAAACAAAGACAAAGATATCGACGAAGCAACCGGTGTCGATACAACAGGTCACGAATGGGACGGCATCAAAGAACTGAACAACCCCTTGCCGCGGTGGTGGCTATGGTCGTTCTACCTGTGCATCATTTGGGGCATTGGCTACGTCATCGCCTATCCGGCTTGGCCGCTGATCAATGGTGCTACAACGGGTCTGCTCGGGTATTCGACACGCGGTGAAGTTGCCGCCGAGATTGACCGCTATAAGGACCAGAACGCTGAACTGACCTCTGCCTTGGCCGAAGTCGAACTGGCGTCGCTGGGCGACGACGCAGAACTGAACCGCTTTGCGGTGTCTGCGGGTGGTGCCGTATTCCGCACCAATTGTTCCCAGTGTCACGGGTCTGGTGCGGCGGGTGCCAAAGGCTATCCGAACCTGCTGGATGATGACTGGCTGTGGGGCGGCACGATCGAAGACATCGCTTACACCGTGAACCACGGGATCAGAAATGAAACCGATCTGGATGCCCATTGGTCCCAGATGCCAGCCTTTGGTGAAATTCTTGAGAAAGAAGAGATTTCTCAGGTTGTTCACTACGTGATGTCGCTGTCAGCAGCTGAGCATGACGCGGCTAAGGCAGAAGCGGGCGCGGTTTTGTTCGACGAACAATGCAGCGCGTGTCATGGCGCCAATGCCGAAGGTGACTACGGTATCGGTGCCCCGAACCTTGCGGATGCGATCTGGCTCTATGGCGGGGATGAGGACACGTTGGTTGAAACCATCACCTATTCCCGCTTTGGCGTGATGCCCGCATGGGGTCCGCGCCTGACACCTGCTGATGTCAACGCAGTCGCTGCCTACGTCCATCAATTGGGCGGCGGCGAATAATCCCGCTTCCAACAGGGATAGTCCCGCGCGTGGAGTAGTTCACGCGCGCGGGGCTGATCGCCTCCGGTCCTGTTCGCACAGCCGGGGGCGATTTCTATTTAAGGTAGATGGACAAACTCCAAAATTTTGCCTTTTTCACGTCCCAATGCACCCCTAGGAAGCGACAGTGTTTCCAAGAGGTTATAAGACTATGCGCATTCTCAACATCGTTATTGCAGGCGGCGCTATCGCCAGCCTATCTGCCTGCAACTTTATCCAAAACCTATCGACTGACTCCGGCTTCCGAACTCCGTCTGCATCTGGCTTTTATTCAAGCGGTATCGACATTACTCGTTCGGGTCGTGAGATCGACGCGTCGGGTGATGGTTTTGCCTATGCCGCAGGCGGCAAAGACGGCGAAGGTCTGAAAGCAATCTCAGGGTTGATCCCTGGCACCGAAGTCAATTTCCGGCCAAATACGGGAAGCGGCACGTTTACTGGACGTTACGAGCTGTCGCAGATCAGCGGCATCGATATCAATGGCGATGAAATCTACGGCTTTGCTTCTAACGTTTCGGGCGCCATTTCGCTAAACGCTGATTTCGAGAACGACACACTGACGGGAAGCGCTGGCAATTTGACCGTGAATGGCACGATGGACGGACGCACTTTGGGTGGCACCGTGGCCTATCGCGGACTGAGCGGTCCGTTACGTGGCTTGGTCGGTGGCGATAAGACTGTGGGTGCGTTCCACGGTAACAATGCCAACCTGATTTATGCAGGCGGATTTATCGCTGATCGCGAATAGTTTGACTCAGGTCAAAGTCGACCGATCCCTGATCTGTTCTATAGGCTGTGCGAACAGGTCAGGACGAACAGATGAACACTCCCGAACCCCCTAAATTATTTGCGCCGCAGGAACCGATTTTCCCGCGGCGCGTCACCGGTTTTTTCCGCACGATGAAGTGGTGGATCATGGCCGTGACGCTGGGCATTTATTACCTCACGCCGTGGATCCGTTGGGATCGCGGTCCCGCGTTGCCTGATCAGGCGGTGCTGGTCGATATGGCGCATCGCCGTTTCTATTTCTTTTGGATCGAGATTTGGCCCCACGAATTCTACTTCGTAGCAGGCCTTTTGATCATGGCCGGTCTTGGCCTGTTCCTGTTCACCTCGGCGCTGGGCCGTGTGTGGTGCGGTTATACCTGTCCGCAAACTGTTTGGACCGACCTGTTTATCCTTGTCGAACGCTGGATTGAAGGTGATCGCAACGCCCGTGTTCGGTTGTGGAAAGCAAGCTGGGATATCAAAAAGTGGCGTCTGCGTCTGACGAAGTGGTTCGTATGGCTGTTGATTGCCGGCGCCACTGGCGGGGCGTGGGTGTTTTACTTCACGGATGCGCCGACGCTGGCTCAGGATTTGTTCGCGGGTACGGCCCATCCGGTTGCCTATACGACCATCGCCATCCTGACTGGGACCACATTCCTGTTTGGCGGTTTCATGCGCGAACAGGTCTGCATCTACATGTGTCCATGGCCGCGCATCCAAGGTGCGATGATGGACGACGATACGCTGACTGTTGCCTACCGCGACTGGCGGGGCGAACCTCGCGCGAAGAAGCGTCTCGAAGACACTGGCGATTGTATTGATTGTATGGCCTGCGTGAACGTCTGCCCCATGGGCATCGACATTCGTGAAGGGCAGCAGATGGAATGCATCACCTGTGCGCTTTGCATTGATGCCTGCGACGACGTCATGGATAAGATCGGCAAGCCACGCGGTTTGATCGACTATCTGGCGCTTTCGGATGAACCAGAAGAACGGGCAGGCAAGCCGCCAAAACCTGTGTGGAAACATATCCTGCGGACCCGCACGATCCTGTATACAGCACTTTGGTCTTTGATCGGTTTCGGCCTTGTGTTCGCGCTGTTCATTCGTGCGGATATTGACCTGACGGTCGAACCTGTCCGCAATCCACAGTACATTGTGATGTCGGATGGATCTGTCCGGAACACCTATACGATCCGTCTGCGCAATAAACACGGTGAACCCCGCGACTTCCGGATTTCACTGTCCGCCGATACAATCCTGCGGATTGCACAAGAAGGGTCTGATACGAATATTCTGACGGTCGCGCCCGACAGCACGACCCAAGTCCGCGTCTATGTCATTGCACGGCCACAAGACCCGGCAGCGACCGAACAGACCACGGATCTGCGGTTCTGGGTCGAAGATGTTGAAAACGGTGAACGCGCCCATAGGGATAGCGTCTTTAACGGAAAGGATCAGTGATGACTGAAGCTGTTCAAAAAGAACTGACAGGCCGCAAGGTGTTGTTGATCGTGTGTTCTGCATTTGCTGTGATTATCGGCGTGAACCTGACGTTGGCCTATAAGGCGGTCGCGACATTCCCGGGGCTCGAAACCAAGAATTCCTATGTCGCGAGCCAAGCTTTTGACGCCAATCGCGCCGCGCAAGAGGCGCTGGGCTGGGACGTCGGCGCACGTGTGGAGGCGGGTCAATTGCGTCTCAGCATCAAGCATGATGGCGAACCAGTGAAGGTCGACATTCAGTCTGCAGTATTGGGCCGCGCGACCAATGTGTCCCAAGATCAGACACCTGTTCTGGCCTTTGACGGACGGGACTACGTCGCACCCGTGTCGCTGGAACGTGGGAACTGGAACCTGCGTCTGGTCGCACAGGCCGAAGATGGCACGATGTTCCAGCAACGTATCATTGTGGAAACAGCCAAATGACGATGTCAGCATGTCCAGCATGTGACGCAGCGCCTTTGGCGGAAGCCGTCGCAGGCCGTGCGGTTGTCAGGTCTGATATGATCTTGTCCTTACCTGATATTCATTGTGCGGCCTGTATCGGCGGCGTGGAACGGACGCTTTTGGCTCTGCCAGAGGTGAATGCAGCCCGCGTGAACCTGAGCCGCAAGCGCGTCGTGATTGATGCGCCAGCGCTAGAGGTCGATGACGCAATCGCAGCCCTTGAAGCGGCTGGATATGCAGCGATGGAACTGGATAGCGGGCTGCTTGAAGGTGCCGATCGCGATGCCAAAGGGCGTGCGTTGCTGTTGCGCTTGGGCGTCGCGGGCTTTGCGATGATGAATGTGATGTTGTTCTCGGTCGCGGTGTGGTCGGGGGCGGCGCAAGCCACTCAAATCATGTTCCACTGGATTTCTGCAGCGATTGCCGTGCCTGCGCTCGCGTTTTCTGCACAGGTGTTTTTCAGCCATGCATGGACTGCGTTGCGTGTTGGTCGATTGAACATGGATGTCCCGATTTCATTGGCGATCATCTTGGCCGCTGGCATGTCCGTTTATGAAACGGCGCAAGGCGGGCATCATGTCTATTTTGATGCGGCGTTGTCTTTGACGTTCTTTTTGCTCGTAGGTCGGTATTTGGATCATCGGACACGGATGGCTGCACGGTCTGCAGCGCAGGAACTCAGTGCATTAGAAGTCCCTCGGACCAGCAGGTTGGAAGACGGCAAACCGGTGACAGTGAATGTCGCTGACCTGAACCTTGGCGACGTGATCGTGGTTCACACAGGTATGCGGGTGCCTGTCGATGGTGTCGTACAAAAAGGACGGTCAGAGGCGGATCGGTCATTCCTGACCGGTGAAAGCATGCCATTGATCGTGGGGCCGGGTGACGTGGTTGCAGCGGGTGATGTGAACCTAAGCGGTCCTCTGACAATCGAGGTCACGGCAATCGGCGAAGACACCACGCTGCGCCGGATGGCGGCTCTTGTCGAAACGGCAGAAGGTGCGCGTAACCGCTACACCGCTTTGGCCGATCGGGCTGCGCAAATTTACGCGCCCGCCGTGCATTTGCTGGCCTTCGTGACCTTTGGCGGTTGGATTTTTGCATCCGGCGACATGGTTCTTTCGCTGAATATTGCGATTTCAGTGCTTATCATCACATGCCCCTGCGCGCTTGGTCTCGCTGTGCCTGCGGTGATGACAGCAGCGTCGGGTCGCCTGTTCCGGCGTGGTCTCTTGGTCAAGAATGGCACGGCTTTGGAACGTCTGGCAGAAGTGGACACGGTCGTGTTTGACAAGACCGGCACGCTGACCGAAGGCGTCGCACGGATTGATACAGACAAGTTGTCACCGGAAGAACTGGCAGTGCTGTCAGCGCTATGCGCGTCGTCCAGCCACCCCGTGTCCCGCGCAATCATGCAAGCGATGCCACAAGATGTCGTCGCGGCTGATGTCCAAGATGTCCGCGAAGCTGCTGGATTGGGTGTCGAAGGCATCTGGCAAGGCCGGATCGTTCGTATTGGACGGGCCGAATGGGTCGGCGCAAAACGGTCGCCGGGTCTGTGTATTGGTCACAACTCTCCGGTTGAACTATCGTTTAGCGAAACCTTGCGTGCGGGTGCCGAAGATGCCGTCGCCGCCTTGAAGTCCGCTGGTTATCAAGTGGCCGTCTTTACTGGTGATACGCCTGAGGCTGCCAAAAAACTGGCCGCGACTTTGAACATTCTTGATGTACGTGCCGACATGCGTCCCGAAGAAAAACTGGAAGCTATCCGCGATATGACCGGTTCAGGTCGCCGCGTCCTGATGGTGGGCGACGGGCTGAACGATACGGCGGCACTGGCTGCGGCACATGCGTCGATGTCACCTGCGTCAGCTTTGGACGCGTCGCGTGCCGCTTCAGACATCGTTTTGTTGGGCCGTAGTCTTTCCGAAATTCCGGATGCTGTCGCGACTGCCAAATCCGCGCGTGCTCGCGTGATCGAAAACTTTGGGATTGCGGCGGGTTACAACGCGATTGCGATCCCGATCGCGGTCATCGGGTTGGCGACACCGCTGGCAGCGGCCGTCGCAATGTCCGCGTCTTCTATTACTGTGCTGTTGAATGCACTTCGTCTAAGGTGATCGATATGAATGTTTTGATTGTGCTTGTTCCGGTGTCTTTGGTCTTGGCCATCGCAGGGTTGTTGACGTTTCTATGGACGTTGCGCAGCGAACAATATGATGATCTGGACGGTGACGCGTGGCGGATTTTGGTCGAAGATGCCCTTAACCCGCAAGAACGCGCAGCCATAAAGGGCCATTCGGACGCAGGGTGATCTTTGGTTCGAGATTTGGTGCTGGGCCAACGGCCTCGAACTTGAGGCGCGCATAGGTTTGGCCAATGACTTCGGCGGCAATAGCACGGGCCATATGCAGCCCGATACAGCGATGCTGTCCAAGCCCAAACGGAATATAAGCGTGGCGATGCCTGTCCGTTTCACTTGCGTGACGGGTTGGGTCAAATTGATCGGCATCGGTCCAAAAGTCCGGATGTCTGTGGATCAGATAGGGCGAAATCAGTACGCTGGATCCCCGCGGGATCGTGAAGCCGCCGATGGTATCGGTCTGGATTGCACGACGTTCGACGATCCAAATAGACGGGTAAAGCCGGATTGCTTCCGCGAATATATACGCGGGGTCGTTGGTGTGCAGTGCGGCATCAGGGTTTTGTGCAACCGCATAGAATGCCCAAGCCAATGCGTTTGCCGTCGTTTCATGTCCGCCCAGTAATAAAGTCACTGCCGCGTCGCGAAGTTCTTGATCAGTTAGTCCGGCGTCGCCCTCTGCTTCGTGCGCGGTGATGAGTTGGGACAGCAAATCGTCAGGGCGATTGTCGGACGCACGTCGGGCATGGATCAAATCAAGAATCACATCGTCGATGGTTTGTACGGCCTGTTTGAACGCGGGGCGGTGCAGGTGGCGTGATAGCATCGCCGGATCAAGCGGGGCTTCTAACCTGCGCCACGTGTCTTGCAGAATGACCTCTAGCGCCGCCTCGATCCGCGCAGCATCGATACTGGATGAAAACAGAATACGGGCAGAAATGGCGATGACGAGATGCATCATCTCGGCGGCTATGTCGATCTTATCCGCAACAATCCAGCGATCTAACAGGGGCGCGAGCTCAGACGCAACGACGCGGCTTATGTCGCTGAACATCTTTGGTTGGAACACGGGCTGAATAAGACGCCTGTGGCGCGCCCAAGCGCCCTTGTTCGCCGACAACAGGCTGTCGCCGCAGGTCGCCCTAATCCGTTCCGCGCTGCGCGTGTTTTTATCGTAGCGGTCAGGGTGGCGGGACAGAACATGGGCAATATGATCAGGATGATTGATCAGATGCGCGGTGACTGGCCCGAAACGAAGCCGCACAACATCGCCATGATCACGCGCAGCATCCCCGAGCAGACCAAGCGCATCGGTTTTCAGATCGGCTAGCGACCCCCAGATCACGCTACTCTGCGGTCCCGGTGCGCGTGTCACTTCGGATAACCCCAAACATCAAAACTACGGGACCATCGGTCTGCTACAACGGCTTTGGTCGCGTCATCAAGCGGAGTGAAACTGTTCTTTTTGTAACCCGCGATACTGTTTAAATGGGCCTGCACCTTGGGTCTGTAGGCGTCGAACCCTGCAAGGCCGAGATGGTCATAGATTTTCGAAAGCTGCGCAATCGGGTCGGTTTCGAGCGCGTCAAAGGTGACTTCGCAAATGCGATTTTTGAGGAGCAACGCGAGGTCTTCGAAATAGGCATCGTACATGATTTCGTGGCGCTGCAGGATACCTTCGTCAATCTCATCAAGATTGGGACGTTGCATATACATGAACCACGTGGCCGTATCGAAGAAATGCCGTTGCGATTGAAAAACGCGATAAGGGTCGCGGTGTATGTGGACGAAACGCGCGTCTGGAAACATTTGCAGGATGGTTTTGATCCGCGCCGTGTGCGGAGGTGATTTCAGCAGTAAAGCACGCGGATCATTCAGCGTCAGTTTCTTGCAGAACGTCACGAACGCTGATTTCCAAGCAGCGACCTTGTCCGGCGCCACATCACGAAATGTCAGTTCGTCTTCGTAGTGCTGGCCCGTTTGTGGAAACGAAACGGCAAGGTAAGCTGACCGTTGCGACATGATCAGCGGCGCAAATTCGTCTTCTTGCGGGGATTGAAACGACATCGGCATGTTATCCATCGGCCGCTTTGCGGGGATCATCCACGCGAACAGTTTGGACACTGTGCTTTCCGTGGTCAGAAAAGTCAGCGGGTTCGTGACCTGAAACGTGTTGGGGGCGTGAAACAGGACGTCATCCTGCGCCATCAGATCGTGCAGATGTGTCGTCCCGCTGCGCCAGTGCCCAAGGATGAAAACCGGCGGCTGCGTGATTTCAACGGCATCGATCGCTGCGCCATACCGTTTGCGTTCGATAAATGCGTTCAACGAATTCAGCGGACTAACAAGCGTAATTGCGGCGGCGCGGTGCAAATAGGCTGGTGATATCCGGAACCTGTTTTCGGCCAAGACCTGCATCCAATGCCCAAAGGTCAGACCCATCAAGAAATTCTGTTGCAGGCTCCAACGATGTTTGAGCTTTGGCTTCATGATACGCACCATTGTTGAACTGCGCCTAGTGTGGCGCAGTTATAGGGTATCCGCCACTGTTATGCGTGGAAGGGGCTTTATCCCGCGGGACGTGTCCAGATTTCGATGCGGGTATCACGCGCAGTGGTGGCCCCATTCGGCAAGCACCCTGTTGCGCCCAAATGTCCGTAACCTGAAGCGGCAAGCGTGACATTTGGGCGATTTGCGGCATCCGGAGCAAAAGCTTGAAACGCTGCAAGAATATTCTCGGCTGCGGTTTGCGTGGACAGGACAGCGTCAGCGCCAATGTTCTGCGCATGAAAGCCGACAAAGTGGATTTCCTTATCGTCCAATACGCCACTTTGGATCGCATCGCGCAATCTGACGAAATGGGCACGCGTCCATGCACCTTCTGTCTGGGTTAACTCGCCGTCTGTAAATGCGGCCGACAATTGCTGCGCGTTTGCCAAAAGCTGTATCAACTTGATGGCTGATTGCTTTTGATCCGCGTCGAGCTGCTGGCTCATTATGTTGGCAACCCGCCAGTCTTTGTCGTCGGTGGGCAGTTGCATAAGCGTGTGGGGCGAAAAATCGGCCTCTTCGAACATGTCGGGAATCCCGACTGACGCCGCTTTGTCGAATGCTGCGTGCATGACTTGGGTTTCGAGAGGCGTGTTGTGAACGGCCAGCGTGGGCACCGTAAGGGGATAATCGCCGGCGCGTATTTCAAAATCCGTGGCCGCGTGGGTGACGCCGCAGCTATCTATAATGTCCAACGTATTGGATGCCCCGACCATTTCTGTCGGAACGATACTCATTCCGCCAGGCAATGTCGTCAGCCCTGTCATGATCGCATTTGCATCCGCCATCGAAAAAACCATTGGCGATGCGGGCTTGCGGGCAGGGTCCAGCACCACGGCTTGGACGTCTGCGTGCAATCGTGTGCCTGCTGCGGCTTGGATTGGAATGATATTCAGGTCGTTGCCGCCCAACTGCGACCAATTGGTGATTTCACCAGCGAGCACCTGCGACAGTTCGGGCATAGAGATGTGATCGACACCAATCTCGGGCGATGTCACCACACTAAGCGCTTTGATCGCAAGCATCTGCGTGGGCGTGGAACCAAGAGTCCACTCTGCGATAGTTCCGGTTCGGTTCGCGGCTGCGGCGTCGCTGATGACGTTGGTGATGATGATATCACCTTGGTCGGACTGGGCAGATGGTACAAAGCTGACTTTGGCAATTTGGTCCTGCGTTTCGTTTATTACCACGGTGTCGCCCGCACGTGCTGATCGGCTGGATGTCGCGGTTGTCGTAGTCAGGTAGGATTGCGCCAGCGAAAGATTTTCCGGCGACATCACGGCGATCGAAACAGCCTCTTCAATTGCGCTAAGTTTGACGCCCTCGGGGCAATCGTTGCCCGCACAAGTAACTTCGGCGGCGGGAACGCTGACATCACCTGCTGATGTCGCGACCATCAAAGTCGTCCCGTCAAACGATAGGATTTCGCCGCTGATCGTCACAAGACCGCTTTCGTGGCGCAGTTCCACCGGCTCCGCCTGCACTGAGAAAGGTATTGTCGATATGGTGGCGGCTAGCCCCGCTTTGAACATCTTACCTGACGGCATTATCGGCTCCCTCTTCGTATAGTCTTGGTGGTCTTGTTTTGTAGTCTTGGTGGTCTTGTTTTGCCGGATAACTGATCATTTGAATGTGTCGTTTGTTGGAATTTCGGTCGTGAAAAGTGCGTCTGGGTTGCGCCCTTTCAGCATGGGTAACGGAAAAGGTTAACAAATGAAGGCAATCAACACGCACACTTGGGGCGAAAAAAGTGACAGTCTGGATTTATAGGTGCGCAAATTCAGGGTGAATTCACCTTTAAATTGCATGGTATTGGGCAAAAATGCGGCCAGAGCTGTGATTAATGTATGCATTACCGCCCGTGTCTTGGACAAATAGTGTCGCTTTTCGGGATTCAGGTGTCGAATGCCGGGGTGCACTGAAAGGAATCACAGTCAACCAGATATACTTGGGGCCTAACCTTGGATCAGCAATTGCAATGCAACGGAAACTATCGCAGCTTAACGCCGCGACTGCGCGGGATGCCAGAAATGAGCCTGTCCCGGGCCGCGTCGCGCTAAAAATGGCGCTCTGACCGCAACGCGGACCGCCCAAGATGAAATCGCGATGGCCGATGTTGCACGGGGTACACTTACCCATGAAGCCATCACAACGGGAGAAAAAGAAATGAAATTGAAACTGGTTAGTGCAGCAGCACTTATCGCTGGCGGCGCATTTAGCGCGTCTTCTGCAGCAGCAGAATGTGGCGGCGTATCCATCACTGAAATGGACTGGGCTTCATCTGCTGTTGTGACATCTGTCGCAACATTCCTGATGACTGAAGGCTACGGCTGTGACGTGACTGTTGTTCCGTCATCTACAGTTCCTGCACTGACATCTTTGGCTGAAACTGGCGAGCCAGACATCCTGACAGAAGTTTGGGCCAACTCCACACCTGCCTATGAGCCGCTTTTGGCTAAAGGCAAATTGGTTGAGCTGACACATGTTCTGTCCGATGGCGGCGTAGAAGGCTGGTGGATTCCACAGTATCTTGCCGATGCACACCCAGAGCTGACAACGCTTGAAGGTATCATGGCGAACCCAGAATTGGTTGGCGGTCAGTTCCACGACTGCCCAACTGGCTGGGCATGTGACATCATCAACAACAACAACATCAATGCATCCGGTCTGGAAGCATCTGGCGTTGAGCGTTTCCAGCACGGTTCCGGCGAAACGCTTGCGACATCAATCGCATCTGCGTTTGCTGACGAAGCACCTTGGTTTGGCTACTACTGGGCCCCTACATCTGTGCTGGGCAAATACCCAATGGCACAAGTCGATGTTGGCGCTGAATTCAGCCAAGACGCACACACATGTAACGGTACAGTGGAATGCGCAGACCCAGTTCTGTCCCCGTACCCAGTTGCAAAAGTTGTGACTGCTGTTTCTGGCGCATTCATGGACCGCGAACCAGCGATTGCTGAATTGCTGAAGAACGTCACATTCACAAACGCCCAAATGGGTGAAGTGTTGGCTTGGCAGGATGACAACAACGCATCCTACGAAGAAGCCGCCGTCTACTTCTTGTCCTCTTACCCTGACGTATGGGGTAGCTGGATCAACGACGAAGCTAAGGAAAAGCTTGGCGCGTTGCTCAAGTAAGACCTTCATTTCGTGATAGTGCCCCCATTTGTGAAAACAGGTGGGGGCATTTGTCAAAATAAGAGACGGACGGGGACACATGGCATTTTACGACGGGCTTTTTAACGCGCTTGGCCTACGCGATTGGTGCGACAGGAATACGTCCGACGCACCTATGTCGATGGCAGATCTACTCAAGCAAAATAATGCTGATGCAGTTGATCCGAATGCCGAGATTTTTCCGTTTCCATCTTTGGATAACCTGAACGAGGCCTGTTCCTCTATTGGACAAAGCCGGGACGTTACTGCTGCGATCGAGACTGGGTTTCTCGCGGCGAAGCCTGCTTTGAAAGCGGTTCTGGATCCGATCACACAGCCGCTTTCATGGATGCTTGATGGTGCGTTGTGGTTGTTTGAAGCAACACCTTGGTGGTTGTTGATTACTGCATTGTTGATCCTTGCATATTACGCGTCGCGTTCGATTGGCGTGACCATATTTGTGGCCATTTCGCTGTTCGCATTGGGGCTTGTCGATCACTACGACGTCGCAATGCAGACCCTGTCGATTATCTTTGTCTGTACATCGATATCGGTTCTTTTGGGGGTTCCTATCGGGATCGCGATGTCGAAATCTGACAGGTTGCAAAAGGCAACAGTGCCGGTTCTGGATTTGCTACAGACCTTGCCGACCTTTGTGTACCTGATTCCGCTAATCTTCCTGTTTTCAGTAACGGAATCAAAGCTATACGGTATCGCCATCATTCTTTACGCCATCGTGCCGGTCATCCGACTGACCGATCTCGGCATCCGCTTGGTCGACAAGGACGTGATTGAAGCGGCGAACGCGTTTGGCATGGATTCCAAGCAACGCTTGGTCAAAGTTGAACTGCCGTTGGCATTGCCGAACATTATGGCAGGGGTGAACCAGACCATCATGATGAGCCTCGCAATGGTTGTGATCGCATCGCTGGTGTCCGCACCGGGTCTGGGACGTAACGTGTTGATCGGTATTCGCCAGCTCGAACTCGGCGTGGGTATTGTTGGTGGTATTGGCATCGTGCTTTTGGCTGTGATCCTTGACCGTACATCTAAAGCTGCTTTGTCCCGTGTGGATAAGGCCAGCAAAGCAACGTCGCATTAAGGGCTGATGATATGAGTAATACACCCAAAGTCAGCCTACGCGGCCTCTACAAGATTTTTGGCCCGCGGGACAAAGCAATGATGGAACATGTCCGGGCAGGGATGGGGAAACCTGAACTGCTCGAGGCCCACAAACACGTTCTTGGTTTGCAAGACATTAACGTCGATATGCAGGCAGGCGAGATCACGGTTGTGATGGGCTTGTCGGGCTCTGGTAAATCGACGCTGATCCGCCATTTGAACCGCTTGATCGAACCGACAAGCGGCGAAATTTTGGTCGACGGCGAAGACGTGATGCAGCTGAACCAAGTCGATCTGCGGCGCATGCGGCAAGAAAAAATGTCGATGGTGTTTCAGAAATTCGCGCTTTTGCCACATCGGACTGTTCTGCAGAACGCGGCGATGGCGTTGGAAGTCCAAGACGTCCCGAAGGCAGAACGTGAAGCCGAAGCAACCAAGTGGTTGGCTCGCGTTGGTCTCGATGGTTACGAAAACCGCTACCCTTCCGAATTGTCCGGTGGGATGCAACAACGTGTTGGTATTGCACGTGCTTTGACGTCTAACTCTGACATTATGCTGATGGACGAAGCGTTTTCCGCGCTTGACCCGCTGATCCGAACCGACATGCAAAACCTTCTTCTTGAGCTTCAAGTCGAGCTGAAAAAGACGATTGTTTTTATTACCCACGATCTTGATGAAGCGCTGAAGCTCGCGGATCATCTGGTTATCCTGAAGGACGGTGCGGTTATTCAGCAGGGCGAACCGCAGGGTATTCTGCTGAACCCAGCGGATCCGTACATTGAAGACTTTGTCAGCGACATCAATCGCGCGCGCGTTTTGCGTGTGCGGTCTGTAATGTCACCTTTGGTCGATGGGACTGAATACGCCGGGGACGTTGAAGCAAACGACAACCTCGAAAGCCTGATCGCACAGTCGGAAGGCGATACCCGTCTGGTTTACCGCGTGATGAAAGATGGTGATGCGATTGGTCAGCTCGATATGCGGGTGCTTGTAAAGGCACTGGTGCCGCGGGTGTCATCGGCGGCTTAAGCCAAAATGAATTGTGAAACGCCGGGCCATGAAGATGTGCCCGGCGTTTTGCGTTTTCAAAGGCGAGTTAACCTAGTGTTGTATTCTTGATGCGACTCTAAGGTTGTTGATTTTGCCATCTGGCGGGAATCGAAATCGGCCGCTACTGCTGTTGGACGGGAGTGGGGGCGCTCTTGCTTTGAAGGCCATATTTATGCGCTGCCTTTTTCTATTGCTGCTTTTGCTTGTACCTTTTGGGACAGTTTCACACGCGCAATCGCGTGATGCGCTGGGTGAAGGACGTTTGTTTACAAACGATTTTTTCGGTGATGGCCGTGACCGTTATCAAACTGGCAGCTACGTCCACAGTTTTGTGCGCGGCCCCAGCAATTGGGACAGGACACCGTTAGAATTCGGTAGCATCAGGGAATATCGGCTGCGCTCGGCGATTATGGCGTCTGACGGTATTGGGGATGCCCCGGGTGATCGCCCGTATGCTGGGGCGTTATCGCTGGGTGTGCACAGCCATTTCGGGCAGGATACATTTCGTGGTACGGTTGGCGTTGATATTACAGCAATCGGGCCACAAACGGGCCTATCCCGTTTTCAAGAACGGGCACATGACCAACTCGGTCTTGCACAGGTGCGGTTTACGGACAGCCAACTGGAAAACGCATTTCACCTTGGTTTAACGGCTGAAGCGGCGGACAACGTTCAACTGACAGACTTTATAACAGCAAGACCATTTGCCGAATTTCAGATCGGCCCAGAAGACGTCGCGCGTTTCGGGGCCGATGTCGTGTTGGGACGAAACATAACGTCCGACATTTTGATTAGGGATGTGACGACAGGACATCTTTATCATGGGACGGAGACTGCAGATTCTGGGTTTGCATTTGTTCTTGGTGCTGACCTAGCTGCCGTTGCCGATAGTGCGTATTTTCCAGCGGAACGGGGCGTTGTCGCGATGGACCGACGGGGCCGGTTGCGTGCTGGCATGCATTGGCAAAGTGAAAGCGACACCTCAGTATTTTACGGCCTCAGTTACCTGACTCCCGAATTTGAAGGGCAACCAGAGGGCCAGCTAACGGGGTCACTGAAGCTTAATTTCAACTTCTGACCAAGAACTTACGCGATATACTTGACGTGACTTGATCGGTTCGTCGCAAATGGCCTAGGCTGACTGAAAGAACGCTGCACGAAAATGATGTAGCGACTTGTGAGGCAGAGGTAATTGGCATGAAAACGGGCTTTCGTGGCACGTTCGTCGTCCCGTGGGCACAAACTGCGATCGATGGGGAAATGTCCCCAAACGTTGGCGCAGTCAAACCAGGTGTCGGTTGGGTGTGGACAGGCAATACAACACGGGTCGATGGACCGAGCGACGTCTTGTTGTTGGATAACCCGCTTGGGCAAGCCGATTTGCGGCGCCGTGCCAGTCTGAAAGTCCAGCAGATGTTTGGCAATGCGCTTCAGTCTCCGACGCAAGTCGACGATGAAGACATCACAATTTTTGGCAGTTACTTTTCGGTCACCGACGGACGCGATCTTTGGCTCGTAACCGTTATTGGTATGGGGGCGGGCAAGAAGCCCTTACTCATGTTCCAAAACACAGTACCCCCACAAGATACGGTTTTGTGGGTCGTCAAAGAGGAAATCCAAGCGTCGGTCAGGCACGCGCCATCGCAAGATGCCGGTGGCGTCATATGCTTCACGCCGGGAACCGCAATTATGACGCCAGACGGCGCCCGTGATGTTTCCGCTTTGATGGAAGGTGACTACGTCCAGACGCAAGATAACGGCAAAGCCGAAATTTTGTGGATCGGGCGTCGCTTGATCTCTGGCGCGCGCATGAAAGCTCAACCCCATCTCCGGCCAATCCGACTGCGTGAAGGTGCATTGGACAAGGATGTCCCTGACGCCGGGCTTTTGGTGTCACCGGATCATCGCATGGTATTGCGGGGCGCGCGCGCGCGCACATTGTTTAACGCGGATGAAGTTTTAGTCTCTGCGAAAAATCTAGTTAACGACAGCACCATCGTGCGGGCGCACGGTCTAACCCATGTCACCTATATTCACATGATGTTGGGGCAGCACGAGATCGTATTTGCGAACGGTGTACCCACTGAAAGTTTCCATCCAGCAAGTGCGGCTCTTGGATCGCTACGGAAGGAAGAGCAGTCCAGACTTTTGACTCGCGTTCCTGAAATTCGAGGTAATCCAATGGCATACGGCGGCTACGCACGCCGCAAGTTGTCCGCGAGTGATGCCGCTATCTTACAGGCGGATGCTCGCGCGCCGCGCCGATTTTAGTTAGGTTTCTGCCGATTCAGAAACGATCAAGCGCCCGATACGATTGATTTCGCGAACCAGAAGATCGAGATCTTCGAATGTTGTGCGGTGATTTGTGATGTTCACACGGATCGCGTTTTTGCCATCGATCAACGTCGTGGATGGTGCTGCGATGCCGTCTTCCTGCAGGCGCATAACAATTTCATCGTTGAGCAGGTCGATTTTGTCATGCGGTGCATCATCCGGACAAAACCGGAAACAGCAGATTTGCATTGGGACTGGCGCCAAACGTTCAAAGCCGTCAGTTTCATCAACCAACTTGGCAAGATATTGTGCTTGTTCGCAGTTTCGGGTGATCAGTGCCCCCAATTTTTCCGTGCCATGTGTTGCCAGCTGCGACCAAACTTTCAACGCACGGAAGCCGCGCGACAATTCAGGTCCATATTCGGTCGGCCATGGGTTTCCAGCTGCAAGCCCACGATCCGCGCCCTTCAGATAATCTGGGCGTTCTGAAAACGTGCGTCTGTGTGTGTCTTCAGAACGCATCAAGATCATACCGGCGTCGTAGTTGACGTGCAGCCATTTGTGGAAATCAAACGCAATAGAGTCAGCTTTGGACAGCCCCTTCAGTTTGGGGCGCAGCAGATCGCTCAGCATACCGGGCGCGCCGAAGGCACCATCGACGTGGAACCACAAATCTTGATCGTTGCTGATGCTGGCCAATTGCTCCAAATCATCAATGGCACCGACGTTAACAGCGCCCGCCGTCCCGACGATCACAAACGGTGTGAAACCGGCTTTTCGGTCTTCGTCGATTGCAGTTCGCAGGGCGTCGCAGTCAATTTCAAATTGCGCGTTGACCGGAATTTTGCGGAGCGCATCGCTGCCAATCCCAAGGATGTCAAAGGTGCGCGCGACGCAGGTATGAGTTTGTGTTGACGTGTAGCCGACCAATTTTTCGGGACGACCCGTTTTGCGGCTTTCAAAGTCAGTGATCCGATCTCGTGCGGCTTTCAACGCGATCAACGTCGCAATTGATGTGCCAGAAACAATCAATCCACTGCTATCCGCCGGGAAACCAAAGATTTCGCGGCACCAATCAACAACCTGTTTTTCAACGTAGATTGCCCCGTGATCACGACCACCAAGGTTGGCGTTCATCGCGGCGGCGGTGATATCAGCCAATATGTTCGACGGTGTGCCAGCCCCATGGACCCAACCAAAGAACCGCGGGTGCGTGTTCCCAACACCATGGGGCAAAAGTGCCTCCATTTGGTTGGTGACATCGCGACCTTCGCGGGGCAACGGGCCTGTGAAACCTTGCTTTTGATCCTCTGGTAATGGCGTCCAAACCCGACCTTCGCGCGCAGCCATCATCTGGTTGATGGATGCGTCCAACATTTCATGCGCGGACGCTCGAAATGCGTCCCAGTCAGAAGGGTCTAGTGTCAGGTCTTTGGACATTGCGGTGCTCCGTATTTGTCACGCGCAAATTGCATAGAAGATCAAAGGAAGACCACCCTCGCCATGCGGGAAAAGGGAAACCTGAAACTAATCTTTTGTTAGTTCGCGGGCTTTTCCGGCGGTGCGAAGCTGTGTGCATCGGCGCGGCGCCACCGTTGGCGATATTCGATGTGGTCTTCGCCTTCTTCCAGCAAAAATTTTCGTGGCAAATAAGGGAAAGCATCGGAGCCTTCCTTCATTTTGCTATCCGCTTCGCGTTGCATAAAGTGATAGGGTAAGAATGCACGTGGTTCTTCGAGCCCGGCAGCACCGGCCATTTCACCCAATGCTTTCAGCGTTTCGCGATGGTATCGCGCGACACGTTGGCTTTTATTTTCCACGTCCAATGCCTTTTGGCGGATAGGGTCCTGCGTCGTGACACCGACGGGGCAGTGATTTGTGTGGCAGGCTTGGGCCTGAATACAACCAATCGCAAACATGTAGCCGCGTGCCGAATTGCACCAATCCGCACCAAGCGCCAAAGCCTTTGCGATATGGAACGCTGATGTGATCTTGCCTGCAACACCTATCTTGATTTCGTTGCGCAAACCGGCACCACGCAATGTGTTGTGCACGAAGGTCAAACCTTCGACCATCGGCATGCCAACATGGTTCGTGAATTCGATAGGGGCGGCACCCGTCCCGCCTTCAGTACCATCAACAACGATGAAATCTGGCGTGATTCCCGTTTCTAGCATGGCTTTGACAATGCACATAAATTCACGACGGTGCCCGATGCAAAGCTTAAACCCGACGGGTTTTCCATCTGACAGATCGCGAAGTTGTTTAATGAACTGAACAAGTTCCATCGGTGTCGAGAACGATGAATGCGATGCAGGGGACACGCAATCCTGTCCCATCGGGATGTCGCGAGCTTCTGCAATTTCGGGCGTGATCTTTGCGGCCGGAAGCATCCCGCCATGGCCGGGTTTTGCGCCCTGCGATAGCTTGATTTCAATCATTTTGACTTGATCTTGTCCGGCGCGTTCCTTGAACTTTTCCGGATTAAAATTGCCATCATCGTCGCGGCAGCCAAAATAACCGGACCCGATTTCATAGATAAGGTCACCGCCGCCTTCTTTGTGGTAACGGCTGATGCCACCTTCGCCCGTATCATGGGCGAACCCACCCATCTTTGCACCCTTGTTCAGGGCGCTGATGGCGTTGGCAGATAGCGATCCAAAGCTCATCGCAGAGATGTTGAAAAGCGACGCGGCATAGGGCTGTTTGCAATCTTTACCGCCGATGTCGACACGGAAGTCCGTGTTTTCGAAATGCGTCGGTACGATGGAATGGGTCAACCAGCCGTAACCGGCATCATAGACGCCACGCATGGTCCCGAATGGGCGCTTATCCTCGGCGCCCTTTGCGCGTTGATAGACAAGCGCACGCTGTTCGCGGGAAAAGGGTACTTCTTCAAGATCGCCTTCAATTAGATATTGCTGGATTTCAGGACGAATCTTTTCGAACAAAAACCGCATATGGCCGATCAGCGGATAGTTTTTGGTAATCGCGTGCTTGGTTTGAAGCATATCATAGATGCCAAGCGCGGTTAGTCCCCCGGTGATGAGGACAAGGGTGAAGGGCCAATCGTCAATGATCCAGCACAACCAAGCAATCACCGTAAGAATAGCTGCGATACAAAGCGCAAGATACCGTTGGTGTTCATAGATAGTACGCAGCATGACGTGTCCTTCGCCGGTTCAATTGCCCCATTATTAGGCAGTGTCGTCACCGAAAGAGAACCATTAATTCGCTCTCAACGTCATCTTGACGAAAAAGTGCTAATCAGCCCTTACACTTTGATCAGAAATCGACGGTTACACCCGGCAAATTCAAGGCTGAAATCAAACCGCGCAATTCGTTGCGTGCAGCGACGTTTGAAATGTTCAAACCCTTCACGCCAAGATCACGCAGATCAAGCAGGGTCAGACCCCGTGGAAATAGTTCGCGGAAGATCACGCGCTCATTAAAACCGGGTGCAGTGCGAAATCCGATCCGCTTTGACAGTTTGGCAATCACCCGTTCCATTTTTTCCTTGTTAACCATCTGCTGCGCACCCATCCGGTTGCGCACGACGATCCAGTCGATCGGAGAAAGCCCCGCACGTGCACGCAGTTGGCGCGCATTCCAGACCATTTCGGAATAGACAGAAGGACCAGTGATTTCTTCACCATCGCTGTCCACGTGGGCCAGCAGATCAAAGTCAATGAAGCTGTCATTGAGTGGGGTGATCAAAGTATCGGCCAACGAATGGGCCACTTGGCTAAGCCGTGTGTGCGATCCTGGGCAGTCGATCAGGATGAAATCGTTTTCCGGTTCAAGTCCAGCAACAGCCATCGACAGACGATGATCGTGGATGTTTTCACCATCAGGCACGGACGCCTGATCGATTTCAGGCAAATCCTGATAGTCAGGGGTCGGCAGGTTCAAATCGCTCTTCGCCATGAATGCCGAACGATTGGAAATATAGCGTCCCATCGTCTTTTGACGCAGGTCCAGATCCAGACAACCAACCTTATGCCCCATCCGCGAAAGCGCCGTTGCAACATGCATTGATACGGTGGATTTGCCTGCCCCACCTTTTTCGTTTCCGACAACGATAATATGCGCCACTGATTTACCCTCGTGCCCTTATTTTGTAGCAACCTTATGGTGTGTTTGCGCCTTGTGAAAGTATCGGCGTGAAATGGCTGATGTGTTTTCGCCAATGTGTGACGTGGTGCAACACTGTGTGGCGGCGTAGCGGGTTGACTTTGGGCGGAATTGGCACCATGTGCAGCTTAACCGATGCATCCTGCCCGCGTGAGCAGAGCCCGACCAAGCGGTCTAGGCAAGGCGTCGTCTACATTCCCGGTTCCCACATCACGCAGGGGGTCCAGCGCCTGATCGGCAGTTTTGGCACGTGGCCAGACCCGTCAGCATATGGGCGCAACCTGCAAGGGGTTTGATGCATCTGGCGTCAGGCCCAAAACGATTGATGCGGACCTGTGTTCGCACAGAAAGAGATTTATGGATTTTGATATGCTGGGCCTTGCGCCCCGTCTTGTGGCGAAGCTTGCCGAACAAGGCATCACCGACCCGACGCCTATTCAGACACAGGCTATTCCACACGCGATGAACGGTCGCGACGTGATGGGGCTTGCTCAAACAGGGACCGGTAAAACGGCGGCCTTTGGTCTGCCGATGATCGACGCGCTGATGAAAGCAGGCGTAAAGCCGAATGCAAAAACCGTGCGCGGTCTGATCTTGGCCCCGACACGCGAATTGGCCAAACAGATTTCCGACAACCTGACAAACTACACCAAAGGCAGCCATCTGAAGGTCGCTTTGGTCGTTGGTGGTGCAGGGATCGTGGCGCAGACAAAACGTCTGGCTGGTGGTGTTGATCTGCTCGTCGCCACTCCCGGTCGCCTGATTGACCTGTTGGATCGTCGTGCCGTGCGTCTGGATGAAACAATCTATCTGGTGCTTGATGAGGCGGACCAAATGCTCGACATGGGCTTTATCCACGCGCTGCGCCGGATTGCGCCGTTGCTGGCCAAAGATCGCCAAACGATGATGTTCTCGGCGACAATGCCGAAACTGATGTCAGAACTGGCTGATAGCTACCTGACTGATCCGGTGCGCGTGCAAGTGAACCCTCCGGGGCAGGCCGTGAAACGGATCAACCAATCGCTGCACTATGTGGCACAAGCGGCGAAATCTGATTTGCTGGTAGAGCTGTTGGATGAACACCGTGATGAATTGGCTCTGGTCTTTGGTCGGACGAAGCACGGCTGTGAAAAGCTGTATAAGTTCCTTGAGAATAAAGGCTTTGCAGCCGCGTCGATCCACGGGAACAAATCCCAAGGTCAACGCCAGCGCGCGATTGAAGATTTCAAAGCCGGTCGTGTGCGCGTGCTTGTGGCGACCGATGTTGCTGCCCGCGGGATCGATATTCCGGGTGTGCGGCACGTGTATAACTACGACCTGCCGAATGTGGCTGAAAACTATGTGCACCGGATCGGCCGGACGGCGCGTGCGGGTGCTGAAGGTAGCGCCGTTGCGTTCTGCGCTCCTGACGAGATTGTCGATTTGAAGGACATCGAAAAGGCAATGAAAGAAGCGATCCCTGTCGCGTCCGGCACGCCTTGGGAAATCCAGCCCGGTCAGAAAAAACGGCCAAACGGCGGCGGCGGTGGTCGTCGCGGTGGTGGCGGAGGCGGCGGTGGCCGTGGACGTGGCGGCGCGCCGAAAGCAGCTGGTGGCGCGGGCAAACCCGGTGGCGGCAAGCCCGGTGGTGGTCAGCGGCGTCGGCGTAAGCCGGGCGGCGGTGGCGGTCGGAATTCATCCGCTGCATAAGTTTGAAGGCACCTCCAGTTCGACTGGAGGTGCCAATTTTTTAGAAAACGCGGGATATCACCCGTATTTGCGAAACGCTTCCATCTCGAGGGCGAGTTTCGTCTGTAGCTCTGAGATATTAAGCATCTGCTGCCGTTTCTCGGCCTCATCCGTTACAGTCTTAAGCTTGTCTTGCGCGGCCAGAATTTGTCTCCGCAGTACTACGATAGGCGCGGTCGCATCCGCTTCTTTCATCAGGCGGGCAAGCACCGCATCTTGCGGATTATCTACATGGGGCAGCGGTTTTCCTGCACCCGGCAAATCATCCATCTTACCGTCGCGTGTGGCCTGCTGAACGATTTGATCAATCAATGAATCGAGCGGATGCGCCATTAGTTGTGATCCCTGTGGATTTGAACGTTGAAGCCTTCGTCCTGGCGCGGTGCCTCGAAATGCGCTGACACTTGCGCAAATTGCGCTTCGGTCACCGAGAATGGGTGATTGCCTCTGGCGTTTCGGGTGTGCATCCGCGCGATACATATCGCGTCAGGGACATCGAGCCAATGCAGCACGTGATCCGCATCCGCATTTCGCGCGATTTCTTTCATCCAAACACGCGTCTCGACGGTATTGGCCGGAAAGTCGAGAACCACAGAGGGTCCAGCATTCAGGATGTTTATGACATGGTCCTGCAAAACCTGACGCAACCGTGCGGAAAAGCGAACGTAGTCCTTGAGCGTATTCATTTCGTCCGCAAATAACGTCTTCAACCATACATCTTCGGACATAAGAACCGTTTGATCGGTATCCGCCAATGCCGCGGTCAACGTCGATTTCCCAGCGGCGATCTTACCACAAACGAGGTGCAGGGTAGGGCGGTGCGATGTCATATCTGTGTGGCCTTGCTTGCGTCTTTGCCAATTCTAACAACTGACTTCGTCGCTGACCATGGTTCGACATCCAAGCGAAACGCAAAACGCCGCCCCAAAAGGGACGGCGTTTCGAAAATCGCGATGATCGTTCGCTTCTTAGAAGCCAAGACCAGCGTATTTGTTCTTAAACTTGGAAACACGACCGCCGGCATCCATAAGACGCGTGCCGCCACCAGTCCATGCAGGGTGCACAGATGGGTCAACGTCCAGCGCCATAACGTCGCCTTCTTTGCCCCAAGTGGATTTCATCTGCACTTCTGTACCATCTGTCATTTTGACAGTGATGAAGTGGTAATCGGGATGGATATCTTTTTTCATGACAGGACCCCTTACGCCTTTGGCGCTTTGTAGTTGGTGACTTCTGCGATACGCGCGGACTTACCACGACGTGTGCGGAGATAGTACAGCTTGGCGCGACGAACGCGGCCACGACGTACAACGGTGATGCTGTCGATGTTTGTTGAGAACAGTGGGAACACACGTTCCACGCCTTCACCAAACGAAATCTTGCGAACTGTGAAAGAACCGGCAATGCCTTTGCCGTTCTTACGGGCGATGCAAACGCCTTCGTAGTTCTGAACACGGGTACGGGACCCTTCGGTCACTTTGTAACCAACGCGGATGGTGTCACCCGCTTTAAAGTCAGGGATTTCTTTCCCCAGCGCAGCGATTTGCTCCGCTTCGATTTGTGCGATCACGTCCATGATGCGCTCCTATGATTGGCACCGGTTGTCCGGTTGCGTTTTCGTCAGTCGCGAGAGCTTTTTGTCGTTATCGGGTCCGCTAATGCGCCCGCAAAAGATCACGTCGTCATTCTTGGTCGGTCGTCCGGCCTATCCGGTGAGGTCCGTTACAACGCAGTAACGCTCAATACCCGAATGGTTCCATAAACCACACACCAGAATCGCCTAGGGCGCCCGGTGATGGGGTCGTATAGGCGTCACGCGGTAAGGGATCAAGAAAAGATCGTGCCAATTGACATGCAAATGCAACAAATTCCAGTCAAAGGTTCAATCGCAACGCGACCACCTGAAACAGCTCTGTCATGGCTCCGATCATCCGCCGCACAAGCAACCCGATCACACCGAGCGTGATGCACGCCCCACCGACGAAAACGAGCCCTCCGTTGTTCCCGAAGAAGAACGTGGCAGCGGCCAAAGCGAAGCAGACGAAAATGTGAAGTAAGAAGGATGAAATACCAGATCGTCGGCGCGCGGCCCAAAGGGCGAGTGTGAATTCGGATGGAGAATTTGTGCGCGTTCCAATGATCTTCAAGGGCATTCCTATAGTTTGAGGTTTATGAACTTTAGCTATCACGTTTATCAATATTTTTCAACGCGTTGCGCCGTATTTACCCAATGTTGTTGCCATCAGGGCGCAACAATCGTTCAATGGCGTAACCGATTGGCAAGAAGGGGCGATTAGATCATGAGCACGTTTGACGAAGACTTGTTTTTGAAGGGCTTAGAGCAGCGCAAAGCGACCCTAGGCGGCGCCTATGTCGAAAAGAACCTTGCGGCTGCTGATGATTTTACCATGCCGTTTCAAGAAGCGATGACAGCTTGGTGCTGGGGCTTTGGATGGGGCGACGATGCCATTGATGCAAAGACCCGTTCAATGATGAACCTGTCGATGATCGGCGCTTTGGGAAAGATGCAGGAATGGGAACTGCACTGCCGCGGCGCGATCAACAACGGTGTGACGAAAGAAGAAATTCGCGCCATCATACACGTGATCGCAATCTATTGCGGCGTACCACAGGGGCTAGAATGCTTCCGCGCTGCACGCAAAGTGCTAGAAGCGGAAGGGCTGCTTTAGCCCTTCTTTATATGCGCATCCCAAAGATCCGGACGCCGGTCCTGTGTGATCTTTTCCGACTGTGCTTTGCGCCATGCCGCGATTTTCGCGTGATTGCCAGATAGCAGCACATCAGGGATCGCGTGGCCCTGCCATTCCGCTGGCTTCGTGTATTGCGGGTGTTCCAGTAGCCCGTTCGAATGGCTTTCTTCTTCGGTCGAGGCCATATTGCCCAACACACCGGGCAGTAGGCGCACGGTCGCGTCGATCATCGCCTGTGCGGCCAATTCGCCGCCGGTCATGACAAAGTCGCCAAGGCTGACTTCTATGATATTGTAGTGGTCAAGCACCCGTTCATCGACACCTTCAAAACGGCCACATAGCAGTGTGACACCGTCGGCCTGTGACAACTCGCGCATCAGCGCTTGATCCATACGGCGTCCACGTGGGCTGAGGTAAATCAACGGCATCACACCCTTAGCAGAGGCACGCGCATCGTTAATCGCCGCCTCCAGCACATCGGCGCGTAACACCATCCCCGCGCCACCACCTGCGGGCGTATCATCGACATTCCGATGCTTGCCAATGCCGTATTCGCGGAGATCGTAAGTTTCGAGCTGCCATTTGCCGTCCTGCAAAGCACGCCCGGTCAGGCTCTCGCCGAGTACCCCGGGAAAAGCCTGCGGAAACAGAGTCAGGATTTGCGCGCGCCACGCACCGGCCAATTCGGGCGTGTCGGTCATCAAATCGCGCGGCTTTAGCGTCGGGCGAATGGATTTCCGCCCAATCGCACGGGCCTGATTACCGCCGTGCGACTTTGTAGCCAAAGATTTCGAGACGGGCGGTTTGGGTGCATCTGTCATGGGCGGGCTTTTAGGCGCAAGCGCGACAGAACGCTAGGCTTTCCGCCAATGGCCAAGTTTTGCGGCCTCTGCCATCTGTTCTTTTTGCGCTGTGACCTGATCGTCTGGGTAATCCGCGCGGTTCATTGCCAAGAACTGCCCCCACAGATGCGGTTCAGCGCCCTTTGCACCAATCCCGACAGGCAGTAACGCATCGCGGACCGTATCCGGCAGCGGCATTTGATCAACAAGCGCAGCCCCCGGACCCAGCGGGTTCTGTAAAGCGTGATCCAGCGGCAGGTATAGAACGTCGAGTGGGGCGATTGCCTCTGCGATGTCCTGTGCGACGGCTTCAAAATCAGCGGCGTCACGGTAGGTGGTCGCAAATTCTTCTCGCGTCATGGTCAACCGACTGCGGCGCAAGACATGGCGATAAACACTGAACAACCATTCTTCCACATCGCGTGTCGACAAGAGAACCGTGATTTTTGCCTCAGGAAAACGTTCTTCGAGGTAACCGACAAGATAAGTGATCAATGTGGGCGCCGCGCTGTAATCCATAACGGTCCCATGTCCGGGAATTTCACCACAGAACATTTCGCTACTGATCAATAGGTTGCGGTCAGTTGGAACCGGCGTAGCGGCGAAGCCCGCGTCAAGTTCACTGATAATATCAGTCAGATCGAGCGGGTTTTGTGTGGTGGAATAACGGGTGCACAGGCGCGCGACAGACTTGAAGTGACGCGTGAGCCGGATTGTCAGATAGGGGGCCAACGCGTCCCGGTTCAGCCACAGAAAATGCTGCATCGAACTGGTGCCAGTGCGATGAAAACCGGGGTGAAGTAAGATTTGCTGCTGATCTGCCATCGGGTTTGCCTGACATGAGGTTTGGCACAAGTATGGCGGTGATCGGGGGGCGGGGTAAAGTCATTGCAGATGTTTTGCGCAGCCTGTTGCGTCTCGACATGGGGGCCAGCCCCCATACCCCCGAGATATTTATGACCAAAAGAAAGGCGGCCTAATCGTCAGCGAACAGGCCTGCTGGCGGATCTGCGACGATTTTGCCCGATTTCAGATCGACCGTGGGCACGGCGGCCTGTGTGAAGGGCAGAAATACGGTTTCGGGAGTTGTCGGTGGTGTGATTTCCAGCAGATCGCCCGCGCCATGATCAACCACATTTTTGACCTTGCCGAGCGTCGCGCCGCCCGTATCGACCACCGTCAAGCCGATCAGGTCTGCGTAGTAATATTCGTCGTCATCCACTGGCGGCATTGCATCGCGTTCCGCATAAAGCGGCGTGTTGCGCAGCGCGTCTGCTTCTTCTTTTGTCGTGATACCAGAGACTTGAGCGGAAAATCCGTTTTTCAGTTGGCCCGTCAGAACCACCTGCGCAAAGGCACGGCCGTCTTCGGCATAAAGCGGTGTGTAGTCGGCGATGGCGGCTGGGTCTGCGCAAAAGGATTTCAGCCGGACTTCACCTTTGACGCCAAAGGAGCCACCAAGCGAACCTACGATTACACGTGTGTCTGTGGTCATCAGATCAAACTCCTTTGCGAAAGACCGGCAACGCGATCTTTGGAAAAAGAGCGGTCGGGCGGCAATATATGCGCCGCCCGACCAGCGTCAGAGATTTACTCTTCTGCTGCAGCTTCTTCAGCTGGTGCAGCTGCAGCTTCTTCAGCTGGTGCAGCTGCCGCTTCAGCAGCGTCTGCTGCTTTTTGCGCTTTTTCTTCTGCGCGTGCTTGTGCCGCTTTACCTGGTGTACCCTTTTTAGGGTTAGACCGGTCTTTCTTCGGCAGTTCGCCTGCCGCTTCCAGCATACGGGATACACGGTCAGTGACCTGTGCGCCTTCACCCAACCAGTACTTCACGCGCTCCATGTTCATTTTCACGCGCTCTTCGGAATCTTTTGGCAACATTGGGTTATATGTGCCGAGCTTTTCGATGAAGCGACCGTCGCGTGGCATGCGGCTGTCCGCTGCAACGATGGAATAGTGAGGGCGTTTTTTGGAACCGCCGCGGGCGAGACGAATTTTCATAGCCATGGTGTTAGTCCTTTAATTTCAGTCTATTAGGATTGGTGTTGTTTGTGGTGTTGGATGACTTCCTGAATAATGAAATTCAGGAATTTCTTGGCGAATTCCGGGTCGAGATCGGCCCGGTCTGCAAGGTCGGTAAGCCGCGCGATCTGTTTTTGTTCGCGGTCTGGATCGGACGGGGGCAGGGCGTGTTCTGCTTTGAGAACGCCGACGGCCTGTGTGTGTTTAAAGCGTTCGCCAAGCGTGTAGACGAGGATCGCGTCGAGGCGGTCGATGCTCTCGCGGTGGCCCTTGAGGATGTCGGCGGCTTTGGTTGTCGTATCGGTCATGCGGCCCCCAAAAGTAACATGTGACTTGCGTGCACATTGCGTGCACAACCCGTGCACTGCGATGTCGGATATGTCATCGATGCGCCCCCTCGGGATCGGGGTGACGGTAAACGATGCAATCGCCATAAGACGCAGGCGTCTTGGCTGAAATGTCGAGCGTCGCACCCAGCTTTTGCGCCAAGGCGATAGAACGGACATTTTCAGGGGCGATATAGGACACGGCTGTGCGCCAGTTCAGGGCGTCAAAGGCATGCGTGATGGCCGCTTTGGCCGCTTCGTATGCGACGCCGGTGCCTTCGACAGCTGGGTCCAGCACGATCCAGCCGATTTCGGTTTCAGGCCAATCTTCCGGTGTCCACGGGCCGACAAGGGCGACAGCATCGTTGTCGCCACGGATTGTCACGGCCCACATGCCATACCCAAAGATTTCCCAATGCCCCAACTCGGCTGCGAATGCACGCCACGTGTCACCGATGCTTTTCGGGCCATCAAGACCCTTTGACCGATCAGACGTCATGAATGCACGAAACGCACCATAGTCACCCGGTTCGGGGCGGCGCAGGATCAGCCGTTCTGTTTGCAGGGTCATATTGCTCATGGCTTATTTCTTTTTCCCGAAGCCAGACAAACCGGGGGGCAGGCCCATGCCGCCGCCAAGACCTGGCATGCCTTTGGGCATCTGGCCTTGCAGGGCTTTTGCTGCGGCTTCCATCGCGGCTGGATCGTTCATGTCGGGCATGCCGCCGGGCATGTCAGGGCCGCCTTTGCCGAACATGCCTTTCATGGCTTGTTTCAGCATGCCGCCTTTACCCATTTTGCCCATTTTCTTCATCATATCAGCCATCTGACGATGCTGTTTAATGAGTTTGTTCAGTTCGGACACTTCAAGACCCGCACCCTTTGCGATCCGTTTCTTGCGGGATGCGGCTAGCAAAGCAGGGTTTGCGCGTTCTTTCTTCGTCATGGAGTTAATCAGTGCGATTTGGCGTTTCAGGATGCTGTCATCCATGCCCGCCTTATCCATCTGGGATTTCATTTTGCCCATGCCGGGCATCATCCCCATCATGCCTTCCATGCCGCCCATTTTCATCATCTGCTCAAGCTGCATCTTCAGGTCGTTCATGTTGAACGCGCCTTTTTGGAAGCGCTTCATCATGCGTTCGGCTTGTTCGGCCTCGATGGTTTCTTGGGCTTTTTCGACAAGAGCGACGATATCGCCCATGCCAAGAATACGGCCAGCGACACGGTTTGGTTCGAACGTTTCGATCGCGTCGAGCTTTTCGCCAAGGCCCACAAAACGGATCGGTTTGCCTGTGATCGCACGCATCGAAAGCGCTGCACCACCGCGTCCGTCGCCGTCCATCCGTGTTAGGACCACGCCGCTGACGCCGATTTTGTCGTCGAATTCTTGGGCGACGTTCACTGCGTCTTGACCGGTTAGGCCGTCAACGACGAGCAGCGTTTCGCGGGGCTGGGCGACGTCACGCACGGCAGCGGCCTGCGCGATCAGTTCTTCGTCGATGTGCAAACGGCCAGCGGTATCAAGCATATAGACGTCGTAGCCGCCAAGTGACGCTTGGGTTTTCGCACGTTTCGCAATCGCAACCGGATCTTCGCCTTTGACGATAGGCAGAGTATCAACACCGATCTGGTTGCCCAGGATCGCCAGCTGTTCCATCGCCGCAGGGCGGTTCGTATCAAGCGACGCCATCAGCACGCGCTTGCCTTCGCGTTCTTTCAAACGCTTCGCCAGCTTCGCAGTGGTTGTCGTTTTACCGGAGCCTTGAAGACCAACCATCAGGATCGGGGCAGGCGGGTTATCGATTTTCAGCGCACCGGGATCACTGTCGCCTGTCAGCACATGTTCCAGTTCGTCATGGACGATCTTAACAACTTGCTGGCCGGGCGTGATGGATTTGGTGACGGCTTGACCAGTTGCTTTGGCTTCAACGGCTTTGACGAAATCACGGGCGACGGGTAGGGAAACGTCTGCTTCCAGCAGGGCCACGCGGACTTCGCGCAGCGCTGTTTTCACGTCGTCTTCGGACAAAGCCCCTTGTTTGGTGAGCTTGTCGAAGACGCCGCCAAGGCGTTCTGATAGGTTCTCAAACATCGGCACTAAGCCCTTCGTCGTTGGTTGCGTCACCTTTCCATATAGGAACGAGACGCTGAATGCAGTAGCGCCCCCACGGGCGTAACACGCTGGTGGGGGGCGATCCCTTTTACAAAAGGGACCGGAAGTCTGTTGCTTCCGGAGTTGGGTCGCGAATTAGACGGCAGAGGCGTCTGAGTCAAGTCATGGCGTGAAACTGCTGATCCGCCTTTGGCTGTCCCTTGCGCATGTGAACGTAAATCGCCAATAATGGCCAGAACTGTTTGTATTTGCACAGGTCGTATCATGGACAATTGGGACGAAATCAGGACTGCGTATCAAGTAGCCCGTAACGGTACCGTCAGCGGTGCGGCAGACGTTTTGGGTGTACATCATGCGACCGTGATCCGGCATATCGACGCCTTGGAACAACGGCTGGGTGTGAAGTTGTTCCAGCGCCACGCGCGTGGCTATGCGCCGACAGAGGCAGGCACGGATTTGTTGCAAGTCGCCAAAGCGACGGATGATCAGTTTTCCCAACTTGTTAGCCGGATCAAGGGGCTGGGGGAAAGCGTCAGTGGCGAACTTGTGGTGACATCACTGCTTAGTTTTTCGCAAATGCTGGCACCTATGCTTGCCCAATTTCAAACGGAACACCCTGATATCCGTATCCGCTTTTTGACTGGTGAACGTTTGTTCCGGCTCGAATACGGCGAAGCCCATGTGGCAATTAGGGCAGGTGCCATGGCGCCTGATCAACCCGATAACGTTGTGCAGCCACTGATGGAAACGACCGTCCAGCTCGTCGCTTCTGAAGCGTATATCGCGCGTTTCGGGATGCCGGATGGGGTCGACGATTTCCATAACCACAGGTTTGTGGGGTATGATAATGTGGATCATCGCGCGCCATTCGCCCGTTGGCTCGCTGAAATTGTACCGAAGGAAAACTTTGTCTACCGCGCAACCGACGAACGCGCGCTGCAAGACAGTATTCTGGCGGGGGCGGGCATCGGATTTGTCGTAAACTCAGCGGTCAGCCGATACCCGACATTGATCCCCGTTATCGCCCCGATTCCGGAATGGAATATCAAAATGTGGCTGGTCACACATGTCGACCTACACCGCACGACAAAGGTCCAAACCTTTTTGTCCTTCGTCAAAGGGTACATGAAAAATTGCGACCTCTAGCCCTAAGTGGCCCGGCGTGGGCCGGTCACCTTGCGATGTTGCTGTTTTCGGTGTTGGTCGCGGGATCGTTTGCGCTGGGTGTTTTGGTCGCAAATGAAATTTCACCGATGGCGCTGAACGCTGTTCGCTTTTGGATAGCGGCCGGTATCGTTGGCGGCATTGCATTCGGCACTGGTGCAATCAAAAGCGGCGACTTTCGTGCGCCGTGGCGATACCTGATCCTTGCCGTGGTCTTTACCTTTTACTTTGTCTTGATGTTTGAAGGCCTGAAAACGGCGCCGTCCGTCAGCGCCGCTGCGGTCTTCACCCTGACCCCGATCTTGTCCGCGATCTTTGGCTACGTCATGTTGCGTCAAGTCACGACGTCCCGTATGGCGCTTGCGCTTGGGATCGGCGCATTAGGTGCGATCTGGGTAATTTTCCGGGCCGATGTATCCGCAATCCTTGGTTTTGATGTTGGGCGCGGCGAGATGATCTATTTCTGGGGCTGTGTATCGCATGCGGCCTACACGCCGCTGGTTCGTAAGCTGAACCGCGGGGAAACAGCGCTTTCATTCACTTTTGGGACCTTGGTCGCGGGGGCTTTGATCCTGACGGTGCTAGGATTGCCAGAGATCATCAGGACCTACTGGGCGGATCTGCGGCCCTTGGTTTGGGTGACTATATTATACGTCTCAGTCTTTGCATCTGCGACGACGTTCACGTTGCTGCAATTCGCATCGCTCCGCCTGCCAAGCGCAAAGGTTATGGCGTACACCTACCTGACCCCAAGTTGGGTGATGGTCTGGGATGTGGCGTTGGGCAACCCGCTGCCACCTGCGATGGTTCTTTTAGGGATCGGTCTGACGATTGTGGCGCTGCTGTTGTTGTTGCGGGAATAGCTGGTGGTTTTGCAGTTGGGGCTTGGGCATTTTTGGCGCGGTGTGACTGTGTTGTTTAGTCGCGGTGATGATGGCGTCCTGCACCGCATGATCGTTTATCCCGAAGGTGAGAATGTCCATGATCTGATCGGCACGTCGCCCGACCGTTTTATGATACTCAACGATACCTTTGTTGCGGATACCTACGCCACGGCGTTTGAGATGTGGGATTTTCGCCGGAGCGTTTTTGATCAGTACCTGCTGCCCCGAGGGCTAATGTGGGGCAAACTGATCACATCGCCCAGTGCCGCCTTTTTTGCAGTCGTTGGGTTAAAGTGGGGGCGGGCGTCCTATCTCCTCATTGGTGAACTCGGGCAACCTGCGACCCTAGTCAAATTTCCTTGGCCCAATTCATTCGAGTTGAACGTCCATATCAGCGTGACAGATATTGCGGATGATGGCGGTGTTTTTGTTTTTCAAAGGGGCGGAGCAGGGGGACCAGACGCGTCGTACCGGTTTCAAAACCGCGTCCCCGTAGGGCAATTTGTGAAGATTATGTCGCCGGATGAATATCCGTTTCTCGCAAAGCCCCCGTATCTTACGCCGTCGGCGCTGTCCCGTCGCGATGCGCAACTGTCCAGTTTGCTGCCAGAGGGTGCTATTCCTTCATCGTCTGATTCAAGCAAGATGAAACATAGCTTGCCAATGCCGATGAACCGCGTTCGCCACCCCGTTCATCTGATCGACGGCGGTTTTGGTTCACGGGGTTAGCCCCGCCGCAGCTCTGTTTCCAAGAACCGCTCAAACGCGTCCAGATCAAGCCCGCCCATCTGCCCGAACCCCTGCATCCATGTGGACGCTTCGCGCAGGTTGTCCGGTTCCAGCTTGCACCATTTCACGCGACCGCGTTTTTCTTGGCTAATCAGACCTGCTGCAGTCAGCACGCCCAAGTGTTTGGAAATTGCGGCGAGCGACATCTCGAACGGCTCTGCAACGTCGGTCACGGCCATATCATCTTCAAGCAACATCGACAGGATCGCACGCCGCGTCGGATCGGCGAGGGCTGCAAAGATAATGTCGAGCGGCTGTGTCATGCTGATACGCTTATCCTGATAATTCGGGGCGATCCAGAGAAGATCAACCAAATGGTTGAATGTCTGATTGGCCTGAAATGGGGCGGTTTCGGCATGGTGCGTCATGCGGAGTGCGTTCTAGTGTATTGTTATTAATGTATTATATTGCAGATCACATCCTGTTGACTCTGTTTGGCCCTGCGCCTAGACCATGCGCAACATCTGAGGGGGCAATTCCTTGTCCAATGAACCTGATCACGCGGAACGACTGAAAGCCCTAGAGGCCAAAATCGATGCGCTGAAAGCAGGTCCAGAAATCAAGGACCATTCAGAGGAACATTATTCCCAAGCCCAGATGGCATGGCGGATGGTGATCGAATTAGTAGCCGGTCTTGGGATCGGTTTCGGCATCGGATACGGGCTGGATAGCCTGTTCGGGACAACCCCGATCTTTCTGGTGATATTTATATTCTTGGGCTTCGCGGCAGGTGTGAACACCATGATGCGGTCAGCCAAAGAGATGCAGAACAAGCAGCTGAATGCTGCGAATGAAGAGGATGATCAACGTGGCGACTGATGCACATTCCGAAGAAGGTCTTGTCTTTCACCCCCTCGATCAGTTTATCGTCAAGCCGCTGTTTGGCGACGGCGAAGTAGGCCTGTTCACAATCACAAACGCAACGCTTTGGATGGCCATCGCCGTTCTCGCGATCATCGCGGTTTTCGTGATGGGGTCCAAAGGCCGCGCGATTGTCCCGACACGGGTACAGTCGATTGCAGAGCTGATGTATTCCTTCGTCTACAAAATGGTTGAAGATGTCACCGGCAAAGATGGCATCAAGTACTTCCCATATATCATGACATTGTTTGTGTTCATCTTGTTCGCAAACTACTTGGCCCTGCTGCCGATGTCCTTCTCGACAACATCCCACATCGCTGTGACCGCGATCCTTGGTTTTGGTGTCTTTATCGCCGTGACTGTACTGGGTTTTGTTTTGAACGGCGCATCCTTCTTGGGCATGTTCTGGATGAAAGACGCACCAGCAGTGTTGCGTCCGATCATCGCGATCATCGAAGTCATCTCTTACTTCGTGCGTCCGGTAAGCCACTCTATCCGTCTTGCGGGTAACGTGATGGCTGGCCACGCAGTTATCAAAGTTTTCGCAGGCTTTGCCGCTATCGGCATCATCAGCCCTGTATCCATCGCAGGCATCGCCGCCATCTACGGACTGGAAGTCCTCGTGGCCGGTATCCAAGCCTACGTATTCACCATTCTGACCTGTGTGTACCTGAAAGACGCGCTTAGCCCGCATCACTAAGACCACCACACTTGTCCGACCACTAACGACACAAATTCAAAATTCCATCGTAAGGAGAAATATCATGGAAGGCGAACTCGCACACATCGGCGCTGGCCTGGCTGCAATCGGTTCCGGCGCTGCCGCTATCGGTGTTGGTAATGTTGCTGGCAACTACCTCGCAGGCGCTCTGCGTAACCCATCCGCAGCTGCATCGCAGACTGCTACATTGTTCATCGGTCTCGCATTCGCAGAAGCACTTGGTATCTTTGCATTCCTCGTGTCCTTGCTGCTGATGTTTGCTGTCTAAGACAACCGATCTATCCTTACGGCTGGCTGGCGTGATACGTCGCGCCAGCCGGTAACTTAACAGGACTTCGGGGGCCAAAATGGCAACAGAAACAGTTGAACACGCAGTTGGCGCATGTGTTGGCCCGTCGGGCAGCGCCATTGGGATGCCACAGCTTTGTGCTGATTGGATCCCGAACCAGATTTTCTGGCTGTTGGTCACACTTGTTGTGATCTTCTTTGTACTGTCACGCATTGCATTGCCGCGGATCGCATCCGTGCTCGCAGAGCGGTCAGGTACAATCACGAATGATATTGCTGCCGCTGAAGAATTGAAGCTGAAAGCCCAAGATGCCGAAGCTGCATATAACCAAGCGCTGGCAGACGCCCGTTCTGAAGCTGCAAAGATTGTAGCCGAAGCGAAGGCAGAAATTCAGTCCGAACTGGACGCGGAATTGGCAAAAGCCGATACGCAGATTTCAGCCAAGACTGCTGAAAGCGAAGCTGCGATTGCGGAAATTCGCGCTGGTGCTGTCAAAAGCGTCACCGCAGTTGCCAAAGATACAGCTGGCGAAATCGTTGCTGCATTGGGTGGTAAGGCTGATGCCAAAACCGTCACTGCTGCGGTCACTGCACGGATGAAAGGGTAAGCTATGAAGCTACTTATGACTGCTCTTTTGGCTGTGATGGCGTCCCCTGCATTTGCTGCAAGCGGCCCGTTTGTATCGCTGAAGAACACAGACTTTGTTGTTCTGATCGCGTTCCTCGTGTTTGTTGGCATCTTGGTTTACTTCAAGGTTCCAGGCAAAGTCGGCGAAATGCTGGACGCCCGTGCGACTGGCATCAAGTCCGAACTGGACGAAGCCCGCGCATTGCGCGACGAAGCTAAGGCGTTGTTGGCATCTTACGAGCGTAAGCAGAAAGAAGTTCAAGAGCAGGCCGACCGTATCGTCGCATCTGCAAAGGACGAAGCTGCGAAAGCTGCGGCAACTGCGAAAGACGACATCGTGGCATCCGTTGCCCGTCGTCTGGCAAGCGCCGAAGAGCAAATCGAAGCGGCGCAAGCTGCGGCTGTGAAAGACATCCGCAACCAAGCTGTGACAGTTGCCGTTGGTGCTGCGCAAGACATCATCGCAAAGCAAGCTGATGCGAAAAGCACAGCGGCCTTGATCGACGACGCAATTGCCCAGGTCGGTGCGAAACTGCACTAAGCTGCGATTTAGTTGAATTTGAAAAACCCGATTGCTGAAGAGCGGTCGGGTTTTTTGTTGGGTTCATAGAGGTCAGGGATGTCTGCATTGAGCCCAAAGTCACGAATGCTGCGCTTTGGATGAATGTCGGCTAACTTTGTTTGATTAACTCTGCTAGATGGTCGATTTCTTCGCTCGACCTGAAGTGGCCTTCCGCCAACCACTGGACAGCCTCACAGACCTCCTCAACAGCCACGCGACGCGCATCTTCACTTTGGGCAATCTTTTCAAAATCGGTTGGTGAACACATGAAGACGCTTCGCCTGCCAATGTCATCTATGAAGCGGGTAAACTCGGATTGAGCGAGAATACGGGCAGATCTTTCCAGATCACCTGCACACTTGTTGTCGAAGGTCCTAATAGGTCCCTCAGAAACGTGATGTTCAGCGTGATAGTGCATGCTGAAGATGCAATGCGCGAGCGCTAAAATTCGCCCAGAGTGTGAATTCTTCGGTCTGGTTTTCCAAGGCGGCCAATCATCCATTTTGCTAGTATGGCGAGCTGAGGCGTTGATCGCAACTTTGCCTTCACCTCAACAAAGCGGCTATTCGAACAATGGCGTTGAACGGCAACAATGTCCCGCGAAGCAGACCTCGGTGCATCGCGCAGCTAATGTCCGCAGTGAGCCCAAATCGACGGGTGCGGCGCCTCGTATGTACGACCGCTTTGCACAACCTACATTTCCAATGCTCGGTTCGTTCGCAGACTACTTGGCGCAGGGCAGATCGAAAACCAACAGGTCGATTTGCCCTAACGGCAATTGTTCTTCGACATCACCTTTAGGGTTCAAGATTGCCGTAGGTCCTAGAGCTAAGTGATCTTCGCGCTGGCCAGTAACGTCAGACGACATGAGCCACAGTCCAGTCTCTTTGCAGCGTTGCCCGCGCACCGAATTGTGTAACGATTTGTACTTTTTCGCTGTGTCGTGTGGCAACATGTTGTTCGCACAGCAAACCATTAGCTTGACGTTTGCCAAAGTCGTTTGTCTTTCGAGCACAGGAAAGTTCGTGTCGAAACAGATGTTTATGCAAAATTTAAGGCCTACGGCTTCAAATATCGGTAGCTCCTGTCCAGCAGTAAAGGCAGCCTCGCTCGGCAATAGGTGACGCTTTCGATAACGCCCAACAAGCCCCTGATCTTTAACAACTATCGCGGTATTGTATAATTTTCCGTCAGCTATCTCGATCATACCAAGCACCAATATGGGCCCTGATGCTGGGAATTTCTCTAGTAATGTGAAAAATCGTTGGGAACTGATGTCAATTGCCACCTCGCGGGCCTGCCGCTCATCAACAATATAGCCCTGTAAGAACCCTTCTGGAAAAGCCAGCAAATGGACATTTTGTGCGTTGGCGCGTTCAGACATTACATTGAGAAACTTCAATGCACTTGGAACATCGTTGTGGAACTCAGGCGATTGTGCTGATGCGATGCGGACTTTAGACAAGTGCGGTGACCTTTTCACGGATGCTCAATCCAGAATACCGTCGATGTCAAACTCATCAACAATCAACGGCAACAATGTCTCGTCTTAAGTAGATCTCCAAAAGCGGACTTTGCCGTCGCCTTGACGAAATGGCGCTTTCCCCGCAGACCGTGAGTTCGAGTGTGCCAAGATTTCGCAGTCGTAGCGAATGGCGGCAATGCGGGCTGCGACCGCAGCATCGGCGTTGGGTGGTGAATGTCTCTTATGGGCCGTCCTCGCTGGGGCGGTTCTGCCGTGGTCGCGATATGCTGCGTTCGATCTAATGGCCGCGAAGAGCCCAATCTCACCGATGCTGCAAAGAGTATGAACGGCTGCTTTGTTGAAACGCGCCGATCAAACCGTCATCCCTACGCTCGCTTGCATCATAAATTGCGCTCCAATCGGCCGGGTTGCGGCACCAATCGCGCGGGCCTTGCCGCCAATGCTGCCGCTTTCGATCCTAGGTTGGATCAGTCCACGTGTATCTTGTGTTACGACGTAGCGGCGAACTCGGTTCACGAGATCATCGCGCACACTGGTCGGAAATGCTCCGTCAATTAGGATCGCTTCAAAATCTATGACCGAGCAGGTCGACAGCGCGGCCTTGGCAAGTTCTTGTGCTGTTTGACCCAACCAAGGGTCAACATAGCGTGAAAGGGTATGCCAGCTGTCTGGGTCCGACCAGAGTTGCTGGGGGTCCAAATCCACCTCACGAAGGCGCAATTCCAACTGGTGGATCGAGGCCATATCGACCAACTGCATGCTTTCTCCGTTGGGGCCAATACTTCGAAGTGATCCCAACGCGCCTGCATTTCCCTGACGTCCCTCAAAGACCGAATTGTTCAGCACAACTCCGCCACCGATGAACGCTCCAATGAAGAAATATGCATAGTCCCGAAACTCTTTGCCGCGACCGTAGGTGTGCTCGGCCTGACACGCGGCAGTGGCGTCGTTTAAAAGTAATACGGGCAAGCTGACACGTGATTGGGCTTCCTCTTTCAGGTCGATGCCTTCCCACGGCGACAAGGCCGCAGACATGTCCAATGACCGGTCTGGCCAGTTCCATAACTCAAACGGGGCCGCGATCCCAAGGCCACAAATCCGCTCGGCGTGCGCTGTTTCCATATCATCTATGATGTCGCGAACGCTAACTTCCAGAAAATCGAAGATGTCATCAGGAACCGGGACAGGGTAGGTCAATTGCCGCTCTTCGCGCAGGTTGCCATTCAAATCGAGGAGCACCAGATCTGTGGACCTTCGCCCAATCTTGAGACCGAACGAAAATGCGCCATCTGACGCCAATTTCATTGGAATAGAAGGCTTCCCAACCTTGCCCCTAACCGGATCTCCCGTTTCCAAAATCCCCTCTCCTTTAAGGCGTCGAAGGATGCTTGAAACAGTGGGCGGGGAAAGCTCGGCCAATCGTGAAAGGTCGCTTCCTGGCATCGGCCCATTTCGTTGCAGAAGCGACAGCAAAAGCCGTTCGTTATGATCCCGAACACCCTTCTGGCTTAAGCCCGTGCTGATTGATCTGATAAGCCCGTCTTCCATTTCACCACCATAACAGCCATACAATGCAGGTAAATAGATTAATAAGAAAAGTTAACTAACTAATTGACAGGTGCCTGAGAATCGCGTCTCCTAGGGTTAAGCGATGGGTGAGTGCCGGTCGCAAATTCGTTGGGGTAGAGGCCCTGACCAATCAACCGTCTGGGAGGACATCATGAAAAAGTTGCTTATCGGCACCGCTCTTGCCGCCATTACATCCGCTGGTTCCGCGATGGCTGACGGCCACGCCACTTCTGCATGCCTGATCACCAAAACCGACACCAACCCGTTCTTCGTCAAGATGCGCGAAGGGGCGACCGCAGCTGCTGAAGCGGCTGGCATCACGCTGAACTCCTACGCGGGTCAGGTAGATGGTGACAACGAAGCACAGGTTGCTGCGATTGAAACCTGCATCGCTAATGGTGCATCCGGTATCCTGATCACTGCATCCGACACCGCGGCTATCGTGCCATCGATTGAACAGGCTCGCGAAGCTGGCCTTCTCGTCATCGCGCTCGACACACCGCTGGACCCGATTGATGCAGCTGACGCTACGTTTGCAACCGACAACTTCCTTGCCGGTGAGTTGATCGGGCGGTGGGCTGCAGCAACACTGGGTGATGACGCGGCAAACGCGAAAATCGCCATGCTTGACCTTGCGATCAGCCAGCCAACCGTTGGTGTTCTGCGCGACCAAGGTTTCCTGACAGGTTTTGGCATCGACACAGTTGATGTGAACAAGTGGGGCGACGAAATAGACGAGCGTATCATCTGTAACGAAGTGACCGCCGGTAACGAAGAAGGCGGTCGTACAGCGATGGAAAACTGCCTTGCCGTCGATCCTGAGATCAACGTGGTCTACACCATCAACGAGCCTGCCGCTGCGGGTGCATATGAAGCTCTGGCTGCCATCGGTCGTGAAAAAGACGTGTTGATCGTGTCTGTGGACGGCGGTTGCCCGGGCATTCAGAACGTGGCTGACGGCGTGATCGGTGCGACAAGCCAGCAGTATCCTCTGTTGATGGCGTCTTTGGGTATCGAAGCGATTGTCCAGTACGCGGCTGATGGCACACTGCCAGAAAACACTGCGGGTAAGAATTTCCTAGATACGGGCGTGTCCCTTGTCACCGATCAGCCTGCGGATGGTGTCGACTCTATCGACGTCGCTGAAGGCACGGATCGCTGCTGGGGCTAAGCCCTGCGGTCCAGGTGTGATAACATCCTGAAAGAACCAACGAGACGGGCGGCAAGCGGCTGCCCGTTTCCAACTTGGCCCATCAACGGCCGTTCGTAAAATACGACATTGGGGGGACGCAGATGACCGATAGTCAAAGCTACGAAGACGTGGTTAAGGACAAAACCGAAACGCAATTCGCACAGTTCGACGACGAACAAAGAGGATTGATCGGCAAGGTCCAGCACGCGCTTCATGTCAATCCGGCCCTTGTTCCCCTGATCATTCTGGTCACAGCGATTGCGCTGTTCGGAATGATCCTTGGCCAGCGGTTCTTTTCCGCCGGCACGCTGACCTTGATCCTGCAACAGGTGCAAATTGTCGGGGTTCTTGCTGCCGCGCAGACCCTTGTTATTCTGACGGCGGGGATTGATCTGTCTGTCGGTGCGATTGCGGTACTGTGTACGGTGATCATGGGGCAATTTACATTCCGCTATGGGCTTCCGGCAGAGCTGAGCCTGATGATCGGGCTCGCCTTTGGGGGCGCTATCGGCGCGATCAGCGGGTTCCTTGTGAGCCGCGTCAAAATCCCTCCGTTCATCGTGACCTTGGGCATGTGGCAGATTGTTCTGGCATCCACCTATCTGTTTTCCCGCAACGAAACCCTGCGCAGCAGTGATCTGCGCGCCGATGCGCCTGCGCTTTTGTTCTTGGGCAACAAGATCCAGATCGGCGGGGCGAATTTCACCTTTGGTGTGATCTTGATGATCCTGATCTTTATCGCCCTTGCCTATGCGTTGCGAGCGACGGCATGGGGGCGACATGTCTATGCCGTGGGCGATGACCCAGAGGCCGCGCAACTGGCCGGTGTGAACGTCCACAAGACCCTGATGTCGGTTTATATCATGGCTGGTCTGATCTGCGCGGTGGCCGCATGGGTTATGATCGGGCGGTTCAGTTCGGTGTCGCCATCGGCATCAACCGGGGTGATCGGGAACATCCAGTCGATCACGGCGGTGGTGATTGGCGGTATCTCTCTGTTCGGCGGCCGCGGATCGATTTTCGGCGCATTCTTCGGTGCCCTCATCGTGGGCGTGTTCGAAATGGGCCTGCGTATGGCAGGGGCTGATCCGCAATGGACCTTCCTGTTGATCGGCATGTTGATCATTGGCGCTGTGGCGCTTGACCAGTGGATCAGAAAGGTATCGTCATGACACAGCAACAACCCATCCTGTCCGGCAAAAACCTTGTGAAACGCTACGGCAAGGTCACGGCCCTCGATCACTGCGACTTCGAGCTGTATCCCGGCGAGATCATGGCCGTAATCGGCGACAACGGCGCAGGCAAGTCATCGCTGATCAAGGCCCTGTCTGGGGCCGTGGTCCCCGATGCCGGTGAGGTCTATCTGGAGGGTCAGAAGGTCAACTTCAAATCCCCCATAGACGCACGTCATGCAGGCATTGAAACGGTCTACCAGACCCTTGCCATGTCGCCCGCCTTGTCGATTGCCGACAACATGTTCATGGGCCGCGAAATTCGCAAGTCAGGATTCATGGGCAAGGTTCTGCACCAACTGGATAAGAAAAAGATGGAAGAATTTGCCCGCGATAAGCTATCCGAGCTTGGGCTGATGACCATCCAGAACATCAACCAAGCGGTGGAAACGCTTTCGGGTGGTCAGCGCCAAGGTGTCGCGGTAGCCCGCGCGGCTGCGTTTGGGTCGAAAGTCATTATCCTTGATGAACCGACAGCGGCCCTGGGGGTCAAGGAATCGCGCAAGGTTCTGGAGCTGATCCTTGATGTACGGTCACGCGGGATTCCGATCATTCTGATCAGCCACAACATGCCCCATGTCTTCGAGGTCGCAGACCGAATCCACGTCCACCGACTTGGCAAACGACTGTGTGTGATTGATCCTAAGGACTATACGATGTCAGATGCTGTGGCGTTTATGACGGGGGCGAAAGAAGCTCCGTAGAATTTATGTTTATCGTCGATTGTTACAGCGTCAATTTCCGAAACCGGTCATTGGCGCAGCCGCAGCGAAAGGGTGGTTTGTCCCGGTTGCAGTCTTTGCCCTACCGCCCCGCCTCATGCTCAAATCGTTTTTTCGCGAACGCTTCGTTTCGATCCGCCTTTTGTTGGTCCTTCAGCGCCCCTTCGACGTAATCGAGGTGTGCTGCGACGGCTGTTCTTGCACCGTCCCGATCCCGCGCTTGTAGGGCCACGTTGATCGCCCGATGTTGTCCCAGCAGGTGATCGCGTGTCATGCGCTGTTTGAACATGACGGAGCGGTTGTAGAACACGCCTTCGCGCAGCAATTCATACATCGACCGCATCATGTGGAGCATGACGATGTTATGGCTCGCCTCGATGATCGCGAGGTGGAAATCAGCGTCTAGCTGCGCTTCATCCGATGGATTTCGCTTTTGGTGCGCCACTTCCATCTTTTTGAAGATACTGTCGATCACGGCCAGATCAGTGTCCGATCCAAGGTGGGCAGCGCGTTCGGCGGCAAGGCCTTCCATATCGCGCCGGAAGCTAATGTAGTCGAACACCGCCTCGTCATGTGTCGCGAAGAGCGTCACAAGGGCAGGGGCAAAGGCGGACCCGAGCACGTCGGCGACAAAGACCCCTGCGCCCGCTTTGGACACCAGCAGCCCTTGTTCCTGCAGCTCTGCAAAGGCTTCGCGCAAGGACGGCCGGGACACGTTCATGCGTTCGGATAACTCACGCTCTGACGGCAATCGTTCGCCCGGGCGTAAGATACCGCGCAGGATCAGACCTTCGACTTGGCGCACAACGCCCTTGGATAGTTTTTCCTGCTGAATAGGCTCAAACGGCATTATGTCCCCCGATATTGGTCAAATTATATGACCAGCGGAGTATGATCACAAACAAAAAAGGGCCACCCGTGTGGATGGCCCTTTTTCTGAGATGGTTAGCAGATGTGCTTAGTTTGGTGTGATCACGATTTCAACGCGGCGGTTCTGCGCGCGACCGTTGGCATTCAGGTTTGATGCAACTGGTGCATCCTCACCGCGACCCACGGACCGCAGACGTGTTGGGGAAACGCCCGCATTGATCAGGACCGATGACACCGCCTGTGCGCGACGCTGGGACAGATCAAAGTTGTAGGACGCGTCGCCGACGTTGTCTGTGTGACCGATGACGTTGATTGTGGAAGACGGGTTGTTGTTCAAGGACCGCGCCACTGCGAACAGGTCATTCTGCGCTGTGCCGGATACCGACGCGCTGTCTGTTGCGAACAGGATGTTGTTCGGCAGGGTCACTGTCAGGTTGTTACCGTTGTTCACGATACCGACGTTGTTGCCAAGCGACTGGCGCAGTTCTTCTTCCTGACGGTCCAGAACAGAACCGATACCGCCGCCTGCTGTGCCGCCGAGCAGTGCGCCGACAACGGCGCGCTGGCCGCGTTCGCTGCGGTTATCAGCAGTGGCCGCACCCAAGATTGCACCACCGATCGCGCCGATCGCTGCACCGTTACGGGTTTGGATGTTGTCGTTTGGCCCGCCTGTGCCGGAACATGCTGTGACAGCGATCAGGGAAGTGGCCGCGAAAATCATTGGGAGTTTTGTAAAGGTCATGTGTTCAGTCCAGTTAAAAGCGCACCGTAGTGCTATTGCTGCACAATCTATGCCGGAACCCTGCGCGTTATCCAATAACGAAGCGTATGATAGCGGATGTCCGCCTGTTTTCTAAGGCGCTGTTGCAGCATCGCGTCGGGCGGTTTCCCACGCCAACATCGCACGTTTGCGGTTTAAGCCCCAATGGTAGCCGCCCAATTCACCTGATTTCCGCAAAGCGCGATGGCAGGGAATCAACCAAGACACCGGATTGCGTCCGACGGCGGTGCCTACGGCGCGAACGGCCTTTGGTGATCCGATGGCCGTCGCGATTTCGGAATAGGTGGTGACTGTGCCGGTGGGAACTTGCAGCAACGCTTCCCAGACTTTGATTTGGAACGGTGCCCCGATCAGGTGGAGCGGGGTGGCGTTATCGCTCAGCGCGAAGGCGGTTTTTACCCATGGGGTCAGGTGTGCCGGATTTTCGATGAAGGTTGCGTTGGGCCAGCGCGACTGCAAGTCTTGCACGGCTGTCGCGTCGCCCATGGTTTCGGCGAAGGCCGCGCCGCAGATGCCTTTGTCCGTCCCCATGACCAAGGTGGGGCCAAAGGGGCTGTCGAACCAGCCTGAGTAGATCGTCAGACCTGCGCCGCCTTTGGCGAAATCGCCGGGGCTCATGGCCTCCCACGTCAGGAACATATCGTGCAGGCGGCCAGAGCCGGACAGGCCGACAGCGTCAGCGGTGGCCAAGGTTGTGAAACGATCCCGCAGCAGCGTCTTTGCATGCCCAAGCGCCAGATATTGCTGGTAGCGTTTGGGGGACACGCCGACCCATTGCGAAAACAGGCGTTGGAAATGGGCAGGCGACATGTCCATTTGGCCCGCGAGCGCGTCTAATGAAAGCGGCGCATCAGCCGTATCAATCACGTCGATTGCGCGGGCCATGACGCCGTAATGATAAGAGTTCTGTGTCATGTGCGGAACGTAGCGGTTTTCACCGCCCCATTGCGACCCGATTGTTGCGGTTTGTGCGGCGGGGCGGCATACGGTTTGCATGGCAAAGCAACTTGATTACAAAACCATCCGCGAGATTTTCACGCGATTTCACGAGGCCGAGGCAGAACCGAAGGGTGAGCTGGAACATGTGAATGTTTATACGCTTGTGGTCGCGGTCGCACTGTCAGCGCAGGCGACGGACGCGGGCGTGAACAAAGCGACGCGCAAACTGTTCGCAATCGCGGATACGCCGCAAAAGATGCTCGATCTGGGACTAGAAGGCGTCACAGAACACATCAAGACGATTGGACTTTACCGGAACAAGGCCAAGAACGTCATCAAGATGAGCCAGATGTTGGTCGATGAATTTGACGGAGAGGTGCCAAATTCACGTGCGGCGCTTCAATCGCTTCCCGGTGTTGGGCGAAAGACGGCGAATGTGGTTTTGAACATGTGGTGGGGACAACCTGCACAGGCAGTGGACACCCATATTTTCCGCGTCGGCAACCGGTCTGGTATTGCTCCGGGCAAAGATGTTGACGCGGTGGAACGTGCTATCGAGGACCATATTCCGGCCGATTTCCAACTGCATGCGCACCACTGGCTAATTTTGCACGGGCGCTATACATGCGTCGCGAGAAAACCAAAATGCGCGGCATGTCTGATCCGCGATCTATGTATGTTTGAGGATAAAAACCTATGAGTTCTTACGATGTGATCGGGATCGGCAATGCGATTGTTGACGTCATTGCTCCGGCTGAAGATACCTTTCTGGATCACATGGGCATCGAGAAGGGCATCATGCAGCTGATCGAAAAAGATCGTGCAGAGGTGCTGTATGCCGCGATGTCAGAACGCACGCAAACGCCGGGCGGATCGGTCGCAAACACGATTGCGGGTATCGGGGCGTTAGGCCTGTCGACCGCATTTATCGGTAAAGTGAAAGATGACGCGCTTGGCCAGTTCTACGCCAAAGGTATGGCTGATGCAGGGACAGCGTTTCCGAACGATCCGGTCGCGGGTGCAGATGCGCCAACGTCGCGGTCGATGATCTTTGTCTCTCCAGATGGGGAACGGTCGATGAATACCTATCTGGGCGCGGGCGCAGATATCGGTAGCGCAGACGTGGATGCAGCCGTGTTCGATGGCGGTAAAATCCTTTTTCTTGAGGGATACCTGTTCGACAAAGACGAAGGCAAAACAGCTTTCGCCGAAGCGGCAGCACAGATGAAAGCTGCGGGCGGGCGTACAGGGATTACATTGTCTGATCCGTTCTGTGCGGACCGTCACCGGGATGATTTCAAACGATTGATCACCGAGAGCATGGATTTTGCGATTGGCAACGACGCGGAATGGCTGACGCTTTATGAGACTGAAGACCTTGATGCGGCTCTCGATCAAGCAGCGGCGGTGTGTGACATCGTTGTCTGTACGCGGTCCGGTGATCCGGTTGTCGTGCGCGAAGGGGCGAAGTGTTTCGAGATACCTGTCACACCTGTTACGCCGGTTGATGCGACGGGCGCGGGCGATCAATTCGCTGCTGGTTTCTTGTTTGGCATGGCGTCTGGACGTCCGTTGGATGTGTGCGGCGCGATGGGCGTGATGGCCGCCAGCGAAGTGATTGGACACGTGGGGCCACGCCCGAAGGCGAATATCGGTGCTATGCTGAAACAAGCCGGGCTGCTTTGAGCCACATCTGATCAAGTGCGTCGATGGCTGCGGTATCAAAGCGGCTTTCTTCTTTCCAATATTTGCCGGATGGCACGACATAGCCAAGGCGGTCTTCCTCTGCGAGGGCCGCCGCTGCGGCTGTTGTACTGTGTGGCACCGGCAGGCTTGCGGCGGCTAATTCAGGGGGCGTGCGTGGAAACGTTAGACGGCTAGGTTCAGATGACAGGTTCACCATCGCGCAGTCCGATTGCGCCGCGAGGACCTGTAAGCGGGCGGATTTCGCTTCGAGACTGCGGAGGCTGATGTCGGCACGCAAAGGATCAGCGGTACCTGTTCCGTAGAAATGCGTTGTGGCGGCATTATACGTCATGTCGCAGCCCATCATTGCGATGACAGATGGCTTCAGGGCACCAAGCGCCCAGTAGGCCGCCGTAAAGGCCATCGTCCCACCTGCATACACAAATCCACCAAAGGTGTTTTGGACCGGAACGTAATCGGCGGACGTTACGATGCGCTGGCCGTCGTGCATGTCCACGGGGCGTCGTTCGGGCGGAAAGTCGTCTGGGTGGATCAGTAGATCCCAATCGGGGCGGATCGCCCATGCATTATTGATCGTGAGGATCAGGTCGAAATGCTGCTTGGGCCAGTCGCGGGCTGTTATAACGTTTGGCCCGCTACCGAGAATAAGAACTGTGTTCATGAATTACCCCTTTGTCTTTGCCAACTTAGGCCACGTGAACACACAGTCCAGCGCGCGCGGAAGGCTTTGGAGCCTCCGGCGGGGATATAGAGAACGTCAAAGAAGCGCGGACGCCGTGCGAAATTCAGCCGGTGGAGATCGACGGAACGTCGCGGGGTTTAATCGCCGAGTTTGGCGTGTACTTCGTGCAGGTCGATTTCGCCGATCGGCATTTTGTTCGACGGATCGTGGAAATCGTATTTGAAGAGTTCGAAATCTTTTTTGTAGATTTCATAGACCAGATGCATCGAGAGGTCGTCGAAGTAGTCTTCGACTGGGTGGGCGCGTTTCGGCCCGTGTCCTTCGCTTTCGTTGAAGCGTGGGATCGCGTTGATGTCGACAGGGGTCGGGGTGTCGATGTGATCCAGTACTTCTTGCATGCCGTCGTTGAATTTTTCGGTCCAGATGATTTTGTCGTAGCGGCCGCCATTCACGATGAAGGTAGACACGTGACCGGACATTGCTGACCAATGAATGTCAGGTTCCATCGGGCGACGCCAACGGATGGTGTCGCGCGCAAACAAAAGAAAACGGCGGAACGATTGGATTTGGTCGAACTGGAAACCGTCGTCGGGGCTGCCGACTTCGATCCCGTATTTCTGCACCAGAAGGGGGACAAGGTTGCCGCGGTAGTATTTGCCGTTCCGCTGGATACCGCAGATTTTATCAAAGAAGGACGACAGGATGCGAGTGTAAGGATTGCGCACGCACGTGAAGGCGTAGCTTTTGTGCGCTTGCACGTTGTCGGTAATCGGCTGATGGCTGTGATCTAGCGCCCATTTGTGCATGCCGTCTTTGGCATCATGGATATCGCCGTCAAAGAATTTGCCTTGGTCGGAGTAATACATGATCTGGCCAATAGTCGAACAGGCGCATTTGGGCACAACCCGATACACAACGCTTTCGCTTTCGGTCATCCAGACGCCAGGAAATCCCATAAAGTATCACTCCACAATGCGGCGAAAATGCCGCGACTTCGTCAACTGCTTAATCTGTGCATGCTAAAAAGCAAAGAAGGTCTGTAATTTCAATGTCCATTGCATGTATGTCTTGGCAACAAACACTTTACTGTGGCGATATAAGATCACCAAATGGCAAAAATTGCGTTCATATTGTTATGTCACAAAGACCCGGATGCCATAATTCGGCAAGCGACGCAGTTGACTGCGGCGGGTGATTGCCTTGCGATCCATTTTGATGCGCGTGCGCCACAGGCGGCATATGACAAGATGCGGGACGCATTGGCATCAAATCCGTCGGTGACCTTTGCTAAAAAACGCATCAAATGTGGCTGGGGGGAATGGTCCCTGGTGCAGGCGACATTGAACGCGGTGGAAGCCGCCGTTGATGCATTCCCGCATGCATCCCATTTTTACATGGTCTCGGGCGATTGCATGCCAGTGAAATCGGCGGACCATCTGCATGATTTTCTGGATCACGACGATGTCGATTACGTCGAAAGTTTTGACTACTTTGAAAGCGATTGGATCAAGACGGGTTTCCGCGAAGAACGCCTGATCTATCGCCATTGGTTCAACGAACGGACCCAGAAATGGCTGTTCTACACAAGTTTTAATCTGCAACGTCGTTTTAACATCACCCGCGATGTTCCTTCGGATATTCAGATGATGATCGGCAGCCAGTGGTGGTGTCTGCGGAGGCGGACAATCGAAGCGTTGCTCGATTTTGTGGCCAAACGACGCGATGTGATGCGGTTTTTCAAGACGACTTGGATTCCGGACGAGACGTTTTTCCAAACGCTTGTGCGTCATCTGGTGCCCGGGACGCAGATCAAGTCGCGCACACTGACGTTCTTGATGTTTACCGATTACGGGATGCCGGTGACGTTTTATAACGACCACTACGATCTTTTGTTGGGGCAGGACGCGCTTTTCGCGCGTAAGATCAGCCCAGAGGCATATGAGCTGAAAGAACGGTTAGGCGAATTGTTTGTTTCGGGCCGAACGGATTTCGACATTTCTGACGAAGGGCGCAACCTTTTTGGATTTCTAACAGGGCGTGGCCGCGTTGGGCGCCGTTTTGGTATGCGGTTCTGGGAACGCGAGGCGACGTTGGGGCGTGATCATGAGCTGATGATCATCGCTTGTAAAAAATGGCATGTCGCCAAACGCTTGGTCGCTGCGATCAAGGAAAAGACCGATATTCCTGCGATGGAGTTTCTGTTCAACGAAGACGGCAGCGACATGCCTGATCTAGGCGGGCTAGAGAATTCGGTCGAAAAACGGGCGCGTCACAGGCGTGCCTTGATCCGGATGTTGTTTGATCATCACGGGAAGAACCGGATGGTCATCTGTCTCGATCCCGGAAACTTTGACCTGATCGAGGATTTCGTCAGCGATAAAGCCAAGGTGCGTCTGTTAGAGATCAATTGCGAATTTACCGACGCCTATCTGGAAGGCCACGCCAAACGGGTGCGATTGGCGACAGAACATAGCCCTGCCGATACGATTGCGCGCCTGATCCCGACGATCCGCAACGATGTGAACTTCGAAAGTGAAAGACTGCGCGATGCAGACTTTGCACATTTCGACCGCTTGCGCGAAACGGCCGATCTTGCAGAACAGACCGACGTGCTTTCGCGGTTCTTGAATGTGGATGCCGAAACGGCGCAGGCCTTGGCTGAAACCCCTTACTTATTTGTAGATTAGAGGTGTCCGATGGACTTTAACTATGACGACCAGAACATCTTTGCGAAGATTTTGCGTGGCGAAATCCCGAACAACACCGTCTACGAGAACGATCATGCGCTGGCGTTCAACGATCTATATCCGCAGGCTCCGGTGCATGTGCTCGTGATCCCTAAAGGGCCGTATATGAGCCTTGATCATTTTGCCCGCGATGCGTCGGCGGAAGAACAGGTCGGATTTATGGCGGCTGTGTCCGAAGTTTGTCAGATCACCGGTGTCGATGCCGGTTTCCGTGCGATTGCGAATTCCCGTGATGACGGCGTACAAGAGGTGCCGCATTTCCATATGCACATCATCGGCGGTAAGCCCTTGGGGCGGATGTTGCCAAAATGAGTGCGACCGCACATTTCTGATTTGAGCAGGGGGCACGGTAACGTGCCCCTTTTGCGTTTTTGTGCGGTGATAGGCTGCTTTTGGACCTGAGGACGGAGCCTAGCGGCTTGATGTCAGCGCAAGGAACACGTCTTCGAGGTCGGATTGTTCTGTGCTGATATCGGCAATCTGGATACCTGCAGTGCGCAGAATGTCGAGGATTTGGTCGGCACTGGTTTGGGCCGTATGGTAGCTGAACGCCAACGTTCCGTCGGGCCGCGTTTGCCCGGTAATTGTGTCCGGTAAGGCAGGCAGGGACGCGTCGGTTGCCGGACGCACGACGAGCGTTTTGCTATCGAGCCGTCCGAGCAGGTTTTCCGTCGTGTCGCGCACAATCATGTCGCCGTGATTAATAATCGCGATTTCATCACACATTTCCTGCGCTTCTTCGAGATAATGCGTGGTCAGAATGATAGTCGTGCCTTGTTCGTTCAGCTTGCGCACGTTGGCCCAAAGCATGTTGCGTAGTTCAATATCGACGCCCGCGGTTGGTTCATCCAGCACAAGAATATGGGGGGTATGCACAAGGGCCTTTCCCATCAACAACCTGCGCCGCATTCCGCCAGACAGGGACCGCGCATAGGCGTCGGCTTTGTCCGTCAGGCCAATGAAATCAAGGATTTCATCGGTTTTACGTTTCGATTTTGGCACACCGTAAAGCCCCGCTTGCACATCAAGGGACCCGCGCGGCGTGAAGAACGCATCAAGATGCGGTTCCTGCGGCATGATCCCGATAGATGCGCGCGATTGGCGCGGGTTCGTGTCTTGGTCAAAGCCCCAGATTTTCACGGTTCCGGTGGTTTTGGTCACCAGCCCCGCAAGAATATTGATCAGCGTTGATTTGCCTGCACCGTTTGGACCCAACAGCCCGAAAACAGACCCGCGTGGAATGTTCAGATCAATGCCCTTAAGCGCATCTTTGGCTTCGGTTTTGCCCGTGGCGGCATAGGTCTTCGTCAGCCCTGCAATTTCGATGGCGTTCTGGGTCATGTCCGTCTTCCAATGTGTTTGTGGGCTCTGGCCATAGGCGTAGTGCTGGGCTATCAACACGATCAGATAGTCGCAACCCACCAGCAATCAAGCAGGCCTTTGACATGACCACACCCGCCCCCGAGACCCGTATTGTATCTGAATGGCGCGTGTCATGTGATGGTGGCGATGGCGCGTTGGGTCACCCACGTGTGTGGTTGTCCATTCCGCATGATACCGGCTTTGTCGAATGCGGGTATTGCGATGCGAAAATCATCCACGAAGATTTCAAAGATACTGTAAAGTGAAGCGGTTAGCCCGGCTTTTTGCTGGGCTGCTGACTGCGATCGGACTGTATCTGTTCGCGGCAGTTGTCGGGGCATTGATACCCGGACCAACGGCCAAGGTTGCGCAAGGTGCGCAGACATCTGTCGTGCTGGCCGCTGGTCCGATCCATTACGATCTGTTGATTCCCGCTGATCCAGATACGCGTCAGGCATTTGGTTTCCTGACCGATTTTGGCGTGCCTGTGGAGGGTGCTGATTGGATCGTTGTCGGGTGGGGAAGTCGCGCATTTTACACTGCGACGGGGACCTATCAGGATTTGTCGATTGGGTCTGTGCTGCAGGCCGTGACCGGTGACAGTTCAGTGATGCGATTTGATGCAGCTTATGGCGATTTGTCAGGGCTGGGGCCCGCGATTCCGTTGAGCCATGAACAAATGGCGCTATTGCGTGGCCAGATTTTACAAGGCTTGACCCGCGATGATCTGGGCGGGCCTGTCCCTGTGGCGACTGAGGGTTTCACGGCGACGGACGTATTTCTAGAAGCCGAGGGGCATTTTTCGATCCTGCGGACCTGCAATGTCTGGATTGGACAGGTTTTGCGCGGTGCGGGCGTCAAGTTGGGAATCTGGACCCCAACACCTTACGCCGTGACTCTGTCACGTTGGTGGTTCGGTTAGGCCGCAAACACGCTGGCCCATCGGCCCGTAACATGGCAAAACCGATCCAAAGCACATCGGGAGATTTCACATGAGCCAGCAGTTCGGCAAAGGCTGTCATTTGCATCTGATTGACGGATCGGCGTTCATCTTCCGCGCCTATCACGCGCTGCCGCCGCTGACGCGCAAATCGGACGGGTTGCCGATTGGGGCGGTGTCCGGTTTTGTGAACATGCTGCAACGGTATATCGAAGGCAATTCAGGCCCTGATGCCGCGACCCATGTTGCCGTGATTTTCGATAAAGGCAGCCATACGTTCCGGAACGAGATGTACGACCAGTACAAAGCGAACCGCGATGCGATGCCCGAAGATTTACGCCCGCAGATGCCGCTAACACGCGATGCGACGCGTGCGTTCAACATTGCATGCGAAGAAATCGAAGGGTTCGAGGCTGACGATATCATCGCGACCCTGTCCCATCAGGCCCGTGATGCCGGTGGTCGGGTGACGATTGTGTCGTCTGATAAGGACTTGATGCAGCTTGTTGGTGGCGGCGTTGAAATGCTCGACCCGATGAAAAACAAGCGGATCGATGATGAAGGCGTGCACGAGAAATTCGGTGTTGGTCCGAACCGTGTGGTCGATGTTCAGGCGCTTGCCGGCGATAGCGTTGATAACGTGCCGGGGGCGCCGGGGATTGGGATTAAGACCGCCGCCTTGCTGATCAACGAATATGGGGATCTGGAAAGCCTGCTCGACCGTGCCGAGGAAATCAAACAACCCAAACGCCGCCAGACGTTGATCGACCATCGGGCGCAGATCGAACTGTCGAAACGTCTTGTCCAGTTGGACTGCGAAATGGACCTGCCGTTTGATCTGGATTCGCTCGAGATCAAGGACCCCGATGCGGATACGCTGATGGGGTTCCTTCAGGAAATGGAATTCCGGACCGTTCTGAAACGGATCGCTGACAAAATGGGCGTCGAAGCGCCCGTCGTCGCTGACGCAGCACCAGTCGAGGCCGCAGCCCCCGAAGCCGTGCCGTTTGATGCGACGAAATACGAATGTGTGTCCGATCTTGCCGCGTTGCAGGTCTGGATCGACCGCATTTACGCGCGCGGCTATGTGGCAATTGATACGGAAACCACGTCTCTGAACGAAATGCGCGCGCAGTTGGTAGGCATATCGCTGTGCGTCGAAGCGGGGCAGGCGTGTTACATCCCGTTGACGCATAAGGGCGGCAAGGCGGACGACCTTTTCGGGAACGATGATCTGGCCGAAGGGCAGATGGGGTTCGGGGAATGCCTGAAAGCTTTGACGCCAATGTTGACCGACCCATCGATTGTGAAAATCGGTCAGAACATGAAATACGACAGCAAGATTTTCGCGAACCTCGGGATCATGGTTGCCCCCATCGACGACACGATGCTGATGTCCTACGCGATGCATGGCGGGATGCATAATCACGGTATGGATCTGCTGTCAGAGAAATACCTCGGACACACGCCGATCCCGATTAAGCCTTTGCTTGGTAGCGGAAAATCCGCGATCACCTTTGACCGCGTGCCTGTCGCCGATGCGGTGCCTTATGCGGCTGAAGACGCGGATGTGACGCTGCGCCTGTGGCAGATGTTCAAGCCGAAACTGCATACGGTTGGTGTGACGACGGTGTACGAGACGTTGGAACGTCCACTGGTTCCTGTGCTCGCGCAGATGGAACGGCATGGTGTGAAGGTGGATCAAGATACGCTTAGTCGGATGTCCAATGGCTTCGCGCAGAAGATGGCTGGGCTTGAGGACGAAATCCAAGAAAAGGCTGGTCGCAGTTTCAATGTCGGCTCGCCGAAGCAATTGGGCGAAGTCCTGTTTGACGAGCTGAAGTTGGAAATGCCGGGGGGCAAAGCGCCCAAGAAAGGCAAGACGGGAGCTTATTCAACGGGTGTGGAAGTGCTCGAAGACCTTGCGACCGAGCATGATGTGCCGCGCCTGATTTTGGATTGGCGTCAGTTGTCGAAACTGAAATCGACCTACACCGACGCGTTGCAGGACCATATCAATGCGGACACGGGCCGGGTGCATACGTCCTACTCTATCGCCGGTGCAAATACGGGTCGTCTGGCGTCCACTGATCCGAACCTTCAGAACATTCCTATCCGGTCTGAAGAAGGGCGGCGCATTCGCGAAGCATTTGTCGCGGATGAAGGCAAGGTGCTGGTGGCGCTCGATTATTCCCAGATCGAATTGCGCATCTTGGCGCATATCGCGGGCATCGATGCGTTGAAACAAGCCTTCAAAGACGGGCAAGACATCCACGCGATGACAGCGTCCGAAATGTTCGACGTGCCGATGGACGAAATGACACCGGATATCCGGCGTCAGGCAAAAGCGATCAACTTCGGTGTGATTTACGGGATTTCAGGTTTCGGGCTTGCGCGTAACCTGCGGATACCGCGCGGCGAAGCGCAGGGGTTCATCGACCGCTACTTCGAGCGGTTCCCGGGCATTCGGACCTATATGGACGAAACCGTCCAATTCGCAAAAGATCATCAATACGTGCAAACCCTGTTTGGCCGCAAAATCCACACACCGGAAATCAACGCAAAAGGCCCGGGCGCGGGTTTTGCCAAACGGGGCGCGATCAATGCGCCCATCCAAGGTACGGCAGCAGACGTGATCCGCCGTGCAATGGTGCGCATGCCCGATGCGATCAAGGACATGCCTGCGAAAATGCTGCTGCAGGTCCACGATGAATTGATCTTCGAGGTTGATGAAAATGCGGCGGACGATCTGATCGGCGTGGCGCGCGACATCATGGAAAATGCCAGCGATCCTGCGGTCAAACTTGACGTCAAACTTGCCGTTGACGCAGGCAAAGGGGCCAATTGGGCAGAGGCACACTAGCGCCACGCCCTGTTTCTTTGACGTATTCCAAATCCCGGGGGAGGTCTGGAGGGGGCTGGCCCCCTCCAGTGGCG
>NZ_JALKAR010000002.1:0-43066 GCF_023015725.1 Loktanella sp. F6476L | reverse complement strand
CCCCCCCCCCCCCCCCCCCCCCGTGGCGCGACGGGTCATCACCCGTCGCAATCCGATTAGTTTACAGCGTTCGCCTCAACGAGGTTCGCATCGCTTTTCGGCGCTTTGCTAATTTCAATCTGACGCGGTTTCAGGGCTTCTGGCACTTCGCGCACAAGATCAATGTTCAGCATGCCGTCCACATGGGACGCACCGGTCACGCGGACGTGGTCGGCAAGCGTAAAGCGACGTTCAAAAGCACGGGTCGCGATACCACGATGCAGGTAGGTCTTTTCGGCCTCGTCGTCCGCTTTACGGGCTGTCACAACAAGCGCGCGATCGCGCACTTCGATCGACAGGTCGTTGTCAGAAAAACCGGCAACAGCAATGGCAATCCGCCAACCGTCTTCTTCGATCTTCTCGATGTTATAAGGGGGGTAGCTGTTCTGGCTCACGTCATTGGCAAGCGCGCGATCCATCAGATCGGCAATTTGGTCAAAGCCAACAGTGGCACGGTACAGGGGTGTCAAATCAAGTCGACGCATTTGGGTCATCCTTTATCAAGCGATAACAATGTGATGCCTTCCCATAGGGGACAGGCGGTTTGGCAAAGGCCCCATCATTGGCGGCCTCGTGATAAAGATGTGGTGACGTCGAAAATGGATTTCAAGGGGCGCAGTATCGCCTAGGGGCGCACAAATTTTGCGCCTGTTGTGTTGCGTTCACCCAAGGTGATCAAACGTTGGCTACCACCGGCTTGGGCCGGACCGACGCTCGCGAAATGTGCTAACAATTCTTGCAGCGGGTCTTGCAGCGACGTGCCAAGCGACACTTGTTTTCCGCCCGCTTGTGCGATGGCCGACACAACGGATACGATTTGTGCGCGTCCGTTTTGCACACGAAACACGGGTGATCCGCTTGATCCGAACTCTGCCTCGCAATTCATGACAATCGCCCCGTTCTGGCGACCCAACACCGAACAGTTTTCTTGCAGGCTTGGTGCTTCTGACCGATCTTTCCCGTAGGACACGATGGAAATCTGGTCTCCGGCTGTTGGTCTGGCAGCAATCGGAAAGGGTTGGATGCGCGTTCTGCGGATTGGTTGGTCCAGCTCAAGCACCGCAATGTCATGGGCGACGTTATTCACACGCGCACCATCGCCGGTCGGATCGTAATCGGGGTGGACCACAAGTCGGCTAATCCCGCGCGTGGCCTCTGCACGTCCGTTTTTCAAACCGGATTGAAAGATAAATTCATCTGCCGAAATCAGCTGATCATCGTCATCGTAAACACAATGTGCCGCAGTCAGCAGCAGTTTGTCCCTGATCAATGCAGCCGTGCAAAAGCCCTTATCAATGACATCAAGCCGACCGACCGCTTCCCAGCCTTGGCTGTCTTGCCGCGTCTCAAGCGTGACCAGCGCTGACCCCGCGTTGGTTTGCGCAGTGGCGACAGAGCCACCCACAATGGTTGCAGCGATCAAAACAAGAGAACGGATCATAACACGGCCCTATCTGGAGGTTCGTCGCAATGTGATTGATCCGTACGGCGATAATAAGGCGTCAGCGTAGCATTGGCACGGCAGGTGTGGCGTTTTTATCAGCCGTCAGGGCAGGGGGCTGCGGTCCGCCTGTGGCCCAATCCAACAGTTCCACGGTGTGGACAATTGGTACATCCGTCGCGCTACCGATTTGCATCATGCAACCAATGTTGCCTGCCGCAATGATGTCCGGCGTCAATGCTTCAAGCGTCTGTACCTTACGTTCCTTCAACTGCCCAGAAATCTCTGGCTGCATCAGGTTGTAGGTGCCCGCAGACCCGCAGCACAGGTGGCTGTCTTTAGGTTCGAGCACCGTGAAACCCGCGTTCTTGAGCAGGTCTTTGGGGTATGTCTTGATCTGTTGGCCATGCTGCAGCGAACATGCGGCATGATAAGCGACCTTCGTGCCTTTCGCGTCGCCCTTCGGCAGGTCCAGTTTCATCAGCACCTCAGACACGTCCATCGCAATCGCGGACACGCGTGCTGCATCTGCGGCGAGGGGGTCGTTGCGGAACATATGACCATAGTCTTTGACGGTCGTCCCACAGCCGGATGTGTTGATCACAATGGCGTCCAACCCGCCTGCATCCATCTGTTTCACCCATGCCTTGATATTCTTGGCGGCGGTCGCGTGGCTTTCGGTTTCTTTGCCCATGTGGTGGGTCAATGCTCCGCAGCAGCCTTGGCCGTCGGGGATCACCACCTCGGCGCCATGACGGGTCAGCAGCCGGATCGTCGCGTCGTTGATATCGGTGTTCAACGCCCGCTGCGCACAGCCAGTCATCAGTGCCACCCGCATCTTGGGTTCTGCCACCGCAAAGGTTTGCGGGTCGTCGTTCTTGCTGACAGGCGGGACCTGTTTAGGGGCCATCGCGATCATAGCCCGCAGGCGCGGATCAGGCACGAACCGTGCGAAGGGTCGTACAATCTTAGCGCCAAGCAACGCCACGCGGAACCTCGTCGGGTACGGCAAAATCCGCGCCAGCACCCAACGTAGGGCGCGTTCAGACAGCGGGCGATCATAGTTTTCCTCAATATACGCACGCGCATGGTCGATCAGGTGCATATAGTGAACCCCAGACGGGCAGGTCGTCATGCAAGCCAGACACGATAGACAACGGTCGATGTGTTTGACCGTTTTCTCATCCGGCACCCGTTCGTTTTCAAGCATATCCTTGATCAGGTAGATCCGGCCGCGGGGGCTATCCAGTTCATCGCCAAGAACCTGATACGTTGGACATGTGGCAGTGCAGAACCCGCAATGCACGCAGGCTCGCAGGATTTCGTTGGCCCGCTGTGTGCCCGGATCAGTCAGCTGTTCTGGTGTAAAAGTCGTTTGCATCAGGCCATCATCTCCGTGTTCAATATCCCGCGAGGGTCAAATTTTGCGCGCAGCCCTGCGCTGATTGCAGCAAGCGGTGCTGGTTCCGGCTGGAAAGTTGGTACCTCGGCGACACCGCGGATCAGCGTTGCGTGCCCCTTGATCGCCCCAAGGCCAGACCGTACGTCGGACCCCGAGGGCACGGCTGCCCAAATCAGGCCGCCGCCCCAGTCCAACATGATCTGGCTTTGACCGGGCAGTGATGCGGCGACTGCGGGCGCATCGCTTGGCCGTACGGATATCCGCCAGACATCTGCGTCGCTGCCGGCAAATGCGGTCACATTCGAGATGTCTGACCACGGGTCTTCGGTGACGACGTCAATGTCTCCAAAGGATTTCAGCCGATCCTTCAGCTGCTCCGTCCGGTATGCGATTGATTTCTCGAAACCTTCGATCCGCAATAGCGTTTGACCGTCATTGTCGGACCGATAGGCAGCACCCGTGATTTCAAAAGGCGATCCAAGTGCAGACGACATCGCAGCGACAGCCTGTGTGATGTCTTGTCCAGAGATAGCCAAAGTCGCGGATGTTTCCGGCTTCGGTAGCACCTTCAAAGACACTTCGGTCAAAACGCCTAGCGTGCCGTAGGATCCGGTCAGCAACTTCACCAGATCATATCCGGTGACGTTTTTCATCACGCGGCCACCGTTTTTCACGATTTGACCAGCGCCGTCCACAAAACGGACGCCCAACATAAAGTCGCGGCATGCCCCAACGGCGATGCGGCGTGGCCCCGACACGTTGGCCGCTACCACGCCGCCAATTGTCGGCGTCCCGCTGGTTCCCAACAACGCGCGGTGATCCATCGGCTCGAACGCCAACCGCTGGTTTTCGGCGTCCAATGCCGTCTCGATCTCAGCAATCGGGGTGCCCGCTTGCGCGACGAGGGTCAGCGCCCCCGGTTCGTACAATGTGATCCCGCTTAGCGCCGCAGTCGATAGAATCGTGCCATCCGCAGGTGTCCCGATAGGGCGGGTCCCGCCGCCGACAATGCGCAGCGGCCCCGTGGCATCAGCAATTGCGCCGGATAGCTCGGTCTCGTTTGTCACTGTCTTGGCTTGGTCTGGCATAGCTTCTTTTGGTCCTAAATATCTCGGGGGTTTGGGGGCTGGCCCCCAATCTGTCATGCGCCGCAAACGCTACGCCGCGCGGCGGTCTTCTGACGTGGCGAGCGGAAAGACTTTGGCAGGGTTCAGCAACCATTGCGGATCAAACACATCCTTCACCGCCATTTGCAGTTCCAAATCAACCGGATCGAACTGAACATTCATCAGATCGCGTTTTTCGATCCCCACGCCGTGTTCGCCCGTCAGGCATCCGCCAACTTCAACGCAAACCTTCAAGATTTCCGCCCCCATCGCTTCGCAAAGTTCCAGATCGCCCGGTTTGTTGGCGTTATACAGGATCAGCGGGTGCATATTACCGTCGCCCGCGTGGAAAACGTTGCCCACATCAAGGCCAAATTCCTTTGACAGTTCTTGAATGCGGCGCAGCACCTCGGGCAGCGCTGACACAGGAATGGTCCCGTCGAGGCACATGTAATCATTGACCTGACCCATCGCGCCAAACGCCGATTTACGGCCCAACCAAATGCGGCCTGCTTCATCCGCATTTTTCGCTTCGCGCAGTTCCACTGGGTTGTGCGTCTTTGCGATTGACATGATTTTTTCAAGCTGTTCGTCGATTTCTGCGTCTGATCCTTCGACTTCGACGATAAGCAGCGCCTCGCACATCGGGTAGCCTGCCTTGGCAAACGCCTCGCAAACCTCGATGCAGGGGCGGTCCATGAATTCGATCGCAACCGGCAGAACGCCAGCCTTGATGATGTCGGACACACAGGCACCGGCCACTTCAGAACTGTCAAAGCCCATCAGTACGGGCCGCGCCCCTTCGGGTTTATGCAGGATGCGCAGGGTCGCCTCTGTGACGACGCCCAACTGTCCTTCGGACCCGCAAATCACGCCCAACAGATCAAGCCCGCCTGCGTCCAGATGCCCGCCGCCGATTTCGACGATTGTGCCGTCCATCATCACCATGGTCACGCCCAGCAGATTGTTGGTTGTCACCCCATATTTCAGGCAATGCGCCCCGCCAGAATTCATCGCGATGTTGCCCGCAATCGCGCAGGCCAACTGGCTGGACGGGTCGGGAGCGTAGAAAAAGCCGTCAGTTTCAACGGCACCCGTCACGGACAGGTTCGTCCGGCCTGTTTGCACTCGAATGATCCGGTCGTTGTAGTTCGTTTCCAGCACATCGTTCAGCTTTGCCACGCCCAAGATCACCGAATCCGCTGTTGGCATCGCCCCACCGGCCAACGACGTGCCCGATCCGCGGGGGACCACCGGCACACCCATTTCAGAGCAGATTTTCAGAACTGCCGAAACTTCTTCGGTCGAGGCTGGCAGAACAGCACACAAAGGCGGGCAGCGATACGCCGACAATCCATCGCATTCATAGGCCCGTGTTTCCGCAACATCGTCGATTACAGCATCCGCAGGTAGCACCTGACGCAGGCGGTCAACGATTTGCGATTTGCGTGCGATGACGGTGGCACTTGGTGTGGGCATTTGCATGGTGGGCTCCTGATCGGTGGCTGACGGGCATTTGCACGATTGGTAAGGAAATATAACCAATTTTCAGGCATGGCAAGTAAAACCGGTTCGGCGTAGTGTTTGTCCATGCAAATGATCGAACACCTTGCCTTATTGACCTATTGGGATGCCGCAGCCGCTGCATTCCTAGGTTTTGCTTATTTTATATTGGGTTGGATGATCGAACATCCGCCGAAGTCACGCCCGTCCGTGACGAAAATCATGTCAGAAAACCGACGCGAATGGTTGCGCGTCTTTATCGGAAGAGAGCCGCGAATCTTCGACAGTCAGATCATGGGCAGCTTGCGACAGGGCACTGCGTTCTTCGCATCGACCTGCATTTTCGCCATTGGTGGTGTCTTTGCTTTGATCGCGAATACGGACCCATTGCAGGGGGTCGCCGCTGAAATTTCGACTGACGACATCCCGATTGTCGTCTGGCAGGTAAAGCTGGGTCTTGTGGCCCTTATGCTCACCAACGGCTTTTTGAAATTCGTCTGGGCCAACCGGATTTTCGGCTATTGTTCGGTCATGATGGCGGCTGTTCCAAACGATCCAAACCATCCTGACGCGATGGGACGTGCTATGCAGGCCGCGGAATTGAATATCCGCGCCGCAATCAACTTTAATCGCGGGCTGCGGTCGATGTACTTTGCTTTGGGTGGATTGGCGTGGCTAGTCGGGTCAACCGCCTTCATCTTGGCCACGCTGGCAGTGATCTGGCTTGTCTGGTCACGAGAATTTGCATCGCTTCCGCGTGATATTTTGTTAGGCAAGTACCCATGAAAAAACTCAAAACCCTTTCCACTGTCCTTGCCCTGATGTCTGGTGCTGCGTTTGCCGACGCCCCAGAGGTCGTCGATATCACTGTAACTCGCACAGGGGAGACATGGCGCTTTGATGTCGCTATTCTGCATCCTGATACCGGTTGGGATCATTACGCAGATGGCTGGGAAGTTATTGACGCGGACGGCAACCAACTTGGTTTGCGGCCCTTGGCACATCCACATGTGAACGAACAACCGTTCACGCGGTCGCAAGGCGGCATTGTCATTCCAGAGGGCGTGACCGAAGTCTACATCCGCACCCGCGACAATGTGGACGGCTGGTTCGATGACCGCACATTGGTGGAACTGCCGCGCTAGGCTCGCGTCTTTATTGGCGTCCTTCGCGGACCCACGCCCCGATAATCAGCAATGACGCCAGCAGCAAGAATGCCCATGCTGGCAACAATGGCGCGATAGAAATATCGGCAGTTTGATAGGCCTCGCGCGGTGTGATCCCGAACCATCCGCGACCCGCAGCGGGGCGTCCTGCACGGACTTCACGCAGGTCAATGTCGCCGTCTGATACCCGCAAAATGCCACCTCGCGTGCTGTTCACAAGCGGCTCAAGCAGGTCACCCGTTGCAATCGTCTGTTCAAATTCACGGGGCGCTGCTGGTCCCAATGCAATCACCGCATCCAATGTGCCGTCCGTCAGGCGGTACAGCCCGATTTCGGGGGCTTCCCACAGGGTCTCGAACCGGCCCGGTGATTCCTCTTCCAGCGTCAGAACGGTTTCCGTGCCGTCCGGATGGGTCACGGTCACGTCGTCTGTTTCAGTCTCAAGCGTACGACGAATGATCCGCATCGTTTGGCCCGTCGGGTCTGCCCAAAGCGATTCTTCTTCCAGCTCAGGTTCTTGCATCATCCAATGAGCTAGACGGCGTAGCAGTTCCAATTGCGGACCGCCGCCTTCGTATCCACGATCCCACAGCCAAGATTGATCCGACGCAATCAGCGCCACACGTCCCAGCCCGATCCGTTCAAGCGTCAGCAGCGGGCGATCATCCAGACCGCTCATTACAGTGGTCGCATTTGGTGCGGCGATCACATCAACCATCCGGAACCAACGCCCCCAACCAGGACCGTCGCCATCGTCCGCAGGCGGGGAAAAGGCGGCAAGTCCTTCGGTGACAGGATGGCGGTTGCCGATGTCGGTGATCTGTGGCGTGTAGCCTTCTTCAAAAACCCGCGCAGTTGGCGCACCGGGCAGGACCGCGCCCAATGGGGAACGGTAAATGCTTTCCGCTGATCCGTATTCAGGGCCAGAGGATACCAAAACCGCACCACCATTTTCCACGTATTGGCGAATATTATCGAGGTATTCATTCGGCAAAATACCGCGCCGCGAATAGCGGTCGAAAATGATCAGGTCGAATTCGTCGATCTTTTCAAGGAACAACTCACGGGTCGGAAATGCGATCAGGGACAGTTCGTTCACCGGCACGCCATCTTGTTTGGCAGGAGGGCGTAGAATGGTGAAGTGGACCAGATCAACCGACGCATCTGATTTCAACAAATTCCGCCACGTGCGTTCGCCCGGATGGGGTTCGCCCGATACCAACAACACACGCAAACGGTCGCGCACACCATTGATCTGTATAACGGCGCTATTGTTGCGGTCTGTCAGCTCGCCGTCTGCGGTCGGAATTTCGAACTGCAGAACGTTCATCCCGCCATGCGGCAGATTGATCGGCAGTTCAACGTCGCGCCCAACGGGGATCTCAAAGGGTAAAGGATCGTCGCCATCAATCGCGATCGTCAACGGGACAAACGCGGTGTCCGCGGGGGCCGCCCCCTGATCTTCGACGCGTAAAGTCAGCGTCACGGGTTCGCCCAGAATGGCGAAGGCAGGGGCGTTTGCGACGACAAGGCGACGATCCCAATCGTCAGGTTGTCCGGTCAAAAGCGTATGTAGCGGCGCGGGTAACGCAGGCGCACGGATCACATCGTGCAGCCGTCCATCTGTCAACAGGATCACACCCGCGATCCGCCCTTGAGGTTCTTCAGCAAGCGCTTCTGACAGTCCAGTCATCAGCAGCGTCCCGCTGTCGCCTTCAATCGCGCTGTCACCAATCGGGACAATGCGCAATTCGGTGTTCGTCAGGCGGGCGATTTCGGCGCGCACATTGGCAATCGCATCAGCAATCTGATCAGGGCGATCCGAAATGCGTTGGCTGGCGCTTTCGTCCACAACGAGCACGATGATGTCGGCCAGCGGGTCGCGGTCTTCGCTTTGCAGCGACGGGTTCGCAAGCGCGGCCAGCAGGGCAAGCCCCGCCAATCCACGCAACCACCACCCGGGCAATCGCCGCCATAACGCAAGTGCGACGGCCACAGCACATAACGCGGCCGCACCCCAAAGCGCCAACATCGGCACCAGCGGATCAAGCACAACAATCGCAGTCATAGGCGCTGCCCCCAGCTTCTTTTGGTCTTAAATATCCCCGCCGGAGGCTCCGACAGTGCCGCTTGGAAATGGCTCATCGTTATTGCCCCAACCGATCCAGCAGGGCAGGGACATGCACCTGATCCGACTTATAGTTGCCTGTCAGCACATGCATGATCAGGTTCACGCCAAACCGATAAGCAATTTCGCGTTGCCGTTCGCCAGCTTGACCGCGCCCGACGGGGAACATCCGATCACCGTATTCGTTCACGGCCCATGCGCGCGCCCAGTCGTTGCCGCCAATGACAACGGGGGTGACGCCGTCATTCAGGTTGCGAAACGGTACGCCTTCGGCCTGTTCGGTCACCAACGGGGCCGCTTCGACCCAAATGTCGCGTGACGCGTAACGACCGGGGAAATCTTGTAGCAGGTAAAAGGTGCGGGTCAGAACATGATCTTCAGGGATCGGTTCAATTGAAGGGATGTCGAGAGATCGCGCAATCGCCTGTAATTTACGCCCCTCGGGTGATCCGGTGCCAAAGCCTGCTGTATCCGCATCGCGCGTGTCGAACAGGATCATGCCGCCGCCCCGCAGATAGCGGTTCAGCTTGGCATAAGCTTCGCGTGATGGCAGGGCTTGGTCTGCAGTGATGGGCCAATATAGGAATGGGAAGAACGCCAATTCATCGGTTTCGATGTTCACACCGAGCGGATCGGCGGGTTCTATCGATGTCCGCCGAAACAGCGTTTGGGACAGCCCCAACAGCCCTGCGTTTGCAACCGCGTCGAGGTCTGCATCGCCGGTTAGGACATGGCCCAGAACAACTTCGGACGTTGCGCGCAATGCGAATGCGTCGTCCTGCTGGGCATCTGCGGGCGCGCCCATCGTCAGCAGCGCCAGAACAATCGCCGCCATCGCATCCGCGCGCGGCCCGCGTAGACGGCCCCCGATCGCCAATGATGCGATCACGTCAATCAGAAGCAGTCCAATCGCCAGCGTCAAAAGCCAGCCTTTTAAGGCGGTTTCGCGCGCGACGTTCATCCCTTCGACAACGATCCGTGCAGGCCATGCAGCAGGCCCAAGCGTGCTATCGGCTTGCATCACGTTAACCGCAATCTGGCGGTTGTCGCCCGTGTAAAGACCAGGCCGTAGGTCAGGACCTGTTTCCGCAGCGGCGAGCGTTTCGCCCGCGACACCCGGCAAGGTGCTGCCGTCTTCAAGGCGTCCGGTCGCGTCCAGAACTCTGTTCGGCAACCACGTGCTACCAGAAAGGTCTTCGGCATTTGGTGCCTGTGTACTCGTGGAAATCGCGAGCCGTTCCAACATCTGCACGAACAGGCCCGACAGTGGCAGCGAAGACCATTCGGCGTTCGCGGTCACATGAACCAGAACGATTTGCCCTTCACCAGCCGTTGCACGCGTGACCAATGGCGTGCCGTCCGCCAGTTGCGCAATCACGCGATCTGCGAGCGTCGGATCGGGTTGGGCCATGACCTGTGCGGTGACAGTGACGTCATCCGGCACGGGCAAGCCGAAGAAAGGGGATGTCTCACTGAACGGTGCCAGCGCTTTGGGTTCGCCCCACGACATAGCCCCGCCCACACTGCGGCCACCGGATCGCAGGCGGACCGGCAGCAACGGATCTTGTTCCGCGCGGCCTGTGTCAGATGCGGCAAGGCGGGGACCTGCGAAGCGTAACAGCAACCCGCCGTTTTCAACCCATTGCAAAACATCCGCCGATTCCGTGCCTGCGAGCGTGGCGACATCAGCCAGAACAATCACGTCTGGATTGGCCAATAGAATATCGTCCAAGGTCCCGTCGATCAGGTCGGCGGTCGGCTCCAGCGCTTCGCGCAGGTAATAGAGCGGGGACAGCAGTTCCAGCCCTTCGCGGTCGTCGCGCCCGGCGATCAGGGCGACTTCGCGGCGTTTCAGGCTGTCATCTGTCAGGCTGACCGCCGCTGCGGACCGTGCGCCTGTGATCTCAAAACGGGTGACGCGGTTGCGCAATTCAGGCGGCAGGGCGAGCGCGGTTTCTGCGACGGCTTCACCGGCGGCGAAGTCCAGCGGCACGGTTGCCAGCTGCCGTTCTACGCCAGATGGATCAAAGCCGATGGCGATCAGATCGGTGGTCGCGGGCTGGCCTACGGGCGTGCGCGTGGCGGAAACGATGATTTCGCCGTCGTTCAGCCGCGGTGGGCGGACGCCGTAGATTTGGCGCGGGGATTGGAAAACAGTGACGGCACCTTGGGCTTCGAGGGCGTCAAGCAGATCAGCGCGATTGTCCCGCGCCAGCCCGTCCGACAGCCAGTAGGTTTCAAAACCGCCGTCAAATGTCGCGGCAAAGTCGGTCAGTGTGTCTGACTGCGGCTCCCATGGGGCGGGTGTCAAATTGGGCAGCGTTTGTGCCACGACATCGGCCGCCTGAAAGGTGACGCCATCCGCAGGTAGATTGGTCAGTGTCATGACGGCGGCGGTGCGACCTTGGCGGGCTGCTTCTGCCAAAAGCGCATCCATCCGGTCTACGCGCGCAGGCCAATCGCGGGCGTCAGCCCATGTGCCATCTGCGATGATCAGCAGTGGACCTGTGCCGGTCGCCTTTGTCTGCGGGTTCAGAACGGGACCCGCAAAGCCGATGATCACTGCTGCAACGGCTAGAAGGCGCAGCAAAAGCAACCACCACGGCGTCCGGTCCGATTGGCTTTCGGTGTCTTGCAGTCCCAACAACAGCGCGACGCCCGGAAAGCGGCGTCTGATCGGTGCGGGCGGGACCGCCCTGAGAACCAGCCACAATATCGGTAAGGCCAGCAGTCCAAGAAGCAGCCAAGGCGCTGTGAACGCGAGTGGGCCAAAAGTCATCATGCTACGAAGTCTCCTGACGGAGCCTGTTGGGGCGCTGCCCCAAACCCCGAGATATTTAAGACCAAAAGAAGGGGCGGTCGGGTCATATGCGCCGCTCCAACGCGCCGTAAATCCACATCAAGGCCGTATTGGGGGCCGTATTGGTGTGGTGTGTTTGGAACTGCCAACCGGTCATACGCGCGAGCGATTGCAGGTCTTCTTTGCGCTGGGCCAGTCGATCAAGATAGCGGGATTTCAAATCGCCTGCTTTCAGTGTTTCGTGCTGCATCGTGCCCGACATGGATTGGAAAATGGTCCGGCCATCAAAGGGGAACGCTTCTTCCTGAGGGTCTAGGATTTGCAAAAGCGCGCCGCGCACGCCCCGATCAGCCGCTTTGAACAAAGCGTCGCGGGTGGGTTCGATGTCGCCGAGGAAATCACTGATGAACAAGGCACGTGAATGGGGCAACATGCCTTGCGCTTCGGGGGCGCCAAAATCTTTATCGCTGTCTTCGGCCAATAATGCCGCCATCTGCGCCAATTGCTGTTCGCCGCGCTTGGGCGGCAACCGCAGCCCCGTCAGCCCGACACGTTCGCCGCCTCTGATCAGCAAAATCGCGGTGGCAAGCGCGATGGTGCGCGCACGGTGCCCTTTGCTGGCGAGGTTCTTGTCAGAGGTAAACGACATCGCCGCGGTTTGATCGACCCACAGCAAAATCGATTGTGCGATCTGCCATTCTTTGTCCTGCACAAAATTAGTGTCGGATCGTGCGGACCGCCGCCAGTCGATGCTACGCGCCTCGTCCGTGTCCTGCGCGGGGCGGTATTGCCAAAACGTGTCGCCAGTGCCCGCCCGTCTGCGTCCGTGATCGCCCAGCAGAACGGTCGCAGCCAGTTGTTCCGCCTCTGCCAAAAGCGGCGGCAGGGCGCTGGAAAGGCTTTCTGCCTCGGACCGGAGGGCGAGTGGTGTGATCACGCTGCCGCCTCAACCTTTGTGATCAATGTGGCGGCTGTATTGATGACGTTCTGGATCGTTTCGCCGCGCGCACGCGCTGCGAATGTCAGCGCCATGCGGTGTTCCAGCACGGGAATCGCCATGCGGCGCACGTCTTCGGCAGAAGGCGCTAGGCGTCCATCGAGCAAGGCGGATGCCCGCACGGTCAGCATCAAGGCCTGTGCTGCACGTGGCCCAGGACCCCAGCCGACGTTTTGCCGGATGATGTCGGGCGCATCGGCGTCAGGACGACACGACCGCACCAGATCGAGGATCATTTCAACGATGTTTTCGCCAACAGGCATCCGGCGCAACAAGGTCTGCGCATCAAGCAATTCTTGGGCGCTGAACACGGCATTAACGGCTTCGTCTGAGGTGCCTGTCGTTGCGAGTAGGATATCACGTTCGGCGTCGCGGTCCGGATACGGCACGTCGATTTGCACGAGGAAGCGGTCAAGCTGGGCTTCGGGCAGGGGATAGGTGCCTTCTTGTTCAATCGGGTTTTGAGTCGCGAGCACGTGGAAGGGTGTCCCAAGCGGACGGTGTTCGCCTGCGATGGTGACCTCTTTTTCTTGCATCGCCTGCAAGAGTGCGGATTGGGTTCGCGGCGACGCGCGGTTAATTTCGTCGGCCATCAGAAGCTGACAGAACACAGGCCCTTCGATGAACCGGAACGCGCGGGTGCCATCGGCGGCTTGGTCCAACACCTCGGACCCCAAGATATCGGCTGGCATCAGGTCAGGCGTAAACTGGATGCGGTTCCCATTCAGGCCCATCACGGTGGACAGTGTATCGACAAGGCGGGTCTTCCCAAGGCCGGGTAGGCCGACCAAGACCGCGTGCCCACCGCAGATCAGTGCGGTCAATGTCAGGTCAACCACAGTGTCCTGCCCGATAAAACGTTTCGCGATAGAGGCGCGTGCCTCTGCCAGCTTACCGCCAAGGGTTTCGATATCTGCAACTAGATCGGTGGCATTGGTCATGACTTTTCCTCGGGACTTGCTATATCAAGGGTATAACAGCAGATAACCCAAAGAACCCCAATGGCAAAAAGCACCCCAGAACAAATCATCGTGACCCCTTCGGCGGAAAGTCTCGCATCTTCGGCGCGTGCGGCGGCAAAAGAAGGCAAAAAGGGTCTACCGCCGGTCCATCTGTGGAACCCGCCGTTCTGTGGTGACATTGACATGCGGATCGCACGCGACGGGACGTGGTTTTACATGGGCACCCCCATTGGCCGTAAAGAGCTGGTGAACCTGTTTTCGACGATTATCCGGCGTGATGGAGATGATTACTTTCTCGTCACGCCTGTCGAAAAAGTCGGGATCACGGTGGATGACGCGCCATTTGTAGCCATTGATTTCGATAAGACCTACGCAGGTTTACAGTTCCTGACCAACGTGGGCGATGAAGTTGTTGCAGGTCCTGATCATCCAATCCGTGTGGTACGTGACCCTGAAACGGGTGAGCCGTCGCCCTACGTATTGATCCGCGCCAATCTGGAGGCGCTGATCGACAGGAAATCGTTTTATCGGCTTGTTGATCTGGGTGAGGAAGACCTTGTCGATGGCGTCGCCTGGTTCGGCGTGCGGTCGCATGATGTGTTCTTTCCTATCATCCCGGCAGCAGAATTAAGCTAAAGTACGGACCCGCATATAAAGAGTTGCATTTTCTGGCAGGTTTCGCCCTTAATGCCGCTTAAGGTTGTATGAGGGGGCCAGCGAATGGCAAAATACTGCGCCAATCTGTCGACGTTGTTTCCAGAGTTTCCGTTCTTGGAACGGTTTGGGGCGGCGCGGTCGGCTGGATTTGAGGCGGTCGAAGTTCTGTTCCCTTACGATCATCCCGTGCCTGAAATGCTGGATATGTTGGGGCGCAACGAACTGTCGCTTGCGATGATCACATGCCCGCCACCTAATTATACCGGCGGTGATCGTGGTTTTGCTGCTGTCCCGACGCGTCGTCCGCGGTTTCAACAAGATTTTCGCCGGACACATCGGTATGCGAAGGCGCTTGGTGCAAAACATATCCACATTATGGCGGGTGTTGCGTCCGGTCCTGAAGCGCTGGAAACCTTTGTTGAAAACCTGCGCTGGGCTGCGGAATTTGCGCCTGATCAAAGCCTGACGATCGAACCGATGGCTGGATCGCTTGTTCCGGGATATTTCCTGAACGACTGCATTCAAGCGGTTGAGATTGTGAAAGAAGTAGATGTGCCGCAGCTTGGGTTGCAATTTGACACCTGTCACGTGCAGCAAATCCATGGCGATCTGATGTCTGTCTGGGCACAGGTGAAAGAGCATGTGACCCACGTCCAGCTTGCCCAATCACCGGGGCGCAAAAGCCCCGATGAAGATGGTGATATCGATATGGCGGCCTTTGTGAAGCAAATCAAAAAAGACGGCTACAAGGGGTGGATATCAGGCGAATATACGCCTGACGGGCTGACCGGCAGTAGTCTGGCTTGGCTTAGTTAAAACCAAGCCAAGCCGCTGTTCCGCGTTACTCAGCCCCAAGGCTTTGTGCGAGGCGCATCAGCTGGATCGCTTCTGCGCGGTATCCGTATTCATCGGCACCTTTGCTTTCGGATGCCAGCGCGATTGCGTCGCCCATGGACCATGCGCCCAAGGAATTTGACCCACGTAAAATCTGGCCAAAACCTGCAATCGCTGCCGCAAATGACGCTTCATCGCCCGCGTCGGTGTCGCGTAGAATGGGCGTTTCGATCAGTTGCGATGTCTCTGCGCCCGGTTCTTTGTAGCGCAGCTTTAGAAATCCAATTTCGTCGCGCGGTGCGACCACCTGCGCCGCACCGTAACGCAGCGGATCAGTCATGCGGGCGGCGCTACCGACAGGTGTAACTTCGTACAGTGCCGTCACCGTATGGCCCGCGCCTAAATCACCTGCGTCGACCCTGTCGTTGTTGAAATCCTCGCGGTTCAACGCGCGTGTTTCGTACCCGATCAGGCGGTATTCGGCGATCTGTGTCGGATCAAATTCGACCTGCACTTTCACGTCGCTCGCAATCGGGAATAGCGCCCCAGTCAATTGATCGACCAACACTTTTTGCGCCTCGGATAACGTGTCGATATAGGCCGCCGTGCCGTTGCCGTTTTGCGCAAGCGTTTGCATCGTCTGATCGTTCAGATTGCCACGGCCAAAGCCCAAAACAGACAGGAACGTGCCGGTATCCCGTTTCTTGGCGATGTAGTTTTCCAAACCTGACGGATCGCTGAGGCCGACGTTGAAATCGCCATCTGTGGCAAGCAAAACGCGGCTGACTTCACCGTCCTTGGCCATGCTTTCAGCCACGGTATAGGCCTGTTCCAGCCCGCCTTGACCATTGGTTGAACCGCCTGCGCCTAGGCCGTTGAGCGCTGCGCGAATTTTGGCGCGTTCACCAGCAGGCGTGGGCGCAAGCACCTGTCCAGCAGAGCCCGCATATTCGACTATGGCGACTTCGTCTTCCGAGCGCAGTTGGTCGAGCATCAACATGAAGGATTGCTTGAGCAGCGGCAGCTTGGTCGGATCAGCCATTGAACCGGATGTGTCGATTAAGAAAACGAGGTTCAGCGGCGGGCGCGCGTCAACGACAGGCATTTCGCCTTGCAGCGCAATGTGCACCAACTGCGTGTCCACATTCCACGGCGTCTGCATCACGCTGACGGTGGGTTGGAACGGATCGCCACCTGCTTCGGGGGCTGGGTAGTCGTAAGGGAAATAGTTGATCATTTCCTCGACTCGTACCGAATCCGCAAGAGGAAGCTGGCCGCGCATGATGGTGTTACGGACCAGCGCGTAGGACGCCGTATCCACGTCGATGGAAAAGGTCGAAACGGGGTCTTCAGACGTGACCTTCAGCGGGTTTACAGCGGCGTTGGCGAAGGTTTCCGTATCAGGGGCAAGAACTGGGGCCATTTCGGGGCCGCCTGTTACGAACGATTCCTCGGTGGCTGTTCTAACCGCATTTGACCTGACGGTTGGTGCGGCAAGCGACGCTACGGGGGCTTCGTCGACGGTGTCCATTGCGAAGGGGGCGTCAATCACCCGCCCGCGTGCCTCTGGTGCCGCGGCTAAGACACTGTCATCGACTTCGAAATCGAAGTCCTGCTGCTCGACCGGCGCGGGCGTCGTGAAATTCGCGGGCGCTTCAGCCAGCGCTTTATCAAGCTCAGGTGTAGGAACGTCGACCGTCCCGATGTCTTCTGGCAGTGGGTCGATCAGGTGTTCGTTGCTTGTCAGCCCCTTCACATCTGTGCGCCACATGTCCTGCCCAGTAGGCGTCAAAAACAAGAACCCGCAGGCCACAATCGCGGTTGTCGCGGTCAGCCCGCCCTTGGATGTCATTGATGAAAGCATAGTCGTTACTCCTGTCCAGAGGCCATTCAGGCCGGTTACAGGGGTAGGACGCGGCGCATCGCGTGATCCTTGGAGGTTTTCGAAATTTTTTTGCGCCATCGCCAAATCAGCAGCCCGTTTGGTCGGGTCGGGTTTTGGCGTCGTCATCATGGACTTGAGGTCGTCTAGATCGTCAGTCATGCGGCGTCCTCCTTTTCTTTCAATGCTTTGAGCGCCTTTTTGGCTTCTGATATGCGCCAGCTGATCGTGCCTTCCGACACGCCCATGATTTCGGCTGCCTGCGCGTGAGTCATATCGTCGAGCACAAGCGCGAGTGTATCCCGTAGGTCGGGAACCAGTTGGCGCATCGCTTGGGTCAGCCAGTCGATTTGTTCGGCAGTTTCATCGTTTACCGCCGTGCGTGCGGTTTCCCAGTCGCCCCAGCCGTCGCTTGCCTTGGCATAGGTTGCCTGTTTGCGCCGCCGGTCGTGGGCTGCATTCATTGCGACCTTATAGAGCCAAGTCGTGACCTTGGCACGGCGTTGATAGCTGGCTAGTTTCGCGGGCAGGGCGGCACAGATGTCCTGCGTCAGATCCTCTGCCTCGGATCGCTGACCGGTCATGCGAAAACAATAGGCAAACAGGCGGTCGTAATGACGGTCGAGCAGGCTCGCAAACGCCTGTCCGTCCCCATTTGCGGCCGCTAAAGCCAAGTCTTCGTCGCTGGTTGTCATACGCATCACGGTTATAGGACGGATGCGAATGGTCAATCCTTGGCGAGCTTGGAATTATTTTTAGCTATTTTCTTCGATATGCGCCTGAAACGCGGTCTTCAGTTCCGCGCGGTCGGTTTCGCCATGTATCCGATCGGTCAAAACGCCGTCCGCGTCGAAGAACAACAAGGTCGCGAAACCCGCTGTATGTTTTGCTGCAAATTCACTGCCAACATCAGAGGTCAGGCTGGCAATGCGGTATGCCAAATCATCGTCGTCGATGTCCGAAAACGCTGCGCGTGTTTCTTTTTCCAGAATGATACACGACCCACAGGCCGGATCGTGGACCTGTACAATCGTCGGGATACCATTTCCGATATTGCTGAGGTCCTGTTCCGCCAAATCAGCCCTGACGGTGCTGATCCCCATATATCCGATGCCACCAGCGACGATGATCCCGCCAATGATGTAAGGGGCCATCGCCAGGAAAGAACGACGCGTTTTGGGTGCGGGGGCTGCGGCCTGTTTTGCCTTGCGGCGCTGGGTCGCTTTACGAGATTTTGACATGAATTGGGTCCGCCGTGGTGTTTTCTGACACCTTAATGGGCATGATGCGTAAAGGGGAGCAAAGGCGCATCACAGATTGGTGAAGGGCGGGCATACGCACCCGCCCATGCAGATCAGACGGATGTGCAGATGTATTTCATTTCCATGTAGTCATCCATGCCGTGGCTGGATCCTTCACGGCCCAAGCCGGATTGTTTGACACCGCCAAACGGCGCAACTTCGGTTGAGATGATACCTGTGTTCACACCCACAATGCCGTATTCCAGCGCTTCTGCGACCTTGGTCACGCGGCTGAGGTCGTTGGCGTAGAAATAGGATGCGAGCCCGAAGATCGTGTCGTTAGCTTGCGCAATCACGTCATCCGTATCTTCGAATTTGAACAGTGGCGCGAATGGGCCGAAGGTTTCGTCAGTTGCGACCTGCATATCTTTGGTCGCGCCTGTGACGACTGTCGGTTCAAAGAACAGCCCGCCCAGATCATGCGGCTTGCCACCGGTCAGAACAGTGGCACCTTTGGATAACGCGTCTTTCAGGTGTTCTTCGACCTTTGTGACGGCTTTCGGTTCGATCAGTGGGCCAAGTGCCGTGCCGTCTTCCAGCCCGTCACCGACGGCCAGTTTTTCGACCGCAACTTTCAGCTTTTCTGCGAATGCGTCATAGACGCCCGCCTGCACGTAAATCCGGTTGGCACAGACACATGTTTGCCCGTTATTCCGGAATTTGCAGGCAATCGCGCCTTCGACAGCAGCGTCGAGATCAGCGTCATCAAAGACGATGAACGGGGCATTGCCGCCAAGTTCCATCGAACACTTCATCACCTGATCAGCGGCTTGTTTCAGCAAAATGCGCCCAACAGGGGTTGAGCCTGTGAAGGTCAATTTGCGCACAATTGGATTTTCGCAGAATTCTTTGCCGACGCCGGATGCGTCATCAGATGTCACAACGGAAAACAGGCCAGCAGGAATACCCGCTTCTTCGCCCAGTTTCGCCATGGCAAGGGCAGACAGCGGTGTCAGCGACGCGGGACGCACAACAAATGCACAGCCGGCCGCCAGTGCCGGTGCCACTTTGCGGGCAATCATCGCGTTGGGGAAGTTCCAAGGCGTAATGCCAGCGGCCACGCCGATTGGCTGTTTGATCACTTGGATGCGTTTGTCGGCCATATGGCCGGGGATCGTCTGGCCGTAAACGCGTTTTGCTTCTTCGCCGAACCATTCCACAAAAGACGCGCCGTAGGCGACTTCGCCGCGTGCTTCTGTCAGCGGTTTGCCCTGTTCTGCGGTCATGATCTGGGCAAGGTCTTCTTGGTTGGCCATCATCAGGTCGAACCATTTGCGCAGGACTTTGGAACGTTCTTTGGCGGCCAACGCGGCCCAGCCTTTTTGAGCGGCTTCGGCGATCTTGATCGCGTCCGCGACGTCTTCGCGCGACAAATCAGTGACCTTCGCAATCACATCGCCGCGGGCCGGATTGATGACGTCGAAGGTTTTCCCGTCTTTTGCGTCGACCCATTCGCCGCCCACATAGGCCTTTGTGCAAATCAGGTCAGGGCGGGACAGGCGCCCAGCGAGGTCAGTTGTTTGGTCAAGCATAGCGATCTCCCCATTCGTGTTGCCTCATATCTGGGGCTGATGGTGGGGTAGGTAAAGGACAAAAGTGAACTGGGCCTATCGATGCAGGCTAAACGTCGACCACCTTATCGCCAATGTAGTGCAGAACGGACGTGTCGTTTAATGCGTAAGGAAAACCGCCGAAGGCCTGTTCTGCGATCATGACAAGCGTGTTTTTGTGGTCGATTTTGCGCAACAATGTCTCGACCCCGTCCACGTCCAGAAAGTCGGACAGACGTTCACGATGCCCGCCAAACACGACTTCGACATGTGCAATATCGATGAAGGCATCGGGCAATTCGCGGGTCAGATCTTCGGGGACATTGCGTTCGCTGTGAAAGCAATAATGCCGCGCGGCATCTTTGCCGGCGAAGTTTCCAGCAAAAAAGTGGACGCGGGTTTTATCTGCGGGCAGGGGCTTGCCAAGTTTCGGCTGGCGCGACCGACCACGGCGCAGAAAACCTAGGCCAAAGGGTAAACCCGCACCAGAAAAGACAACAGGAAGAAGGCGACGAAACAAAGACATGCCGGATAGTCTGCCGTGGAAAGAACATCGTGTCACGCGAATTTCGTTTGCCAAAGCCCAGCCGCGCCGCCTAAAGATTTGACCATGGGGATCGCGATGGCGTCGCGGTCAATAACACCCACAAGTCCTGAACGCCGGGACCTTATGTTATGAGGTCTAAAACGATGACTACCCGCACCCAATTTCACAGATTCCAGCAAGGCGAGCGCACGCTTCCCTTTGACGATGCAGAATACGAAACCCGCCTCGTGAACCTGCGCGAGACCATGGCGGCCAAGGGCGTTGATGCCTGCGTTCTGACATCAATGCACAATATCGGCTATTATTCCGGTTTTCTGTATTGCGCGTTTGGCCGTCCTTACGCGCTGGTTGTGACCAAGCAAGAGGTCGTCACGATCAGTGCAGGCATTGATGCCGCGCAACCATGGCGGCGCGGATTTGGCGATAATATTATCTATACGGATTGGGAACGCGACAATTACTGGCGCGCCATTTTGTCGGTCACAGGCACGAGCAAAGTCGTTGGCTACGAAATGGATCACCTGACGATCCTGCAATCAGAAAAACTGTCGGCTTTTCTCGCTCCGGCTGCGTTGCTGGATGTCTCGTTGGATACAATGCAGCAACGTATGCACAAATCTACCGCAGAGTTGGACCTGATCCGTCAGGGTGCAGCGGTCGCGGACGTTGGCGGCTACGCCATCCGCGACGCCATTAAGCCCGGTATCCGCGAAATTGACGTCGCAATGGCGGGCCGCGATGCGATGGAGATTGAAATTGCGCGGCGCTTTCCCAATGCCGAATACAGGGACACGTGGGTCTGGTTCCAGTCAGGGATCAACACAGACGGGGCGCATAATCCGGTGACATCGCGCCAATTGGAACATGGTGATATCCTGTCACTGAACACGTTCCCGATGATTTCCGGCTACTACACCGCGCTTGAACGGACGTTGTTCGTTGGCGAAGTGGACGACGAAAGCCGCCGCATTTGGGAAGCCAACGTCGGGGCGCATGAATATGGCATGTCGTTACTAAAACCCAGCGTTAGCTGCGCCGAGGTGACGCACAAGATCAACGACTTCTTCGCGGAGCGCGATCTTCTGCAATACCGGACCTTTGGTTACGGGCATTCCTTTGGCGTCCTGTCCCATTATTACGGGCGCGAAGCGGGATTAGAACTGCGTGAAGATATCGATACAGTGCTCGAACCGGGGATGGTGATCAGCATGGAACCCATGCTGACAATTCCTGAAGGTCAGGCAGGCGCAGGCGGGTATCGCGAACATGATATCCTGATCATCGACGAAAACGGGGCAGAAAACATCACCGGCTACCCCTATGGGCCTGACCACAACGTAATCGGCTGACGCACCAACATCACGAGTTTCCCCGGTTTTATGGGGGAACTTTCTACCTTGGAATTGGTTCTGACTTGGACTGTTGCGTTCACACACCACTCTTGGCTGCCCACATTATGGTGATTTCAAGCTAACCGGTGATTGTGCTAGACCGCTTGAATTAATTCTAAAAGGTGCTGCCATGCCCGATTCTTTTATTTTCAATCGACGCACTTTCGGCGCCATGCTTCTTGCTTCGACGGCTGCCTGCGGTCCACGTATTCCTGCATCGAATGCGGCCGAAGATTTTGAGCCACAGATCAATTTCATGGAAGGCTACGGTCCGATCCAAGACGGTGAATATAGCCTGCCGGGCATCCCCGATACGTACACCCAAGGGATCAACCGCCGGATGGTGGGGCAATATCTTGGTGAACAAGGCCCGGGTACGATCGACGTCGATCCTTACGCCAAGTTTTTGTACAACATTAAATCCGATGGATCCGCCGTGCGGTATCCTGTTGGTGTTGGTCGTCAAGGTCGATCCATCAACGGTGGTGCGACAATCAAGCTAAAACGCGAATGGCCCGGTTGGACGCCAACCCAGAACATGCTGCGCACCGAACCCGAAGTTTACGGGCCTTTCGCCAGCGGTGTGCCAGGTGGTCTAAGCAGCCCCTTGGGAAGCCGCGCGTTGTATCTGTACCGTGGCGGGCGTGACACGTATTACCGCATCCACGGCACCAACGATCTGGAATCAATCGGTAATTCCGGATCTGCGGGCTGTATCCGGATGTTCAACCACGACATCATCCATCTATACGAAGAGGTGGATGTGCCGACAAAAGTCCACATTCGCAGCCGCGAAGAATCCCTGCGGGTTGATCCAGAAAACTACGAACGTGGTGTCGAACTTCCGCCGAAAATCCTGTCCCGTGAGGAATTATTTGGCACGGAAGAACCGAACGCGGACGATGTGGAACTGTTCATCGATAGCTGATCCGATTTTTGGGGTAAGGTATTCCCCCAAAATCGCGCCAAGCGTGTGATCTGCATTTGTAAATCGGTCCTGCATTTCCTAGGTTAGTTGTAACAAGACTAACCTCAGGGAATTTTCAGATGGCCGATTTCGACGCGCAAATTCAACAATCACAAGAACAGGTCGCAGAGGCGCAAAACAAGATTGCCGCTTTGACCAGCCGGATTGAAACTGCACGTCAGAAAATGGCGGCAGGGACAGACATTTCCGTCGATATCGAAAACGCGTCGCTGGACGAAGTTCACGCGCACACTGAATTGATGAACGCCAACATCGCCGAACTGATCATGGGCTTGGATGATGTGACGTCTGCGTTTTCCAAAGACTTTGACGAAATGCGCAACAAAACGGGCATGGAAACCTTCATCGGGATTTTTTCGAAAGCGAAGGCGGACAGCATGCGTCAGGAACGGATGCGCACCGCGTCTGTCGATGACAAGCTGCAAGACCTGATTTCCAAATCCGACGTGATCACCAAGCTGCTGCAAACGCAGTTGGCGGAATTGAACGAACAAAAGGTCAGCGTTGAGAACAACCTGACTGGTACGCTGGATGAACGTGAAGTGACGGTTGGCGAACTCGAAGCCGCCCGCGCGGATATCCTTGCGATGGATCCAGACATCATCGCGCTTGAGAACAAGATTTCCGTGGAGCAAGACGCCGCAGCACGCACAAAGCTGGAAAGCGAACTGGCCGCTGCGAACCAGAAATACAACGAACTGGTGCAGGCCGAACAGGTTCTGGTCGCCAAATCCCAAACGCTGGAACGCTACATCGAGAAGGGCAAGACCTGGATCGATTCACTACAGAACCAAGCCGCGACCCAGATGGTGCTGATCAACAAGCTTGAGACTGACACGAAGCAGCGGGTTGTGCTGTATGACGCCCTGTCGAAGTCCTTGAAGACCGCCCAACAGCAGGACGTCGCCCACCAGATCAACGAGATCGGCGTGAAGACGGACCAAGAGGCCCAGACAGCCATGGCCGCGATTGGCGCCGCGACGAACAACCGGATGGCCGACATGCTGGAAGCCCACGAAGACCACATGGTGTTCGCGCGTGAAGTGCTCGAGCAGAAAGCGAAAGCGGACGAGCGGTTCGTGCGGCGGTTTGCGAAGATTGTGGAGAAGCATGATAGCAATGAGTACGGGGCTTGATGAGTATTCGTTGGGCTATCTTCAAAGCGCACCTAGCTGAAAGTTGGTCGTTTTGGATGTTGTTGTTTGGCGCATTTGTTCTTTTATGGTGTTTTTTTCGCGGGACTGGTTTCGGCGTTCCGCTCGTGGTTGGGGTCGCGAGCGTAGTGGTCGGCTTTTTCTTTATGATTTTTACGTCAAGCAAATCTAATAATAACGTCCACGATCAAGCCGCTGGCAGTAACGTCGTCGGGGGAGGTTGTGTAGACGGCGGAGGTGGTTGTGACTGACCTCTCCGACGACCACTTCAAACTCGAAGACACCCGCGTCACGCGGCGCTACTTCGGCAAGTTTGAACGGATCACGCAGTACCTCAACAAGGTTGCGGCAACGATGCAGGCTGAACGCAGTTTGTCTAAGCGCGATATTGATGCCGTGGCCCGCTACCTTGTGGGGTTGAACATCACCTTCCGCTCCCTCGCGCATAAATACCATTTCTCGGGTCGCTTTTCACATGCGGGGCAGCTGACCTTTGATCGCGTCGAAAGCGGCTTTCCGGTGTATCAAGAGCTGCTTGAGATGGCGAATGATGCGTTACAGGCCGAACGGCATCTCGCGACCATGCCCTCTGCAGAGGACCTGAAAGACCAGATGGTCCGCACGATTGTTGGCGAACAGAAAATCCCGACGAAGCTGCAATATGCGCTGTCGCAGCGGCTTTATTACGAAGAACTGCTCAAGGGGCACCAGTTCTGGGCGCGCAACGATCCACAAGCTGTTTGGATCGGCAATGAAGGCGACAGGCGGACGTTCCAAATCCATTGGGCGGTCTATGATAGCCAAGTGAACCTGCCGACGATCTATCTGATGGATGTCGAAGACAGCGGGCGCACCGGCTTGCCCAAAGACGAACGCCGTTGGCCCGAAGTGCAGGCGCATCTGATGGCGCAGTCTGTCGCGCATCTGAAACTGCTGACGATTGCCAAGGGCTTTGACGAAGATTTTGACGATCTGCATCCTGTGCGGTTGCGCCGTTTTCATATTGGACCGATGTATTCGAACGCGTTCACGCGGCAAACGGGCCCATTGCGCGAAGTCCTTGCCGCCGCGAACAGCCCCGTTGGCGAAGATTGGGCGCTGGTCTGGACCGAAGAAGAACTGGTCGCGGACCGTGTGGAACGCGTGAAATCCGGTTGGTTCGGCACGGTTGAACGGCAAATCTTCGCGCTTGATCCGTTTGCGGGGCAGGGCGCGGATACGGGGGCGACGCGGATGGAACGGTCGTTGATTATGCCCGAACGGCCCTATCAGGCGCTTGCCGAACGCAACCCACCGGGGTTTCGTGACGTGCGTAAATTTGTGGTCAGCGACCGCGGTCGCGTGCTGAGCCACCGCTAAGATTTTGATAAAGTGAGTATTTGACCGATGAGCCAAACCAGTGATCAGATGGAATTACGCGAAGATGATATTCGCAGCCATTATGCCGCCGCACTCGACCTGATTGACGGGTTCGATCACGCGCCGCGCATCGCGACGGCAACGGCTGACGCGCCGGTTGAAAAATCGTCGGGTGTCGGGACACGCCGCAGGTTCCGGTCTACCACGCCCGGTCTGGCTACGCGCCGCACAGTGCGCGCCGAAGGTATCCAACTGACCACACGCATTGAAGCGGTTGAAGGCGGCGATGGCCTGACGTCACCGTTGCAAGCGACGGTCTTACAAAGCCTGCGCCGCGCGATCGCGATTGCGCTGGGCGTGGCTGATCAGTTCGCAGAACGCACGGCGTTAAAAGACCTGAAACGCGCGAATTTGGAAGGTGGTTTGTCTGACGCGAACCGCGCTGAATTTTCCGAATTGCTGACGGCGGAAGCCTTGGTAACGCTTTATGTATTCGGCTCCGCAACCGCGTTTCTGCTGGCATCTCATGCGACCGAAGACACCGTTGAGGTCGGCGAAGTCGATGAAGTTCTCACCGACAACGGCCAGCTTGCGCTACACGGCGTGCTTTGGGAGTTAGACCAAGACATCGCGACCCATGCGACGTCCGAACCTAAACTCGTCGCCACAATCCTCGCCTTCGCCGAGGCGTTGATGGACAAGGTCGCAGCACGCGCCAGCACCGCCACGCGGTTAGAGCCGTTCATCGCCGCGTCCTGGCACGTTGAAGCGGATGATTTCACCGTCGACGGATTCAGCCCCGCTACAAAGGCGAAGGGCACCAAGCTGACGATGCAGTTCAAGAAACCGAACGAAGTCGTTGGTAACCACATCGCTAAATATCAGGCGATGAAGCTGGCCAAGATGGTGATGGCCTATGATTTCGAACGTAAATTGAACCCGTTCGCCGAATTGGGCGGTTTCATCTTTACCTTTATGGGCGACGGTAAACCGGGGACGGGTAAAACAACGCTGATCCAAATGATGGCCGGATTGATCAATGATTACTGTCAGGTCGCGGGTTATCCGTTCCGTTACCAGAACCTAAGCACCGACAATATCGACAGCTATCAGGGTAAATCGGGGCAGAACGCAAAGGCGTTCATCAACAACGTGCTCGACCCCAATGCGATTGGCTTCGGCACAATCGACGACATCGACCAGCTTGCCGGTAAACGCGGGGATCGGCAGTCATCTGCGGGTCAGCTTGAGATTACCGCCGTCCTGATGGAAAGCTTCGCGGGGGCCAATACCGTCGTGCGCGGCAATTGTACCTTCGGGATGTTTTCGAACTATCCGGAAAACGTCGATGATGCGCTGCGCCAACGGGCAGGGGCACGGTTCCTTGTGGACGGGCCGCAGACGCGGGACGACTACATCGATATTCTTTACCTTTTGATGGGTAAGAACCACGACATTCCCGTGGGCGACCACGACGTGTTCAGCGCACAAGAGATAAAAAAGGCGGTTGCCGCGTCATTCGAAGGCCACGCAAAACCGCACGAAGAAGGCCTGATGCGGGTGTTCGACCGCGTGCGCGATCAGGTCGGTGAACTTGATACGATTGCGAAAATGGGCACCTATCTTAAAGGCATCCAAGAGGCGGATGAACGCTTTACCGGTCGGGCGATCAAGAACATCACGGACGCGGTCAAAGTCCGTGCGATGGACTTTGAATTGCCGGACGAATGGATGGAAAATCCGGAATTGTTCCTGTTCAAAGACTACGATGCCAAAAAGGCAATGATCGCGGACCTGCGTCAGCCGATTACGACGGATATGGTGCTGCAAGAAATCAACCGCTACGCCGACAGTGAATTCCGCTACGCTGATAAATCCGACGAAGTGGCGATTGAAAACATGGTGCGCGACTTTGGCCGCCAAGAAGAAGCCAAGCGCCGCTACCTGAAAGACAAAGGATAATGGCAGAGGCATTCGGCTCCAGTCTTTTATTCCCCGCGCTGTTCTTGGCGTTGATGGGATGGCTCGTGCCGAAATTGCTATCGACGGTTATGGCCGAAGGGGTGAAGCCCTTGGTCATCTTATCCTTGCTGTCGTTCGTCATCATGTTGGCGCTGACAAGCGGGCTATTCTTGCTGCTCTACATGATCCAAGGGGCATCACTGGCTGCGCTGACAGTGGGCGGCATCGGGCAGACACTGTTGTTTTTCGTCCGTCTTTCCGTCTCGGCGGGCATCATCTGGGCACCGATCATGGTGCTGTCGATTGCGGGACTGCCGCGAACATGGACATCGGTGGAATGGTAACGTGCAACGAGAATTACTAAGCAATGCATAGACTTATCGAAAATGGCCTGATGTTCGGCAACCTGATCCGGGTGGATAGCCCGATTTTGGTGGAAAGGTATAACCGTGCGCTGAAACATCTGACGCGGTTCGAGACGACGCTGACGGACTTTCACATCGACATATCGGGCTATTCACCCGAGATCGGGGATGAGTTGGGTGATGACCAATATCTGAACCACGCAGGTGTGAACCGTCAGTTCATATTGCTGACCACTGAACAGAAAACCGCGCCTTTGTTGAACGCGAAGTTTTCGACGTCGCGCGGTATTCTCAAGCAATTCATTTTGGATAACGAAAGCCAGTTGTTTGCCCTGACGACACGGGACGCGGTCGCAGGCGAGTTGGTGAATTCGGTTTATCACGTCGAACAGCCTGCGCGCTTGTTTGATATTCGCAAAGTCACTGTCGAAGCGGATACGACCCAAGGGACGGTGGCAACGGCGCACAAGCTGCGCGAAATGATCGACGACTTTAAGACCAAACAAGACGCGTGGTTTGACGATGTTCTGATCGGCCGGATGATCAGCTTGGCCAAGGAAACAGGTGACGTGACGCGCAATCCGGTCACGCTGGCTTCTGCTGAATTTGGGCAGGATAACTTTTGGACAGCGCATTTCGGCGGGATGTACATTTTCCGTGGCGTCGAACATCCAGCCGCGATCATTCACGGCGATAAGACGGCGCTCAAAGATCTCCCAATCGCGTTTGAATTTGATTTCGACGAACGGCGCGGGATCGCGAAGTTCCTCGAACTGAATGATCTGGTGGAACCCATCGTGAAAGCACGCGGCGTGGATGCGGCTGCGATCCTCCACCAGAAAATGGATTTCATGGTGGCTGAAGTTGCGGCGACCATGGAAGAGGACCTGACAGGTGCGACCCGCCGAGATCTGCGCAATTTGGGGCGACGCTATGCCAAACTGTTGCCGGAGGCGTGGCAGGGGCTTGCTGCACTTGCACGTTGGGCCGAAGAAGACGGGCCTTGGCCCAAGATCACGGCGGATCATCCTGCCTATTTCTACACGCTGCGGGCCAAAGATCATGCAGACGCTGATCTGGTAAACATGCTGCTTGCCGAACTATCGCCACTGGATATCCGGCAATTATTCATTTGCCACAAAGAGGCGTTCTACCAAACCTATGCCACGTGGTCGGACAAAAAACGCGCCTACGTCGTCGACTTTTTGGTTCGTGAATATCAGGTCGATAAGGCCGGAACGCGCGAGGCATTGTTTGGACACGAGGCGCCGATGGAAGAACCGAAGGCCGCACCCGCACGACCTGCGGGACCATGGACAAACAAGGGTGGGTATGAAATCCGCCACGACGTGATAGAACGCGTAAGCCCGTGGGGCCGTGTGGGAAGGAAATAGACAATGGGATTGGTCAGGCTAGTCGTTTTTGGATTTATCGCGCTTGGCGTTATTTATCTTTCTATTTCAGTCTATTCACGGTCAGTGCGCCGCGAAAAGCTTGAAAATGAATACGACGAAAACCCGATTGCGAACATGACGCGCAAGGAATTTGTCGATAAGGGCGTTCAAGCCTACAACAACAGCTTTCGGCCGAAACTGATTGCTCTGGTCTTTGTGATCCCGCCGCTTTTTGTGGCGACAATCATTTACTTAACAAACGCGAATTGAGGTCCAATATGCGCCGTTTCCGTATCATCTTTCGTGTCCTTTTGTTCGTGATCCTTGGGTCATTTTTCCACTACGTGCTGCCGCAACATGACGTGGTGCAAATCACGCAAGTGGAAACCAAGCGGACCGACTTTGGTGGCTTTAACAAATGGTTCTATTCGCAAGCCGACATCGGCAGTGCCGTGCTGGAAAACCGCGATATTTTCTACATTTATGCTGATCGCAAGAAGACGTTTCTCTTTGGTCTCGTCCAACGTGATTCCATCGGGGTAAGCGTCTACCGGAACGAAGATACGGGCTGGATTTGGCCGCCGTATTTCAAGTTCGACAGCTCTAACCTGCAGGCTGAGGCGGCGAGCCTTGCGCGTAGGGATGCATCATCAGAGAACGGGAATTGGTCGGTGGTCACGCATTACGGCTGGCGTATTCCGTTCCTGTCGATCTTCCCGAACGCGGTCAGTGTAAAGCCCGCGACAGGGCCGGATCATCAGGTCATCCCGTGGTTTAACATCTTCTTCTTCATCGCGTTGATCATCGGCTTTTTCTTTGTGCGGGCAATGTGGATGCAACTGCGTGAACGGTCAGTCGATCCACTGCTGGATAGCGCGGGTCATCGGTTGGACGAGGTCCAAGCGGGTGTTGCCAAGCGTCAAAGCGGGGTAAAGCGCTGGATGAACACATGGCGGTCCAAAGACAACCAGCGTTGATCCTAATGTAGGCTGCGCCTACGACATAATTAAAAAAGGGTGGGGGGCTTTGCAGCCTCCCACCCCTTTATTTATCTAGCTGAAACCTGCTGGCTTTATTCGCCGTAAGGCACCCAGACGTTTTTGACCTCCGTCGCCTGCATCAACGTTTCTTTGGTCGTCGGTGCCTGCGTGATCCATGTCCGTTTCAGGTTGGTCGCACTGCCCGCTTCGATCGTCGCCGCAAGGTCCTGTGGTGAGAACGACCAAACCGCGTCGATGTCCATATGTTTGCCCATATGCGGTGCCAGTTCGGCATGGTCGCCCGTGATGATATTGACGACACCAGCTGGCACATCAGACGTTTCCAGGATTTGGTAGAAATCCGTTGCCGCGAGCGGGAATGGGCCGCTGGCCACAAGCGTGATCCGATTGCCCATCGCGATTGCAGGTGCCATCGCTTGGATCAGGCCCAGCAAAGGTGTGTCGTCGCAAAGTGCTGCGATTTTGCCGACCGGTTCTTTCATGGCGATGGCCACGCCACGCACAGGCACTCCGTGCACCTGACCGTCGTATTTGTCCGCCCAAGCCGCAGCTGTGAACAGCGCTTGAATGGATGCTTCGACCTCTGCCGTGCCGGATTTGCCTGTCATAGCTTTGATCCGGTTTGCAAATTCGTCAGCCCGCGCGGACAGGTTTTCGGCGATGTAGTAGAGGATTTGCGCCCGCAGATGGCCCGTCGTCTTGGACCAGCCTTTGGCCGCATTCATGGCTTCAACCGCGTTGCGCAGATCTTTGCGGTTCGCAAGTGACACATCACCCAGACGCGCCCCTTTGGGTGCAAAGACCGCTTGGCTGTAGCCGCCATCGGGACGTGCTTGTTTGCCACCAATATACAGTTTCGCAGTCCGATCCAGCGGATCACTAGGTGCATCGTCGCCAGTAAACGCAGCAATCGCTTTTACCGGTTTCGCGGTTGTTTTCGGCTTCGTGTAGCCAGCCAGGCCTTCCCAGCCGCCTTCACGGCCAAAACCGCTTTCGCGCACGCCGCCAAAACCTGCTGCGGCGTCCATCATATTGGTGCCGTTGATCCAGACGATGCCTGCGGCCAGTTTGGGGGCCATGTCCAGCGCCAGATTTATGTTCTCGGACCAGACCGATGCCGCAAGCCCGTAGCGGGTGTTGTTCGCAATTTCGACTGCTTCGGATGGCGTGCGGAATGTGGTTGCCGCGAGGACCGGACCAAAGATTTCTTCCTGCATCAAGGTGGACGCGGGCGAAAGACCGGTGATCAAGGTTGGTGGGTAGAAACAGCCCTCGGGTGCTGTGGTTTGGAACGTTTCCCCATCCGTGTTGTCGCTGACCATTTTGGTGATCTGCTGCAACTGGATCGGGTCCACAATTGCGCCCACGTCGATGCATTTGTCCAAGGGATTGCCGATCCGCAGGCCTTGCATGCGGGCCTTCAGCTTGGCGTAAAACGCGTCAGCGATAGTTTCCTGCACCAAAAGCCGCGAACCCGCACAGCAAACTTGACCTTGGTTAAACCAGATCGCGTCAACCAACCCTTCGACGGCAGAATCGATATCCGCGTCGTCAAAGACGATGTAGGGCGATTTGCCCCCCAGTTCGAGAGACAGCGCTTTGCCGCTGCCGGCCGTCTGTTCGCGGATGATCCGGCCCACGGCGGTGGAGCCTGTGAAGGCGATCTTATCGACATCTGCGTTCACCAAAGCCGCACCCGTGTCGCCGTCGCCGGTCACGATGTTCACGACACCCGCAGGCACACCCGCTTGGGTGCAGATGTCGGCGAAAACCATCGCCGATAGCGACGTATATTCGGCAGGTTTCAACACAACCGTGTTGCCCATCGCAAGCGCCGGCGCGATTTTCCACGCGAGCATCAGCAGCGGGAAATTCCATGGGATGATCTGGCCGCAAACTCCGAGCGCTTCGCGGTCGGGCAGTTCGTCATCCATCAACTGGGCGAACCCTGCGTGGTGGTAGAAATGGCGGATTGCTTGCGGCACATCGATGTCGCGGGCTTCGCGGATCGGTTTGCCGTTGTCGAGCACCTCCATCACCGCCAAAAGACGGGAATGTTTCTGCATCAAACGGGCAATGGCGTATAGAACGCGCGCACGTTTGTGGCCGTCTTTGGCCCATCCAGGCTGGGCCTTGCGCGCTGCTTTGACGGCTTCGGCGACTTCGTCAGCGGTGCCTTTGGTCACACCAGCAAGGCGTTCGCCTGTCGCGGGGTTCGTCGACGCGAAATCATCACGCAACGCGTCCCATTTCCCGTTGATGTAGTGTCCAGCGATACCGCCCTTGTCAGACAGCCATTGCAAGGCCTCGGCTGAGGACTCAGGGGCTGGGCCGTAGTCCATGGTGTCGAAAATTTCTTTGATGGTCATCGGCTTATCCAATCGGGTGGCGGTATTGGGCGGAATATGCGCCGGTCACGTGGTGTTCGAGTTGGCGTTCGATATCGCCGAGCAAAGATGATGCGCCGAAGCGGAACAGATCGGGTTGTAACCAGCGATCGCCAAGTTCGTCTTTCATCATGGCGAGGTACACCAGCGCGTCTTTTGCTTTGGAAATGCCACCCGCAGGTTTGTAGCCCACTTTGATGCCTGTCCGTTCTTGGTAGGCACGGATCGCGCGGATCATGGTTAAGGTGACGGGCAGGGTCGCGTTGACAGGTTCTTTACCTGTCGATGTTTTAATGAAGTCAGCACCGGCCATCATGCAAACGTGGCTGGCACGGGCGACATTGCGCAATGTGCCAAGTTCGCCCGTTGCAAGGATCGCCTTCACATGTGCTTCACCGCAGGCTTCGCGCATTTCGGCCATTTCATCGTATAACGCCTGCCAGTTCCCGTTCAGAACATGACGGCGGCTGATCACGATGTCGATTTCTTCGGCACCGGCAGCAACGCTTTCGCGGATTTCTTGAATACGTAGGTGGAATGGGGACAGACCAGCAGGGAAACCCGTCGACACTGCAGCCACAGGAATAGACGTGCCATCGAGCGCTTTCACAGCAGTTTCGACCATATCATGGTAAACGCAAACGGCACCCGTCGTCAGACCTTCCATTCCCAGCTTTTCCAGCAGGGCAGGGGACACGGGCTGTTTGGCCTTCGCGCATAAACGCTTCACGCGGTTCTCGGTGTCGTCACCGGACAGCGTGGTCAGGTCCATGACGCTGATCGCTTTGCATAGCCACGCGGCCTGATAATCTTTTTTGACGGACCGCCGCCCCGGCAAGGTTGCTGCGCGGCGTTCAATGGCGGACGTGTTTGCCTGAACAGATTTCACCCATTCCAAATCCAACGGAATACCGTCGTTACGGGGTTCGTGAACCTGAGGGAGCTGATCGGGCGTCGTGTGTGTTTGGCTAAGCGTTTGCATAGTGCCTCCGATACGTCATGCGAGCGTTGCATGAAGGTCCTGTCTTGGCAAGTTTTGACCTTTTGGTCAAATGCTATTCTGGTTGGACGACGTGACGTTGCTTGTCTGCCCGATATTGAGCGGGTGTGACACCGTATTTTGCGCGGAACAATTTGTGGAAATGCGACAGGTTCGGCAGGCCAATTTCCGATGCGATTTCCGACAGTGGATCGCTAGAGCCTGTCAAAGACCGTGCCGCGTGCTTCATACGTAAGTCGTTGATATATTGCACAGGTGTCAAACCGCTGAAGTGCTTCATCGTCCGGCTGACGTGCGGATGCGCCTTTCCTGTCAGTGCGACAAACCCCGCTGCCCCTTGCCGGAAAACGTCGGGATCTTGGGCGTCGGTATAGGCTTTGGTCAGCCACGCTGGTGCATCCGTGAATTCGGGCGCATCTAACAGATCAACGAGCAAAGGTAGCAAAAATGCTTCTGAAGCAAAGGCATCGCAAGGGCTGCGTTCAAGGCGCATGGCTGCTTGATTGAGCGCAGCCAACTGGCGCGTATCGCGCGAAAATGTGCGGATCGTCGGAACCTGCAAGATGTTTGCACAGGGGGCATGGCGTTTCACGATGCCGTTGGTCAATTTTGTCGACAAACATAGCATGACGACCATGGCATGTTCACCCTTCCCCTGCAGCGCATGCGTTTGCCCCTTTGGTACGACGACGAGCGTACCTTCGGAAAGAGTGTCGACGCCGTCTTCCGCATGATGCCGGATGATCCCGTTTTGCACCCAAAACATTTCGACGTAGTCGTGTGTATGCAAAGATTTCGGGCGGCGTGGTAGGACGGTTGCACGTGTTAAATGAACGGCTTGTCCATCTGCGAGAATCGATTTTTGGCGCATGGTATGTGTCATAAGGTAAACCTAGCAGATCACTGTAAAACGCAAAGCCCATTGATGTTTGCGCAAACGGAACCGATGACATTTCAAACGCCGCAGTTTATGGCAGGGCGAACCTGACACAGACCGGACATTGCCATGACTTTTGATCGCTCCATCAAGATTGCCCCTTCGATCCTTGCCGCCGATTTCGCCAACTTCGGCGCGGAATGCGAAGCGGTCGAGGCACAGGGCGCGGATTGGATCCACGTTGATGTGATGGACGGGCATTTTGTCCCTGCGATCACCTTTGGCGCACAGACCTGTAAGGCATTGCGCCCGCACATTAAAACCGTGATGGATGTGCACCTGATGATTTCACCTGTTGACGCCTACCTTGAAGGGTTTGCGCAAGCTGGTGCCGATGTGATTACTGCCCATGTCGAAGCGGGGCCGCATATTCACCGCACATTGCAAAACATTCGGGCCTTGGGCTGCAAAGCGGGCGTCGCTCTGAACCCCGGCACCCCGGCAGAGGCTGTCGCCGATCTGTTGGACATGGTCGATTTGGTCTGCGTGATGACCGTAAACCCCGGTTTCGGCGGGCAAAAGTTCATCGATATGACCACAAAAATTGCAAAACTGCGGGCGATGATTGGTGACCGTCCGATCCACATCGAAATTGACGGCGGGGTTGACCCGACAACTGCACCTTTGGTTGCAGCAGCCGGGGCCGATGTTTTGGTCGCAGGGTCCGCGGTGTTCCGTGGTGGATCAGTCGCTGATCCGGCCCCATACGGCGAGAATATGCGCGCTATTCGGGCTGCTGCGTCTCAGTCTTGATCGCGGCAAGGGTGCGGGCGACTGCACCCTTTTGGCTGGCAAAAAAGGCGGTTGCGGCCTGCGACGTGGGAATTGCGTCTGATCGTAAGAGCGCATTCAAAGCCTCTGAATCAGTAACCTGAACTGCGGCATCCGCGGCAAGCGCTTCGACAATCGGGAATTCAATCGTCCATGTGTGCGGCCCGACAATGACGGGTTTGCCAAGCGCCAAGGGTTCCGAAATGTTGTGCGCACCCTTCGTCACAAAGCTGCCGCCGATGATCGCGGCGTCACACAGGGCAAGGTAGAAATACATCTCGCCCATGCTGTCGCCCAAAATGACATCGACATTTGGATCGCCGATAAGCGTCAGATTATCATCAAATAGGTCAGAGCGGCGCGCGACCTTCAGGCCCGCTTCGGTCAGCATGTCGTAGGTTTCGTCAAAGCGCTCGGGCGCGCGGGGAACATAGATATACAAGCGGTCTTTGTTTGCTTTGATGGCTTGGACGTAAGTGTCGTCTTCGCCTTTCACGACGCTTGTAATGGTCACGGTGGGGCGATTGATGTCCGCCTTGATCGCTACACCTTTTGAAACGTGATCCGCAGGGACCGGCTGATCAAAACGCAGCTCCCCGGTGATATGAATGTGTGGGCAACCGGCCTGCGCAAAGCGGTCGGCTTGCAGATCGGATTTCACGAAAGCACCAGCAACGCCGCTGTGTAGATCAAAACGCCATTTTGATTTTTCACGATCTCTGGTGAAGGATTTAAGCGGATATTGCGCATTACATGCAAAAAGGGCGATGCTGTTTTCCGCAGCACTACGGATCATTTCTGGCCAAATTTCGATTTCCATGACCAACCCGTAACGTGGGCGGAAGGTGGAAAAGAAACGGCGAAAGGTCCATTTGAACTCAAGCGGAATCCAGATCACCTGCACGCGTCCCTCAGCAATTTCGGTCGCGAAAACCCGTTCGGCTTCGCGTCTGCCTGCGGGCGTGAAATGCGTCGTGACGATGGTGTTGCCTTCATCCAGCAACCGTTGGATCAGCGGCACGGCGGACCGTAATTCGCCTAGTGAAACGGCATGCACCCAAACAGGGCTATCAAGGCTTTTGCGGTAGAAACCAAAGCGTTCCGCAACGTGCCGTCTGTAGTCCGGATCGCGGCGACCGCGCCAAAACAGATAGGCAATCGCGAACGGTAGCCCAACAATCCACAGCAATTTGTACAGAACGAAGAAACGGCGTAGCGCAGGTGTTCGGAAATCAGACATGATTACACACCATTTCTGAAAGCGCATGCGACAAGGTTTTTGTTTGGTCTGCTAGTGTCTGACGCAGATCATTTGATGCGGCGGCCAGTGCGGGAAGGTCACTATTCAAGGCATCGACAATTTCACCGACGGACATGACGTTGATTGCGCCGTTATCGTCCAACGCGTTGAAGTCAGAGGCGAAATTCGCGGTGCGCGGGCCATGCAGGACCGCGGTGTCCAGCGCTACGGCTTCCCACGGATTGTGCCCTTCGGTGTCGTCGTTTGTGCCGCCGATCAGGGCCGCTTGCGCCAAGCGGTAAACCAACCCAAGTTCGCCAAACGTATCCATGACCCAAACGGCAGCGGTTGGCCCTTTGCCTGCCGCGCGATTGGTGTGCGGCAATGCGATGTCGATGGGTTCATTTGGAAAGCGCGGCGCGATAATCAGTAACGCGTCGGGCCTTGTCTGCATCAAGTCGGCGTGAGCGGCCAATGCAAGCACCACATCCGCGGGATGTGCTGGCGCGGTCGCCCAAATGAAACGACCTGCCGTGATCTCGCGAAGGTGTTCAAATTCTGCCGCATCGCACTGCAGTGGCGGTGCGCTTGATTTCAATGATCCCGTGATCGTCACAGCCTTCGCACCCAGTTTCGCCAAATGATCGGCCGTTTGGGCATCTTGCGCCGAGATCATCCGCATCTGTTCGTAAATAAATGCAAATGTTGTTTGCGACTGCGCGTGTTTTGCGTAGCTTTTGGCATCCATCCGCGCCGCAATCAGGCATTGCGGGATGCCGCGTTCCGCCAAATTAACGCCAAAACCGGGCCAGATGTCCTGTTCCGCCCAGATGCAGAGATCAGGTTGCCAATGGTCCAAAAAACGACGTCGGTAAGTGGGCGCATCCAACGGCAGGAATTGGTGGATCGTGCGAGGGGGGGCATTGTCGGCAAATGCTTGCGCGCCTGCCCGTGTACTGGACGTCACAAGGAAATGCGCGTCGCAGTTTTGTGCCATTTCGGTGATCAATCCGCGCAGCGACAGAACTTCGCCCAAACCTACCGCATGCAGCCAAATCAGGGTGCCACGTGGCCGCGCGATGCTGGGTTCCCCGCGTTTTTCGGTCCATCGGGTCGGGTGTTCTTTACCGCGCGCGACCCGTCGTTTGAGGTGCCGTGTCGCGATCAAGGGCACAACCCGCGTCGCACCCAGATAGGCCCGCAGGCTCAGGGGCATTTTAGTCGCCGTCATGGAACCGCTTTTGCAGATCGCCAGACCAGAACGTGTCTGATTGCAGAATATCGGCGAACCGCGCAGCGGCTGATCCTGCTCCGAACCCTTCATCACGCGGGTGGCGTTCGCCCCAATGATCTTGCAAGAAATCCGCGATCTTTTGGGTTTCGTTCGCATTGGCGAAATGCACTGATGCGGCCTTGGCCCTGTCGGTTTGGCGGGTGCCAATGTCGAGCGACGGCAGCCCCAAGAATGGCGCTTCACGCACTCCCGCTGACGAATTGCCGACCATACATGCCGCGTGCTTCATCAGTTCCGAAAAATAGGCGAACCGCATGGAAGGTAGAACGCGGAAACGGTCGGTTGGCAGTGACGCGATTGCGTCGAAAATGCCTGTGCTACCAGGGTCGTTGTTCGGTGCAATCACGACGAAATTTCGGGCCGACGCGTCCAATGCGCCGAACATGTCGCGGGCTTGGGCGGCCATTGTATCCGCTTCGGATGTGACGGGGTGGAACACGCAGATACCGAATTCGTCGAACGGGATGGCGTAGCGATCTTTGACCTCGTCCAATGACACACCCGACGGCCCCGCATGAAAATCAAGCTCTGGTGATCCGATCACATGGATCGCACCTGTATCTTCGCCCAGTGCTTTCACGCGTCGGGCGGCGTCCTCGGAGCTGACGAAATGGTGGCTGGCCAGTTTCGAATTACAATGGCGGTAAATTTCGTCAATCGTGCCAGAGACTTCGCCGCCCTCAATATGGGCAGACCGAATGTAATTTGTGGCGCAAACCAATGCACAGGCCAATGCTTCGACCCTATCGCCATGAATAACAACAAGATCGGGTTTCGCTTCGCGGACGAAGTCGGAAAAGCCGGTGACGGTTTTCGCAAGAATAATGTCCTGCGGATCGCCTTCCCTTTGATTGAGGTATTCGTGCACGGTCACGCCCGGTACGCGTTGCACTTCCAGCTTGGTCAAACCGTAGCGGGACAGCATGTGCATCCCCGTAGCAAAGAATGAAACGGTCAGACCTGCATCCCGCGCAGCAATCGCGAGCGGTTCAAGCTTACCAAAATCAGCGCGGGTTCCGGTGACAAACAGGATTGATTTAGGGTCAGACATGTTCAGCAATCCGTGCATCTACTTTGGCTTTAAAGGCATGTGTCGCATCACGCACGATATCACGCATCTCGGGGCGGGCGATGGCGTTTTTAATCTCGCTTTGCCAGTTCTCTGGCGTGGCGTAATGCGGTGATTGCCGATATCCGCCGAACTTGTTCGAAAACGGGAGGCACAACGTTTTGCGGCCCATCAATAGACCCCAATAAACACCGTGATACGAATTCGAGATAACTGTCGCGCCACTGCTAATAAAACGCAGGGCGGTGTCCAAGTCTTTGCATTCGTTTGTCAGCACAGGGATATGGTCCGGAATGTCCAAGCCCATCTTCGCGGTCTTGCCGCCGTGCGCGTAAAAGACGACGTCGTGTTCTGGTGCGTCGGGCGCGTCAAATTGGTGGGCCATACAGCTCGGGCAGGGCGCATAGGTGTACCGTTTGTCACCGAAGTCGCGGCTGCCGATCAGGTCCATGGATCGGCGCGATTTCATGTAACGCCAAGACAGCGGGAACGATTGCACGGTGCCCACGCCCCATGCGATATTCACCGACCCCTTGTCGCGCCGAACGCCTGCGTATTTTGACAGACCGCCAAATATCTTACCGCCACCATAAATCCCAACATCGTAGTCAGGCGTGTCGTCGTTGCGCACATCTGAAACAGTCGCATCGCCCCAATCGAAGTAATCAAATGGGGAACAGGATCGATCCCCGATATTGTCAGTTTCGCGCAGGTGTTGAAAATGCAGCTTCATGACTTGCGTCCCAAGATGTAGCCATTCTTCGCAAGCCAAAAGAAGCGGCGGAAATAGTTCGCGGCCTTCAACCTGTAATGGGGAAGCCGCTGCAAAGGCGGCAATTTCCGGCGCAACCCATGTGCTGTGCCTGTGATGGAACTGGTGCCGCCATCATCAACGTGACTGCTGAAGGGCTCTAGCCCGAATTGACGGAAGTTGTGTTTGAAGAACCGGTTCAGTTCGTGGTCCAACGCGCGGGTTTGCGGCCAAAGGCCCGGCAATACACGTTTCGCGACGGATTTGTGGATCAGATAAGCCGCGTTGCCCGTAAATGGGCCGGCATAAGCGTTCAGCGTGTACGGCCCGATCTTGCCCTGCGCGACGGGCATTTTTGCGCGAATGCAGTTGAAGCGCAGAGTGTCCCATTTGCCAGACTGCGCCAAAGCCAGATCAAGACTGTCGCAAAAATCATCGTGAAACACGACATCGTCTTCCAAGATCAGCGCAATCTCGTGATCGGACGCGATGAAATCTTCCCACACCTTTGTATGGCTCGCAAAAACGCCCAGCTTTCCAGGCAATAGGTTGGACCCCATATTGCGTTGGTAAGCGGCTTCATCGGCGTTTTGGATCAATGTGTCGTAATGGTCTTTCCCGTAGACAGCCGCAAAGCGTTGGAAAGGCAGGCCCATCGCATCAAGCTGGGTTGCCATCGCTGACATGCGGTCGCTGTCTTGATCCAGATTGATGACCCAAACCCCGATATCTGCGCGGGTATGGGTCAAGAAAGATCGCTCCACTTAAGTTGCGTGTTGCGGGTGACTGCGCGTGTTAGCGTTTTGCCCACGACCCTATCAAACTCATACCCTGCGATTTCACCTGATCCAGGGCGGCGTGCCCAGATATCGGATTCGCGGATCACGCGGCCTGCGTCCAGATCACGGTCGGCCACGACTGAGGCGCGTGCAAAGGCATAAACCGGACGTTCGGCATCGGTGCGTTGTTTGGGGTTATGAAGGGCCGTGTGAATTTCGCGAGACCGGTCAATGATGTGACGCAATTCGGACGGGTCCATGGAATTGATAATGTCGGGACCTGCGCGGTAACGGCTGTCTGTATAATGGCGTTCCAAGATACACGCACCAAGGGCGACAGAGGCAAGCGCCATTTCCGGCCCAATTGAATGATCCGAAAAGCCGACAATCGCGTTGGGGAAGGCGGCCTTGAGATCAGTGACACCTTGCAGCGACACAATTTCTGGCGGCGACGGGTAAAGGTTCGTGCATTCCAGAAGCGCGTATTCAATGCCGGCATCTTCAAGGATTTGAACTGATGCGCGGATCGTTTCGATAGTTTGCATGCCGGTGGACATGATGACCGGTTTGCCCTTGGCGGCGATATGGCGGATCAGCGGCAGATTGTCCGCTTCGCCCGACCCGATTTTATAGGCAGGAACATCAAGCGTTTCGAGAAAATCAGCAGCAGCGCGTGAGAACGGCGTCGAAATCCAGATCATACCCAGTTCTTCGGTGTAGCGTTTCAGCTCTGCTTCGTCTTCCAACGACAGGGCGCAACGCTCCATCACGTCCCAGATCGACACATCCGCATTGGGCGGGAAGATTTGCTTGGCCTCTTCCGTCATCTCGTCACTGACGATGTGGGTCTGATGCTTGATCATTTCGCATCCGCTACCCGCGGCGAGGCGCACCATTTCTTTGGCCACCTCAAGATCACCGCCGTGGTTGATCCCGATTTCTGCGATCACGAGAGGCGGGTGCGATGGTCCGATTTTGCGGCCTGCGATATCCATGTGTGTTTCTCACTTATCCTGCTTTGCTTTGGTCTACGAGGTTTGCGCGGGTAGAGCAATTGGGGGCCAGCCCCCAAACCCCCGGGATATTGAGGGCCAAAAGAAGGAGAGGGGCGTTTATTGTCAAAGAGCGTGGAATATTGCATCAGCGAGACCTTGAACGAAGGACGGTACCATGGCGAAGCGGCCCCACGAAATCGATACCCCAGAAGGTCGCGCGCGTGCGCTGCGCCAGTTCGATTGGCAGGACCACGACGTCCTGCGTCGGAAGTGGCACAATTTTGAAGCGGTGGCCGATGGCGTCTATCGGTCGAACCAGCCGTCACCGGATCGATTTGCGGCTTACGCGGAAATGGGGATCAAAACGATCTTGAACCTGCGCGGCGGTTTGAAAGAACCGTTTTACCTGTTTGAGAAAGAAGCCTGCGATGCGCTGGGCCTGAAGATCGTGACAGTTGGGCTAAGCGCGCGCAAAGCCCCGCAGAAGATCCGGCTGATCCAGTTGTTTGAGGCCTTCGAGACGATTGAAAAACCGTTTCTGATCCATTGCAAGTCAGGCGCGGACCGGACCGGTCTGGCGTCTGCGTTCTATCTGCTGGCCTATAGCGATGTAGATGACGACACGGTGCGCGCGCAGCTGAGTTTCCGTTACCTTCATATACGCAAGTCTTCGACCGGCATTCTGGACTATGTACTCGAAACCTATCTTGCCCGTCGCGCCCAAGACCCGATTGATATTCGGACTTGGGTCGAGACTGAATATGACGAAGACGAAACCAAAGCGGGCTATGCCGCGATGAAGGCGAAACAGAAACTGTGGGAAGGCTGGTAAGCCTAGCCCTTCAGCCCATTCGCAATCTGACGCCCCATCAGGAATTCGATGATCTCCCAGTCGATGGGGCTATCTACATCAAGGCCGCGTTCGTTTGGTACTTCGTAAGGGATGACACGCCCGTCGAATAACGACTTGGCCTTCCGTAGATAGTCGGGGTTCAAAACATAGACCAACCCGACATGATCCAAGACCTTCGGTGCTTGCTGCCTTGCGACGACCCCGCCGGGCAATGGTTTGGACACATGCAGGCTACCGGTCTCGTCCAGTTCCAGAATGTTGAAATAGGGGTTCTTCCGGCTTTCGCAGCACGACATCACCATGTCAGGTTTTTCGGTCTTATATAGTGTCAGTGCGCCTTCCAGATCTTCCTGCAATCGCAGCGGTGACGTGCAGTCGAGATCGATAAAGGTACTGACGGGTCCAGTGATCTTCTCAACCTCTTCTAATGCATGCTGCCAAACATCCCATTTACCAGCGGTATCGTTGGCAAGGTGGGCGGGGCGGATGCCAATATCCAAACCGCCACGTTTCAGGCCGTGTTCGTAGATTTCGGGATCATCAGAAGAGACGACAACATGATCGACGTCTTGAGAGGCGAACAATTGGTCCAGCGACCAATCGATCAGGGGTTTGCCGTGGAGTTGTTTGAAGTTCTTGCCCGGAACGCCCTTGCTGCCGCCGCGCGCGCCAATGTGACCAATGATCATGTCAGTTCTCTTTCTTTTTGGTGCCTTGTTCTACCGAACGGGGGGCAAGAGGGACAGATGCGACTCGTATTTGGGTGGAAAACGAAGGTGAGTCTCGTCAGTATTGTGGGTAGATCTGTGGATAAGTCTATATGTTGAGGTGATGTCTGGTTCTTCGCCGATGTTTTCGTGACGCGCTGACTGGGGTGTTCCTGTAAGTCGTTGTTTTCATGTGTTAAAATAATAATACGAAAGTTTTTGGATTTTCTTCAAAAAACTGCTTGCGGCTCTCGGGAGGTAACACTAAAAGCCCCCTTACCGGAGACGCAGACAAGCAGACACGGTGCAGCGGACGGAACGAAGCGAAGACGCGGAGTTGCTGAAGTTGGGAAA
>NZ_JALKAR010000029.1:0-6762 GCF_023015725.1 Loktanella sp. F6476L | reverse complement strand
CGTAATTCTTAACCCTGTTGCTTTATCGAAGGCGTGTGCGAGGTTTGGTTTGATTGTGAAGCCGATGGTTTCGCCTTTGGCTTGGTGTGGTGGTTTTTCGGTTTTGGCGATGAACTCTGTGCCTTGGGCAGTGATCAGGTGGACGAGCGCGTATTCGCCGAGGTTTTCGACCAGTTCGAGTTTGCCTTCGACCACAATGTTCTCGTCGGATGGTGTCAGGTGTTCAGGGCGCAGGCCGACTTGCACGTTGGCGTCAGCCGGTTTGCCGAGGTGGGCTGCTGCCCCGTCGGTCAGTTCCGCACCATCGAAGAAGTTCATTTTCGGGCTACCGATGAACTGCGCCACAAAGGCGTTGTCGGGGCGTTCGTACAGGTCAATCGGTGATCCAACCTGTTCGATCCGGCCATCACGCAGCACAACGATTTTGTCGGCCAGCGTCATCGCTTCGACCTGATCGTGGGTCACGTAGATCATCGTGTTGCCAAGGCGTTCATGCAGACGCGCGATTTCCAGACGGGTTTGCACGCGCAGGGCCGCATCAAGGTTGGAGAGCGGTTCGTCGAACAGGAACACTTCCGGATCACGCACAATCGCACGGCCAATGGCCACACGCTGACGCTGACCACCCGACAGGTTGCGCGGGCTCCGGTCCAGATAATCACCCAGTTGCAGGATTTCTGCGGCGGCTTTCACGCGGCGGTCGATTTCGGCCGGATCGGTCTTGGCCTGCTTCAGACCAAAGGCCATGTTCTTATACACGGTCATATGCGGGTAAAGCGCATAGGTCTGGAACACCATCGCCACGCCACGCTTGGACGCAGCCACATCGTTGACTTCCACATCACCGATCTTCACCGACCCGGATGTGATTTCCTCAAGACCCGCGATCATCCGCAACAGCGTGGATTTCCCGCAGCCCGATGGACCCACAAACACGACAAATTCGCCGTGGTCGATATCCAGATCAACGCCATGCATTACTTGCGTGGCACCATAGCTTTTACGCACGTCGCGCAGTGTCAAACCGGCCATTTTTGCTCCAATTCAGAGATGTCGTGCCGAAGGGTTTCGGCAAATTCAGGGTAAGTTTCAGGAAGATCGCCCCAGAGTTGGCGCGATGTGATAAAGGCGTCCGTGCCCAACATGGCAGACAGATCGTCCCAGCTGGGTTCCACATATTTGAACGGGATTTTGCCCGCCGCCACATGGGTTGCAAACACATGCCAGCTGGCAATCGAACGGATCGCGTTTTTCGGCAAGATACCTTGTTTCAGGCAGCCTTCCAGCGTGGGGCGGATAAAGATCGGGAACTTCACCATGCCATCCGCACAGATCCGCGCGACCGTATCGCCAATCGCCTGGTTGCTAAACCGCGCGTCGATCTGGTCCAGATAATCCGCCTTCGAGAACGGCAGATCAATGGTGATCGCAGGCAGCACTTCGTCTGCTTCAAAGGCGCGGAAGTGGCGGTGTAAATGCGGCACCCGCATCGCCGCATCAAAGGTTTCAACACCTTCCAACGCTGCCAGATAACACAATGCCGTATGGCCGCCGTTCAGCACCCGGATTTTGGTTTCCTCGTAAGGGTCCACATCCGGCGTCACGGTCACACCCGCTTGCGCCAGATCAGGCATCGGCCCTGCAGCTTTGTCTTGCAAAACCCACTGGATAAAATCTTCGGCCATGATCGGTGATGCGACCTCTGACCCGATCAACTGGGTCAGTTCCACGCCCAGTTCAACCGTGCTGCGCGGCGTGATCCGGTCCACCATCGAACAGGGGAACGCCACGTTGTCCGCGACCCAAGCGTGCAACACCGCATCGCCGCAGGCCTCAAGATAAGCCAGCAGATTGCGGTGCAACATCTTGCCGTTCTGGCGGATGTTATCACAACACGCGATGGTCAAAGGGGCACCGCCCGCATCCATCCGCGCCTGCAAACCCGCCCGCAGATACCCATAAACGCTTTGCGTCTGATCACCCGCCATTTCAGCGGCAATGACCGGATCCGCGCGGTTCAGATTGCCATTCGGATCGGTGTAATAGCCGCTTTCGGTGACCGTAATCGTCACCAGATGTACGCTACCGCGCGCCAACAACGCCTCGGATGCTGTCCGGTCCGCGCTCCAGTCTGCAAAATGCACATGCGATCGCACACGGCGCAACGCCACCTGCCCGTCCGGCGAATAGGATTTCAAAAAATACCCGTCGTGGCGCGCCACATCATCTGCGGCCGCCGCAAAAGACCCGGCTTCCGCACCGCGCAGGTTCACAGCCGCAATACCCCAGTTCAGATCACCGGATTTGTCCATGTAATCGTCAATATACATCGCCTGATGCGCCCGATGGAACGCCCCGAACCCCAAATGCACGACACCCACAGCACAGGCTGCGCGGTCATATCCCGTCGCCCCGATCGGGTGCAGAACTGCGCTATTCATGATGTGGTCTCCATTGGTTTAGACAAGTCTTTGCGCGCTGTATCGCGGTACTCTGAAGGGGTCATGCCCTTCATCTTTAGAAAGTGACGGTTGAAGTTCGCCAGATTGCGGAACCCCGCATCAAAGCTGATATCCGAGATCGTCGCATCCGACGCGTACAGCATGCTGCAGGCTTGACCCACGCGCACAGACGTCAGGAATTCAACGAACTTGTGGCCCGTCACAGATGTAAAATTGCGCGCAAACGTGGCTTGGGTCATCCCCGCCATTTCAGCCGCATCCCCCACGCTAAAATCGTCTTTGAAGTTGGCCACGATGTGATCCACCACAGCCCCGATCCGCGCGTGTTTACTGCCGCCCTGCACTTGCACCAGCTTGGACACCGACAGGACCTTCTTTTCCGCATGCTCATTCAAACGCACAAGGAACCGGATGAACGCCAGAATGCGCTCAGGACCTTCGTTATTACGGATCGATTCCATGTGACCGCGCGCAAAGGTCGGGTTGAACCCTTCAAACTGCACACCGGACTGGGCCAGCGTCAGCATCTTGCGGACCTCGCCAAATTCGGGGAACCCTTCGGCCAGTTTTTCAAAACTTTCATGGCTGAACTGCACCAGCATATCGCGCGTCGCCACAGGTTCGGTCCAAACCTTATCCGTGATCCAGTTATGCGGCAGGTTCGGCCCCGTCAGGAACAGATCACCCGCTTCAAAATCGCCGATGTAATCGCCCACAAACGCCTTGCCGCGTGTCGCCACAACCAGATGCAATTCGTATTCTTCATGGGCATGCCACCGACACAAATCCGTAGGCCATCCATGTTCAAGATAGCGGATCGACCGTGTGGTCCGATCGACTAACTCAATTTTTGGAACCATTATCGACATGATTTATCTCTTTTTTCCAGCCCGGTCGCATGGCGGCATCTTTCGATCAGACGCCGCCCACAGCCTTACTTCACCGCACCAAAGGTCAGACCCTGCACCAGCTGTTTCTGACAGAACCAGCCCAACACAATGATCGGGGCCACAGCCGCTGTCGATACTGCCGACAGACGTCCAAAGAACAGGCCCTCTGGTGCGCGGTTGCCTTCAATCAGCTTCGACAAAGTCGCCGCATCAATCGTGGTCAGACGGACCGTCCAATAGGCTTCGTTCCAGCAGAAGATGAAGGTCAGCAGTGCGGTCGATGCAATGCCACCCCATGCCAGCGGAATAAGGATATCCTTGATTTCGCCCCATGTGCTCACGCCGTCCATCTTGCCCGCTTCAATGATCTCTTTCGGGATCTCCTTGAAGTAGGTGAACAACATCCAGATCACGATCGGCAGGTTGATCAGGCACAATACCAAGATCACAAGGAAGTGCGTGTCAAAGATGCCCAGCATGTTCTTCGTCAGGAAGGTCATCGGGTACAAAACAGCCGCCGCTGGCAACATCTTTGTCGACAACATCCACATCAGGATATCCTTGGTGTGACGGCTTGGGTCAAACGCCATCGCATAGGCCGCAGGCACACCCACAACCAGCGCAAACAAAGTCGCAAAGGTCGACGTGATCACCGAATTGGTCGCAAAGCGCCAGTAATCATAGTTCTCCGTCATGTTGGTGTAGTTTTCCAACGTCGGCGTAAACTTGAACAGGAATTCAGGCTTCACTGCATCCGCGTCCGTCTTAAAGCTGGTGAACACCAACCAAAAAATCGGGAAGAAGAAGATCAGCGCCACGATCCAAGCCACAACAGGCCATGCGATCTTGCTAAATTTCGAGGTCTGAGAAACGGTAGCCATTGTCTTTTCTCCTAGTCCATCAACGTCTTGCCGACCATGCGCAGCAAGAAGATGGCGATAATATTGGCCAGAATGACCGCGAAGATACCTGTCGCACTTGCCGCACCGATGTTGTTCGAGGTGAACTCACCAATCAGATAAGGCAGGTTTTTGTTGCCGTTCCCGCGGCTGACAATCTCGATTTCCGCATACAGGGACAGGTGGAAGATCGACTGGATCATCACAACAATCGCAATCGGACGCCCCAGATGCGGCACCGTCAGGTTGATGAACTGCGACCACGCAGACGCCCCATCAAGCGTCGCCGCTTCTTTCTGGCTTTCATCCTCGGACTGCAGCGACGTCATAAAGATCAACACCGCAAACGGGGTCCACTGCCACGTCACCATCATAATGACCGCATAAGCAGAGGTCTGTGTGGCGCGGAAAGAGATCGGTTCCAACACAGGCCACAGGTTAAAGAACCAACCCAACACCGGGAAGTCACGCAACCCATCGATCATGTTGTTGATCCCGCCAACCGCAATCCCCTGCAAACCCAACACAGGGTCCAAAATCATGTTGATCCACAACACCCCGTTCACCGCTGGCATCACAAAAAACGGCGAGATCAGCAAAACACGGACAATCCCGCGCCCGGGGAAGTTCCGATTAACCAAAACCGCAATCCCAAGACCCAAAACAACCGTCAGCACCAAAATGCTGGACACGATCAGCACAGAGTTCTGGATCGCAAACCAAAAATCCTTGGCGTTCAGAACATACTGATAGTTCCCCAAGCCCCGCCAGTTGCTGAGCGCCGGTGTCGTCCATTCCGGCCGGATCGTCGAGTTCAGCACATACCGGATAAACGAGAAGTAAAGCGTCATGCTCAGCGGGACCAACATCCACACCAGCAACAGCAAAACAGCTGGCGTTTGTAAGATCCGGGGGAGCGTTCTTTTGGTAGACATAGCTCGGGTCACCTTTTGGGGCAGGGTTTCAATCAAGACAGTGCAAGCAGATCGGGACGGACAGCGACAGATGGGCAGATCGATGCAGGCAGGTCGGGGCAATTCGCAAAAACAGATGATCATTGAGCGCGCAGCGCCACAGCATACGCGGGCGTCGCATCAAAGCAAAATGGTCAATAAATACGGGTGGTAAACGTCTCTTAAGGTCTGGGCCCGACCGCAGCCGGGCCCATCCTATTTCAGTCGAAAGGGTTAGTAGTAACCCGCTTCAGACATGATTGCGTCTGCTGCAGACTGTGCCGCTTCCAGCGCTTCTTCTACAGATTTCGCACCAGACAGGGCCGCTGCGATTTCTTGTGCAACCGCTGTACCCACTTCTGGGAACTCAGGGATCGCTGCAAACTGGACACCAACATATGGCTTGATGTCTGTGGCTTCTGGCGCCGCAGAGTTGATCGCTGCCAATTCAGCGTCTGCAAATGCAGCAGCTGCCTGGAACTCAGGGATCGCATATGTGGATGTACGTGTGCCTGTTGGAACAGAACCCCAACCGAAGTCTGGGTGGTTACCGACAGCTTCAATGTACGCTTTTGATGTCGCCCATTCGATGAATGCTTTGGCTTCATCCGCGTTTTCTGTGCCCGCAGGTACAGCCATCGCCCATGCCCACAACCAGTTCGCGCCCACTGGGTTACCAGCATTCGGAGACTGAGCGTAAGCAACACCGTCTACTTCAAGGAAAGAAGCAGCGATCGTCGCGTCAATCCACAGACCACACTTGCCTTCGTTGTACAAAGCGAGGATCTCGTTGAAGGAGTTACCTTCAGAACCTGGAGGACCGTATGTACCCAGCAGATCAACGTAGAAGTTAACAGCTGCATTCCATTCGTCGGAATCAAGCGCTGGCTTCATGTCCGCGTCGAACCATGCGCCACCGAAAGAGTTCACCATTGTTGTGACGAACGCCATGTTGTCGCCCCAACCCGGCTTACCGCGCAAACATGCACCGTAAACGCCGTTGTCTGGATCGTGCATCGCAGCAGCAGCCGCTTTGACGTTGTCCCAGCTGTCGTTGTCAGCGATTGTTACGCCAGCAGCGTCTGTCAGGTCTTTACGGTACATCACCATAGAAGATTCACCGTAGAACGGTGCAGCATACAATGTGCCGTCCGCAGACAGACCGTTGCGCATTGCTGGCAGCATGTCGTCAACGTCGTAGTCAGCGCCGAACTCAAGCGGTTCGATCCAACCAGCAGCACCCCAAATCGGTGCTTCCTGCATACCGATGTTGATGATGTCGTACTGGCCACCACCGGTTGCAGTGTCAGAAGTAACCTGCTCGCGCAGAACGCCTTCTTCCAATGACACCCAGTTCAAAGCAACACCAGTTTCCTCAGTGTATGCCTCTGCAACCTTCTGCATGTTGATCATGTGACCGTTGTTCACAATCGCAATCGTCAATTCCTGCGCGTGCCCATCAGCAACCGCAACAGATGACGTCGCAACAACCAAAGACAGCCCTAAAGCCGTATTCATCAAAGATTTCATGTGTTCCTCCCAGAAATCACAGTTTGGA
>NZ_JALKAR010000028.1:0-8382 GCF_023015725.1 Loktanella sp. F6476L | reverse complement strand
GCCTTAGGAGAATGAGTTATGACGAAGACGATTGATTTTAATGATCTATCTGGTGGTACGATTGTTGATAATGAATACCAGTCTGCGGGTGTGACTATTCAGGCTTGGACGGCTGGTGGTGTTGGTAATCGTGCGATGATTTTTGACACGTCGAACCCGACGGGTGGTGATTACGATCTTGCGACGTCGAACTTGGGCAATGCTTTGATTGTGTCGGAGGATGGCGACAGCCACGATCCGGATGATGCGATTGGCGGGACATTCCGGTTCCGTTTTGCGGATGGCGCTGATCTGAAGTCTTTGACTTTCCTTGATAACGAAGAAGGTGCGACGGTTCGTTTTTACAATGAGCACGGTCAACTGATTGCGACACGTCAGATTCCGACGACGGGTGACAATGGTCAGTATATTGCGACGTTTGATGTTGAAGGCGTTTATACGATGGACGTGCAGCTGCACGGGTCGGGCGCTGTTGATAACCTGGTTTATGATGACATTGGCCCTGATCTGGACGGCACGGTTGAAGGCACGGCTGGCGACGACGTGATTGACGTGAACTACGATGGTGACCCGGATGGTGACCGTGTGGACAATAACGATGCGATTTTGGCGGGCGACGTGGGCGACGACGATTTGATCGTGGCGGGCGCCGGCGATGATCTGGTCAAAGCCGGGAACGGTGATGATCTGGTCTTTGGTGGCACAGGCCGCGACACGCTGATGGGCGAAGACGGTGATGACACGCTGTGTGGTCAGGACGGCGACGATGTGCTGTTTGGCGGCAATGGCGACGACATCCTTGAGGGGATGAACAACAACGATCTGCTTTACGGCGATGCGGGCAACGACGACCTGTATGGGGACGCGGGCACGGACACGCTGTTTGGCGGGTCTGGCGATGACCTTCTGAAGGGTGGTTCTGGCAACGATATTCTCGTTGGCGATGGTGCGGATACTGCAGGCACGACAGAATTCCTGATCGACTGGGATCAGCTTGGATCTGATGGCAACCAGACGCTGACGGTTGATGGTCAGTCTGTGAACGTCAGCGTGGGCACGCCACAAAGTGCGGGCGGCAAAGAATGGTTCGTCGAGAACGGCATGCTCAAAGCATGGGACGTGACAGAACCGACCACAGCGGACATGCACTTTGACACCGAAGTCTCGAACGTATCGTTCACGCTTTTGGACGTGGATGCGCTTGATAAGATCACGATCATGGCGAAGGACGCACAGGGCAACCTTGTTGAGGTCCAGTTCGAAGACACGGGCGTTCACACAGTGAACGGCAACATGATTATTGGGTCCCAGACGAATGCTGCGGGCCCGGGTGCAGATAACAACGGCCAGGATGTTGAAGTGACCATTGCAGGTCCGATCCAGCATCTTTGGATTGTTCTGGATGACGGTCCGGAGCGGGATTATTCCGGCACGGTTGCAGTCACAGACATCACGTTTGAAATCCCTGCGATTGCAGACGGTGTTGACGGCAACGATGTCCTGATGGGCGGCGCAGGTGATGATGTGCTGCTGGGCAATGGCGGCAACGACAATCTTGACGGCGGTATCGGCAACGACACGCTGGAAGGTGGCGACGGCGATGACCGTTTGTTTGGCAACGACGGCGACGACACCCAGTTTGGTGGCGCGGGCAACGACGTATTGGGCGGTGCTGATCGCGGCAACGACGTGTTCTACGGCGGCGACGGCGACGACATGGTTGAAGCCTCTTACGGCAACGACACGATCTACGGCGATGCGGGCAATGATAACCTGTGGGCGTCTGCGGATAACGATCTTGTTTACGGCGGCACAGGCGACGATAGCGTCTACGGTGGCCACGGTCAGGACACGGTTTACGGTGACGCGGGCAATGACACGCTGTCTGGCGGATCAAATGACGACACAGTTTACGGCGGCTCCGGCAACGACGTGATCGAAGGCGACGCGCTGTATAAAGACGATACCGGTGCGGCTGGTAATGACGAACTTTATGGCGGTGCGGGCGACGACACTATCAATGGCGGCGCAGGCGATGACCTGATCTGCGGTGATGATGAAGACGGGGCCACAGGCCGCGTTGATCAGCTGACACTGCAGTGGACCGAAGCTTTGCCAGCGGGCACGGCCCTTGGTGCGACGCAGACGGTTGCGGTTGACGGCATGAACGTCACGATCGGTTTTGCGCAAGAAGACGAAGGCGCGACAGCCGACGTTGAAAACACAGCGATGTATGTGGAAGCGGGCGAAGCGTTTGATCCGAATTCCGGTCTGCACCTGCACGGTCTGGGCGGCGAGGGCGGTGTTGATAACACGTCCACCACGACACTGAGCTTTGCATCAAACGATGTAGCGTATGGCGATGAAGTGCAGGACGTGTCTTTCCGGATCAACGACATTGATAACGGGACCGATGCGGACGACCACATCGATATCGTGACAGTGCGGGCCTATAACGCGGCTGGCGAAGAGATTGCGGTCACGATCACAGCTGAATCGGGTGCGCAGATCATCAACGGCAACACAGTGACGGGTGGTGTTGAGCACACAGATGGCGTGACACCAGCGGCTCAGGCCGGATCGGTTCTGTTTGAAATCGCAGGCCCTGTTGCGCGGATCGAGATTGATTACGACAACGGCGAGACGACAGATCAGCGCGTTGACGTGTCTGACATCAACTTCTTCACAACGGCATCCGAGGGCACATCCGAGGCTGGCAACGACGTTCTGAACGGGGACGCCGGCGATGATGTGATCTACGGCAAAGGTGGTGACGATGTCATCACGGGTGGTGCTGGCGCAGATGAAATCTATGGCGGCGACGACGCGGATACGATCATTGGCGGTGCCGGTGATGTGGTCGACGGCGGTGCAGGCGGCGACGATAACGACGTGCTTGACCTGACGGGTCAGGGGTCCTTCATCCTGACAGGTCCGGACGGCACAGGTAGCCCGGTCCCGGATAGCAACGGCAATGGCCTTGACGGTCAGGTTGTGTTTGTGGACGCCGATGGCAACCCAACAGGCGAGACGATTTCCTTCACCGAAATCGAAGAGATTTTGGGCGATGAGGTCACGAACTTTGACCCTGATGCGCTGGATGATGTTGTTGACGCAACCGAAGACAGTCTGTCCGATCTGGGCAATGTGCTGGACAACGACACGGACGCAAACGCGGGCGACACGCTGACAGTGGGTGCTGTGAACGGGGACGAGACACTTGTCGGGACACCTGTTGAAGGGTCTGACGGCGGCTTGGTCACTATCAATCCGGACGGGACTGCATCCTTTGATCCAAACGGCGACTTTGAAGCGCTTGGTGAGGGTGAAACAGCCACAACAACAGTGACGTACACGGTTGATGACGGCAACGGGGGCACCGATACGGCGACTGTGACGATCACAGTGACAGGTACAAACGACGCGCCAGATGCGACGGCGGATGTTTACACGCAAGATCAAGACGCAGACGGTAGCCCTGCGATTGGCAATGTCATCGGTGACAACACAGGTGCGGGCCAAGACAGCGATCCTGAAGGTGACACGATCCGTGTGACGTCTGTGACGAACGGCACAGACAGCGCCGATATCACAGATCCATTTGGTGCCTTTGGCCAAGGTGTGACTGTTGCGGGCGACAATGGTGGTCTGGTGACGATCAACAACGGTGGCAACATCTACTTTGATGCCAATGGTGAGTTTGACGCATTGGGTGAAGGCGACACAGCCACCACCACAGTGACTTACACACTGACAGACGAGAACGGTGCGACCGATACGGCGACTGTGACGATCACAGTGACTGGCACAAACGATGCGCCAGTGGCTGTGGCCGATACAGGTGACGCGACCGAAGACGGTGTGACCGATCTGGGCAACGTGCTGGGGAATGACACGGACGTTGACGGCGACGACCTGACGGTTGGTGCGGTGAACGGCGATGAGACGCTTGTTGGCACGCCTGTGACTGGCGACAACGGCGGTCTGGTCACGATCAACGCAGACGGCACAGCCAGCTTTGATCCGAATGGTGACTTTGAAGCATTGGGTGAAGGCGAAACAGCCGAGACCACAGTGACTTACACTGTGACGGATCCATCAGGGGCCACATCAACCACAACGGTGACTGTGACAGTGACTGGCGTGAATGATGCGCCAAATGCTGTGGATAGCGCTTATGTGGTCTCGCAGGATGAAACATTCGGCGATGTGGATGCCAATGCGATCACTGACGATACAGGTGCAGGCGCTGACAGCGATCCTGAAGGCGATGATCTGACAGTTGTGCGTGTGGACAACCAGACAGGTAACGTGGGCAACGCGGTTGCGGGCGACAATGGTGGTCTGTTCACTGTGAACGCAGACGGGTCTGTGGACTTTGATGCCAATGGCGAGTTTGACGATCTGGGCGCGGGCGAAGAGGCCACGACAACGATCACATACACCATCGCAGACGAGAACGGTCTGGAAGACACAGCATCGGTGACCTTCACAGTGACCGGATCGAACGACGGTCCTGTGGCCGTGGCGGACGATCTGGCGGCGGGTGAAGATGATCCTGCGGGCGTGGTTGGCAATGTGCTGGATAACGACTCTGATCCGGATGGTGATCCGCTGACGGTTGGTGCGGTGAACGGGGATGAAACCCTTGTTGGCACACCTGTGGACGGCTCTGACGGTGGCTTGGTCACAATCAATCCGGACGGCACGGTCACATTCGATCCGAATGGCGACTTTGATGATCTGGGTGAGGGTGAAGAGGCCACAACAACGGTCACGTACACTGTGACTGATCCATCTGGTGCGACATCCACAGAAACTGTGACGATCACAGTGACTGGCACAAATGACGCGCCAGTGGCTGTGGCTGACACGGACAGCACAGATCAGGACACTGTCATCGATCTGGACAACGTGCTGGGTAACGACAGCGATCCTGAAGGCGATGACCTGACGGTTGGCGCGGTCAACGGTGACGAGACGCTGGTGGGCACACCTGTTGCAGGTGACAACGGCGGTCTGGTGACGATCAACGCAGACGGCACTGCCAGCTTCGATCCAAACGGCGACTTTGATGATCTGGGTGCAGGCGAAACCGCTGACACTACAGTGACCTACACCGTCACGGACGAAAACGGTGCGACAGACAGCACAACAGTGACTGTCACAGTGACCGGCACAAACGACGGCCCAACAGCAGTCGCTGATACGTTTGAGACAAACGAAGACGACGTGACCGATCTGGGTAACGTGCTGGATAACGACAGTGATCCGGATGGTGATCCGCTGACGGTTGGTGCGGTGAACGGGGATGAAACCCTTGTTGGCACACCTGTGGATGGCTCAAACGGCGGTCTGGTCACAATTAACCCAGATGGGTCCATCAGCTTTGATCCAAACGGTGACTTTGATGCGCTGGCTCCGGGTGAAACTGCTGAGACCACTGTCACATACACCGTGACAGACCCATCAGGTGCGACATCCACGGAAACTGTGACCATCACAGTGAACGGTGTGAACGACGGCCCTGATGCGACAGACAACGCCTATGTGGTGTCCTTGACAGAGACTGCAGGCGATGTGGACGGGAACGTCATCACGGGTGACACTGGCAACGGTGTGGACAGCGATCCGGAAGGCGACGATCTGACGGTTGTGGCTGTGGATGGTGATCCGGCAAACGTAGGCAACGTGGTTGCGGGCGACAACGGCGGCACGTTTACGATCAATGCTGACGGGACTGTGGACTTTGACGCAGGCGATGACTTTGACGATCTGGGTCTGGGGGCGACACGCGACACGTCTGTCACCTACACGATCGTTGATGAAAACGGCGCGACAGACACGGCCAACGTGACCTTCACAGTGACCGGCATCAATGACGGGACAGTCCAAGGCACCGATGGCAACGATGTGATCAACCCGAACATTCCTTATGTGGATGCGGATGGTGACATCGTTGATGCCGGCGACGGTATCTTGCCGGGTGACGAAGGCACAGACAACGACGTGATCGAAGGCTTTGGCGGCAATGACGTGATCTCGGCCGGCGCTGGGTCGGATGATGTGTTTGGCGGCGACGGCAACGACACGATCAATGGCAACCAGGGCGACGACAACCTGTTCGGCGGCCAAGGCGAAGACACCATCAACGGTGGTCTTGGCAACGACACCATCAACGGTGGTGCGGACGACGATCAGCTGAACGGCCAGGATGGTGACGACACCATCGCGGGTGGTGCAGGTGATGACATCGTCAACGGCGGTGCAGACGACGACGAGCTGCGCGGTGGGTCAGGCAATGACATCATCGAAGGCTCTGAAGGCGAAGACACCTTGTTCGGTGGCACAGGTGACGACGATCTCTGGGGTGGTCTGGACGACGACACCGTGATCGGCGGCGCGGGCAATGACACTGTGGCCGGTGAAGCTGGCGACGATGAATTGCACGGTGGCCTTGGCGACGACACGTTCTTTGGTGGTGCCGGCAACGATGTGATCACCGACGTTGAGGGCAGCGACACAGTCGATGCAGGCGACGGCGACGACATCATCAACGTGGGCTCCACCCAAGGGGATGAAGCGCCAGACGTGGGTTATCCGGAGCAGCCATCTGCAACGATCCCGGGTCTTGTGTTCCCGGGCTATGATGCGGACGAGGATCCAAACGACGACAAAGACTTTGTCGACGGCGGGGCTGGCAACGACATCATCAACACAGGTGATGACGACGACAGCATCATCGGTGGATCCGGCAACGACACGATCAACGCAGGCTTTGACGACGATACCGTTGACGGCGGCACAGGCGATGACTTCATCGAAGGTGGCGAAGGCAACGACGTGATCGAAGGCGGTGCGGGCGACGACACCATCTACGGTGGTCTCGAAGATCCACTGGCCGATGCGGTCAGCTTCCCGGATGACGAACCGGACGCCGCGGGCTTCCAGGACCTTGTTCCTGAAAACAACGGGGACACGATCTTTGGCGGTGATGGCAACGATACGATCTTCGGCCAAGACGACGATGACACGCTGTTTGGTGGCGCTGGCAACGACGTGCTGGACGGCGGCGTGGACGACGACGTGCTCGACGGTGGCGACGGCGACGATGTTCTGATCGGTGGTCAGGGCAACGACAGCATCGATGGCGGAACTGGCGAAGACACCATCGACGGTGGGATCGGCGACGATACAATCTTTGGTGGCGCTGACATTGACTTCATTGACGGCGGCGACGGCGACGATACGATCTTTGGTGGCGAGGGGTCTGATGTCCTCGCTGGCGGTGACGGCGACGACGTTATCAATGGTGGACCGGCAGGTGATATTGCCTTTGGTGATGATATCTTCGGCGGCGCTGGCAATGACACGATTACCGGCAGCGACGGAGGCAACGGGATCGATGGCGGAGACGGTGATGACACTATCTTTGCTGGCGATGTAGTCGGAGACGTGATCGAAGGTGGAGCAGGGTCTGACCTTATTTACAGCGGCAGTGGCACCGACGTTCTGTTTGGCGGGACCGGCTCTGACACATTCTACGGCGGTAACGGCGGTGATGTGGTCACGGGTGGCGAAGACGCTGATGGTCAGGACATCGATGTCCTCGACCTGACGGGGTCCAACGTCGACCGGATCGATTATGTGGATGGCGACCCAGAGGCAGGTACGGTGACGTTCCTCGACGGGTCCACGATGACCTTCTCGGAAATCGAAAACGTCATCCCGTGCTTCACACCGGGGACATTGATCGCGACACCAAAAGGCGAGCGTCTGGTCGAAGAGCTGCAAGTTGGCGACCGGATCATCACCCGCGACAATGGCATCCAGGAAATCGCATGGATGGGCCACAAGCCGATGTCAGGCCAGCAGCTGGTGCAAAACCCGCACCTGCAGCCTGTTCTGATCAAGGCGGGTGCGCTTGGCCACGGTCTGCCGGAACGTGATATGATGGTGTCACCAAACCACCGCGTGCTTGTGTCGTCAGACAAAACGCAGCTGTACTTCGAAGAAAGCGAAGTGCTGGCAGCAGCCAAGCACATGGTCGGGGCGGAAGGCATCCACACGGTCAACGTGATGCAGACCACCTACGTGCACTTCATGTTCGAGCGGCACGAAGTGGTGCTGTCAAACGGAGCATGGACGGAAAGCTTCCAGCCGGGTGACTATTCCTTGAAGGGCATCGGTAACAGCCAGCGGAACGAAATCTTCGATCTCTTCCCTGAACTGCAGTCCAAAACCGGCCTGGAAAACTACCAGTCAGCACGCAAAGCGCTCAAAAAACACGAAGCAAAACTCCTGCTCAAATAAGCGCAAAAACGCAAAAAACAAAAACAACGCCCGCTGGATACAAAAAACCAGCGGGCATTGGCACGTGGG
>NZ_JALKAR010000027.1:0-9923 GCF_023015725.1 Loktanella sp. F6476L | reverse complement strand
TAGCCCACTGGTCAATGCAATCCGCACCGCATCTTGGCGAAATTCGTCCGTACGTTTCAGTCCCATAGTTCATCTCCTTTGTTGCAGTAAATGCTATCAAAGGAGCGGCATCAAACCGCGACAGGTCCAACCCGGTCAAATTGTATTCACGGTACAACGCGAGACTTGGCAACGTTTCGAGCGTGAAGTGGTAAAAGTTGAACAGGTTCTTCGCCATTGTGACCAAGTTCAAATTGCGCACGTCACCGTCTACAATTGGGATCGTCAAGTCGTTTTTCGCCCGTCTTTTTTCGAACGATTGGATTATCTTTTCGAGCCGCTTCTGTTTGCTCGGCGTATCTGTACGGGTCATTTTGACCAGCATTCTGCCGCCAGACGCCCCGCTAAAGAAATATTTGTTGCCTATTGTCGTGATCGTTTTGCTAATTCGCACATCTGTTGCAACGGCAAGCGTGTTTGGGAAAGCGACACCAGCGTTGAAGGCGCGAAATCGTTTGTACCGCTTAATTATGTTGGTCGCATGCTGCCGATGACTTTGCGACGAGAGCGCAAAGAAGGCTTCAATATCAACTCCGTGATCAAGAATTTCAGGAGCAAGTGGTCGATCGTCGAGCCGTTGGATACCGTCATCCCGCCCCGGCCAGAATATATTTCCATGACGAATAGCTTGCGCAGAAATTTTAGATTTCCGAGGGGATTCCCCTGTCATCGTTAGGCTCACTCATTAGTATTGGGAACGTTGGGTGCGCATCAGAGAACGCATCAACGATTACACAAAAATCTCGCAATAGGACGCGGTTCAGATTTAGGGCGACTTAATGATGGACACAACTGTGGCGCCAAGTTTGGGCCGAATTGGTCAACAGTAATGGTCTTAGGGCGGTATTTATTACGCTGCCTTTTCACCACGTTCCAATGCCGCCCAACCCACTGCATCGGCACAAAAAAGCCCCCTGCTGTTCACACAGCAAGGGGCCAATTTTATAGGATCACAGAAGTGACCGCTTAAATTACCAATCTTCGCGTACGATTGTACGTGTTTTGATAGGCAATTTCATTGCTGCAAGGCGCAGGGCCTCGCGGGCAACGGATTCAGATACGCCGTCAATTTCGAACATGACGCGGCCTGGTTTGACCTTACATGCCCAAAAATCAATGGAACCTTTACCTTTACCCATACGCACTTCGACGGGCTTAGACGTCACTGGAGTGTCTGGGAAGATACGGATCCACACACGACCTTGACGCTTCATGTGACGCGTCATGGCACGACGTGCAGCTTCGATTTGACGGGCTGTAATGCGCTCTGGTTCGATGGCCTTAAGACCAAATGAACCAAAGTTCATGTCAGAGCCGCCCTTAGCTTCACCGCGGATGCGGCCTTTGTGAAGCTTACGGTGTTTGGTACGCTTTGGCTGAAGCATTGTTCAGATCTCCTTAGCGACGGCCGGCGCCGCGAGGGATAGCACCCTCTTGGAGCTCAGCGTGTTTACGGTCATGCGCAGATGGATCGTGCTCCATGATGTCACCTTTGTAGATAAACACCTTGATGCCGATGATCCCATAAGGCGTCATCGCCTCGTAGTGAGCATAGTCGATGTCGGCGCGCAGTGTATGAAGCGGCACGCGGCCCTCACGGTACCATTCAGTCCGCGCGATTTCAGCACCGCCAAGACGACCGGCGAGGTTGATACGGATGCCGAGGGCGCCCATACGCATGGAGTTCTGAACAGAACGTTTCATTGCACGACGGAAAGACACACGACGCTCGAGCTGCTGACCGATGTTTTCAGCAACCAGTGCTGCATCGAGTTCTGGCTTGCGAACTTCAACGATGTTGAGGTGCAATTCAGACGCAGTGAGTTTCGCCAGCTTCTGACGCAGACCTTCGATGTCTGCACCTTTCTTGCCGATGATCACACCTGGACGCGCTGCGTGGATTGTAACGCGGCACTTTTTGTGCGGACGTTCAATGATCACGCGGCTGATGCCAGACTGAGCGCATTCTTTCTTGATGAACGCTTTGATGGCGAGATCTTCAAGAAGAAGGTCACCGTAGTCTTTGGTATCTGCATACCAACGGCTGTCCCAGGTACGGTTGACCTGAAGACGCATGCCGATTGGGTTTACTTTGTTACCCATTACGCTTGCTCCTCGACTTGACGCACCACGATGGTGATTTCTGCGAACGGCTTAATGATCTTGCCGAAACGGCCACGAGCCCGTGGACGACCGCGCTTCATGATCAGGTTTTTGCCGACGTAAGCTTCGGCAACAACCAGTTCATCAACGTCAAGGTTGTGGTTGTTCTCAGCGTTGGCGATTGCAGACTGAAGGCATTTCTTCACGTCTTCTGATACGCGCTTTTTAGAGAAAGTCAGGTCCGTCAGGGCCTTTTCAACTTTCTTACCGCGGATCAAGCCAGCAACGAGGTTCAGTTTCTGCGGGGACGTCTTCAGCATGCGCAGTTTTGCACGTGCTTCGTTGTCGGCCACGCGGCGGGGATTCTTATCCTTGCTCATGGCTTATTTCCGCTTCGCTTTTTTATCAGCAGCGTGACCGTAGTAAGTCCGAGTCGGGGAATATTCACCGAACTTCTGACCAATCATGTCTTCTGTGATGTTAACAGGGATGTGCTTCTTGCCGTTGTATACACCAAATGTGAGACCAACGAACTGAGGCAGGATTGTAGAACGACGGGACCAGATTTTGATCACTTCGTTGCGGCCGCTTTCGCGGGTCGCTTCGGCCTTCTTGAGGACATATGCGTCCACAAATGGGCCTTTCCAGACGGAACGAGCCATACTTAACGACCCTTCTTCTTGGCGTGACGCGAGCGAATAATAAGCTTTTGCGACGCTTTGTTTTTGTTACGTGTACGCGCACCCTTGGTCGGCTTACCCCATGGAGTAACCGGATGACGACCACCAGATGTACGGCCTTCACCACCACCGTGTGGGTGATCGATCGGGTTCATCGCAACACCACGAACCGACGGACGAACGCCCTTGTGGCGCATACGACCGGCTTTACCGTAGTTCTGGTTGGAGTTGTCTGGGTTGGACACGGCACCGATTGTCGCCATGCATTCCTGACGGACGAGACGCAATTCACCGGAAGACAGACGGATCTGCGCGTAGCCACCATCACGACCAACGAATTGGGCGTATGTACCAGCGGCACGTGCGATCTGACCACCTTTACCAGGCTTCAGTTCGATGTTGTGTACGATTGTACCGATAGGCATGCCTGAGAACGGCATTGCGTTACCCGGCTTGATGTCGGCCTTTGCAGACGCGATCACCTTGTCACCGATTGCCAGACGCTGAGGGGCCAGAATGTAGTTCTGTGTGCCATCTTCGTACTGGATCAGAGCGATAAATGCTGTCCGGTTCGGGTCATATTCGATCCGTGCGACAACAGCGGACATGTCCAGCTTGTTACGCTTGAAATCTACGATACGGTAAAGGCGCTTTGCACCCCCACCAATGCGACGCATTGTAATTCGTCCGGTGTTGTTCCGGCCGCCCGATTTTGTAAGACCTTGTGTAAGGGCCTTAACTGGACGTCCTTTCCAAAGCTCCGAACGGTCGATCAGCACCAGCCCGCGCTGGCCCGGCGTCGTCGGCTTATACGACTTAAGTGCCATGTTAGCTTCTTCCGTTTGCTTGGCGGTCCCACATGCGTGGAACCTGATGTTATAGGCCCCCGAAGGTGCCCGGATTTTGCATCACAAAAGCCCCGGAACGAATCCGAGGCTCGGGTGATTGGAGGCGTATAGCTGGGAGGGGGTTTGGTGGCAAGTGGGGAGGTGACATATGGTACTGATCTCAACAACGCGGTATGTCTAATGTATGCGGTTACCTCGCTTGGTTTGGAGAATTTCCATTGAAGACAATATCCCGAATAACGCTTGGCACCGTATTTGTTGCATGCTTTTCGCTTTCTGCGCACGCTCAAGACTCTCGGTCAATTCTGACCCGGCTCATATCAAGCCCCAAGTTATTCGAAAAAATGTGCAACGATGGCACTGGATTTGGATGTACCCAACTGGGTTACCATTATGAAGTTGGAGACGGTGTGCATCAATCGGACACATTGGCATTCGAATACTACGACAAGGGGTGCGAGTTGGAACATGCCCGAGGATGCAGCAACCTTGGAGTAGCTCATGAGAGTGGCAGAGGTACGATACAAGATAATGCTCAAGCTTTTGTCGCCTTCGAAAGAGCGTGCGAACTTGGGTATCGTGAGGCGTGTACCTCGGTCGGTAACGGCTATTTGCTTGGTAAAGGGGTCGCCGTTGATCACCAAAGAGCGCGCCAGATACTCGATCTCGAATGCATGGACGGTTATGGTGCCGCCTGTAATTCTCTAGGAAGTATGCATTTGGACGGATTGGGCGTCCCGCGCAACAACTTGAAGGCAGCTTACAACTATGAACTCGGTTGCGATCTTGAAGTCGGCCTTTCATGCCGACAACTCGGTTTAGTGATAGAGGCCTTGGGCGGAGCGAAAGAAGTTTGGGAGGAGCATATTGATAAAGCCTGCCAACTCGGCGATGAATTCAGCTGTAACTACTAATCGACGAAATTCACCCGCCCAGCCCGGAATCAAGCCGTAGGCGCCGGGTCAGCGTCTGCCCGTCCCGGCGGGCTGGCGCTTTGTGAGCCTCACGCAGCCCCATACCTTATAGTATGCTTGGCTGGGACAAAGTGGCCGTAAAGGACGACACCGGTGCCACCCCACGGGCAGACGCTGGCCCTTGTGGTTGATTGCAGCGTCACCATGTTTGAAAGACGAATGAGCGGAGGATGCCTTAATGACTGCCAACCAGATTATTATCCCGATTGCGTTGATTGGCTTTGCTGCTTTTGTTGTCTGGCTGATTGCCACCAACCGACGTGCGAAGAAATTGGATGAAATTCAGGGACATCGTTCGAATGCGCCGCCAAGCCAAATTGATCGTGGTGCAATTGCCAGAAGCGTTGCAGAAGGCCACACCTTGGGCGGCCAACAAAGCCAATGAACGGGCGGAACCAGCAATAACGACTGAGTGCCGCTGTCACATTGCAGGCAATGTGACCTTGCGCACGCGTTGAAAGGACATGGTATCCCTTTCAACGGAAAGAGGCCCCCGCATCACTGCGAGGGCCTCCACAATTTCAACGACGACTAGTCTTACAGACCAGTGGATACGTCGATTGTGTTGCCTTCAACCAGCGTCACATAGGCTTTTTTCACGTCTTTACGTGTGCCAAGCTGGCCACGGAAACGCTTTACTTTACCTTTAGTGATCGTTGTGTTGACCGCTTTCACCTTCACACCAAAGAGCGCTTCAACAGCTTCTTTGATCTGTGGTTTGTTGCTGTCGATTGCCACTTCGAAAACCACAGCGTTGTTTTCAGACGCTGTTGTTGCTTTCTCTGTGATGATCGGCTTGCGGATCACGTCGTAATGTTCTGCCTTAGCGCTCATGACAAACGAGCCTCCAGTGCTTCCAGACCCGCTTTTGTGATGACCAAAGTATCAGACTTCAGGATGTCATACACGTTTGCGCCCTGCGATGGCAGGATGTCCAGTGTTTCGATGTTACGCGCAGCTTGTGCGAACTCAGCGTTCACAGTTGCACCGTCGATGATCAAGGCACGTTTCCAGCCCAATGCGCCAACTTGCTTGGCTACAGCGGATGTTTTCGCGTCTTTGATGTCGATGTTTTCAACAACGACGAGCTCACCAGCGGCGACCTTAGCGGACAGCGCGTGCTTGAGACCCAGCTTGCGGAACTTCTTTGGCAGGTCGTGTGCGTGGGACCGTGGTGTTGGCCCTTTGTACGTACCACCACCGCGGAAGATCGGAGCACCACGGGAACCGTGACGTGCGCCACCAGTACCTTTTTGGCGATAGATCTTCTTCGTGGAGAAGGAAACCTCGGAACGACCAAGCACGTCGTGTGTGCCTGCCATTGCCTTGTTACGCTGCCAGCGAACCACACGGTGCAAGATGTCCTTGCGTGGTTCCAGACCGAAGATGGCTTCGTTCAGGTCAACAGACCCGGCTTTGCCACCGTCAAGATTGATTGCATCAGCCTTCATTGTTCTCGGCCTCCACTTCAGCAGCAGCCGCAGGAGCAGCCGCAGATTTCAAACCAGCAGGGTATACTGTGTTTTCAGGAGTTGGCTTTTTCACCGCATCCTTAACAGTCACCCAACCACCTTTGGAGCCGGGAACAGCGCCTTTGATCATGACCAAGCCACGCTCAACGTCAGTGCGCACAACTTGCAGGTTCTGCGTTGTGACTTTTGCAGCACCCATGTGGCCCGCCATTTTCTTACCTTTGAAAACGCGACCTGGATCCTGACACTGACCTGTTGAACCGTGCGAACGGTGAGAGATGGACACACCGTGTGTCGCACGCAAACCGCCGAAGTTGTGACGCTTCATCGCACCGGCAAAACCTTTACCGATAGATGTACCGGATACGTCAACGAACTGGCCGTCGAAGTAGTGGTTTGCAGCGATTTCTTCGCCAACAGCGATCATGTTCTCTTCAGCAACGCGGAATTCAGCCAGCTTGCGCTTTGGCTCAACCTTCGCCGCAGCGAAGTGACCGCGCATCGCCTGAGACGTACGCTTTGCTTTGGCAGCACCGGCACCCAACTGAACAGCGACGTAACCGTCTTTGTCCGTTGTACGCTGTGCAACAACTTGCAGGTTTTCGAGGGAAAGCACAGTCACAGGGATCTGCTTGCCGTCTTCCATAAACAACCGGGTCATACCCAGTTTCTTTGCGATAATTCCGGAACGGAGCATAATATTCTACTCCTTATACGGAAATCTGGACGTCAACGCCCGCAGCCAGGTCGAGCTTCATCAGCGCGTCTACTGTCTGTGGTGTTGGGTCTACGATGTCGAGAAGACGCTTGTGCGTCCGGATCTCAAACTGATCGCGGGATTTCTTGTCGATGTGCGGGCCACGCAGAACGGTGAACTTCTCGATTTTATTCGGAAGCGGGATTGGTCCGCGAACGGAGGCCCCTGTACGCTTTGCTGTGGAAACGATTTCCTGTGTACTTGCATCAAGCACCCGGTAATCAAACGCCTTCAGGCGAATACGGATGTTTTGGCTTTGTGCGGCCATGTGACATCACCCCTAAATTTAGGGTCTAGAACGGAGAGGAAGACTTACGCCCATCGCAGGCCCTCATCGCGTCTTTTAGTCCAACGGAAAGAGGGCACGCATGGCGTACCCTCATTGGATTGGGGTGCTATAGGGGGAGTCGGAGGATGTGGCAAGACCGTTTTTGACATCACCCGAGCAACGTAAAACAATTAGCAACATTTCCGGCCTAGGGTGTCGAAAATTGTTCAAAGGTGCGCGCGTGCTCAACTCGGTCAAGATATCCGTTAAACTCCCCATTGTCATCATCGCACTATGCCTTCTTGTTGGTGCATCCATTTCTGTCTCTGCCTACCTGCAATCTCGGCAAACCCTACAGGCACTCGCAAAAGACACGATCGATGTCCTCATGATCGAACGCGCCTCCCAGATCGAAAGATGGGCGGCGAATATCGAAAGCCTTGTCGAAAGTTATAGTGCCGACCCAACCGTTCGCGATGCAGCGCTGAGTTTTACGAACACGTTTCGACTGATGGGCGATGATCCGACAGGGACCTTGCAAGAGGTCTACATCACAAACAACCCGCACCCATTTGGCGATCGTGATCTCCTTCTGAAACCAGATGCGCCGCATCGCTATCATCTGCAACATGAACGGTTGCACCCATTCTTTGCGGACATCGCCGAACGCGATGGATATTATGACATCTTCCTGTTCAATTTGGCCGGCGATCTGATCTATTCGACTGAGAAAGAATCCGACTTTGCGACCAACATCGTGACGGGGCCGTATGCTGATAGTGGCCTTGCAACGCTGGTTCGCCAATTGATGGACCAGGACGACAATACGCTGTCGTCAGTCGATTATTCGGCATACGAACCAAGCCATGGGGCACCAGCTGCATTTCTGGCAACCAAGATTGTCAGTGAATGGGGTGACACAATCGGTGTATTCGCCGTACAGCTTCCTGATGACATCCCCACAGAAATTCTGAGCAATCCAGCTGGTCTGCAAAACACAGGCGACATTATTGCGGTCGGGCAGAACGGCAATGCGCGATCGGGATCCCGGTTTGATAACGGACCAGACGTTCTGGGAAACTTTGTCGACACCCAACGTCTGGAAGCATTTGCAAACACAGACGGTTCCACGCTCGTCAATGTTGCCGGGTACCGTGGTGAAAACGTGATATCCATATTGCGACCAATTCGCGTCTTTGATTTTGACTGGTTATTGGTCGCTGAAATTGACACCGCAGAAGTCATTGCACCCGCGATCCAGCTGCGCAATATCATGACGATTATCGGGTTGGCGACTGTCTGTGTCTCGGGTGGCATTGGACTGCTCTTTGCTTCGAGCGTGACAACACCGCTTTCGCGACTTCGGAGCGCCATGGAAAACGTCGCTGGACGGCACACTGATACAAAGATCAGGGACACCCATCGCGCCGATGAAATCGGTGACATCGCAAATACACTTGTCTCTTTCCGCGACCAATTAGACGCCAGCGACGAAGCGGCGCGAAACATCCAACGCCAACAAAGCGAACGCGACAAAGTCGTCGCAAAACTGAACGAGGCGCTGACAGGCCTTGCTCAGGGGGACTTGACGAAGACTATCGACATTCCATTTGCGGCGGAATTCGAACCTTTGCGGAATAATTATAACAATTCCATCCGGCATCTATCAGGCGTCGTTACCACACTTATCACGAATTCCGCCGCCATTCAGAGCGACGCTGATGACATGTTCAAGGCATCCAATGACCTGCAACTTCGCACAGAAAACCAAGCCGCGACGCTTGAAGAAACCGCCGCCGCATTGGACGAACTGACATCAAGTGTGAAGGCAGCCGCCAACGATGCAGAAAGTGTCAAGAATATCGTTTCAGAGGCCGAAACCGACGCGACAAGCAGCGGCCCGATTGTGGCACAAGCCGCGCAAGCGATGGCCCAAATTGAAACCTCATCAGGGTCCATTTCCGAAATCATCGAAGTCATCAATGGAATTGCGTTCCAAACAAACCTTTTGGCACTAAATGCCGGTGTTGAAGCAGCCCGAGCGGGCGACGCTGGGCGGGGCTTTGCAGTCGTTGCATCTGAAGTACGGGCACTTGCCCAACGATCGACCGAAGCATCACAGAAAACGCAGCAGTTGATTGATAGTAGTACGGCCGAAGTCGCCCGTGGGGTATCGCTAGTAAATAAAGCAGGTGAAGCTCTGACAAGGATTGTGGGCCGTATGACCCATATCAACGAAGTTACCGCAAAGATCGCGGGCAGTGTTGCCGAACAATCCGGCTCACTTACCGAAATCAACGTAGGGGTTGCGAGTTTGGATCGCGTCACGCAGCAAAATGCCGCAATGGTCGATACGGTAACGCGTGGCGGGCAGTCGCTTAATGTGAGTGCTTCGAAACTGTCGGAAATTTCAGAGTACTTTCAGGTTTCACGAAACCAGCCTGAACAAGAAGCTATGCAGAACAACGCAGCGTGACCTATTCAATTCGTTGAAGGGTTGAATACCTCCCCCAAACAAAAAGGCCGCGTCATTTTTGGCGCGGCCTTTTCTAGACTTGTTACCTCTTGCGAGGCGTCATTGATTACTCAACAATCTTAGACACAACGCCGGCGCCAACAGTACGGCCACCTTCGCGGATCGCGAAGCGGAGGCCGTCTTCCATGGCGATTGGAGCGATCAGTTCAACGTTGAACTTCAGGTTGTCGCCCGGCATGACCATTTCTGTGCCTTCTGGAAGAACAACAGTGCCTGTCACGTCAGTTGTACGGAAGTAGAACTGTG
>NZ_JALKAR010000026.1:0-10314 GCF_023015725.1 Loktanella sp. F6476L | reverse complement strand
GTTGTTCACAATCGCAATCGTCAATTCCTGCGCGTGCCCATCAGCAACCGCAACAGATGACGTCGCAACAACCAAAGACAGCCCTAAAGCCGTATTCATCAAAGATTTCATGTGTTCCTCCCAGAAATCACAGTTTGGATTTTATCCGTCCCTAACGTTTGCATAGGCTACGTCCGCCGCCCAAATATTATTCCTGCAATCACTCATACGAAATCGACAAACTAGACAGTTTTATGATGTTCGCGATGTGCGGACATCTTAGGCAGACACATTTTCCATCACGAAGCGCCCGCCGTTCGCCCCATAATAACAAGTCGATTCGGGACATGTGGCGCGTTCACATGCTGCATGCCGCCCATCTCTGGCGCCTATAAAAAATTGACTACTTGATCGAAAAACGCCTGCACCATTTGATGCAGGCGCTGCATAAAATCGCATTGGGCGCAATTGCTACAGCGATTGATCCATCGTCTCGGATGGCACTGTTCGTGCATCATGGATGCGTACAACCTGCGCAGGGATACCCGCGACCGTGCAATTGGGCGGGACATCTTTCAGTACGACGCTGCCTGCCGCCACTTTGCTATTCGCACCAATTTCGATGTTTCCTATGATCTTGGCCCCTGCCCCGATCATCACGCCAAAGCGCACTTTGGGATGACGATCGCCGCCAACTTTGCCGGTCCCGCCGAGCGTGACGTTTTGGAGAATAGAGACGTTATCTTCGACGACAGCCGTTTCACCGATCACAACGCCCGATCCGTGATCAAACATCACGCCTTCGCCGATGTTCGCTGCAGGATGAATGTCAGCCCCAATCACGACAGATACACGATTGGCCAGCCAAACCGCCATTTCGTTCCGATCAACGCTCCAGAGGTAGTGCGCAATACGGTGGGCCTGTAAGGCTTGAAACCCTTTCAGGTTCAGAAATGCGTGAAGGTAGGACGGGCAAGACGGGTCGCGGCTGCGGATCGCTTGGAGATCCACCAATGCGGCCTGTGCGATTCCGGCGTCTGCTGCGAGAACATCTTGAAAGAGGCTCTCCAAGACGCCCTTTCCAACTGACGGGGCCTGCAAACTGTCAGCTAGCAAACTGCATAGCGCCAAGGAAAATGTGCCGTCTTTGGGGAAATAGGACCGCACAAGTTCAGCCAATGTGGGTTCGCTTTCGATCAAAGCTGCGGCTTCGGTCGTCAATGCGGTCCAATCGGGGTGAGCGGGTGCAGGAGAGGATGCAAGTGTCATACTCATAGTCTGTGTCTTTCGATCAATCAGTGCTCTTTGAGGTCAGAACAGTTTCAAGATTGCCCAATTACGGGGCATTTTCCAGCTCTTTCGCGTGTCCTACCTTATGTGACAGGTTCCTGAGGGCCACCCCCCTCAATTGGGGGGCTACGATCGGCCGTCCATTTCGGATGAATATACGGAAAATGCAGATTCCCTTAGCTTCAGGGCAACACGGTTAATGCCCATTGCGGCAGCAGACAGAAACAAAGGAACACGACATGGATATGGATCAACTGCTTCACTACCAAAAGAAGCTCTCTTACGAGTTCGATTCTTGGGATACCTATGAAGCCTTACAAGATGTGGACACCAACCTTGTGGTTGTTGATGGCCGGTCTGCGGCGGCTTTTGCGACAGAAGCCATTCCAGGTGCGATCAACATGCCGCACCGCGAAATCTGTGTCCAATCCACGGCCTATCTGGACAAGTCCAAAGTCTACGTCTGCTACTGCGACGGTATCGGCTGCAACGCGTCCACCAAGACCGCGCTGAAGCTTCTGATACTTGGTTTTCAAGTCAGAGAACTGATGGGCGGACTCGATTGGTGGATACGCGACGGCTATGCCACAGTCGGTGAAAACGCCCGTGCCGGCACAGACATCATCTGTGGCTGCGCCTAATCGTCACCGCGTCGTTGATACCTAGATTAGATCAAGCCAATGGAAGATGCTTTTGCGACTGCTTGGGCCAGCGAAACACTGTCCAATTTGACGCGAGCAACCTTCAGGTAGCCGCGGACGGTATGGTCGGACAGGCCAAGAATGATCGCAATCTCTGTGTTGGTTTTACCCTCTGCGGTCCATTTGAGGCATTCGCTTTCGCGCGGCGACAGTTGGGGCAGCTCTTCGTTTTCACCGTAAAGTTCGGCCAGCGATTTCAGATGTATGTCTGCGGCAAGGCCTTGCAGGCGTTCGCCGTGTTCCACCAAGAACGGTTTCCACGTTTCGCCACCTTTTGCCGCTTTGGCGTTGAACGACAACATGCTGCGACGGCCGATACTATCAACATGCGTGACGGTGAAACCAGTCTGGCCAACGCCCGCTGCAATGGCCTTTTCCATCATGTGCAGTTGTTGGGCATCCAAGGCGATTTCAGACCAGCAAAACGGTTCTTCGTGGTTTTGCGCATGCTGAAGGACCGGATCGATACGGACGTAGTCGTTCAGCAAATACTGGCTGACCCAGGCATCAGGATAATTGGTGCGGACGAAGGGGCTGTTCGTGGCATCAATACCGCCACGAAACAAGTGAAGCGTGACGAAATCAACCTCGAAGAATCCGGTCAGGCGTTTAATCGACTGCTGCACCGTGCCCGTCAGGATAACGTCACTCTTTAAATTCGCAAACGCGTCGTTCTCGACCACAGCGAAAGGTCCCCCCCTTTGGGTTAGCGACGTATGGATACCTTTGTCCGGCGTTCTGTCAACAACCTAACCCCTCTCCATCTGGATACGATCAATGTTAATGCTCTTAAAAGACATTCGGGAAAACAAGGATGATGCCTTTGTACGTGCGCTTGCCATGACCGAAGATGACATCCGCGTCTGACGACCCGATCTTGCTTACCTGATGATATGTCAGCACTGTACAACTGCGAGCCGCTTGCTGCGCAGCGTCAGGGTGAGGAATATTGCAGTGTCAGACCACGTGATTATCGCGGGCGCAGGAATTGGCGGGCTTACGCTTGCGTTAACGTTGCACCAGATCGGTGTTCCTTGCACAATCATCGAAGCCGCAAAAGAAATGCGCCCGATGGGTGTTGGCATTAACATTCAACCCAATGCTGTGCGTGAACTATTCGATCTTGGCATAACGGCTGATGATCTGGACGGCGTCGGTATCGCAGCCAAAGAATGGGCGCTGGTTGGGCTGAACGGTAAAGAAGTGTACGCGGAACCACGCGGAACAGATGCCGGTTACTTTTGGCCGCAATATGCAGTCCATCGTGGCGCTTTCCACATGATGTTGTACCATAAAGTCATCGAACGGATCGGCGAGAACGCCGTTTTGCTGGGCGCAAAAGTCACCGGCTATGACAACAAACCTGCCAGTGTCGCGGTTCATTTGTCTGACGGCACGACCATAGACGATCGGATTCTTATAGGTGCAGACGGGATACATTCGGCCGTGCGCGCCCAGATGCACCCTGACCAGCCGCCGATCCATTGGGGCGGTGCCGTGATGTGGCGTGGCACAGTGCGCGCCAAACCTTGGCGGACTGGATCGTCCTTTGTCGGGCTTGGCACACACCGTCAGCGCATGGTGATGTATCCGATTTCGAAACCGGATACCGATGGATTGGCCCTGATCAACTGGATCGCAGAGGTCACGATGGACACCGATGGCGGGTGGCATCATCAAAACTGGTTCCGTCCTGCCAGCGTCGACGACTTTGTTCATCACTTTGACGAATTCCGATATGACTGGCTTGATGTCCCAGCGATGCTTGCGCAGGCCGACTGCGCGTATGAAAACCCGATGATCGACCGCGACCCCGTGGCGACTTGGGTCGATGGATCGGTTGCGTTGATTGGCGATGCCGCGCACGCGATGTATCCGACCGGATCAAATGGCGCGAGCCAGGCCATCGTAGATGCCCGTGTCCTTGGGGCTGCGCTGCAAAAGCACGGCGTGACGCCAGACGCGCTGACCAGCTTTAACGACCAACTGTGTGGCCCGATATCCGAGCTGGTTCTGCGCAACCGTGGCGCAGGTCCTTTTGGATTGCTGCACATCCTCAATGATCGGTGCGGCGGGCTTTTTGACGATATCGATACCGTTATTCCGAAACAGGAACGGGCCGATTTCATGGCCAAATACAAAGCCGCCGCAGGGTTCGCTATTGAACAGCTGAACGCTGCACCGCCGACGATTTTAGTCCGTTAGAATGCGTTTGCCGCCATGCCTTTGGACCGGACGGACAGTATCATCGAACAGCACGTGACGGCGCCGGAAAGTCGCCCCTTCAACGACCTGAGGCTGGCTGATGCGATCCATGCGAAAATGACGGAAATCGGAACGCGCGGGGTCCCACGCAACCAAATACCAGACCGGCGATAAGATCAGCATCGCTTGCGGTTCAACCTCGCGCGTTGACACGTTGCCCTTTGCGTCGCGGTACCCGAACCGAAGATGTCGCAAATCTAGAAAGGCTGTTTCAAATGCTGGCAGCAGGGCGTCATCCATTGTGCCCAAGTCGGATATATCGACCTGCGGGGCCAGCTGGCCGACGTACAGGCAATCCAGAAACCTGCGGAGATCCTTTATTTTTTCGGATGGCAACGCCTTTTCAATCTTCGCCAATCCCGCATCGGCCAAACCCGCAAACGGCAAATTTCCCGCAGCTCGCATTGACGCCACACTGATCAGAAGCGCGAAAACCTCTGCCACCGATAAGCGCGCAGACGTCTGCACCGACTGCGGATCAAGTTGCAGACCACCGCCCCGCCCCGGTTCAGAGTGAATAACAAATCCTTCGTCCCGAAGCGTTGAGATATCCCGCAGGATCGTGCGGCGCGACGCGTCAACTTGCATGGCTAAATCGCCAATCGTTGACGTTCCATTGCGCCGTAGGCTGCGCACAATCGCGGCTTGTCTTTGACGTGAACTCATTTCGATAGCCTAACGTACAATAGTGACATTTTTTGGCACCATTACAGATTAGAGACCAATCAAACATGTAAAAAAGGAGAATACGCCGTGTTTGATGCTACCAACTTTCCAGAACCTACCTTGATCGATGTGAATGGAATCACGCTTGAAGTGTTTGAAGCGGGACAAGAAAACGCCGGTCGTCCGATTGTGCTGTGTCATGGTTGGCCCGAACATGCGTATGCGTGGCGTCATCAAATTCCTGTCCTCGTGGCGGCGGGTTATCATGTCATCGCGCCCAACCAACGGGGTTACGGGCGTTCATCCCGACCAGAGACTGTCACTGATTACGACCTGACGCATTTGACTGGCGATCTGACGGCGCTGCTGGATCATTACGGCTATGACGACGCAATCTTTATGGGTCATGACTGGGGAGCAAATGTTGTTTGGGGGCTGGCCATGCTGCACCCCAAACGTGTGAGCAAGATCATTAACCTCGCATTGCCCTATCAAGAACGCACCGAAAAACCGTGGATTGCGTTCATGGAGGACATATTTGGACCCGACAATTATTTTGTACATTTCAATCGGCAACCGGGTGTTGCGGACGCCGTGTTGGATGCAAACCCAAAGCGGTTCCTGCGTAATCTGTACCGCAAAAACGTACCCGCAACGCCGCCAGAACCGGGTATGATGATGATCAATTTGGCCAATGCAGACGCGCCGCTTGGCGAACCTGTGATGACCGATCAAGATTTGGACGTGTTTGCGTCTGCGTTCGATCAATCCGGCTTCACGGGCAGCATCAATTGGTACCGAAACCTTGATCGCAACTGGGAAATCCTGGCCGACGTGGACCCCGTCATCACCCTGCCCGCACTCATGATCTACGGTGATCGCGACGTGATCCCCCAATCCCCAAGCCTGACAAAGTTCGTACCGAACGTTGATGTCGTCAGCCTTGATTGCGGGCATTGGATTCAACAAGAGATGCCGGATGAAACCAATCAGGCAATACTCGCTTGGCTGGCAGAATACGACGGCGACGCCGGGCAATAATCGCTTTGACATTTTAGGTAGCTTTCGCGTATTGCATCCGCGTGGATACAATACGCGAGTTTCCGATGACCTCCCCCGAAACCACCGACCAATCCCAAGGCAGCGTCGCGTTCAGTCGACTGATGGATGCGATCAAACAGGGTGAATACCGCCCCGGCGATAGGCTGCGCGAAGTCGAAATCGCGGACCGTTTTTCGTTGTCACGCACGCCAGTTCGCGAAGCGCTGCGGCGTCTCGAGGCGGAACGCATCATCGAACACCGCCCGCGTGTCGGTGCCGTCATTCGTGAGCTGGGGCAAACGGAGGTCGTGGAACTGTACGAAATGCGGCTGGTGCTGGAACGGACCGCTGCGGAATTGGCAGCCAAACACGCGATTGAAGCAGAGGTCGATGCGTTGACAGCGTTAAACGATCAGATGGCCGAAACCGTGAAGGATCCGTCAAAAGCTGCGGCAATCAACCAGCGCCTGCACCAGTCGATCTATTTGTCCGCGCGTAACAGGTTTTTGCTGGAATCCGCGCGCGCCTTGAACAATGCGCTCTTGTTGCTGGGTCCAACAACACTGGCGGATGCGGCGCGGATCGAAACCGTCGTCGCACAACACACCGAGATCATCACAGCGATTTCCAAAGGCGACAGCGACGCCGCGGGTGCCGCCGCGGCCGCACATCTGCAAACATCGCTGCGTCATCGCTTGGCGGTGATGAACCAATGATCGCAATTCTTCGAACATACCTGATTGCAGGGGCTGGCGTGGCCGCGTCATTGTACCTGAACCTACCGCTCCCTTGGCTGCTTGGCCCGATATTTGCGTGCTTGATCGCGGCCCTGATAGGCGTCGAAATGCGCGGCATGCCGGTGGTGAACAACCTGATGCGCACGATACTGGGGGTGGCTGTTGGGGCCACGTTCACATGGGCGCTGGTCGTAAGCATGGCCAGCATGTGGACCACCCTGATCCTTGTCCCATTTATGATCTTCATGATCGGGCTGCTTGGTGTTCCCTATTTCCAGAAACTGTGGGGCTTTGATTTTGCGACCAGCTACTACAGCGCCATGCCCGGTGGCCTACAAGACATGCTGCTATTTGGCGAAGAAGCAGGTGGCGATGTCCGCGCCTTGTCTCTTATCCATGCGACACGGGTGCTGGTCATCGTGGTTGCACTGCCATTCATCCTGAAGGGCTACTGGGGCGTCGATTTTGACAATCCGCCCGGCGTGTCGGCAACAACCCTACCCCTGTCGCAAATGGTTTTGATGGCCGTCTGTGGCATTGCGGGCTGGCAAATTGCCAAATTCGTGGGACTGTTTGGCGCGTCGATCCTTGGACCAATGATCTTGGCGGCCATCCTTGCGCTGTCCGGCATCTTGCAATTCCGCCCGCCAACAGAGGCAATCTGGATGGCGCAATTCTTTATCGGGATGACGGTTGGTACAAAGTACGCAGGCGTGACCGGCGAAGAGCTGCGTCGCGACGTGTTAGCCGCACTTGGGTTTTGCGTGATTTTGCTAGTGCTCGCAGGACTATTTGTAGAGGCGATCCATATCTTTCATCTCGCCCCCCCAATGGAAACGCTGCTGGCCTTCGCACCGGGCGGTCAGGCGGAGATGACAGTGTTAGCTTTGATCGCAGGCGCGGATATGGCTTTTGTGATCGCCCACCATGTTTTGCGGATTGTTGTGGTGATCCTTGGCGCGCCTCTCGCCGCGCGGATTTTTAGCCCGAAATCGTAAGCGAAACTTCGGCTAGGCGGACCACAGCCACCGTCTTGCTTTCCCGGATTGACATACCCTACTGATTCAGTCAGGTATTGTATCAGTCAAGCCACCCGAATCCTTTGCAGGGAAGCCCGACACGTAAACCATGTGAGGACGGCTTGATGAAACATCGCAAATGGACCGCAGCTGAAACCAAAGGAAGTCTGTCATGATGTCACTTCCAATCGCAAAAGAAACAGGCACACCCGTCGCCACCGCTTTACCTACGTATGCGGCAGAAGACCTGACAAAGGGCGGCGGCCAAGCCCACATCGTCCTGGGTGACCAAATCTACACCCTGCGGATCACGCGGGCCGGCAAGTTGATCCTGACCAAATGACAAGCGCGCAGGAAAAACGTGGTGGCGCTGCTGTCGGTTTCATCACGGAACTTGAGGATATCGAAGCTGCATCCGTGATGTATCTGCGGCTGTGGTGCCATGGTCCGGATAGTCAGGCGCAGGTTTGGCACGATTTCGCGTCCCGACTTGGCCCAGATCGAGGACGTCAGGCGCTGAAATCGTTTGAAGACCTATGCAGTCTGTGCGCACGACATGGGCGTAGACCGCTGATGCGGCATGCCGTCGATTGCAAATGCCTTGGGTCAGACGAATCCTGTTTCGCCAATTTCATCGGAACTGCCGTTATGGGTGACAAGGACGATGCGATGCTGATCGCGACGCTACTGGTCCGGCCTGACGTCGCCCCGCTGTTGACGTCCCTCGCGACGGAATTTGGGCTCGCTCTGAAACAGATGTGTCTTGTGCGACCTCCGCGCACGGGCGGCAAACAAGAGCATTTCCAAGCACAACCAGCGACCTTGCACTAGCAGCTTCGGTAAGCCGCAACATTGCAGAGAGGCTGGTTGTTCGGCGTCTTCTTTTAGGCGACGCACGGTGAGATAGAACTCTTCGACAAGGCAAATTCGAAACGAAAACGACGCCCAGCCCGCTCGGCACGCCGTCGGTTGCCCCCAAAGGGGTCGTCAGTCCTTAACGCAAAATCGAGGTTGATGGCGGAGACGAAGGGATTCGAACCCTCGAGACCCTTCCGGGCCTACTCCCTTAGCAGGGGAGCGCCTTCGACCACTCGGCCACGTCTCCGTAGGCGGTGATAGTTGCCATGTCCCTTATCTACAAGAGAAAAAATGCCCTCCAGACGAATAACATTTTGTAAGCGAAAATAGCCGAGGTGCACACAGGTGCACACAGGTGTACACAAAACGTACACAAAACGTGCACAAGTTGTCACGAAGCCTGACAGAATGTCAGCGAAAAGTGTCACCTAAACTGACAAAATAGTGTAAGCTAGACTAGCGCAATTTCCCATGATTTTACTGCTTAAGGCTATGTAACTAGTTCAATTTGCCGCAATCGTTCTAGCCCAGCACACTGCTCAGCTCACGAAATCTACCGCCCGACCTCAGCCAAGGTAGATCGCTAAGAAATCAGCGGTAGTTACCGTCAACTGCCTGACGTCGACGCCTCAAGTCACCATAAATAGTTTCTTGTCGTTCGCACTCCGGACCCTTCGCAAATCAGACCATTGTTGCGACTGCAAACTCCCAGACAATTGATGAGTCGATCCCTAAAGAGCTGCCGCCGAGTCCTAACTAAGACTTTATAGTTATGGAGTAACAGACATTAGCTCGCTCGAGGGTTCACGTCCGAAACGCGGGACAAAGCGCGCTTTCGCTGCGGCTGCGCCAATGACAGCTTTCGATATCAGTCGTTAGGATTAAGATCAGATGCCAAGTCCCGAACGACACGAAACCCTCTGTCAACAGACCAGTTGTCACCATTCATCGGAACCCGACGAGCGGGGCGCGCAAGTTCCATATTTGTAAAATACATACCACCTTTTAGCGAGCGGCTACAGTTCCGGCGATCAGCGTCGGCAGCAAGGTATTTACTCGATGACGCCAAACTCCGGTGTGGGCCTTCTCCACACGTGCTTGTAAATTCACTTGCGTTGCCTGACATATGTCTCAGTCCCCAAGCATTTGCTGCATCGAGAGTGTCGACTTGAACCAGTTCTCTTCCGCCACCTCGGACACGATCCGGAATAGTTTCACCGTTTACGTCAACTTGAACAATCTTAAAATTTGCTTGACCTAACGTCAGCTCGTTACCCTGCGCGAATGGTGTTGTTGTTCCCGCCCGTGCTGCATACTCCCATTCCGCCTCAGTCGGAATTCGATAAACATTAGATCCCACTTTTCCATTCAGCCATGACGTGTATTCCAGCATTTCGCTATAGGTTATAGCAGTCATCGGATCACGCGGATGCAAAGTGTGCGGGATGCCCCGCAGGCTAAACTTGAGACGTGAGTCCGGCGTTGCCTCACATTTTGCATCATGAAGGCAAGCAAGGTAGTCAACCTCATTTGGCAGAGCTTTTAACCCTTGTTCGCACGCCCCGTCCGTCACACAGGCTGCCCATTCTTCACGTGTCACTTCGTTGCGGCCAATAGCGATTGGCATGTGGACCTGTCGCGGTTTGATGCCGCTCCTTTGATAGCATTTACTGCAACAAAGGAGATGAACTATGGGACTGAAACGTACGGACGAATTTCGCCAAGATGCGGTGCGGATTGCATTGACCAGTGGGCTAA
>NZ_JALKAR010000025.1:0-12315 GCF_023015725.1 Loktanella sp. F6476L | reverse complement strand
GCAACACCGCGCAAGTGCCTCGGCTATCAAACGCCTTCAGAAGTGTTCCGCGCAAAACTGATGGAAGGAGAGCCATGATCCAGATAAACTGAACAGAGAGAAATCGCGCTTCAGCGTGAGTTCACCAAACGGAAACGAACGCTGACACGCCTGCCAATAAAAACATGGTGAATCTAACATAAAGCCCCGGCCGTTAGTCGGTTAGCGCCCCGCGTCTGTCATCAACGCAGCCATCGCATTTAATGCGGGGGCGTCGTTCAGGTCTTCCAGCGCTATGTCATATTTGCGTCGCCAATTCGGGTGCTCGTCGATGGTTCCGGGCAGGTTCTGCGCTTCTTTCGCTCCTAACACATCGTCCAATTGAACAGCTGCGAAGCAAGCGGATGACCCCGCCAGCATCCCATGGACGTTTGTGCTAAAGTCGCCGTTTTCCGTGTAGCGGGATACGTCTGCTTTACGCTGCTCACGCATGTTTTCTGCGGTCTCGCGATCAACCCACGACAGGTTTTCCCACCAATCAATGTCGTGCCCTGTCTCATACCCTTTGACCGTCGGGGTGTCGTGCGTCGCAAAACATGACAGCACCTGTGCCGATCCAGCGTCCGATGTCCGGAACGCACCAGAGTCGTCTTTTTCGTACTGCAACACGGAATACCCGTAGAACCCGTGCGCACGCATCGTGTCACGGAACCCGTCAGGGACCAGCCCAAGATCTTCGCCAATCACCGCGCAATTATACCGCGCGGCGTCGATCTTGATCACGGCGAGCAGGCTTTCAAACGGCTGGTGAATGTAACCCCCCGGACTGCCGTCGTCCGGAATCCAATAGCTGCGGTTTAGGCCCAGAACATGATCGATCCGGATGATGCCTGCATGACGAATGGTTTGCGCGATAATCCGGCGCAACGGCCGGTATCGTTCAGCTTTCAATTTGCGGGGCGCAAACGCCGCCAAATCCCAGTTCTGCCCTGCAGGGCTTAGGTGATCGGGCGGTGCGCCGATGGACACACCCTGTGCAATCGCAGTTTGTGCACACCAGCTTTCAGCACCATCGCGCCGCGACCCAACCGCAAGGTCAAGGTAAAGCCCAAGCGCCATCCCCCCTGCTTTGGCCTGCGCCTGCGCGTCTGACAATTGCCGGTCAGCGACCCATTGCAACCACATGTGAAATGTTACGCGTGCGGGATCAGGATTAGCAGGCGTATCAGGCCATTGGCGCCAATCGGGCCCATAAATTTCGCTCAGCGCCTCAAAGGTGGCGAACTTGCGCAGATCGTCGCCGCCGTTGGATTGGAAGGCCGCAAAGCTTTGTGCATCAACCGGATCCGCTTTGGTTAGGAACGTGGCAAATGCCGTTTCCAGCGCTGCCGCATGGCGTGGTTTGTGATCTTGATAAGCGACCGTTTCTGATGCCCGCAAGTCCGCGAAATCACCGGCGTCACCAGCACCGGGCAACACATCAAGCGCGATGCAGGCTGTATTCAAATAACCCCGATGGGACGGCGAATAAGGACTAATCGCCGCCTGATCCGCATACCCCATTGCATGCAGTGGGTTAATGCCAACGAAATCAGCACCCTGCCCGCCTGCAATCTGTGCGACAGCACCAAGATCAGCAAAATCACCCAGCCCCGCGTTTCGTTCTGACCGCAGCCCATACAACGCAAGGTTCATGCCCCAAAGCCGCGTAGCACCGGTCAAATCAGGAACGGACGGCAGCGTCTTAGGGGCCGCGATGACCGTGATGACCTCTGTCCGGCCAGATGCCGTTGCGGTCAGCGTATAAATCCCCGGATCAAGTGGCGGCACGGTGATTTGATCACGCGGTTCGCCCGACACAAGAATATCATCGCTTTCGTCCAAACGGATATCCCACGCAGCGCCGAGCCCGAAGTTTTGCCAAGCCTCAACACCTGCTTCGACGATGATTTCATCTGGAAACCACCGATCATCGCGGTCAAAGCGCAATTGCGCCAGCGACGACTGGATTGCGTCGTCAGTCGATACATCAATCCCGTTGGCCGCCAGCAAGGCACGTTGCGTTTCAGGTGATGTCGGTAACTGTTGGCCGTGAAGATCGTAGAAATGCGGGACGATGCCACAGATATCGGCAAGTGCGGCTAGATCATCCTGCACCGTCATAGCTGTGCCCCATCGGTCTTTTGCACAAAGGCCACGACGGTTTCGCCAGCCACGATGGTGTGCGGCCCTTCCAATTCGCAAAACGCGCCTTGTTCGTTCGCATCCGTATCGATGGCACGGACCCAATGATGATCAGGCTCGGGCAACGGCAGGATTACCTTGCCCGGCTCAGGTGCCCGATTGAAAACGATGAAGACGATGTCACTGTCAGGGGCGTAATCCGGCGCCTCTGCTGAACACCGCAACAGCAGGCACAGGTTTGCAAGACCCGGATCGCGCCATTCCAACGGTTCTCCTGCGAAATCCGTCCATGCTACATCCGGCAGGCCATCTTTGGGGCGGGCTGCACCATGCAGGAACCGGTCCTGTCGCACGCTGAGATGATTCTGCCGGAAGGTCGATAGGCTTGCCACAAAAGCCAAAAGCTCCGTGTCCGCTGTTTCCCAATCAATCCATCCGATCGGGTTGTCTTGGCAATAGGCGTTGTTGTTCCCTTTTTGCGAATTGGCAAATTCGTCTCCGGCTGGGATCATCGGGGTGCCTTGGGACAAAAACAACGTGGCCAGCATGTTGCGCTGCCTGCGGGTCCGGATCAGGCGGATGGCAGGGTCATCTGTTTCACCCTCGACACCGGCATTATCCGAATAGTTGGAATGGTGGCCGTCGCGGTTATTTTCTGTGTTCGCCTCGTTATGGCGGTGATTGTAACGGGTGGTATCCGCCAGCGTGAAACCGTCGTGTGAGGCCAAAAAGTTGATCGATGAATCCGCACGTCGGCCTTTGTGATCAAACTTGTCCGCCGATCCTAACAACCGCGCGCCCAGTTCCTGCGCGCTGTGTGCATCCCCCCGCCAATACCTGCGCACGGTGTCGCGGTAGCTGTCGTTCCATTCGTTAAATTCGTGGGGGAACCCACCCAACTGATACCCGCCGGGGCCAATGTCCCACGGTTCCGCGATCATACGCACATTCGCCAACACGGGGTCCTGACGCAGTGCATCAAAGAAACCACCGCGCACATCAAACCCGTGATCTTCGCGCCCCAATGTCGTGGCCAGATCAAAACGGAACCCGTCGATCCCCATGCATTCGACCCAGAACCGCAAACTATCAAGCACCATACGCAACACATACGGATGCGCCACATTCAACGTGTTCCCGCAGCCAGTATCATTCACGTAATAGCGCGGCTGGCCTGCGGTCAGACGGTAGTAAGACGCATTATCTAATCCCCGATACGACAGGGTCGGGCCGCGCTGATCGCCTTCGGCGGTATGGTTGTAGACAACATCGAGAATAACCTCGATGCCCGCTGCGTGAAACCGGTCCACCATCTTGCGGAAACCTGCAATGCCGTCGGGGCCAAGATACCGCGGTTCGAGCGCGAAAAACCCGATGGAATTATAGCCCCAGTAATTCGTCAGCCCGCGATCATCGAGAAACTTTTCATCAACAAAGCTATGAACAGGCATCAGTTCAACGGCCTGAACACCTATCGTTTTCAGATGATCCAGCATCTCGTCCGACGCTAGCCCTTCGTAGGTGCCACGGATATTTTCGGGAATGCCCGCATGGGCCTTTGTCGCGCCTTTCGGATGAGCTTCGTAAATCAGGTCACGGTTCGACTTGCGGTGGTGTCCGGGGGTCATATTGGCGAATTTTTTGGGGTCAAAAACCACGGATTTCGGCACATACGGCGCGCTATCACGGCTGTCGAACGACAGATCACAGGCCGACGATGTGTCATCATATCCAAGCGTCGCAGGGTGGTTCACCCATGTGCCGTGCAACTGACGCGCATAGGGATCGAGCAGCAGTTTGTTGGCGTTGAACCGATGTCCCAATTCCGGCGCATAAGGCCCATGGGCGCGGTACCCGTATAGCGTCCCTATAGGCAAATCATGCAAGTAGCCGTGCCAAACATGTCCGGTGCGTTCCGGCAATGCGATCCGCACCGTTTCACGGCTGCCGTCCGGCGAAAACAGGCACAGTTCAATCTTGGTCGCATGCGCGGAAAACACCGCAAAATTGACGCCCGCGCCATCATGAATGGCGCCCAACGCATTGGCTGAGCCACCGGAAAGAGAATAGGCAGTCATAATTAAATCTTAGCTTTCCTGAGCAGCAGTGTAGACGTCCAAATATGCGGCCGCTGACAGGTCCCATCCAACCGGATGACGCATGGCGCGGCGCATCATTGCACCCCAGATTTTCGGTTGTTGGTACAGAGCGCAGGCGCGTGCAATCGTGTGCGCAAACATCGTCGATGTAATCGGCGCAAACTGAAATCCGGTTGCGCAATCGGCAAGCAAAGCTGCTTCATTCGCGTCAATCACAGTATCAGCCAGCCCGCCAGTTCGTGCGACAACTGGCAAGGTGCCATAGCGCAACCCGTAAAGCTGGGTCAGTCCGCAGGGTTCGAACCGCGACGGGATCAAGATCGCATCACTTCCCGCCTGCATCAGATGCGACAAGTCTTCATCGTAGCCAATGATCGTACCGACAGAGCCCGCATAGCGGTTTGACGCATCAATAAACGCGCGTTCCAGCCCCGGTTCGCCAGAGCCCAAAAGCGCCAGTTTTGCCCCGTGCCCCACCAGGTCGTCGAGGCAATCCAGCAACATATCCAACCCCTTTTGCGAGGTCATCCGGCTGACAACGCAGAACAATGGGCCGTCGCCATCGGTCAGTCCAAAACGAGACATGACTTCTGCCTTGTTACGCGCCTTGCCCTTCATGGATTTGGCAGAATAGGTCGCAACCAACGCAGGGTCCGTTGCAGGGTTCCAAACGTCCAAATCAATGCCGTTCAGAATACCGCTGAGGTCCGATTGACGCGCCCGTAACAGGCCATCAAGACCCATACCGAAATCCGGTGTAAGCAACTCAGCCACATACGTGGGGCTAACCGTCGTGACCTTTTGGCTTAACGCGATGCCCGCCTTCAAAAAGCTGATTTTACCATAATATTCAACACCATCGGGCGTGAACATATCAGCGTTCAAACCAAGCGCACCCAACCGCGTCGCATCAAAAACGCCTTGGAACGCAATGTTGTGGATCGTCATGACCACCGGCGGTGTTGGGCCATCGTGCTGGCGCAAATAGGCAGGCACCAGTCCCGCTTGCCAGTCATGCGCGTTAATCACATCCGGCGTCCAATTGTCCAAACAGCCGACGCCAATTTGGGCACCCGCATAAGACAACGCGGCAAACCGCAGATCGTTATCGTGCCAGTCCTGCCCGTCCGGACCCAGATAAATACTGCCCGCGCGATCATACAGATGCGGCGCATCCAACAACAGCAAATCTAACCCGTCTGCCTGTGCTGCAACGATCCGCGCACGTCCGCCAAACAAATCGTCAAACTGCGCAACTTGGGTACCCGACGCGATATGGTCCGACAGCGCGGGATAAGCGGGGATCAAAACCCGAACGGACACGCCTTCTGCGGCTAGTGCTTTTGGCACCGCGCCGATGACATCGGCCAAGCCGCCAGTTTTGATAAACGGCGTACATTCTGAGGCGACAAAAAGCAGGTTCATGTCAGGTGTCCAGCGCGTCAATCATCGGTTGGGTGATCAGGCAAATGCCATTTTCGGTCCGGCGGAAGCGGGCTGCGTCTTCTTTCGCATTCTCGCCCACAACCAGCCCTTCAGGAATGACAACACCGCGATCAAGGATCACATTCGTCAAACGCGCACGCCTGTGGATTTCGGCGTATGGCATGGCGACAACGCCTTCCAACTGCGAATAGGAATGGGTGCGCACACCTGTGAACAGGAAACAGCGGTCCAGCGTGGACCCCGAAATGATGCACCCGCCTGAAACCATCGACGACACAGCGTGACCGCGACGCCCTTTTTCGTTGTGGATGAATTTTGCAGGGGCGGTCAGTTCTGAATAGGTCCAGATCGGCCAAGAGTTGTCGTAAAGGTCCAGTTCCGGTTTGAAATCAGTCAAATCAACATTGGCCTGCCAGAACGCATCAACCGTCCCAACATCGCGCCAATATGGTTTTTCTTCCAGCCCGGACCGCACGCAAGACCGGCTAAACGGATGCGCGACAGCTTTTCCGTTTTTCACGATCTCGGGGATAATATCACCACCAAAATCGTTATTTGAATCGGCGTTTGTCGCGTCTTTTTTCAGAAGCTCACACAGGTATTCCGTCTCGAACACGTAAATCCCCATGCTGGCGAGCGCCATATCCGGATTCCCCGGCATCGCAGGCGGATCAGCTGGCTTTTCAATGAAATCTAGAATTTGATCGTTGTCGCCAACCTTCATCACACCAAAACCGGCGGCTTCCATGCGCGGCACTTCGATACAGCCAACGGTTACGTCAGCGCCGCTTTCGACGTGCTGTTTGATCATGAGAGAATAGTCTTGTTTGTAGATATGATCGCCCGCGAGGATCAGGATGTATTTCGGACCATATCCACGAATGATGTCGATATTCTGGGCCACGGCATCAGCCGTCCCCTTGTACCAGTTTTCGTTATCCAGCTGCTGCGAAGCAGGCAAAATATCGAGCGATTCATTCCGTTCAGCCCGAAAAAAGCTCCAACCGCGCTGCAGGTGACGGATCAGGGAATGGGCTTTGTATTGGGTGGCGACGCCGATGCGTTTGATGCCGGAATTCACGGCATTCGAAAGAGCGAAATCAATGATCCGACTTTTACCACCAAAGTACATCGCAGGTTTGGCACGGGTGTCCGTCAGCTCGTATAATCGGCTTCCGCGTCCGCCGGCCAAAACAAAGGCCATAGTTTGCTGTGCGAGGCGTTGTGATTCAGTGTCCATTGATAGTTTTCCTCCCTAGTCCTGATGTTGATCGTGCGGGTCAGGATGTCCCGCTGTTGTCCAATTGAAAAAATAATGTCGAGAGCGGCGGTAATGTCAGCGACACAGAATGCTGCCGTCCGGATGCCGCGATCTGTTCGCTGTCCGCGTGGCCCATGTTGCCACGGTTGCCGCCCCCATAACGGGCCCCGTCGGTGTTCAGCTTTTCAATCCAACGCCCCGGTGCAGGCACACCAATGCGCCGTCCAGACCGTTCGACGGGAGTAAAGTTGCTGACAACAAGCACCGGCGGCGTGCCATGTTTGCCTTTACGGATCCACGCGAGGATCGATTCCTCTGTGGCTCCTTCTTCGACCCATTCAAACCCTTCGGGCTTGCAATCCAGTTGGTGCAACGCAGGTGTGTCGCGGAACAAAACGTTCAGATCACGCACCAGATTTTGCACACCGCCATGCAACGGCGTATCGGTCAGGTGCCAATCAAGGCTGGCGTTGTGGTTCCATTCGACGCCTTGCGCGAATTCACAACCCATAAACAACAGTTTCTTGCCCGGATGCCCCCACATAAACCCATAATAGGCCCGCAGGTTTGCAAATTTTTCGTCGCCCTGCCCCGGCATTTTGTCAATCATCGATCCCTTGCCGTGCACCACTTCGTCATGGCTAATCGGCAGCACAAAGTTTTCCGAGAACGCGTAGTGCAGCCCGAACGTCATCTTGTGATGGTGGTATTTACGGTGGATCGGGTCCTGTTCGATGTAAGACAGCGTGTCGTTCATCCAGCCCATGTTCCACTTGAACCCGAAGCCCAGACCGCTGTGATCCACAGGTGCACTGACCCCCGGAAAGGCGGTGGATTCTTCGGCAATCGTCACGATGCCCGGCACTTCGCCGTAGGCCATCGTGTTGGTTCGCCGCAGGAATTCGATCGCTTCGAGATTCTCGCGACCGCCGTCCTTATTGGGAACCCATTCGCCGTCTTTGCGGGAATAATCACGGTAAAGCATGGACGCCACTGCATCGACGCGCAGCCCATCAACGTGGTGTTCACGCAACCAATACAACGCGTTAGCGACCAGATAGTTCGACACTTCGGCGCGGCCGTAGTTGTAAACAAGCGTGTTCCAATCAGGATGGAACCCTTCCTTGCGGTCGGCATGTTCATACAGCGGTGTGCCGTCGAATTTGCCAAGACCATGCGCGTCTTCGGGGAAATGCCCCGGCACCCAGTCAAGGATCAGACCAAGATCGGCGGCGTGACACGCCTCTACAAAAGCGCGGAATTCTTCAAGCGTCCCGTGCCGGATTGTCGGCGCATACAGACCAACAGGCTGATAGCCCCACGACCCATCAAACGGGAATTCCGAGATCGGCATCAGTTCAAGATGGGTGAAACCCATGTCCTTGGCGTAACTGACCAATTGTTCAGCATGTTCTTTGTAGGACAGCGGGCGATCATTTTCTTCTGGCACACGCCGCCAAGATCCAAGATGGACTTCGTAAATCGAAATCGGCTGATCAATACGGTGAAGCGCCTCGCGCTTGGACATCCATGTCTGGTCATCCCAGGTGTGCCCATCCAGTTTGCGGACAACAGATGCAGTTTTTGGCGGGTGCTCTGCCCCAAATCCAAACGGATCAGCCTTTTGCGGCAACAGATTGCCATCTGGTCCGATCAGTTCGTATTTATAGGCCTCCCCTTCGCCCAAAGCAGGCATGAAGATTTCCCAAACACCGGTCTGACCACGCCGCCGCATCGGATTGCGCCGTCCGTCCCAGCCGTTGAAATCACCCACAACAGAAACGCGTTGCGCATTTGGGGCCCAAACGGCGAAATGCGTGCCAGCGACACCGTCATGATCCATGACATGCGCGCCAAGCACTTTCCAAAGGTCCTGATGTGCACCCTCAGCGATCAAATGTTCGTCCAATTCGCCAAGGACAGGACCAAAGCGATAGGGGTCTTCAGCATCCCAAACATGCGGGCCTTTGGTAATCCGCAAACGGTATGCAAACGGCGTTTTGCGACGGGCCACGACCCCTGCAAACAGGCCCTGTTCCACAGGATCAAGGGACACCACCTTGCGACCCGATTTGACGTCGATCACGTCAATCGCATCCGCTTCGGGGTGGAACGCCTTGATGGTGACTTTGCCGTCAACGACATGCAGACCCAGAACCGAAAAGGGGTCGGAATGCACGCCCGACGCGATCCTGCCGGCATCTTCTTTGCTGATCAAATCCGTCATCTTTTTTCCGCCCCGTGTTCGTGATTTCCCGCGATGCGGGACCAGTTATGTGACGGAATGCGCGTTCCAAATGTCCTGCGCATATCCAGAAATCGTACGATCCGATGAGAACCATCCCATGCCTGCGGTATTGGCAGCAGCCATGCGAGTCCAACGGGTTACGTCACTATACACTGCATCAACTTCGCGCTGCTTGGCAAAGTAATTATCAAAATCACAGCTCACGAGGAAATAATCGTTCTCGTACAAATTGTGCAGAATGTCGGAATAGCGATAGCGATCACCGCCCGAAAATACGCCAGCGGCGATCTGTCCAAGAACGCGTGACAAACGCGGGCTCGCTTCAATCGCACGACGCGCATACCCGTGATCGGCACGCTGCGCATCTGCTTCGGCGGCAGTCAGGCCAAACAGGAAGAAATTGTCGTGACCAACATGGTCGCGAATTTCAACGTTCGCCCCATCCAACGTCCCGATTGTCGGGCTACCGTTCAGCGACAGCTTCATATTGCCTGTGCCGGACGCTTCTTTACCCGCGGTCGAGATTTGCTCTGAAAGGTCAGAGGCGGGGATCAGGATTTCGGCCATCGAGACGTTGTAGTTCTCAGGGTAGACGACCTGCAACTTATCGCGGGTCACGGGATCATTGTTGATGGTCGCGGCGACATCATTGATCAGATGAATGATCGATTTCGCCAGCGCATAGCCCGGTGCCGCCTTACCGCCGAACACCTTCACCCGTGGGGTCCAGTCAGCTGTTGGATTGTCGCGAATTTCATTCCACAGCGCGATGGTTTCCAGAATATTCATGTGCTGGCGTTTGTATTCGTGGATACGTTTGATCTGGATGTCGAACATCGCGGATGTATCCAGCGTGACGCCATTCCGATCTTTTAGCCACGCAGCCATCCGGTTCTTGTTGGCGGATTTCGCAGCTCGGAACGCCTCTTGGAAACCGGCATCGTCGATATGCGCGTTCAGGTCTTGCAACTGCTCCAGATCAGTATGCCATTTCGTGCCAATCGTGTCGTTGATCAGCCCGCGCAACGCGGGGTTACACGAATACAGCCACCGACGCGGCGTGATCCCGTTTGTCTGGTTGATGATCCGGTTCGGATACGCCGTGTTCAGATCGGCAAAAACAGTTTCCTTCACCAATTCGGAATGCAGCGCAGAGACACCGTTCACCTTATGGGCCATGACAAAAGCCAATTCGCCCATTTTCACGTTGCCATGATCAATTATCCGCACGTCTGATCCGGTTTCTTCCAGATGCCGGTGTTGGATCATCTGAATGATCCGGTGATGCCGCGGCAAGATGCGGGCGAACAGGTCTTCTGGCCAGCTTTCCAATGCTTCGGGTAGCAATGTATGGTTCGTATAGGCCAGACATTTGCGCGCCAATTCAATGGCGTCTTTTTCCGGCAATGCGTGCTTGTCGATCAGCAGCCGGACCAATTCGGGCCCGGCGATAGCGGGGTGCGTATCATTTAACTGGATCGCAACGTGATCCGCCAAATCCGTGATCTGATGACCTTCGGATAGGAACCGGCGCAACAGGTCTTTGATTGATGCTGAGGTAAAGAAATATTCCTGCTTCAGACGCAATTCCTTACCGTCTTGTGTCGTATCATCTGGATACAAAACGCGTGAAATCGTCCGGGCGAGCCGTTCCGGTGCGTTCGCACCCACGTAATCACCGCGGTTAAAACTTTCGAGGTCAAACAGCTTCACAGGCTTCGCGGCCCACAAGCGCAATGTATTTGCCCACTGCCCTTTCCAGCCAATGACAGGCGTGTCGTAAGCAGACGCCAAAACTGTTTCTGCCGGATGCCAGTTGGCCTTGCCATCTTCTTCGTTGACATAACCACCAAAATGAATTTTGTAAGCAACTTCAGGACGTTCAAATTCCCAAACATGGCGTTGCGCCAGCCACCCTTCAGCAGATTCCGTCTGCTGACCATTCTCGAAATGCTGTTCGAACAACCCGTGTTCATACCGGATCCCGTAGCCGTAAGCAGGGATTGCAAGCGTCGCAAGACTGTCCATGAAACAGGCCGCCAACCGACCCAAGCCACCGTTGCCAAGTGCGGCATCGGGTTCGTCCGCAACCACAACTTTGTAGTCCTGACCAAGGGCGGCCATGGCATCAATCGCGGTCTGTTCGACATCAAGGTTAATCGTAACGTCTTCGACCAAACGACCGATCAGGAACTCCATCGAAAGGTAATAGACACGTTTGTGCTGGCCTTCATACGTCTTACGCGTCGACGCAAACCAAGGCTCAACCACGAGATCACGCAGTGCCAATGACAGCGACATGCGCCAGTCATAGACGCTCGCATGAGATGGGTCTTTCCCGATCGACAGTTTCAGGTGGCGGGTTATTTCCGCCTGCAAACTATCTACAGTCACGGTCGGTTGAGTCTGGGCTGTCATCTATCTTAATCTTCCGTTCAGGCGCTCGGGCCATCTACACATTTTTCGTAGAAACGCGCCCGTAAGCTGACCCAAAGACGCACGTAATTTGTCGAACTGCCGGATGACAGCGAACCACTCTACTTGGTGGTTTTCGCAACTTTGGCTTTCGCCTTCGGCTTTGCTGTTTTCTTTGTTGCAGCGGCACGCGGTTTCGCCGCAGCTTTGCGTGCGGGTTTCGCTTTTGTCTTCGCAACCGGTTGGTTTACTGCGGCAACGGCGCGCAACCAATGTTCCTGATCGCGACCTTCTGGCTGACCTTCTTCAAGCCAGAACAGATATGCTGTTTCACGAATTAGCGCTTCATTTTCAATGATGGCAGTCATTTTTGAATCTCTCATAAAATAGGCTTTGGTAGCGCTAACAATACACGAAATGCTGCACCTGCACAATTAACTGCCGTGATAAATGCTGCACTGCGTCAATCCTGCACCGGTGGTTGTTTTTTTGTGCAGAATCGAAGGGTTAACAGAACCACACATCGGTGTGGCTCTGTCGCTTTTACCTAGCTCGTAATTCTTAACCCTGTTGCTTTATCGAAGGCGTGTGCGAGGTTTGGTTTGATTGTGAAGCCGATGGTTTCGCCTTTGGCTTGGTGTGGTGGTTTTTCGGTTTTGGCGATGAACTCTGTGCCTTGGGCA
>NZ_JALKAR010000024.1:0-20739 GCF_023015725.1 Loktanella sp. F6476L | reverse complement strand
GGTTTGGGATCATCGTCGTTGTCGTAACAGAGATCAGCCTGATATCGCCGCCCATCGGATTGAATGTGTTTGTCCTGAAATCTGTAGTGTCAGATATTTCAATTCGAACGATCTTTCGCGGCGTATTGCCATTTTGGCTGGCAGATTTAATCCGCCTCACTGTATTGCTAGCGTTTCCCTATATCTCTCTCATATTGATACCTTAGGTCTGCGCTGGGTCGAGCATAACTATGAGGCGCAAACGGTCGTTATCGAAACTGAAGACGCGACTTCGCTTGATTTTGGTAAGTTTTTGGCCATCCTTGCAGACCAGACATTCACGCGATGTGTTGCATTTGGTAAATTGGGATCTTCGCAGCCGTTAGTTGCACCGCGTAAGCAAGTCTGGTTCTGCCGCGGACGCATTTTTTGTTAGGCTGAAAGGCAGGTTTGCTCCGCCAATCTTCTGTAACACTTTGATATCTAGTAAATGAAAATGGCAATTTTCGGGTAGTTTCGACACTTTGTGATGTTTCACAGTATTCTTCCTTTCCTGTCACAAAGCTTCCTATTTCATGCAATGAGCCATTTCCTTTGGCGGTTGCGTAGATCTGCTAGCCGGTGAAGCCCGTAAGTAAAGTTGGTGCGTCGCCACCTCGGTTGCGTAGCCGCGTCGCCGCAATCCTGTTAAGTGGTCTCGACTTTACCGATATGAACGGCCCTTACAAGCCGTTCACATGGCGGCGCGCTGCTGCAGTGCAACTTCCAGAAAGCCGACATCCAAAAATATGTCCATATAAGCTTGGTAGGGCCTCCTTTTGGAGGCCACGCTTTGCTCGGACGCGTTATACATGATGACAAGGCGCACGCTTGAATTAACATCGAGCAACGGTCCCCAACCAATCCAGAAATACGCCCAACCGGCGCAGGCCCGAGACGCGGGTGAGGTAGAGCGCTGAGATATTCAGCGGGTCCGATGAAAGCTGTCCGGGGAACAGCTCGACCAAGCGCTCAGCGCGAATATCATCTGCGATCATGAAATCGGAAAAGCGCGCGATGCCCAAGCCGCCTAATACCATCTGGCGCACAGCCTCTCCGTTGCCTGCGGTCAGGGCGGGCGGAACCGTCACGGGGGTGGATAGTCCAGCAAAGCGCAATGTGTTGATATGATCGGGGGCCGCGAAGCGCACCTGTTCCAATTGTGCGAGGTCTGCAGGCGTTTCGGGCCAGCCGTTGCGATCAAGATATTCCGGCGTCGCCACCAATTTCCAAGCGGCGCGCCCCAAAGGCCGGTACAACATGTCGCTGTCCGGCAGCTGACCCAGTCTGATGGCAACATCTGCGTGGCTTCCGATCAGATCCACCAGCGTATCCGTCATATCGATCGACAGCTGAATGTCCGGGTATTTTGCGTGGAACTCGGCCAGTCGCGGGGCAAGAACATGCAGGACATAAGGGACCGGCGCATTTACACGCAGAGGGCCGGCGGGAGCCTGCCCGCTGGTCGAGATTTCTTGCAGGGCTTCGCTGCGGTCCAAAATCTCGCGCGCCTCGGCCAGAACGGCTGCCCCTTCGGGGGTGATCTCGATGGACCGCGTCGTGCGCCTTAGCAACGTAACCTTCAATTGCTCTTCCAGTCGCGTGATTGATCGGCTGAGGGTCGATGCAGACACACCCCTGCGCCGCGCGGATTCAGCAAAGCCGCCGTCATCAACGATCCCGACAAAGGCAACCAAATCCCCCATGCGCAGCAATTCATGCAGTTTCTGCAATGATCCATTCCAAACCTGTCTGTTCTCGCAACAGATAGCGACAGGCATATGTGGCGTCGACATCAAATTTATTGGAGAAAACCGATGCCCCTTGCCCTTTGGGCGCTGACCATCAGCGCTTTCGCCGTCGGAACGACAGAGTTCGTTATCGTCGGCCTGCTTCCCACCATCGCCGCCGATCTTGGCGTTTCGATTCCTTCTGCCGGCCTACTGGTCAGCCTTTATGCCCTTGGCGTGACCATCGGTGCGCCAGTGCTGACCGCCATGGCAGACCGCGTGCCGCGCAAGACGCTGTTGCTGCTCTTGCTGGGGCTGTTCATCCTTGGCAATGGCTATGCCGCCTTCGCGCCGGATTACGGCAGCCTTGTTGCGGCGCGCTTTATCACTGGTCTGGCGCACGGCGTACTCTTTGCCATTGCCTCGACCATCGCCACGGACCTTGTGGAACCGGAAAAAGAAAGCTCGGCCATTGCGCTGGTGTTTCTTGGTCTGACGGTCGCGCTGGTCACAGGTGTGCCTTTGGGGACGTTCATCGGCCAAAACTTTGGCTGGCAGTCGACCTTCCTTGGCGTTGTTGCGCTTGGCGTGATCGGTTTTATCGCGTCTGCCATCTTGGTACCCGCCAATCTGACCAAAGCCGCCTCGGCAGGGATCAAAGCGCAGCTGCAGGTGCTGACCTCGCCGCGTCTGTTGCTGGTCTATCTGATCACGGCTGTCGGCTATGGCGGTAACTTCATCGCCTTTACCTTCCTTGCGCCGATGCTGAACGAAGTCACAGGCCTGTCCGCAGGCGCGGTTAGTCTGGTGTTGCTGCTTTACGGTGCATCTGTTGCTGTAGGGAATATCGCGGGTGGCAAACTGGCCGACCGTATCGGTGCAGTGCCTTCCCTGACCGTGATCTTTGCGGGCCTTGCGATATCACTGGTTGCACTTGGTGCGTTCCTTACCAGCCCTATTGCAGCCATCGCGGTCGCGGCATTCTGGGGCGGCTTTGCCTTCGCTAACGTGCCGCCGCTGCAGTCTTACGTCGTGCAAATTGCGCGCGAAGTTTCGCCCGGTGCTGTTGACGTAGCATCTGGCCTGAACATCGGTGCGTTCAACCTCGGCATCGCCGGGGGTGCATGGGCCGGTGGTCTTGTGGTCGAGGGGATCGGCCTTGCCGCAGCACCCTACATCGCCGCCGGAGTGGTGGTTGTCGGGATCGTTTTGGTGCGCCTTTCTGGCCGCCTGAACGGGGCAGCGCCTCAAACCGTCGCTGCCGAATAACCATCGACTGCCCCGCCGTGTCTTCGATGCGGCGGGGCAGGAAGTGAAAGCGGAAACACTCGCATTGGAGTGGATTAATTCATACTATCGGCCACTGCGCTTTGTTTTCGGGACCACCCTGCCATGGCATCTTTCGCTTTAAGGGCTGCGCATGGTTTCACATGTAAAGAGTTGCCGCTGACCGCCCGAATTATTAGAGCCTTGCGAACAGCCCTCATCAGACATTGCCCCAAGGATCCCTATTCTGCGGTGCGATCCTTGGAACGAGCAACTCGCGGCAACAAGAGGGTGGCGCATTCACAGTTCGCGGTCAAAGTCGCGTCAGATCAAATATCTGAGATGATTAGATCTCGAATTTTTACCGCTTTTTCAAAGTGGTCCAGTTCGTGCGTTTTGATCCACCATTCGGCGGCTTCCATTAGTAAGGCCGGGTCATCATTCTTGTTGGCAAAAAACGCATAGAAAGAGAGACCTACCGCCTCTCCCTTTTTGGCGATCTTTTCATTGCAGACTGCAACGGCCTTATTTCTTAAGCTTGCTCTCATGCTGTTTTCAACCTCTCCGGCGACGGGCACTCGCACAGAACATAAAGCGAACACCCTTGGACTGCAACTTGGGGTATTTGTGTGGTTTGCGCCTACTCTTGCCGCCCACCATGGTGCTAAAATGCTTCGGTTGCCCCCGTATTGTCGACGTTGCCATCAAACGCCAACCTAGGGGCTGATCGGACACATTTTGCCAAGCCTCATAGTTAATAGAAGCGGAGTGGCCGCCACTTGTTTGCTTTGCCGACTTACTTGAACTCTATATTCAGCAATGATGACCACTTCAGAACGCAAATGGTGAAGAACCGTGAGGACGGGATCGCAACACAACCGTTATTCCATGTCGTCGTAGGAAGTTAATTTCGAGATCGAACCGACGTCTTCCAGCGATCTATGTACGTCGAAAACCTCTCTCCAACGTTAGAAATTCCCGCATCGACAGGCATCGGCCATGATTTATCCTGATTGAAGAGCAAGGCCGCTCCGATACTTGTGCCCGTTGCAGTTTCGCTTGTGACGACGGGCCTGCCTGTGATGCCTTCCAGCATCGCTACAAATTCTGCATTACGTGCGAAGGGTCCTTCGACGACCGTCGGACCCGCCCCATTGATCAAGTCCAGACAAGTCCCTGCCATCAGGGCGAGGTAAAACGACACGGCAACGGCGCGTTCTCCCGATCCAAAGGCGGGTTCCTGACCTTGCCACTGCATTGCAATGCCTTGGAACGGACCTGTACCGGATTCGATTGATGGCAAAAGCATCAAGGATCGGTCGAGAACATTTGCGACGTCTTGCTCAGTTACCGCGTATGCGTGACCATTCTGAATGATCTCATATTCGCGTCCCCCCATGAACCGCGCACTCGGAACGGCTTGCCCGCGTGCGTTGACGTTAACCAGAGTGTCGCGGGCCGGATCAAGTGGCGGAATTGCCGACCCAGCGTCGCCTGTCAACGACATCGCGATCACCCACGTCCCCGTCGAAATAACTGACGCTGGTTCGTCGCGCGAAATGATATGAGGGTATAGAGATGCGTTGGAATCGTGGATACCGACGCAAACGGGTGTGTTTGGATTAAGCCCCGTGGCCTTTGCAATGTGCGGCAGTATTGGCCCGAGTATATCGCTAGGATAACGTACCGGCGCGATCTTATCGCGGATTCCAAAGGTCGCGGGGAGGTCGGAAAATGTGGCCGTATGGGGATTCCACAGGTCCGTATGACAGCCCAGAGAGGTGACATCTGTCGCGCCAACACCAGTCAGGCGGTGACCCCAAAATTGCGGATAGGTGACGATCTGCTCCGTCCGATCCTTGAGGGTCGGATCGGTTGTGAACTGATAGTGCAACTGCGCACCGATGTTCAGGCCACCGACCATGTCTGGCGATCCGGTCTCTGCAAAATCGGGTTTAACGGTCCTATAGGCTGCGACTACTTCCGCAGGGTATTCATGTTCATAATCAAGGATCGGAGCAGCGAGTGTTCCGTCAGCCGCTAGCAATGCAGCACAGGCACCGTGGGTGGTGATGGAAATGGCGTCCACGCGGTGATCGTGATGGAACGTCGCCAGAGCATCCAGCAAGAATGCCCAATGCCCATCGACATCGTAATGGGGCCAAGGCGGACCTGCCAGCACGACATTGGGGCGCGTGACCACAGCAATCTCGGTCAATGAACCCAGATCAACCAAGGCGAGCTTTGCGTTTGTTTTGCCGATATCAATGACGGCGATGTGTTGCGGTCTTTTCATGGCATATGAAACAGCGGTGTAAGCGCTACGGCAACTGGCGAGTGATCCGCGTTCGTTTCCATGATGTCCCCCATATAGGCCCACCATTTTTGCATCAGGGGGTGATTTGGCAAATCGTCCATGCCGTGATCGTCGGTGCGGGTGAGAACGCCGATCAGATGGTTGGTGCTCTCGTCCAGATGGATCGAATAATCGCTGACACCAGCACCGTGCAGCAGATCGACAAGCTCGGGCCAGATCGCATCATGGCGACGTTTGTATTCATCGGCCATGCCATCGTTCAGACGCATGCGAAAAACGTAACGCGCGGTCATGATTTGCGCCGTGCGGCAGCCATCGCCCAGAGACGCGGCAAGGCAATGACCCCGATCAACAACAGACCGATGAAGATCGACATCACGATGCCAGGCACGTTCAATAGACCCAACCCGAAGGTGACCAGACCCATCACGAAGGCTGCGATGACCACGCCCGGGATCGTGCCGGACCCACCAAGAATATTGACGCCGCCGAGGACAACCATTGTCACGACCTCAAGCTCCATTCCCGTTGCAATGCTTGGCCGCGTCGACCCAAGTCGGGACGTCAAGCAGACCGCCGCGATCCCCGACATAAGCCCCGTTAGCAGGAACAGGATAAATTTGACCCGTTGCACACGGATGCCGCTAAACAATGCACCGGTCGGGTTGTTGCCGATCGCATAGACAGCGCGGCCAAAATTTGTTTTGTGCAGCAGCACGGCATAAATCGCGGCGATGATGACGAACAGCAACATTTCCACCGTGAAGACCCAGTAGATATACCCCTGCCCGAACCAAGAAAAGCTGGACGGATAGCCACTGAACGACCCGTCCCCGAGGATGATAAAACTGATGCCCCGAAACAGGCTCATCGTGCCGATGGTCACAACGATGGACGGCAAGCCGAGTATGGTCACGAAAAACCCGTTGAACGCGCCGCACAGCAGCCCGACCGCCAGACCGATTGCAACCAGTTCGGGTGTTCCTGCGCCGTATTGCATAGCCAACCCCATAGCGGTACTTGCCAGCGCAATAATCGACGCGACCGACAGGTCGATCTCACCAGAGATAATCAGCAACGCCATTGCGAAGGCGATCATCGCCTTTTCGGTGAAGTTAAAGGTTGCGTCGCTGAGGTTCCAAGCGCTGAGAAAATACGGCGACGCAAAGCTGTTCACCACAAAGATCGCGATAGCAACGGCGAGCAAAAGCGCTTCCCAGCTTTTGAAAACACGCACGGCACGGCTGTTTAGCCGATCCGGGATATGGCGGGTGATAGTTGTGTCCGTCATTGGGTGACCTCTGCGGATTTAAGGATAATGCGGCCTTTGGTGCGGCCAGACCGTGCATTGAATGCGACTGCAATCAGGATTGCCGAGCCGGATATGGCAAGCTGCCAGAACGGCGAAATGTTGACGACAGGCAAGGCATTCTTGACCAACCCAAGGAAGATCGCGCCCAGCACGGCCCCGCCGACGGACCCGATGCCACCGGCGATGGAGATCCCGCCAATCACGCAAGCAGCCACGACTTCGAGCTCGAAACCGCCAGCGATATCCACATAGGCCACCGCATATCTCGCAACCCACAAATACCCAGTCAAACCAGCCAACGCGCCTGATACGACGAAGGCCCAAAACTGCGTCTTGCCGACGTCGATCCCTGTGTAGACAGCTGCGTGGGGGTTGCCGCCCACAGCGAAGATGGACCGCCCGAATTGGGTGCGCGACATCATTATGCCAAACACAATGACGGTCATAATTGCGATCCATGACAAAACCGGCAAGCCCAACAGAATAGCGCGCGGGAAGCCTGTAAAAGCGGGGCTCATTTCATGGGAATTGACCCACTTGCCGTCCGAAATCAAAAAGATAATCCCACGGAATATCGTCATGGTGCCAAGCGTCACAACGATTGGCGGGATCGACAGTTTCCATACAAGCACACCGTTCACCGCCCCCATGACCGCACCCATAAGAACCGCGATTGCAATGATAACGGGGATCGGAAGGCCGGGCATAACGACGTTAATCATCGCGACGGCCATGCCCGTCAGGGCGAGGTTCGCGGCCACTGACAGATCAATACAGCGGGTCAGGATCACCACCATTTGTCCTAGTGCTAGGATGATTAACGGTGCGGTATCGTTGAAGACATTTGCCAGATTGGCCGGCGCGACGAAGCCCGCGAAACGGGATGCCACGAGGACAATCAAGATCAGGATCGCGCTGCCAAGGATGGCTTCGCGCACAGGAATGAAACGCATCATGGTGCAACGCTTTCTGTTTGTGTTGTAATGCCCGCCGCGTGGCGCACCAATGTTTCAGGTGTCACCTCGTCACCGGTCAATTCCGACGCGATCAACCCGTCACGCATGACAATGACCCGGTCGGACATGCCGATCACCTCAGGGATTTCGGAACTGACCATGATGACGGACAGGCCTTGAGCGGCCAGCTCGGCCATAAATTCATGCACCGCAGCCTTTGATCCGATGTCGATGCCTTTGGTGGGCTCATCCAGAATAATGACCTGCGGTTGCGTCGCCAGCCATTTGGCGATCACGACCTTCTGCTGGTTACCGCCCGAAAGGTTACCAATATCTTGGTCTAATGACGCTGCCCGCAGGTCTAGCCGCTCGGCGTATTCACGGGCCAGTTTGAATTCTTCGGCAAGTTGCAGAAAACCATTCCGAGACGTACGCCCAAGAGACGGCAGTGTTATATTCTGGAAAATAGGCAACCCGATCACCGCGCCCTGTTTGCCGCGATCTTCGGGCACATAGACGATCCCATTTTCAACGGCCTCCGCGGGGGAGCGGATCACCTTGATATCGCCATTCACGCGGCACGCGCCTTTGGACGGTTTTGTGATCCCGAACAGTGCTTGCATAAATTCGGACCGGCCCGCGCCGACTAGGCCGTAAAACCCGAGGATTTCCCCGCGTTTCAGGTCGAAATTGATATCGGCAAATTCGGTCGGGTGGGAATATCCCACGACCTTGAGGACTTCGTCGCCCACATCGTGGTCACGGTCGGGGAATATCTGATCCACAGACCGCCCGACCATCATGGTCACTAGATCACCCTCAGTGATGTCGGCAATTAATCCGTCACCTACGAATCCTCCATCGCGAAACACGGTATATCGGTCGGCGATGCGAAAAATCTCGTCAAACTTGTGGCTGATGAACAAGATCGCTTTACCCTGCGCCTTGAGGGTTTCGACCAGTTCGTAAAGTTCTTCGATCTCTTTGTGGGATAGCGCTGCGGTTGGTTCGTCCATGATGACGACACGGGCATCCACGGAAAGAGCGCGGGCAATTGCCACCAAGTGTTTGTTGGCAATTCCAAGGTCGCGAAGTTGGGTGTGACTGCTGAACGGCGCACCGATTTCAGCCAAAAGGTCAGCCGCATTGCGATGCATCTGCGCCGTGTCGATTAACCCGAAACGGTTACGCGGGGCGTGGCCGATGTAGATATTTTCGGCCACGGACAATTCATCGAATAGTACCGTTTCTTGGTGGATCGCGGTGATCCCTGCCTTGGCCGCGTCATTGGGCGAAGCGAAGGTAACGGGGTCGCCATCAATGCGGATCGTACCACCGTCAGTGCGATAAATGCCCGTCAGAATCTTGACGGTCGTCGATTTGCCGGCACCGTTTTCCCCAACCAACGCAGTCACTTGCCCAGGATAAAGATCCAGCTTGACCTGATCGAGTGCCTTCACGCCAGGAAAAGTCTTTGTGATCATGTCCATCGAAACAACAGCGGACGAGTTGGCGGGCGCGGTCTGCGTCGTCATTGGGTGGCCTCGTTTTGTCGGGGGGATAAGTGTCTGTTCCGGCGCAAATCCTGCGCCGGAACAATATGGGTGTTTAGAAGATCGACTTGAAATCGTCGATGTTGCTGGCGTCGTAAACAAACGGATCAGCCATCGCGCCTTCGTTGTTTTCGTCCAGCGTCAACGACCCCATGCGACCCATCGGGATTTCCGCGCCGGGGGCAGCTTCAGCACCATTCTGGCTCAGTTCATAAGCGAGCATCGTTGCGGAGTAGCCCAAATCGATCGGGTTCCAGATTGCAAATGATTGGGATGCACCGGATTCAATCGCACCCGCCATCTCGGATGGTAGTCCAAGGCCCGTTACGTTGACTTCTCCGACTTTGCCCGCGTCCACGACCGCCTGTGCAGCGGCCACGATACCTACGGATGTTGGCGCAATGATCGCATCCAGATCCGGATAGGACTGCATCAGGCCTGTAGCCTCGCGGTAGGATTTATCAGCGAGATCGTCGCCGTAAACGGTGGCAACAACTTCGATGCCCGGATAGTCGCCCATCACCTTGTTCATCTCTTCCATCCAGATATTCTGGTTGGTGGAGGTCGTTGTGGCAGACAACAGAGCGACCTCGCCGCCATCAGGAAGGTGATCCGCGGCCAGTTTGATGATCATGTTCCCGATCAGCGGGTTAGACGACGGGTTCAGGTGCAGTTGGCGACCCTCTGGTGCCACACCGGAATCCCAGCTGATCACGGTGATGCCGCGCTGCATGGCGCGTTTCAGGGCGGGCACCAACGCGTCTGTATCGTTCGAAGAGATCGCAATCGCGTCAACATTTTGCGCAATCAGTGCGTTGATAACTTCGATCTGGCCTTCAGCGGTCGTGTCTGTCGGACCTGTGTAGATGATCTCGACGTTGCCCAATTCTTCAGCAGCTTCTTGCGCACCCTCATTGGCGGCTTCAAAGAACCCAATGCCGAGCGCTTTGACGACCAATGCAATGCGCACATCATCCTGTGCCAATGCAGGTGAGCCGAACATTGCGCCGGCCAACGCAACAGATGTTGCTAATTTCTTGAGTACACTCATGGTTTCCTCCCTGGAGTGGTTGTGATTGAGCTGGCTAAGATGCCATCCCGTCTTTCTGCGCGGCACCTATAGGCACCACGATCAGTGTTACATCAGCCGCCTCAAGCATGGCCGCGGTGCGGTCATTGATGCCTTCGTCGGTGATGATTGTGTCGATACGTTCAAGCGGGCAAAGCACGAGGCTTGAGCGGTTTTCGAATTTGGAGCTGTCCACCAGAACGATCAGTTCTTCGGCTTGCCCGATCAGCTTGTGTTCCGCCTGAATAAGGAGCGGATCTTGTTCCATCAGTCCCAGTGGGCCGATGCCCTGCGCGCCCATGAACATGCGTTTCGCATAAAAATTACGGGTCACGTCGTTATCGAAAGGGGACAGAATGATGTTTTGTTCGCGGTAAATGATTCCGCCAGACAGCATCACCGTATTTGTCGTGTTCTTAAGCAAATGTTCGGCGATGGGAAAAGAGTTAGTAAAGACCTGCATGCGACGCGACGCCAGCGGATGCACCATTTGAAAGGTCGTTGTCCCGCCGTTGATGATAATGGGCTCACCGTCTTCGCACAGTTCGACAGCTGCAGCTGCAATTGCCTGTTTTTCGGCGATGTTCAGCGTTTCGTTTACCGAAAAAGGACGCCCGGCCAATCCGACAAATGGTTTTGATGTTAAGGCCTCGGCCCCACCCCGCACACGACGCAGACGTTTTTGTTCGTCCAGCGTATTGATATCGCGGCGTATCGTTGCCTCGGATGCGCCGGTCAGCGAACACAGGTCGATCACTGTGACAAGTGAGCGGTCTTGAACGGCGGAGAGGATAACGCGGTGGCGGTCGTTCTCGTGCATTGGGTGGTCCTTTCGTTGGGCCAAACTGGATTACATTGCGGCGTTATGTCAATCATTTATTTTCAACTTCAATCATTCTGCATCGCAGCATGATTGAATGTGATTGAAAGTGATTGACTTTATAGTTGCCGCCCGTCAGCTTGCTGCTAACAAATTGACCTTAACCTGCCCTCCACGGAGAGACACATGACCGCTTCGAAACCGAATCAACGCCTTGAAAACAAATGGGATGCGGCCAAGGCCGAAAGCATGAGCGAACCAGAGAAGCTCCTTTATCGTTCAAACTTGTTGGGGTCAGACAAACGAATCACCAATTATGGTGGTGGCAATACATCTGCAAAGGTCATGCAAAAGGATCCACTGTCCGGCGATATGGTAGAGGTCTTGTGGGTCAAAGGGTCCGGTGGCGATGTCGGATCGATCAAGATGGACGGGTTTTCGACTCTCTATATGGACAAACTGAACGCACTGCGCGGCATTTATCGTGGCGTTGAATTCGAAGACGAGATGGTTGGCTACCTGCCCCACTGCACCTTTAACCTGAATCCGCGCGCGGCCTCTATTGATACGCCGCTGCATGCTTATGTGCCAAATAAACACGTTGACCACATGCACCCTGACGCAATCATTGCGATTGCGGCAGCCAAGGACAGCAAGGCCCTAACGCAACAGATTTTTGGCGACACCATCGGGTGGTTGCCGTGGAAAAAGCCGGGGTATGAATTGGGTCTTTGGCTTTCGGAATTCTGCGAAAAGAACCCCGATGCCAAAGGTGTTGTACTGGAAAGCCACGGCCTGTTCACATGGGCAGATGACGCGCAAGATTGCTACGAACTGACGCTTGAGATCATTCAGAAAGCGATGGATTGGTTCGCTACCGAAACCGCAGGCAAGGACGCTTTTGGCGGTGCTGTGCATAAAAGCCTGTCCGCAGATGAACGCCGAACTGCAGCCGCACGGCTGATGCCTGCCATTCGCGGGTACGTGTCCGGTCAACAGCATATGGTCGGGCATTTCACTGACAGCGATGCGGTGCTTGAATTCGTCAATGCCAAGGATATGGAACGTTTGGCCGCCTTAGGCACGTCCTGCCCCGACCATTTCCTGCGCACAAAAATCTGCCCGCTCGTTGTGGATTTCGACCCCGCCAAGCCGGATGTTGACGCGACGATTGCCGGACTTGAGGCCGCAATCGCTGAATACCGCGTTGGCTATCAGGCCTATTATGACCGCTGCAAAAGGGACGACAGCCCTGCAATCCGCGACCCTAACGCGGTGGTCTATCTGATCCCCGGCGTCGGCATGATCACATTCGCCAAGGATAAGGCGACAGCGCGGATCTCTGGCGAATTCTACGTTAACGCAATCAACGTGATGCGCGGTGCGGATGCTGTTTCCGAATATCAGGGGCTGCCTGAACAGGAGGCATTTGATATCGAATACTGGCTTCTGGAAGAAGCTAAGTTGCAGCGCATGCCAGCGCCGAAATCAATGGCTGGCCGTGTGGCACTGGTCACTGGTGGTGCAGGCGGCATTGGAGCTGCGACCGCCGAACGGTATCTACGCGAGGGCGCTTGCGTGATGCTGGCGGACATCGACGACGCAGCCTTGACTGAAACCTTTGTTGGGCTGAGCGGGAAATACTCAGCGGACGTGGTGCGTACCGTGAACATGAACGTGACCGACGAAGCAGCAGTTGCCAACGCCTACAACGCCATCGCCGCTGAATATGGTGGCGTTGATATCCTCGTGTCAAACGCCGGCATCGCGAGCTCTGCCCCGATCGAAGACACCTCTCTTGACCTGTGGAACAAGAACATGGCGATTCTGTCGACCGGTTATTTCCTTGTGAGCCGCGAAGCGTTCAAACTGTTCAAAGTGCAGGATATGGGCGGGTCGGTCGTCTTTGTGGCATCTAAGAACGGCCTCGCCGCATCGCCAAACGCTTCTGCCTATTGCACCGCCAAGGCGAGCGAAATTCACCTCGCCCGTTGTCTCGCGCTCGAAGGCGCACCTCTGGGTGTACGCGTCAATGTCGTGAACCCTGATGCCGTGCTGAAAGGCTCCAAAATCTGGCAAGGCGAATGGCTGGACCAACGTGCGGGCACCTACGGTACCGACAAAGACGGACTTGAGGAAATGTACCGCGAGCGGTCCATGCTGAAACGGTCTGTGCTGCCCGAAGACATTGCAGAGGCCGCTTATTTCCTTGCCTCTGATTTATCGGCAAAATCCACAGGCAACATCATCAACGTTGATGCCGGCAACAAAGAGGCGTTCACGCGCTAAGCGTGAACGGGTCAGGGAGGATCATCATGAGCTATGAAAGCGCGAAAGCCGCCTTTGCCGATTGGGGCGTCGATACAGAAGCAGCCCTTGCAAAACTGGCAGGGATTCCGATTTCGATGCATTGCTGGCAAGGCGATGATGTCGTTGGCTTTGAAAAGAAGACCGGCAGTTCGGGAGGCGGCATTCAGGCAACGGGCAACCACCCCGGACGCGCCCGCACCCCAGACGAACTGCGGGCCGATCTGGAATTTTCATACAGCATGATACCCGGCAACCACCGGCTGAATTTGCACGCATGCTATCTGGACACAGACCAGAACCCTGATCGCGACGAGATTGAATTCAGTCACTTTGCGCCATGGGTAGACTGGGCTAAAGATCAGGGCCTCGGCCTTGACTTCAACCCGACATTCTTTGGCCATGCCAAGGCTGATGATAATTTAACACTCAGCCATCCGGATCAAGGAATCCGCGATTTCTGGATCGAGCATGGCAAACGGTCCCGCGATATCGCGGCGCAGATGGGCGCGGCGCTTGGGTCGCCTGTCGTCAATAACGTTTGGGTTCCGGATGGATATAAAGACACGCCCGTAGATCGCTACGCCCCGCGCAAACGGTTGGAGCAATCGCTGAATGCAATGATGGCCACGCAGCACGACAAGGCGCAGATGCTGGATGCGGTGGAAAGCAAGCTATTCGGCATCGGCGTTGAGGCCTGCACAGTCGGTAGCCATGAATTTTACATGGGTTACGCGATCCGTAACGAAACCCTGTTGTGCCTCGACATGGGGCATTTCCACCCGACTGAAAACGTTGCTGACAAGCTCAGCTCTGTTGCCCTGTCGGTGGATGAAATCCTACTGCACGTCAGCCGCCCGATGCGCTGGGACAGTGATCATGTGATCCTGCTGGACGACTCGATCATGCAAATGGCACAGGAGCTGGTGAGTTCCGATCTGCTGGATCGCACACACATCGGTCTCGATTTCTTTGACGCGACCATTAGCCGGACGGCAGCTTGGGTGATTGGCACACGCAACATGCAAAAGGCATTGCTGCGCGCACTATTAGCACCGTGGGAGCAGTTGAAAACAGCCGAGAACGCCCTGGATTATACTTCTCGTCTCGTGGTGACTGAAGAAGTCAAAGACCTGCCATTCGGCGCGGTTTGGGCGGAGTTCTGTGATCGGATGGGCGTCGCAGAGGGCAAAACGCTCATCTCGGCCCTCGCTCAGTATCAATCGAGCGTAGAAAGTCGCGGTTAACAAATCGCGCCGCAACCGCGAAAATAGGTGGTATTCAAACCTATCTTGTGCGGACAAAACCAAGTGTGGTTGTGCCCTTGATCAGGCACAACCTGTTTTTAATCTAGAAACTCCACACCAGCCCTAAGCCCACACCCAATGCGGATGATTTACTGGTTAACGGGCTATCGATATTCTCGCCGATGTCTTCATAACCGATTTGGGCGACCGCTATGATAGCGTCAGTTACAGCGTAGCCGATTGTAATGTCGGCGAAAGCAGTGGTGGTATCGTTAGCCGTATATGCGCGCCGGTTTGTGGTCGCTTCTACGTCACTTACACCGTAAAGAAATTGGTTCAGTTTGGCGGTTCGGTATCTCGCTCCAACAGACGCATCAAATTGCACATCTCCAACCAACGTTGTGTAACCAATGGTCAAGTCGGCCTCAGTCCCGCCATGGGCGTCAGTGATATCTGTCAATGTGTTAAGACCGACATAGGCGTTTCCAAACGCGAGCTGCGTGCTGATCCCGGCCTCGACCGCATCATCACGCTTGAGCCCTGCGAACCGTGGGTTTTTATCGGGAAAGACGGGCGCGCCGCGGTATCCCAAAACAACATCCAATTGTCCAAGACCATAGTCGTAGAATTGATAGGACAATCCGTCGACGCCGATATGCAGCCTGTCAGTATCGTAGCTAATGATCGGGGCAAAGCCGACTTCCTGATCATCACCTAGATAAACATCTGTCGCACCCGTAGCGAAAACGCCGATTGTCCACGGCCCGTCCGCCGATGCGCTTGTGCCCGCACACATGAATGCCAACGCGAGAAGTCTTTTACACATGAAGTTTTCCTTGATTGAAATGTGATGTCTTTCAATCGGCAAAACCGAGTTCCACGTCGTCCATATTAACAGGGACGGACAGTTTGGCAGGGATTTTGAGCCTGAGCAGTCTGGCATCTGAGCATTGTTTGGGACAGGTTGCGGAATGAACCAAATTCTTGTCGAACTGATTAGTACCGCGACGGTTGCGATTGCCCTTTTTGGTGTCGCATTTAGTTTAATGCAAATGCACTACCGTCACGTGAACCGTAGTTTTGCGGCTTTCCTGGCTTGTGTGGCCTGCAACAACGTACCAGACGCCCTATCGCGGATGTTGGACATGATGCAGGGCAGTTTTGTGCAATCCGTTAGTCTGGCGCTTTGGCTATGTAGCGCATTGTGCTTGGCACCTACGCTGTGGATTTATGTCTATACCCTGACGTCTGATGCGCAAAGGCGACCTAAATCGCTCGGACGCCACTTAATCCTTCCGGTGCTCGGCGCTGTGGTGGGTGCCGCGCTAATTGCCAGTCCTGACGAGACACGCGCATCTTTCTTCTCCGAGACTAGTCTACCGACCGAAGGATGGGCATTGGCAGTCCTCGCATCGATTGCTGTCCTTCAAGTCGCGCTTTATCCGCAGTTGGCGTTCTATCTCTATCTGATCGTGCGGCGCCTTGTGCAGTACAAACGCAAGCTGCGGGATGTCTATGCGAGTACTGAACAACATGAACTGCGTTGGATTTATGTGATTGGTGCACTCGGGGGCTTGTTCTGGGTCGCGCAATCGCTGATTTTGGCTGCTGCCTTAAACCCCAATTGGGCGTTTGTCCCAATGGCGATGCTCAGTTTATTTGGGTTAGCATTGTTTGCAGCGACAACGCTATGGGGGCTACGGCAACGCCCGCCCTTAGTGCCGGACGTTGGTGAAGACGCTGTCGGCCCGGCATCCACCAGTTCACCCAAATACGAAAATTCAGCCCTGAGTACGGAAGCTTCAGCCCGTATCGCGCGCAAATTGCGCGCCGCAATGGAAGTCGACCATCTGCACCGCGATTCCAACCTGTCGCTCTGGGCATTGGCCCGTCATACCGGTGGCTCACCCAATTACATCTCCCAAACCTTGAATGAAATCATCGGCGAAAGCTTCTTTGATTTCGTCAACGGTTACCGTGTCGCTGAGGCGATGAAGTTACTCGCCACGACGGATCAAACCGTGTTGTCCATCACCTACGACGTTGGCTTTAATGCGCGGTCGTCATTTTACAACGCCTTCAAACGCGTGACGGGGCAAACACCGTCACAATATCGAAAAACAATGTCCGTCCGTGAGGGGATGGACGACGCAGACAGTGTGGTGCGTCACACCTGATCTCATTAAGATGATCAGGAGAACACAGATGAACGCCCGCCGATCCTTCACAATATTCTGGCACAGGCTAACTGCGCTGCCGCCCCAAAATTCTGCGCCCCGTCTGCGGACGAGCAAATTGACCCTCGGATTCGCCTTGGTACTGTCGGCCTGTACGGGGCTTGCCGGCTTATCCAAGCGGCCACAAGATCCGGATGACAGGCGCTATAAAATCGAAACTGTACAATTTGCAGGCGGGTCTGGTGCGACCTTGGCGGGCGAGCTGACAATGCCGCACGTTGGTGGACCGTTTAAGGCCGTTGTGTTGATATCGGGTTCCGGACCGCAAGATCGCAACGAAGCATTGGCGGGGCACAAGCCGTTTTTGGTGTTGTCCGATCATCTGACGAGGGCAGGTTTTGCGGTGTTACGTTATGATGACCGTGGATTTGGGGAAAGCACGGGTGATTACGACACCGCCGACCTGAATGATTTTGCCGATGACGCGGCAGGTGCTTTCCGCTACTTGGTTACGCGCGCTGAGATTGACACCAATGCTATTGGCTATATCGGCAGTTCTGAAGGCGGCTATATCGCGCCTGTTGCTGCTCAGCAGACCGATCCGGCATTCATGGTATTTTTGGCCGGTGCTGCACGGCCTCTATTGCCCGAAGTCTTGGTCACACAAACAACTGACCTGTTACGCGCAGAGGGCGCGGACCCGGATCTGATCGCGCTTGCCGCACAGCAATACAGAGAAGGCTCCGCCATCTTGGCGCAAGACGCACCGTTGGCAAGAATACGCGGCGATCTCGATGATTATCTGAAAGGCCAAGGTCTGCGGCGTGCAGCCCGCAACGATTTTCTGGACCAATTCGCAACACGGTGGGGCGTCAGCTATGCGCGGCATAACCCTGTGGCGGCGCTCCGCGCGTTGACCAATCCGGTGTTGGCATTGTTCGGCGAAAACGATCTGCAAGTCTCCGCCGAAACAGAGGCCCCCGTAATGCGCGCGGCCTTACGCCACCCGCGCTCGGAAGTGCATGTGGTCCCAGGGGTGAACCATCTGTTTCAACCCTCCGCAACGGGATTGCCGTCGGAGTACGCGAAAATCAACACAACCATATCAGTCAGCGTCATGGCCAAAATCAGCGCATGGATCGCGGCAAACTAGCGTCCCTCACATCTACGACACACACCAATCCCTTCGGCTATGCGCCACAGACCCTAAACATGGAAACCTTATGAAACTTTTCGTCCTCACCGCCACAGCCATTTTGCTTACAGCCTGCGCATCAGAAACAGTACCTGTGGCCAAAATGAGTTGCGCAGAATTGGCCCGCAACATCGGAAAAGCTACCCAAGTCAGGGACACCGCCACGGTTGATACTATTGCAGGTACAGTTGACATGTTGGCAGCCGAATCCACCGCAGATGAGATTGCAGGCGGTCTTGAATCGCTTGCAGGTGATTTGACACATGTCGCGGTCACGCAAGAGCTTGACGCGCTCAATCGCGCCTTTCGCCAAAATGGATGCAGCTGAAACCAACGTCCTACCACTCACGCAAGCACGTGAAGGGTCACCACTTGGCCTGTCGCAACCCTAAACCCCATTGGATGCCATAAATGCCAAACTATTTCATGCGCCTCACCTTTTTGATCGGGATGACGCTCCTGACAGCATGTGAAAGGCCGCACGGCCCGATAATAAACCCGCAACCTCCGATAGAGGAGCGCATCACATTCGGTCTAGCCGGATTGGCGCTGGGAACCATTTTTCTCAGTGTGCTGCTTATCGATGGATTTTCGGATGGCGTCGAAGGGATCTTCTCCGGGGAGCCGTAACCGCGACAATCTTTGCGCATGGGCATCTGCGGCCTTATGAGGATTCAAGTCATTCGAATGGGATCAATATCGGTCCTTTTCGCAGTATTGGGTCATATGACGTTTCGACGAAGAAAATCCACCTCAGACGCTCAGTGAATGGGTAGCAATTTTAATCTATCACTCAGGGGTCCGTCTTGACACACATACACTGTCTTGCAGTTAACTTCGGATGGCTAATCTTGGCAATCGAGACAAAATTTCTGCGAGAACAAGATGCTCCGGTTGTTATGACGAATGTCTTTTTAAGAGCCATAATGGGTCAGCTGAATACTGGCTACAGCAATGTCCGCTTACCCTCGCTTTCATTGCACCGCATGCGGATGCAGCAAACGCCCGCTTCCCGCCCTCACTGAAGGATAAGCCTCGAAATCAGCGCCTCAGCCCGATCCAGCATCCTGGATACTGTGCGCAAGCTAAGGGGTCGGTCTGCCAACATTCCATGTTCAAATACGTCGTCTAATGCGGAAAGGCTTGGTTCAGGAAGTCCACGTCGTTCACCTTCTGATATAGCAAAGTCTCGCAACTGGGTCCGTGACAGATTCGGAAAGTCAAGAACCACGCAACGGCTTTGTAGTGGCTCAGGTAGGCCCTTTCGACTGTTCGCGGTCAGCACCCAGTTGGCCCAGGACATATCAAAGCGGATTTGGCAAAATGGACATTCCCAGGTCTGCGCGGTCATACGCTCCAACAGTGGAAGTAGAGCATCTGTCAAAGAATGACGCGCACCATTAACGTCTCCGGTCTTCTCAAGTTCGTCGACGATCACAAGGGGCCAGCGTGGCGTTCGCGAAGAACTGTTTGTATAAGCTTGCCAGAAGTCGCGCTGCCCCATCCACGCTGCGTTCCAACCAGAGAAAATTTTGCTGGTTCTCCGGTCGCATCAATCTTGGTCGTTGGCACAGCAAGGTGGTGCGCCAGACGGCGGGCCCAGAAACTCTTGCCTATGCCCGGCGACCCAACCAACACCAGCGGGTTAAATCGTAGGCCCGGCAAGCCTTCACGCGCCGAAGGCCGTGCCAGACCTCCTCCGTCGCGCGCGCCGTCCAGTGCATCTCTTCATGCAAGGCGGCGGCGATCTCACCTGCTTTATGTTCTGTGACGATACGGGTAACCGAAGCCCCATCACGCAATGCGTTCGATTGCGTCTTAGCGGGATCCGACAAATGGTTCATGCCAGACAAGATTTGCATGCGCTCCAAACACCGGATCGCACGGCGCTTGGTCATTTTACGATCGCTGTCGTTGATCAGCTGATGCCAAAGGACAGCATCATTACCATGATCCACGCTTCCCGCAGCCATCAACTTCCGGTTCCTTATCTCGCGTAGTGTTTCTTTCAAGCGATCATCCACCTCTCTTACGCGGGGCAGCTCATCGATAAGTTTCAGGGAGCAGAATGGAATAGGTGATTTTAAAAGCGTCATGGTGGATCCCTTTCGTCTCGCCAACCCATGTGGTTCGCGCCAAAGGCCTGACCCGTTAAGGTTCGGCGATTGATTGTGAAAGGCGCCGGAGCCTGTTGGACAATTGATGAACACATAGATTGAACTGAGTCAAATCAGCCTCAGCGGCATTTAGCCCCCATTCAAAATTGCCTCTCCGGACGTGCAGAAATATACTATATCGTTGATAAAAAGCAATATAACGGAAAGTCAGATTGACCAATGCTAATTTTGCGCATGCTTCTTGTTTCTTTTGCGTACGCTTCTGGTTTTTCTGGCTTTGAATGAATGTGGCGATCCCGGGAGGACTCGAACCCCCAACATCCTGATTAGAAGTCAGGTGCTCTATCCAGTTGAGCTACGGGACCACATTCGCTTTCCTACCGCTTCACCATGTTAGGTGCAATGGTATGGGATTGTTACGCGGGTTGTTGTTTAAGGATATTTTGGGGGACAGGGCCTATGCGTTTTGCCGCTTTTGAGGTTTACCCAATAGAGGATTCCATGCAACGCTAACGCTATGGCGAAGTCTTTATTTATTTGAGGTTTTTGTGTTTATCGCCGAGAGATACGGTTGGCTTCTTATTAGATTTGGCAGTGACTTACTCTCCCACGCCTTAAGACGCAGTACCATCAGCGCAGCGGCACTTAACTGCCG
>NZ_JALKAR010000023.1:0-21871 GCF_023015725.1 Loktanella sp. F6476L | reverse complement strand
AGCCCACTGGTCAATGCAATCCGCACCGCATCTTGGCGAAATTCGTCCGTACGTTTCAGTCCCATAGTTCATCTCCTTTGTTGCAGTAAATGCTATCAAAGGAGCGGCATCAAACCGCGACAGGTCCAGAAGCTGGCGAGAAGACCGCTGATGTGTGTCGACGGCACGGGATCAGTTCGGCGACGCTCTATAAATACAAATCGACGTATGGTGGCATGGAGCCGTCGGATACGAAGCGATTGCGTGCGCTTGAGGATGAGAACGGGAAGCTGAAGAAGCTGCTGGCCGAACAGATGTTCCCCTTTCGGGACATTGCTGCGCAATACCCTGTCGGGCAATGGACAACGCCATGCTGCGAGACATCAATTCAAAAAAGTGGTGACGCCCGTTGGAAAGCGGAAAGCAGTGGCGCACCTGATGGAGCAACATCAGGTCAGTCAGCGGCGGGCGTGTGATGTGCTGCAATTTGATCGGTCATCGGTGCGATACCTGTCACAGCGTGGAGATGATGCTGAGCTGCGAGATGCCATCAAACGCATTTCGCGGGAACGGCGGCGGTTAAGGTGCCGTCGTATCCACGTGATGATTGCCCGCGAGGGTTTTGTCATGAACCACAGAAAGGTGAGGCGCATTTACACCGAAGAGAAGCTACAGGTACGCCGCAGAGGTGGCAGGAAGCGCGCTTTGGGTACGAGGAAGCCGATGGTGCTGCCCCCCTCTCATTGATTGCTTTGCAATCAACTGCCGGGCAAGGGACGGTCCGAACCAACGCTGGAGCTTGGATTTCGTATCCGATGCGCTAACAGACGGGCGTCGCTTCCGCATTCTTGCCGTCTTGGATGATTACAGCCGTGAGAACTTGATGCTGGTGGCTGATACTTCGTTGTCTGGCCACCGCGTTTCTCGTGAGCTGGATCGGATCATCGCTGAATGCGGCATGCCAAAGACAATCGTGTCGGATAATCATTGCCCGGCAGGCGATTGCAAAGCAATCTGCTGAGAGGGGGCACTGAGTTCACTAGCATGGCCATCTTCAAATGGGTTCAGGATACAGGCATCGACTGGCATTACATCGCACCTGGGAAGCCCCAGCAGAACGGCTTCATTGAACGCTTCAACGGCAAACTGCGAGACGAATGCCTCAACGAAACGCTGTTCAGCAAATTAGGTGATGCGCGAGCCACGCTGGAAGAATGGCAGGAAGATTACAACTGGCGCAGACCACATTCAGCATTGGGGAACCTGACACCGATGGAATTTTTGCAAAGAAAGGCGATGGACAAGATGACGGCCTAACGCCAAAGACTTAACCCCAAGGACTCCACGCAAAGCTGGAGGAGACTTGGGGCGCAGGTCACTTCTTTGCCCTTTTCTTCTTCAAAGCGTAGTTCTTTAAAGCCGGACCCTTGGTGTATGTCTGTCTTAAATGTCGACCACGTTTTGTTGGCGGGCAGCGGGTAAGGCCCGTTTTTCTTACCGTTATAAGCACACCCGGTCACCAGTGGTTTGTCGGGGTCCCAGTGGAAGTGCGCCACGATCCCGCCGTATTCGTCGCAATCGATTTCGCCTTCGCCAACCATGACCGCCGTTTGCGGGCCTTGCACGGTGCCGTGGGTTTTGTCCGCGATCTTGGTTAACGCACAAGCGTGCGACGTCTTTGCCGGGACCTTGTGCGAGGTGATCGGTCTTGGTCAATGCTTCGATGCGGGAAGTGAATAACTCGTTGAGATGTTCTTCTCCGTCAAAGCTTAACAGGTTCAACACATCCTGCCCAAGAATTGTAGACAACGAACCCATACGGTCATTTTGCTTGAAGATGGCGTTCATGTCGCTGATCAATCTCAGCACTTCATCACCAGCGCCACAATAAGAGATGATCCTCGCTTGGCAACTATTGGTTGATAATCTTGCGCAAAACACGCGTCGGTTAGGCGAAACGGTTAAGGTACCCATCAACGACCGCGGCGCGGGCAGGGTCGTAGGATGGGATCCCGCCCAGCGTGCTGGATCGCAACATGTCACGGCTGGTAAATGCGGGGGCGAGGTAGGCGTAGGCGTCTTTGTAGGCCGTGATGTCTTCGTTCGCGTTAACGTCGCCCCAGATCGGGGCGGGGCCTGCTGTGACGATCTGCATGTTGGGCATGTCTTCGATGGTTAAGCTCGCGGCAGGGGCGGCCGTGATGCGGTCCGTAAACATACGACCGACGTAGGTGCGCCAGCCGAGTTCGGTGATGCCTGCTTCATATCCTGGCCAATTATCTGCGGTGCGCGGGGACCAGAGGGTACAAGACGGATTGCCCATCCATTCGGCCATCGTCGCGGCGCGGAAGCGGTCGGATGCAACGGGCAAATTGTTATCAGCCAATCCGCTGATCGGGGATTTGAAGAATCCAAACCCTTGATATCCCGCCATCAATTTTGCCAGACGCAAGGCACGATCGCTGGCCTGCGCAAAGGCGTCGCGGTTGGGATGATCGTGCGGAACCGCAATGTCGATCACGATGAAGGTCGGATAAACCTGCGTGATGCTGAGGAAAGGCACCGCTGGCTTCCCAAGCGCATTCGTATCGGGACCATACAGACGCATTCCGGTATGGGTATTGAAACCGTTCGCGATCACCTCTCTCATCCGCTTCAATTTCGTGGCTGTGGGTTTCACCAGTTTCGGTGTCCACCGTGATCTACCGGACGTCGCGGCGTAGGCGATGTCGGGGCCGAAGTTGTCCAAGAACGCCTCGAACAGATCAGACGCGCAGGTCTTGTTCGCTTCATCCGACAACGCCCCATCCAGCGCTGCACAAGCGCGAAACGCAGGCATCGCGATGGGGGTTGGTGTCGTCAGGTGGTGCGAAAAGAGGGTGTTGGTCATGGGGGACGACCATATGGGGAGCACGCAGAATAGCAACATGAGCTGACCTCCCGGCCAACGCGTAGATGCCGATGAACGCCCCTTGTATCGTGGTAAGTCCGACTGGTTGGTGTATATCGATGAGAGCCTATCAGTCGTTGCGTGAGGCGGGCGAAGCTTCTTGTGATAGTTGTGGTAAGATCAAACTTATATGCGGATCCCAAGGCGCGAATGCGTTCTCAGCCTCAATTACGAATATGGCCGGACCGAAACAACATCGCGTCCATCGAACAACCGCATTGATCCGTCGAAATCATCGCCGCCATTGCGCCCAAATAAACAGAAATCGGTCTGCTTGATCAGGGGGTTTATTTCGATAACGAACGCCGCTTCTGTATTCACACAAACGTCGATGACACACTCATCCAAGTGCAAAACGGGGAGCACTTGCAACAATAGTGTCTGCAGCAAATCTGCATAACCAGACGCGTTGCGCAACAGTTCTGAAAACGACTCCCGCCAATGATACTGAGAAACACCCAATACTGCCCCGTCCTTTACAAAAACGCGGAACTCGGAAGAGGGAGGGATTGTTTGCCATTGCCGAAGATGAAGTGTCACACTCTCTTCGGCTACGATTGCACAGGTTAGCGCCCGACCAATTCGGGGGTCGTTTTGTGTCACGGTTTGCATGACATCGGCCAACGTTTTTGCAGGCTTATGGACAATCGTTGACCCCTTCCAACTGCAATAGCCCAGTCGTGGCATGACGCCGGTCGGGAAGTCCGTGAGGCCCGCTTCGACCTTTTCGTAAAATTCGTCGCTAAATCCATGTACCTGAGGCGTTTCGGTGTTCTGCCTGACAAAACCATTAAATGTGCCAAGCATTTGCACATCGCTCACATCGACCTCTATTTCCGCAGCGGGAACAGACAGTTCTTTTAGCGCGTCAGGCCAATTCTCGGGAAAAGTAGCGCGCACTGTACTTGGCAAAAACATGATTAAACTGTCAGGTCTAGCGCGATCGCAGGGGGGCTGTCGGGACTGTCCATACGGTTCCACGGCGGCGTCATACCTTGATCTTCGTAGTACTCCATTTGATCCAAGAGGTGTTCAAAACTGTCGGCCACACGAACAAATCGGTATGAAATACCGTCATCATCGGGCGTCCAATAAAAAACCTGCCCAAGGTTCACAGCAGCAACGCCTAACAGAACTTTATCGCCAGCGCTTGTTCGCCCAATGGGGCGGAACTGTTCGTCCCAATGCCCCTGCTGCAATGCTCCGTCGTGATCGGCCATATTTTTTGCAACAGTCACAAAGCTTTGCAATGACCATTTCGGATCAGAAAACTCAAAATTGATTGGTTCATTTGCCACAAGAGAGTTGGGGAAAACGTGCCCGCCACCATAACGGCTTAAGAATAGAACATATGTTGATAGTTCAGGGGCATTCGCTGCGGTCCCTAGAAATGCTAGAATTTCATCGGCACTACAGGGCGATTTGGGGATCACTTTTCGAGCTGGCATTTCTATGTCCTCTAAAAATTATCTGATTGTGAACCAGCGTGGAGCGAAGCACCGCCAGCGTGTCTATTCGCGGTATGAACCTCAGAACGCACGAGTTCCATCGTCACGCCATCTTCTTTATGGTGCCAAATGAAATCACCGTCGTCGTATCCATCCGGCATGTCGCCATGTTGCTGACGCCACGCGTCTTCGGCGACGGCATAGTCGCCTGTCCCATTCGTTGAACTATGGTTGCCACGCATTGGGATTTCTACGGATCCCGCTGAATGGGAGGGGCTGGAGAAATCAGGAAAACCATTCTTGTATTCGACAGGATCTCCGGTGGCGCCATTGGGATGCCAAATGCCGTCACCGCGTTCTGCCGGATTGCCGTCGCTGTCCAGCCATTCACCTAACCGGTTCCCGTCGTCATCAAATTCACGGGGTGTGTTGCGATATTGTGGGCCCTTCAGGCTGGCTTTCTTATCCATACAGCGACGGCTTCCGCCACATGCTTCAATCGCTTCATCATACCGACCACGGCTGGATCTGACGATGTCATCCCAATAACGACCAGCCGCGTCCTTTGTCTTCCTCAAGGATGCCCGCATGGCTTGCCCACCAACATCAAGAGCACGTCGTAAATCGTTTGCCTTGTTAACGAGACGGCCAGCTTTGATCCCGTCCCCAAAGAGCGGAACGATACCTATCGTATCGAACAAAGCATCGCCCCAGTTGCCAGACCAGAGCGATTTACCAATGGACACGACATCTGCGGCAGTCCCCCATGGCGGTGGCGCAAAGCTGGCGGCAGCCAAACCGCCATCTGCGACAAGTTCACCGTATTGGCTGTTTAAATCATTCAGTTCCTGCCAAGCCGTACGTTGTTGATTGACGTCAACGCCGTCCTCTCGCAAATAAGCGCTCATACTGATCTCTCATTTCTCAATGCAACCATGTGTGGGTACCAGTACAATGCGTCTGCCCCTTGTATAGCGACGACCGCCAAATCTTTCTGCAAATCGAAGCACTTATCGAGCCGCATTGTTTCGGTGAGGTTCTGTTCGGCTAAGGCATGGCTGTAACCGTCAAAGTGATAGAAGTTAGGGCCAATCAACCACATGAGTGTTACGAAACGAGCTTGGCTTTCATTTTTTGTTAAGCCGAAAGATCGCGCATAGCTACGCCCGTTCAACACCATTTCCCGCTTACTCTCGTCAGACAATGCCCAATAGTCCTGTGGAAAATGGTTCCGCAAGACGTCCTGAATATACCACTCAGCAAAGGCGTCATCCGTATCGACACGGGAAGCTATTTGGTCCTGAGAAATGCGTAGCATGTGATCAATCCTAAGGTCGTCAATCAGCCGTTAGCGTCGGCACGCCCGCTACGATCTTGCCACCGTGACCCGTTGAATCACCAACCCGCATCACGCCCTTGCCGTTGATCTTGACGATGGATGACCCCTTGGACATCTTGTCTGGTCCTGGCAGCCCCGTACACATGCATTTGCCGTTCTCAACGGCCAACGGGATACCATTAAATTTTACATGGCTTTGACCTGCATCGATCACGGGACCACCGACGTGCGGCCGTGGCCCCGGTTCAACCTTGGGGCACACATGCATCATGCCCAGAACTGCAATTGGTTTACCCATTTTCATTCTCTCCTATTATGCATTGCTTGCCGCGATGGCTGCATCTATCCACGCCTGCGCCTCTTCAGGCGATGGTGGCTTAATCAATAGCGGTTCACCTACGGCGAACAGATCAACCTCTTTGGTCAGGAGTTGATCATCGACTGGTTGATGGGCCATCAAAATCTTAGGATCATCGTTTTTCTCGGCAAAGAATGTCTCTACGCCCTTTGTGAATTTTGTAAGCTGCGCTGCGTCAAACGCCGGAATATACGTGTTAAAATGCTCAGGCCGGTAGAATTTGAAAAAATATGTCTCGCCGGTGTCATCTGTGATCTTGATGAACTTTTTCATCTGAACTTTGAGACGCATGAGTTCCAGCCGCGAATGAATCACGATGCCCCAGCTGTTGCCAAAACCATCCTCGACAAACCAATCCCAAGCATCTGAATAGCGGGTGATTTCAACCACCCACGGCCCTACTTCGGATAATTCTTCAAACGCCGCACCATCGAATAAACAACGTGCAGGGCTATCGAACGCCTGAAGACAAACGGCGATATCGGGATCGACGGAAGCATCAAGCATCAGATAGGCGCGCAAAGGCGGCGTTTCGGTGTCACCAGCCTTGTCTCGTGCAACTTCATCCGCCTCAAGCGGGTCGAAAACCGTCGCGGTCAAACCCAACTCTGCGGCTTCTTTTTCCGGAGGAGGCGCAAGAAACTCTGGAAGTGGAGGGACTTCGTCTTTCGTAGGGTCGGAATTCATCACAGCTTCAACTCTTCCTTAGCAATAAACGCGGTTAACGCCGGAATCAGGTAATGTGCGGCAACGACATTTTGATAAACTGCCAATACTCCGCTTTCCATCCGCCAATTTTGGTTGGGTGTGCCAATCATCCGCGCGACAAACGCCAAATGTGTGGAGTTATTACGCCACCTTGCACGGGTCATGTGGATCAGAACATATTTTTGCGTAGATACAGGGCAGTGAAGACCGAGCGCGGAGGCTTCGGACCAAATTTGGTCAATTGCCGCGGCCATCAAGGCCTGCGCGTCTTTGCCCGCTCCGGCCAAAGATGGCACCGCGCTCACTGCATCCTTTAGCGCAGACAAATGCGATCGGTCGCGCATCATTTCTGCACGTTCGAAAAACCCGTCATCTAAATGCACGGCGCGCTCCTCATAACACTATGACAAGCTGTGCCGCTGGTGGTATTTTCGCGGCTTCGGCCACCCCATCAACTGCAATCCCTTTCATTGCGGCGATGGGATCTGCTTGCGCAATGTCGACCCACGACTCTCGCACCGCAGTCAAAAGGGCATCTTGTTCATGGGCAGGTAGAACAAGAACCTGCTCCTGTAAAAAGCGATTGAACAGTGTCGCATCAGTCAGGCCATTCAAGCCAACCAGTACCGTGCTCTTGTCAAATTGGTCCGTACTAAAATAGTTCAAGCCATAGTAGGCGTGTATTGCAAGATCCCAGTCCGACAAAACGATGTCAGTCACTTCATTCCGAAGCATTTCCTCACGATCTTTTTTCACCTTGATCACATCATCGCGGAAAGAGGCCGCGAGCAGTTCTGCTGCTTCGGGGCGCAACCCTTCTACGTAAAGTTGACGTTGGTGTTGGCCAAAGAAGTTGCGCCAAGGTCCAATCATTTCTAGACCTTGAAGATCAGCGAGACCTTCCAGAAAGGTAGCGACGTCTTGTGCCTTTGCGGGTTGCAAACATGCTTGTAAAGCCGCTGCAAATCGGAGTTCTGCGGGGTCCTGGGTTTGTCCGAGTTGGTAAGGTTCCAATGCCGCTCGTGCCGCCGTACGGACATCCGCGAGACATCCTTCAAGAACGGGGTAATGTTTCCAGAACGATGCAAGGCTTTCTAACGAAAGCCATACGATCTGTTCATGCCGCGACGTTGGTGCAAACACCGCTTCCGTGTCGGGATAGTTCCAAATGTCCGTCGTCATAAACCTTCATCCGATTTCGCGTATAACATCAGTAACATAACCAATCCGCTGCTTGATCGCCTGCCAAGTAACCTGTTCCTCCGCCGACAATGACGCCAGTTGTGACGCCTGTTGCGGTGCCGACAATGCCGCCTCCGACAGTCCCCGGACCGGGGGCGACTAGCGTACCTGCTCCCGCGCCGACAAGTAGTCCTTCGCCGCCCATCACAAGACCTCCGCCCAACGCTCCAAGTGTCGTACCGCCTGCGCGCAACCCGCCAACACATACCGCTTGGGCCTGATCCCGCGCCCATTCGCCCCACGTTCGCGTGGGAGGTTCTGGAGGATCAGCCGCCACAGAAGCCAATCCGGCAGGTCCCTGGTAAGATCCAGGAGATACCTCGTGTGATGGCGCGTATGCAGCTGCTCGTGCTCCGTTCATGAAGCGTTGCGCTGCAGGTTGGTCCGTTACAAGGTCGCCGCAATCATTGTCATCATAATCATCAACAGCATCGCGGAGCCGGCCATGCTGGGTTTTGATAGCCCGATTGTGACCATCCCAAGTGCCTTGCATACGATGCCCTGCGCAAGCAGCCTGTGTGCTGACAGTGTTGGCAGGCGTTTGGCAGCCGAACATTTGCTCACTGATACGTGTCAACAAACCTTTGTCACCACCGGATTCAGTGCTGTGCATCCGGCGTTGGATTTCAGTCAGCAGGTCATCGCAGTCGTCACAATGGGCACAACTGTTGAAGGTCATCGCCGCCATGCGCTATTTACCCTTACAGTCTTGAACGAAGGGCTTGTCCGACTTCAATGCGTCCACTTGATCAGGAGCACCAGAACTGAAGTCGACCTTGGGCGACTTGATTTTCAGGTGCTTTGTCTTGAGCGTGATACCGCCCTTATCAATGATGATCGTGCCACCAGGGCCGGCAATGACAAATTTGTCTTTTGCGTGCAGGGTGTGCGTCGTCGTGCGGCTAAAGATGCTCTTTTTGGCTTCCAGGTCGTAGTCTTCACCCACCTTAGTCTTCATCAATTTGCCCACTGACGTGGTCATGACTTGGCCCACAACTGTGTTCTTGGCGACGCCGATCTGCTCGGTTGCGGCTTGCCCGATCGTGTCTTTTTTGAACTTCTCGACAGTTGTGTTCATCGACCCTGATGACGGCATCAACATCGACAGCAGTTTCGACATGATCGCACTTTGCGCCAGTTGCGCCGCCCCCCCCGCGGAACGGTGACCACCGGAACTGCTAAGTGCTTTTTTCTGCGCGATAGCTGCGAGTTCCTTTGGCATATCAAGCACGCCTGACACACCACTCGCAAAGGTCATAACCGACCCAGGCGCGCCAGACTTTTGACCGCCCTTTGTCAGCATCTTACCGCCAGCCTGCACCAGCGGCATCAGCATCTGCAACAGACCCGCACCACCGCCGCCGACGGTCGTGTTTTTGTTGGCACCGATCCGCTCCATTTGATTGGCCGCGATGGCAGTGCTGGCGTTGGCACCAATATTCTCCATCCGGTTTGATGAGATGTTCGAACTTTGATCATTCAGCACGCGGATCGTCTGATCTTTTTGTGCGTGAATCGCCATGTTCTCGGAGCCGGATTCCGCCTCGAAACTGATCTCGTTAAACCCAGATCCCTTGTGGCTGTCAGCGCGCATCACATGTTTGGTCTTGTTGGCTGGCAACTTGTAGGGGCTGTCTGTGCCCCCATTAAACACACATCCCGTGACCATCGGTTTGTCAGGGTCACCCTCAAGAAACTCGACGACAGCTTCCATCCCGATGCGCGGGATAATCATGCCACCCCATTCGCCCGATGCAGACGTCTGCACAACGCGACACCGCATCGAATTGGCACCAGCCAAGTCCCAATGGAAACGCACTAAAATACGGCCATGCGCATCGCAGTCGATTTCACCTTCTCCGACAACCATTGCGGTTTGAGGGCCGTGAATGATCGGACGATCTGTGATCAGTTCGGGGGCGAAAGGCGCGTCGACCTCGGTCAGTACATATTCCCCTTCGAAGGACGAAGCATCACCACTGTCGTCACCCGAGTTATAATAATTTGTCTCGAAAGAATGCTTTGCAGCCAGACAAACATAGGGACCCGGCTTCACCAAGGGAACCGCTTGATCGCGCGGCGCAATCACCATGCCAGCACTCAGCGATACGACATTGCCGTTCACACGATGTCGCCGGTCGCGGGCCTGTTCTTGCTTCAGACGCAAACTGTTCACACCTTTGCCCGTTCCCTGATCAAGATAATCGCCGGGGTAACGATATTTTTCGATCGCGCCATGATTAGCGTAGCCAGCGTCAGCGGCACGGTCCACTTCCATGGATCTTTTGGGTGTCTTGAAATTGTAATCTGCGAGCCGGACCACACCGGTCGTCAATCCACGCCCTGCTATCCAGCCCCACAACCGTTCCTCATCAAAAGCAAGGTCGCTCGTTGTATTGTGATAGGGCCGGGTATTGGCAAAAACAGGTGTGAAATTTTCGGACGCGTCCGTCATCACTAAGGTATGGCCGTTTTCTGTGTGGTCAAAATGATAGCTTATGCCGAACCGTTCCATCTGTCGGCAGACGAAAGCTAGATCGCTTTCACCGTATTGAACGGTGTATTCGAGATCGGGATAGTCACCGGTCAAACGGTTCTCAAAAAGTGGATTGGACGCACCAGACCAGTCTGCAAAGACTTCCTCAATGATTTTGACAACGCTTTTTTCATGGAAAATCCGGTGATTTTCACGTTGTCCTGCCAACCAGAACCAGGGGCGTAGCGATAATTGGTATCCATTTCCGGTCGCCGTGATCCCCATGTTCTGTGCTTCGGTGACGATACCGTTGAAATGGCGCGGTTCACCTGTCAGGGCGTCAAAGGTGACGGTTGCTTGTGTCCCAATCAGATCGGCAAGATCGATGTCAGGATCCAAGGAGAGTGCATCAACGCGATAATCAAACAGGTTGTTTACGAAATCTTCACCGTGAAACCCTGTCAGAACTAATTTATTTTTGCCCAGTTCGGTCGCCAATCGGCCAAAACGCCCAGTCTGGTCTAACTTAATCGCCATTCACGCACCCTTTGTGCAAACTTGCTATTTGATCGGAACGTTAGGCGCTGCGTATCAAGTTGACAACTCAAGATTGTGGCTGGCGTCGGTGCTGCAAAGCCTCTAAGTCTCGAAAAGGCGGCGCTATTAGCCGGAACTGCCAAGATAGGACGAAAACGAACGATGCTCTTCGTAACCTACGCATGTTTTGCAATCTTGATCCTGCTCGCGATCGCCGGAGAGAGCATGCTGGGCTTGTTCAACGGGGACAGAGATCTTGCCGCACGCACGATGAAAACGGTATTCGCGCTTTTGGGCGGTGTAGGCTTTGCCTTTGCACAACCAGCAATCTGGAGGGCATTCGCTGGTTTTGTGCAGGGTATGATTGCCTCAGGCGGTCATCAAACGGAGTCGCGCATCGCCAAGATAGGCTTGCATCCTGAGATCAAGCAAATTGCGGGTACGGTTGGCGTCGTGTTGTGTATCATCATCTGCATCGCAAGCTGTCTTTTGGCCTATTTCTTGTTCAAGGCGAAAGCGTAGAAATGATTTCGCTATCCCAAGAACAGTTCACACGTTTCCGACAATCCAGTGCAGATGCTTTTTATGATAAGTTGCGCCGCGAACTGCGCGATTTTATGGCCGAAAAGCTAAGCGATGTTCCCAATGACGAAGTTGACGCACGTATCACGCAGGCCTTTCACATTTGCCATCAACATAGATTTTGGACTGAAAAAGAGATCACACGGCTGAGTTTTATTCTTGTCACTTTTCCATATGCGTTTCCGAAAATGACGCAGTATCAATGGTTAAGCGGGCTGATTACCGCTCGTGCTTCGGCTGAGGTCCGCCTTCAACGGATCAAGGCATATATAACTGCGGGTTCAAAAAAGCATGGCTGAGACGATCGAAATTCAAAAGGGCGATACGCTCTCGGGCCTGTCACGGTCACATAGCACGACCGTCAATCACCTTGCGACCACGAACGGTATCGGCAACCCCGACTTGATTTATGCGGGCGACCCGCTGATCGTACCAAGCCCACCAGCTGCACCGTCGGTTATGTCGACCTCACCGACCATGTCCGCACCTAGTGGACCAACGCCAGCGCCAACACCATCCCCGCACGCAGAAACGGCGCCGCCGTCGTCCGTGGCACCAAGCCAGCCTGCTGAGCCGCCAGCAGATACCCCGCCCGATGTCCCACCTGCGGCACAAGACGGCGTCGAAGCCGGAGAGGAATCTGCAGAGGAAAAAGAAGACGCACAGCCCGAAGAAGTCGTATGCAACTGTCCCGCCGATGCGGGAAATGCGTCTGAAAAACCAGCAATCGTTCGCGCTGGCGGCGATGAAAACGTCGACGTCATTTATGCCGAAGCAGGTGGTGACGCGGAAAGCCAAGGCCTGATAGGGAATGCCGAAGGTCAAATCGGGCTTGGATTGTCACGGATGGACCACGTCGGCACGGCTGAAAACGTTCCGGTCGGGGGCTCACACCAGTTAAACGTGATGACGGCAAATGCCCAAGTTGAAGGCGGAATCGTCCACGGTATCGGCGCGCGTGGCAAAGCAGAAGCGAGCCTTGTCCAGCACGGTGCTTCCGTATTTGTCGGATCAGATCAAAACAATCCACTGGGCGAGGCCGCAGGCCAATACAGCCTGATGTCGGCAGAAGCCAAGGGCAATTTCCTTCTTGGTTCGGATGGTAACAGGGCAGGGGTCGGGGTTGGTTTCGGTGCCGAAGCCATGGCTGCAAAGGCTGACGCCACAGGCGAATTTAACATACCGATCCCATTTACGGACTGGACAATATCGGGACGTGGGAAAGCGGGCGTTTCCGCAGGATCAGCCGCGCTTGGCGCGCAGGCACATGCGTATCAAAACCTCGACACAGAACGATACCATGTCGGTCTCGGTGCATCATTGGCGGCCCTAGTGGGGGCCAAATTAGACTTCGACCTTAGTGTCGGACCAAGCTATGATAACCGTGCAAGGCCGGACGGGCCATAGGGGGAAATATGGCAGAAATTCAGATACTTGAACATCCCTTGAGCACCCCAGACGTGATTGAAGCTGGGTTCATGGATGTAATCGTGCGCGAAGGCGTATTCACGTCTGGTGCTTTTCAATATGCGCTGCCGAAGCTGTGGTCGGTGGAAACGATCGGTGCAGACCATATTCCGTCCGCAACAAACCCCATCCTCAGGCTTGCCTTTGCGGCGCCCGGTACGACCGCGGCGCTTGGCGCATCGCACGATGCATATGTTAACCTTTGGTGCGCATTCTTACCCCGTGTAATGAACGGTTCCGATTGGCTACGCACTTGGGCCAAGACACAAGGTTTTGACATCGCGGCCTTTCGTGAGCTGCCGACCCCGAATGGCATCATGGGTGACGCCGTCTTTCTTTCGCAGGAAACCGGCCGCCTGCATCGCATGTTAACTGTCAAAGACGGCGATCTCGTATTTCTCATTGATGGATCAATTGACCCTAAAGGCGACGCTGACAACCTTTGGCTTCAAGAGTTTGCGCTGATCGCTGCCAGTCGTTTCAAGCTCTTAGCCCCATCCGGAACTAAATATGCAGAGGCTATGGGCGAGCAAAGCTTGAAAAGCAGTTTGGGCGAAGCCGCCTTTTTTCTCCCCCAAAGTTGGGCCAGCGAACCAACCGCTGACGTGCCACGGTACGGCGCGTCAGCTGTATTCAAGCACAAAAGAGATGAAATCGTTACAGGTACACTCGTCGCGAGCCTCGGGGCGCTCGATATAAAACCAGAGGCGCTGGAAGAGTCACTTCTGGCAAAACTTAAGCCGCAGGGCGTACGTCTCGATAATGCGCAACTGATCCTCGAAGGAACTAAAGGCGCAAGTAAATTTTCGGCTCATATCAGACGGGGAACAACTGTCGACGGTCAACGCGTGACGCTGCTTTGTCTTCGCAACATCACAAGTAGCCTGCCGCTGTCGATCACACTTCTTTCACCAGCAGCAGACACAGATTTCGAAAGCTGGGCGATAAACCGACGCGTTTTCGAGATCATCTTGGAAAGTCATGCTGCAGGCGTGGTCTGAACTACGAGAGTAATAATCGACAAGAAGTTCTTCTGGAAACGATCTGGTCAACCGGTGCCCTTGGCAGTTTGCTGGACCACATCCGCCTGCTCTGCGTGAATTCAGTCAAGCCGGCTTACTCATCGCCGCCTTTTGCGGCGTCGCTGAACGACAGCACGACGGAACCGACACAGTCTTCAATCCGTCCTGTGGTAGACTGGTTGTCTACTCGGATTATCCCAGCGCCTCTTCAAGTGCTTTCTGTACCTTTGGTGCATCAAGGCTCTGTACGCGCCGTAAACTTAAATTGTTCAGGGCCTGCAAGATATCATCAGGTCGTCCGATGGATGCGCTTGGGCGCTCCTAAAGATATCAATGCGGCGGCTCAATTAGCCTTGGTTTTCAAGGACGGATTTATGACAAATGCTGCCTCGGAGCTCACCTAAATCTGAAAAGCGAATGAGCGAAAAAGGGGCGTTTTAGCCTTAGCCACAACTCGCAGTGTGACAGTTGGGAGCGGGTCCTCAGGATCAGTGAAATAACAATCCTGCCGCAGCTTTTAGACTACGAAAACGGCGGCTGGGTCACCGCACATCTGCTCAAATACTGGCCTGAACATGTTTGGTTTTTACCACGGATCAAGCGTGTGAACTGGCTTACGTTCGTCCGGAACCAGATGCTAGATGAACTCTGTGGCGGCACCGATCAGGTGGTCCAAGCGTTGCAAGGCGACGATGGCATCATCTGTCACGATCTTGGCGACGGCAAAATCATTCAAGCGGGGGCGGCGCCCGCAATTGGGGATGTCACGACAGGCGATATCCTTCCAGCTTACAGACGGGTGGCAAAGGCATTGGCACCAGCGCGGCTTCCAAAAGTCAAAAGCTTTGGGACGATTTTTGGGAGCGATGTCACAAACGGATGGCTCAACGCATTGGAGCGCGATGATGATTGAGTTCATGCGCCCCTCAGAGGCGTATCGCTGATCGAATGGCGATGATCGGCCATAGCATCAAATTCCTACGGCGTTGGCGTAGCAGATTTGGTCAACCCCTCCGGCAAACATGGCGAATTTGAATGGATGCGGCAGTTCTTTTAAAGGCATCTTGAAAGGGGGAATCGCCTACTTGAGTGATTGTGGTGGCTTCATCCCTTTGCGTTCCGGATACGCATAATCGTCTGCCGGGTGGTATCAAACCTGCGTGCGAGATCGGTGATCTTCTCGCCCGCTGCGAGGCCTGCCCGGACTTTGGCGCGCGCCTTTGGATAAAGCGACGGGGGCCGTCCGACGGGCGCCCGTCCCGCACTCTTTTTTTCGCCGCACTCTGATCAAGTTTCGCGAGGGCCTTTAACGTGCTCATGACCTGCTCGGTTGACGACAGTTGATCGCGTGAAGCCCCCATGCAATACACCTCGGCGCCGCGGTCAGCCACCTTTCGGATCGTCTTCAAGATATCAGTTGCGTTGTGTCCAAGTTCGTCGAGCCGCAAACAATAAGCCCGTCTTGCGGTTCCAGACTACGCAAAAGTTTTGTAAATTTTGGGCGACCTGACGCTGCGACCGCCGCGTTCACATTCTCGATGATTACATCCTGCTTACGCACGTCAAAACCCTCGTCTCGTGCGGCCTTCAGTCGCCCGCGGATCATCGTAAGCTCGGACGACGTCGGCCCCTGACTGACTGCCCCATCCGCTAGATCCGGATCTCGACGGCAATAGATGAAGTCTCGGGCTTCAGGCATAGGTGCGGTCTTTCTCAAAATACAGGATCATTTTGTCCGAAATGAGTTTCGGACACATTACCGTACGAAAACCATGATGCAAGTTCAGTCCATTCCATCAATCCTAGGTAAAAACAGCATAAATCGTGATTATTGAACGTACGAAACACCCTGTCAAAATTTGCTTTTCACGGTAAACGCCAACGTGGGCCAAATGCGTCCAGCCGACAAATTAGTGCCGGGCCAAACGCGTCCAGCGCCCCGCAAGTCATTGAAATAAATGCGTAAAACGCAAAAACCACTTCGCGACCCACTAGTCGCCTGTAAGGGCCTGTTTTTGCTAACAAAAACGCCTGCCGCAGAGAGCTGCGTGACGTGTGTAGAAATTTTGAGGCTAGTTGGACCGATCTTTTGACTGGGTAATGGTGAAGATATCTCGCACGAACACTGAGGCCCTGCAAAATTGAATGGGCGGGTTCTGTAGCCAAGTCATGCCGCCCGTGAAATGAGCGGCACTGGGTGCTGTTGGTTTCATTTGTTCTCAAGGGAGTCATTGCTAGTAGTTGCGCCTCAGTGAGCTTCGTCAGGGCTCTCGGGCCGTTTTGCGCGGCGGTGGTGAGTCTGAGCGTGCGCTGCGTGGCTCTGGCCTCCAATTCCCCTGTCTTGCGCAATCGTTCTGTTAGCCTTTTGCGGGTCGGCAGTGACAAAGCACCCAAACCTGCTTGGAAGGAATGCATCTCGTGGGACAGCCAGTCCCATAAAAATTACACACGTCATGCAGCTCTCTGCGGCAGGCGTTTTTGCACGCAAAAACAATGGCGTAAGGGGCGTTTTGAAGGTGTTTCAGTGGTATAGCATTTTTACTGTTTATTTTCAGCGGGTTAATTCGTCATGGACGCGTTTGGCCCAGGCATTTTGCAGGATTGGCCCAGGCTGGCCCGGCGATTTTTCGAAGTCCAAACGGCTGTTTGAGATAGTAAGATAGCAGGATATGTAGCTTGTATTACAAATTCTATTTAAGCTCGAAACCAGCATTATAGCACCGCCTTTCCCCAGCCGTATCGAACGCTTATAAGTTGCGTTATTGCTGCCTAGGGTTATCTGTTGGCAGGTGTGATCGAGGCTTAGGAAAGTCGCTGTATTTTGAACGCTGACAATTTTGATGACTACTGGGTTCAGTCGCCTAAAACGGCTGGGGCACCCGACGAGCCAGACTTGCAGATCAATACAATCGACGGTGTTGATCCGCTTGATGCGCAGCTTGGCGTCGTGGATTTGAAGACTGTACCGGATGCGCTTTACGAGTCGCTTTTCGGCCGGCCCTGCGATACAGCGCTGCATACATTTGCGATCCTTGATGCAGCCAAAGTGCCGAACCTGCCTGAATTGCTGGAGGTCTCAGGTCTCACGCACCATTGTCTGTTCAAAGGCAATGCCTACGACGAGCTGAAGGACGTAGCCCCTTGGATCGTCCAGCTCGAAGACGAAAACGTCTTCACTCGCAACCTGTTCACACAGTCTGACGCGCCATGGCATTTTTGGGACAAAGAGCCAGGGATATATCTACGGTCAGATGCATCTTTGGCTGATCTTTGCGCTCATTTCAGGAGGTTCACAAAAGTACAGCAAACCGATGGACGTTGGCGGTATTTCCGGTTTTGGGAACCGCTGGTGTTACAAGCGTACATCACTGAACACAGTAATCGATCAGAACAGCGCTGCCCTTTGTTTCATGGCTATGATGAGATCACAGTTGCGAGTTATGTATGCTGTCCGATACCGGGCCATGTGACCGTTCACGCGCTTCCACAAGATAAGATATCTTCGGAAGGTCCCACGAGTCCCAAATTCGTATCTGCTGATGAAAGAGCGATTGCGGTGGCTATGCAGCGCCGTCGTCAATTGGAAGTCGGTTTAGCTTTACGCAAGAGCTTTGCCGATGAGGCCAGCGGTTTGACAGAGAATGACTTGACTGACTTGGTAGGCCGTGTGGTTCAAAAAATGGACCGCTATCAAGTGCGAGCGGTTCGGCATGTCCATACATTTGCAGCTTGGCAGCTTGTATACGGCGAAGAATTCGAATGCCGTGACCCAGATCGATATATCCAACAAGTATTAGAATCATCCTTGAATGAAGAGCATAAAATGGTTCGTATGAAAGGCCGGTTAGACGATCTACACCAAGCAGGGTTACTGTAATGGCAGATGGAAACGGCCAATCTCCAAGCCCAAGTGATGTGGCCGCACGCGCGCAAGCAAACGCGCCGTCTGCTCAAGGTGATATGGAGCGTGTCTGTTTACCCTGTACGGGACAGGCTGCTGTAGAAGCCAACTACACCGATAGCTGGTTTACGCCTCTTACCAATAGCGCAGTGCGGCTCGAAGACTCTACAGGCATCGTGATTGACGGTTCTTTGACAACCGAGCCATTGATTGCCCACGGTCAGAAAGACGGTGATGCACCCACTGCGCCGCTGGTGACGATGGGAACAACGCCACCTGTTGAAGTCGCACACGGGAGTGTCGTCGCATCGATTATTCCGCAAGGTGGGGGCGAAGCTGATGGCGGTATGGCAGACCTTGGTACTGCACTGACGCAGTTCCGTGACAAGGCACTTATCGACTTGGCGCCTTATGTGCTCGAATGGGAAACAAAGGGGCTTTTATCCATCCCTGATGCGCGTCTGCGTGGCCTTAGTAAGGGGCTGGTGTCTTGGTATGAAGGCGAGGCTGGCTTCTGGGGCGGTGTAAGTGATCTGGCGGTCTCTCAATATCAGGCTGCGACAGCTTGGTATGAAAGCTACGTGGAGAACCAAACGCCTCTTGAACAAGGCTTGCTCAGATATGGCGGCTTGTTCGGCCAGATGTTTGTTTATGGGACATCAATGGCTGAAACTGTCGCTGAAGGTGTGACTGGGCTGTTTGAAGACATCGATGATCTGAGTGAATTCCTCGATATCATCATGCAAGCTTTGCGTGATCTTGCGTCTGGCACTGTTGATCTCATGGAATCTGCCCTGGATAGCCTGCGACAGCTTCCGGGCGAACTAGGTGAACTGTTTGCGCAGTTGATTGATAATGGTCAGGATTGGATTGAACGTCTGATTTTGATCGCAAGCGACACTAACGCGTTCGAATATGTCTTTCATATCCTCATGGCGATTGCCATGAACATGACGCCGAACTTCTGGGCTGAAATGTCCGGCGTCGTGACTGGGTTCATCTTGCCAGAGGTCCTTATTGAGGTCGTTTTAGCGGTGATTGCAGCCCTATTAGGCGGGGGTGGTATCCCATTACTGGCCGGGCGTTTTGCAACATTTATCGTGAAGCTGCGGGGGCTGGCGACCAAAGCCCGTAGCTTGGGGGTCCTCGCGAATATCCTTGAGGCCTTCGTGGACGGTATCCGTGCTTTGGCACGTATCGGCAAAGGCCTGCACGACGAAATCGAAGCCCTCGCACGCGCCGGTGCCGACAACATCGCGCGCATCAGACACCGCGTGCGACAGTACAAGATCGAGGTGGATCCCAATACGCTTGGCATGAACGGTGGCAATATACGTATTGTGCGGAAATTAGATAACCCACCCAAACGTCCTGTCCGGCGACATGACCCTTGCAAAACAAGAGGGAAAGATCCAACAAAAGCAATGAATTCTATGGTGGACCCGGATATTGATTTAGGCGCTGATATGGACGCCTTGAAGCGGGGTCAGTATCAGCTAATCGGCGAAGATATCGTTGTTAATGGGCGGACTTACGGATACCATCCAGATACGGGCACTACATTTCCCAAGGCTGGACCTGGGATCATCAATATCGATCGTGCACAGCATCAATTCATCAAGCAGTTGAATGGACAGCCCTATGAAAATGCGATGAAGTTTGCTGAAAATTTCCCAGGGCTAGACAGTGAAAAAATTGCGCAAGTCTTAGAAATTTGGAGGAAGTGCCGTTGATACAAAGAAGTATATTGATCTCAGTTACCCCTGATGCTCTTGAGTTCGCGCTGAAATATCTGAGCTTGATGCCCGATGACGTTCAAAATACCGAAGAGGACGTCATTTCTTACGATTTTTTAGAAGAAAGCCGTAATGGCGCATTCATATCAAGGGTGACAGGAGATTTTTCATTTGCACTTGATATTTTCATATTCGACCAAACGGAAGCTGCATTAAGAGCGTCATTTATTGGTCTATCGCGTGAAGGCATTGACGTATCAGAGCCGGATGAAACCAGAAATGGACCTTTCGATCACATCGTCTATCGTGCCGGAAAACCGTACTTTGCAGAAGTTATTGAAAATACCGAAAGTGGCGATCTTAGGATAGAAGGCTGCACCCCTGAAAGTATGGTGGAAGATATTAACTCTCTCATCTGAAAGGGCATTTTCGAAGGTAACGGCACAATTTTGACCATGAATATGAATGAATTCAACGAATTAGTCAAACAACACACAGGGTGGCTCGATACCGGCGGTAAATCAAGCAAACAACTCATTGCGAGCGCGCTTGCTGAGGTCGACTTCACAGGCTGTAACTTAACTAAAACACTTGAAGGCCCAGTTCGATGACTGGCCAATCGATGGCCTCAACGATCTAATGATTGTAAGATCAGACGGTAGTGTAGGAGGCTAATGAGATTGCGCTAGATATCAACCTGTATTCAGATTTGTCCGAAGAAGAGTTAAGAGATTTTTTAAAGAAAGTCGTTGATGAATCTGGATTTTCTATCCACTCAGACTGGAAAGATGTTTATCCACCGGGACGTTTTGATCACGAAATCTTAGCGGGCTTAGGGAGGTCAATGAACATCCAATCCGCAGCAGGTTTGCGTATACGAAAGGAAAATATTGAAGGCCAGTATCAGTTTCTGAGTACCATTTTGAAACAAATTTCTCATGATGTTAGCGGTGTGATGGTTCTGAATGGTGATACGCTCATGTTTGAGGACTAATGAACAAAGCATCTCTAAAAATTATTAAGTTACCATATACAGATGGCTATGGGATTGCATGGGATGGCAAGACGGTTGCATCAAGCTGTTTGGCGGCGGTAATGAATGAAGCCGCTAATAACCCATACAATCGTGAACGCTTCTTGGGTTTTCTAAACAAGGCGTTAAAGCCTGATGCTACGGATCACTGGGTCCATTCAGGAAACGGCCCAAACCTAATGGTCGTGAATGATTATGCATTTTTAGATCATGACTACTTTGAAGACCAAAAAGCCTTTATGAGACTTGATGAAATCTTCAAAACCGTGGCTTGGATCGAGACGCTTGAAGAGCTGGGTTTTCCAATGGCTGACATTGAGTACCCAACTCATGAGTTCAATTTTATTGCAGATGGTCCGACTGCGGAAGCCGAGTTCCGCCTAGCGAGCCAGTTTCGCGGATCAACTGCTTTCGGATAGTGATCTCACAACCTGCGCGTTTAACGTGGATTTTTCCGAAGTGAACTAGATAAGAACACGAATTTCACTTAGCCTTGATCTATATCCAATCGAGTACTTCCTTAACGGATTAAACGATATCAAAATTGCTAAAGTACTCGGCAATTTTCACATGAACGAGGGTATAATCCAGAAAATTTGTAATGTGTGTTTCCTGAAGGACTGGCTGAAGATGAAGGCGGGCCAGCAGAACGATTTGGGTACATTGAATTTTGGACATATTCTGGAAACCAAGAGGTGCGTATCTCTTTTGAAGATTTTCTCAAATACGTGAGTGCCGCTGTTCAAGAACACATCCGGCAAGAACCAAAGCAAGAGGCATAAATCTTAGAGATTTTGGGTTTGGTACGGATCAAAATCAAACGGATTGAAATGGATAATATTGCTTACTTGGCATCGCGTAACATGAGTTAGACTCACAGCCTATCCTTGAATATCTTTCCTATCCCTCCACTTAACATAACCCTGATTATTGGTTTTTCTTGTGTGGCGGGGGTGGATTCACAAATGAAGTGCGAATTCTGTATTAAAACAGAACCTTGCATGGAGTTGATCAATGGGACGCTGCTACCCCCACCTGAACCTCGAAGAACGTCGTAAATTGGCCAAATGGCTTGAAGCAAAGATACCGATTA